>DATMKZ010000001.1:0-2638 GCA_035570795.1 Rhizomicrobium sp.
TTGAAGACATGGCCGAGATGGCCGCCGCAGCGCCGGCAGGAAACGGCCGTGCGCGTCATGCCGAAGGAGTGATCCTGCGTCTCCTCGACGGCGTGCTCGAGCGGCGCCCAGAAGCTCGGCCAGCCGGTGCCGCTTTCGAATTTCGTCTTCGACGAATAGACCGGCAGGTCGCAGCCGGCGCAGGCGAAAGTGCCGGCGCCATGCTCGTTCAAGAGCGCGCTCGAGAACGGCCGCTCTGTCCCCTCATGGCGCAGGACCTGATAGGCTTCCGGGCTCAGGAGCTTGCGCCACTCGTCGTCGGTATGCGTGATCTCGTACTTGGCCGCCTTGTTGACGGAGCCGGCCCCCGCCAGGCGGGCGACGGACAGCGCGCCGATGGCGGCGGCGCCCGCCAAGAAAACATGCCTGCGTGTGAACATCTTCGTTCTCCCTGCGCGAGGCCGTCTATAGACCACGTCGCGGTAACAACCACGGCAATATTTGGTGATCGCGGATCAGTTCGCCGAGGGAGGGTCGGCGTGTCGCCTTGCGCCTTTGCCTCTCATCCGTCCGCCGCCGGCCGCACAAAAAGAAACCGGGCCCGCAAGGGCCCGGCCCAGTTCGCCGGCGTGGGGGTACCGACGAGCACCTTCCAGAGGGGAACGGCCGAGCAGCATCACGGCGGCGCAAAACTCGGGCGCCGAGACAACCGTGCGCTTCGCAGCGCCGCCCACTATGCGATTCGCATTCGCTCCGGACAATGCAGCGGCGGGCATGCCAGCCATGCAGTGCCGGCAAGGTTGCGCGTTGGATACGCGCGGCGCAGCGCGGCCGCCCTCTGCGCCCTGCATGGAGGGCAACCGACCTAGAAATTCCAGCGCTGCGCGTTGACGACGAGAAAATCGCGGAAGGCCTGCACGCGCGCGACGCTCTTGAGCTCTTCCGGATAGACGAAGTAGGCGTCGAGCGCGATCGGATCGGCGTCGGAGAACATCTGCACCAGGCCGCCGTCCTCTTCGACCAGATAGTCCGGCAGCATGGCGATGCCGAGGCCCCGCTGGCAGGCGCGCAGGATGCCGAGGATATTGTTGATCACGAGGTGCGGCGTGCGCGGCCCCTTGCCGTCGCGCCCCACCTCGACCAGCCAGCGCGAGCGCTGCAGATAGGTGGGTATGGTGCCGCCGAGCACCAGCAGGCGGTGATTGTCGAGATCCTCGAAGGTCCGCGGCGTGCCGAAGCGCTTGAGGTACTCCGGCGAGGCGTAGATGTGGAAGTGCACGGAGAAGAGCTTGCGCTGGATGAGGTCCGGCTGCGTCGGCTGGCGCAGGCGAATAGCGACGTCGGCCTCGCGCATGGCGAGGTCGAGCTCCTCCTCGGTGGTCAGCAAGGTGACGTGGATTTCCGGATAGAGATCGACGAATTCGCCGAGCCGCGGCGTGAGCCAGTGCACGCCGATGCCCGGCGTCGTGGTCACGCGCAGATCGCCGTTCGGCCGCTCGCGGCTGTCGGTGAGCTTGGCGCGTGCGGCTTCGAGCTTCATGAACACGTCGTGCGCGGTGCGGTAGAGCAGATCGCCCTGCTCGGTCAGGATCAGTCCGCGCGCGTGGCGGTGGAACAGCGAGACCGCAAGCTCGTGCTCGAGCGCGCTCACCTGGCGCGACACCGCCGACTGCGAAAGTCCGAGCTGCTCGCCGGCATGCGTGAAACTGCCCGCCTCGGCGGCGGCGTGAAAGACCTTGAGCTTGTCCCAATCCATCAGGTTGTGCTTTCTGCCTGTCCGCGGCGCGGAAGAGTTGAAAATCATTCCGCCGCCATGCGCGGCTCGGCCTCGCCGTGCGCCGCGAGAAATTTCTCCGCTTCGAGCGCCGCCATGCAGCCCAGCCCCGCGGCGGTGACCGCCTGCCGGTAGACGTCGTCGGCGACGTCGCCGGCGGCGAAAACGCCGGGCACCGATGTCGCGGTGGAATGCGGAGCGATCTTGACGTAGCCGGAGGGCTTCATCTCGATCTGGCCGGCGACGAGCTGCGAAGCCGGGGCGTGGCCGATGGCGATGAAGATGCCGTCGATCGGGCGCTCGCTGATGTCGCCGGTCTTGACGTTGCGCAGCACCGCCGCGCGGACCTTGGGCGGCTGCTCGTCGCCGAGCACGTCCTCGAGCACGGTGTCCCAGAGCACGGAGATCTTCGGATTGGCGAAGAGCCGCTCTTGCAGGATGCGTTCGGAGCGCAGGCGGTCGCGCCGGTGCACCAGCGTGACCTTGGTGGCGAAGTTGGTGAGAAACAGCGCCTCTTCGACCGCGGTATTGCCGCCGCCGATCACAAGCACCTCCTTGTCGCGATAGAAGAACCCGTCGCAGGTGGCGCAGGCGGAGACGCCGTAACCGCGGAATTTGCGTTCCGAAGGCAGGTCGAGCCAGCGCGCCTGGGCGCCGGTCGCGAGCACGAGCGCGTCGGCGAAGTAGACGTCGCCGGAATCGCATTCGAGCCGGAACGGCCGCCGCGCAAGCTGCACCTTGGTGACATGGTCGGCGACGAGGCGCGTGCCGACATGGGCAGCCTGTTTCGCCATCTGCTCCATCAGCCAGGGACCCTGGATGACGTCGGCAAAGCCCGGATAGTTCTCGACGTCGGTGGTGATGGTGAGCTGGCCGCCGGGTTCG
>DATMKZ010000002.1:0-118740 GCA_035570795.1 Rhizomicrobium sp.
TCGAGGCATTGATGAGAATGTAGAAGAAGAAGTTGAGCGTCACGCCCATCGCCAGCAGGCGGCCGAACTGGCTGCGCGCGCCGTTGGCGATCTGGATGCCGTAGCCGATGACGACGGCGAACAGGATGAACAGCGCGATGCAGCCGACGAAGCCGAACTCCTCGCCGAAATTGGTGATGATGAAGTCGGTCTGCTTCTCGGGCAGGAAGTTGAGCTTGCTCTGGGTGCCCTGCAGGAAGCCCTTGCCGCTGACGCCGCCCGAACCGATGGCGATCTTGGCCTGGGTGATGTTCCAGCCGGCACCCAGCGCGTCCGATTCCGGGTTGAGGAAGGTCAGGACGCGGCGTTTCTGATAGTCGTGCAGCACGAACTGCCAGGCGGTCGGCACCGCCACCGCGACGGCGGCCAGCGCCGGCGCGATCCACCACCACGACAGCCCCGCCAGGAACAGCAGCGAGGCGCCGTCGGCGAGGATGATCAGGGTGGTGCCGAGATTGGGCTGCAGCACCACGAACACCGCCGGTATGCCGATCAGGGCGAGCGCGATGCCGAGATTGAGCGGCTTGGAGATGTCCTCGATGCTGAGGCCGTGCAGGTAGCGCGCCAGCGCCAGCACCAGGCTGATCTTCATCAGCTCGGAGGGCTGCAGGCCGAGCCCGCCCAGCGTCAGCCAACGCTCCGCCCCCTTGCCGACATGGCCGGCGATCACCACCGCGATCAGCAGCAGCAGGGAAAACGCGTAGGCGGGATAAGCCAGGCTCAGCCAGACGCGGATGTCGATGCAGGCGACGGTGACGAGGATGGCGAGGCCGAGCAGGAATTTCCAGATCTGCGGCATGGCCCAGGGCTCGAAGCTGCCGCCGGCCACCGAATACAGCATCGCGAAGCCGACGCAGGCGATGATGCCGATCAACAGCACCAGGCCCCAGTTCACCTCGAACAGCTTGTCGGTGACGGAGAGCGTGCGGCGCGCGGCGGCATAGGGGCGCGTGGTCATCCATGGCCTCCCAGGAGCTGCGGCGGCGACGCCATGGCGGCGCTGGCCGGATAGGCGGCGCGCAGGTTCAAAGGATCGCGCTTCTGCGCGAACAGCAGGATGTCGTGCGCCATCTGGCATTGCGGATGACCGGTGCTGCCATGCTCGACGATGCAGGCCAGCGCATAGCGCGGCGCGGCGACCGGCGCGAAGGCGATATAAAGGCCATGGTCGCGCATTTTCCACGGCAGCGACATGTTTCCGCGCACGCCGGTGGAGCGCTCCTGCTTGGTGATGACGCGGACCTGCGCCGTGCCGGTCTTGCCGGCCATTTCGAGGCCCGGCTCGGCGATGCGATAGCGCGCCGCGGTGCCCCCTTCGTTGCACACCGCATTCATGCCCTCGCGAACCGCGGCGAAAGCGTCGGCCGAGAACGGCAGCGGATCGGGCAATGGCCGGGGCTGCGTCGTGCCGCCGACCGTGTGGACGATACGCGGGCTGACCGCGCGGCCGCTGGCGATGCGAGCGGCGAGCGTCGCCAGCTGCAGCGGCGTCGTCAGCACGTAACCCTGGCCGATGCCGGTGACGAGCGTCTCGCCCATCTGCCAGGGAATGCCATAGCGCGCCTCCTTCCAGGCGGCGCCCGGAATGAAGCCCGAATTCTCGCCGGGGATTTCGATGCCGGTCGCAGCCCCCATGCCCAGCGCGCGGGCCGCCGCCTCCATCTTGTCGATGCCGAGGCGGCGCGCGACCTCGTAGAAAAACACGTCGCAGGACTGCGCAATGCCGCGCTTGAGATCGACATGGCCATGGCCGTGCGGGTTCCAGCAATGGAACTGGTGATTGCCGATCGTCAGCGAGCCGCTGCAATTCACCGAAAAGTCCGGCGCGCCGTCCTGCACCAGCGCCAGAGCCATCGCCGGCTTGAAGGTCGAGCCCGGCGGATAGGCGCCCGACAGCGCCTTGTTGAGCAGCGGCTTGTGGTCGTCGGTGGTCATCGCCTTCCACTGATCGGGCGTGACGCCGACATTGAACAGATTGGGGTCGTAGCCCGGCGTCGAAGACAGCGCCAGCACGTCGCCGCTCTGCGCATCGAGGACGACGCACGCCGCGCTCTCGGTGCCCAGGCGCTGGTCGGTGAAGCTCTGCAGCTCGCGGTCGATGGTCAGCCAGACGTCCTCGCCCGGCACGCCGCCGTCGCGCGACAGCTCGCGGATGACGCGGCCATAGGCATTGACCTCGACGCGCGACGCGCCGGCGGTGCCGCGCACCTTTTCGTCGAACGCCTTTTCGATGCCGCGCTTGCCGATGCGGAACCCCGGCAGGTCGAGCAGCGGATCGTCATTGTCCTTCTTGTCGTCCGGGCTGACCGCCGCGACATAGCCCAGGATGTGCGACAGGTCGGCGCCGTAAGGGTAGTCGCGCGTCTCGCCGACGTCGGGCTGCACGCCGGAAAGATACGGCAGGTGCAGGTTGATGCGGGCGAATTCCTCCCAGCTGAGGTTCTCCGCCACCGGCACCGGCACGAACTTCTTGTTCATGGCGATGTCGTGCAGCACGCGCTTTTTCTGCGCATCGCTGAGCACGATCACCTTGCCGATGGTGTCGAGCGCCGCGGCGACGCCCTCGGTCGCCTGCTCGGAGACCAGCAGCACGCGGTAATTGCGCCGGTTGTTGGCGAGCTCGACGCCGAAGCGGTCCAGGATGCGCCCACGCGGCGGCGCGATCAGCCGCTGGTTGACGCGGTTGTCCTCGGCCTCGACCTTATATTGATCGCCGTTCCTGATCTGCAGCTGGTAGAGCCGGCCCGCCAGCACCGCGAACACCGCCGCCATGCCGCCCGTCAGGCCGAACGAGCGGCGCGTGAAGCTGGCGTAGCGGCTCTTGTCCTTGCGGTCGAACAGCGGCATCAGAAATCGCTCCGCAGCGGCCCGACCAGGCGGCGATGGACGATCCCCAGGAGGAACACCGCGAAGACATAGACCAGCACGGTCATCGCCAGCTCTGCCAGCACCGGCGCCAGCGGCAGGACCTGCCAGTCATAGACGCTGACGATGGCGTAGGCCGAGGCGCAGGCGACCAGCGCCGCCACCGCGAAGCCCATGATCGCGCCGAGGCCGGAAAGCCCTGCCAGCATGTCGCGCTGGCGGTCGATCAGGAAATAGGCGGCGAGGAAGGCCGCTGCCCAGACGCCCGGCGGTCCGCCCGAGAAGAAATCCTCGAGCACGCCGAGCGTGAATGCCCAGAACGGCGTCATCAGGTCGGGCCGCACCATGCCCCAGAAATAGAGCGGCATGAACGCCAGGAGCGGCGGCGGCACCAGCCCGCCGAGGAACGAGACCGGAAAATTCGCGATCAGCACGCCGAGGACGCCGAGCAGCACCGGTACGATCGACGACAGGACGCGTCCGCTCATCAGATTACCCACGCGCTCCATGGGTTCTCACTCCGCGCCATTGTCGGGTGCTGCGTCCGGCGCCGGTGTGGTGGGCTTGGGCGCGTTCACACCGGCGGGCCTACTCTCACCAGGCCTCGGCGTGGCGGCATGGGCCGCGGGCGGCGGCGCTGCGGCAGGGGTCGGCGCCGGGCCGACGGCCGGCGCGACGGCAACGCCGCCGGGCACAACGCTCGGCGCGGCGACCAAGGGCGGCGGCGGTGCGGCGGGCGGCAGGCCGGCGGCGGTGGCCGGCAGGTCGCTCGGCGCCACGGCCGGCGGTGTCTCCGCCTTGAGCTTGAAGTCGACGACGTTGACGTCCTCGCTCGACGCTGCGTCGGCCAGCAGCACGACGCGGAAGCCGCCGCCGGGATCGGCGATCACCGTGCCGATGGCGAGGCCGGGCGGCAGGAGCCCGCCATCGCCCGAGCTGACGACCTGGTCGCCCGCCTTCAGCCGCACGTTCTGCGACAAGAGGTCGAGGCTTGGCGCGTCGGTGTTGTCGCCGGCCATGATCGCCTGGGTGTTGCCGGGCTCGACGGTGACGGGGATGCGGCTGTTGAGGTCGCTGAGCAGGATCACCCACGAGGTATGGTCGCCGGCCAGGAAGATGCGCCCGATCATGCCGCGCGCGTCGATCACCGCCTGGCCCGGCTTGACGCCCTGCGCCTTGCCGGCGTCCAGGATCATGGTCTGCAGGAACGGCCGATTGGAGCGGCCGATCACCCGCGCCATCACCGAGGACAACGTCGGATCGGGCACTGCGTGCAAGAGCAGCTGGTAACGCTTGACCCGGTCGTCGAGCACGATGGCCGCGTTCTGCCATTGGCGCAGGCGCGCATTCTCGTCCTTGAGGCGAAGGTTCTCCTTGTAGACCGCGAAGACGTCGCCGACCGAGGCCATCCAGCGGTCGAGCCCGCTCAGCGGCGCGCGCACCCATTCGAGGGCCGGCGCGGCGAAGTCGGTGACGTTGGCGCGGGCGCGGTCGAACAGGTTGTTCTGCGCCTTGCCGATCAGGATCAGCGCGATGGCGAGCGCAGCCAGGAGCGCGATGGGGAGCTGCGCCCCGCCGCGGTTCCGCGCGATCCTCCTGGTGCCGTTCGCCATAAACTACCCGACGCGGCCCTCAAGCCGTCTCTCTCAGTTCGTCTTCGCTCAGAACGCCGTCGACAGCACGTGACGCATGCCCTTGGTGTTTTCGAGAACCCGTCCCGTGCCCAGCGCGACGCAGGACAGCGGATCGTCGGCGATCGACACCGGCAGGCCCGTCTCCTCGCGCAGCACCTGATCGAGATTGGCGAGCAGCGAACCGCCGCCCGTCAGCACGATGCCCTTGTCGACGATGTCGGCCGCCAGCTCCGGCGGCGTCGCTTCCAGCGCCACCTTGACCGCCTCGACGATGGCGCCGACCGGCTCGGCCAGCGCCTCGGCGATGTGCCGCTGCGTGATGGTGATTTCCTTCGGCACGCCGTTGAGCAGGTCGCGTCCCTTGATGTCCATGGTCACGCCACTGCCGTCGGCCGGCGGGGCGGCGGAGCCGATTTCCTTCTTGATGCGTTCCGACGACGCTTCGCCGATGAGCAGGTTCTGGTGGCGGCGGATATAGGCGATGATCGCCTCGTCCATCTTGTCGCCGCCGACGCGCACGCTGCGCGAATAGACGATGCCGCCGAGCGACAGGACGGCGACTTCCGTGGTGCCGCCGCCGATATCGACGACCATCGAGCCGGTGGGCTCGCTGACCGGCAGGCCGGCGCCGATCGCCGCGGCCATCGGCTCTTCGATGAGGAAGACGCGGCGCGCGCCGGCGCTGAGGGCCGATTCCTGGATGGCGCGGCGCTCGACCGCGGTCGAACCCGACGGTACGCAGACGATGATCATCGGATTGGCGAAGGAGCGGCGGTTGTGCACCTTGCGGATGAAGTGCTTGATCATCTCCTCGGCGATCTCGAAATCGGCGATGACGCCGTCGCGCATCGGGCGGATCGCCTCGATGTTGCCGGGGGTTCGGCCCAGCATCATCTTGGCGTCGTTGCCGACGGCGCGGACGTGCTTCTTGCCGCCACGGTTGATGGTGGCGACGACCGACGGTTCATTGAGAACGATCCCGCGACCCTTCACATAAACCAGCGTGTTCGCGGTCCCGAGGTCGATGGCCATATCGCTCGAAAGGGCGCCGAGAAGACTGCCGAACATACTTAACCTGTCCCATTCCTTGTTATGGGCAGACGTGCCCTGCAACCTTCATACCCGCGAATTGGGGCCGGCTGGTGTCCCGGCCGGCCCCTTTGTCTCATCGCGCGACGGTTAAGGCCTCAGGCGCCTGCTTTTCACGTTTCACCAAAAGCTTGTTGAGTGCATTGACATAGGCATAGGCGGCGGCCACCAGCGTGTCGGTGTCCGCGCCGCGGCCGGTGACCGTGCGCCCGTTTTCCTCGAGCCGCACGCTGACCGTCGCCTGCGCGTCCGTGCCTTCCGTGACCGCATTGATCTGGAAGAGCTGCAGCGTAGCCGTGTGCGGGTAAAGTTCTCGTATCGCCTTGAAAATGGCGTCGACCGGGCCGTCGCCGGTGGTCTTCACCCGAAGGTCCTCGCCCTCGATCCGCAGCGTCAGTTCGCAGCCCGGCAGGACGTTGGTGCCGGTCTCGACGCGCAGGCTCTTGACCGAGATCAGGTCGTGGCCGCGGACGATCTCGTCGTCCACCAGCGCCACCAGGTCCTCGTCGAAGACGTGCTTTTTCTTGTCGGCCAGGTCCTTGAAGCGCTTGAAGGCTTCCAGGAACGCCGCATCGTCCAGCGTGTAGCCCATCGCCGCCAGCTTGTCGCGGAAGGCGTGGCGGCCGGAAAGCTTGCCCAGCACCAGCGAGGTCTCGTGCACGCCGACGTCGGCGGGGCGCATGATCTCATAGGTCTCGATGTTCTTCAGCATGCCGTCCTGGTGGATGCCGGATTCGTGGCTGAAGGCGTTCTTGCCGACGATCGCCTTGTTGTACTGCACCGGAAAGCCGGTGACGTTGGAGACCAGCTTGGAGGCCCGCGCCAGCATCGTGGTGTCGACGCCGTGGCTGAACGGCATGATGTCGCGCCGCACCTTGAGCGCCATCACGATCTCTTCCAGCGCCGCGTTGCCGGCGCGCTCGCCGATGCCGTTGATGGTGCATTCGACCTGGCGGGCGCCGGCCAGCACGCCGGCCAGCGAGTTGGCGGTGGCGAGGCCGAGATCGTTGTGGCAGTGGGTGGAAAAGATCACCTTGTCCGCATTGGGCACGCGATTGCGCAGCATGGTGACGATGTCGAAATATTCCTGCGGCGTGGAATAACCAACGGTATCGGGCACATTGATGACCGTGGCGCCGGCGTGGATCGCCACCTCCACCGTGCGGCAGAGGAAATCCACCTCCGTGCGCGTAGCGTCTTCCGCCGACCACTGCACGTCGTCGGTGAAGTTGCGGGCCCGCGTCACCGAAGCGCCGACCGCTTCCAGCACCGCGTTCTCGCCCATCTGCAGCTTGTGCTTCATGTGGACGGGACTGGTGGAGATGAAGGTGTGGATGCGCGGACGCCGCGCGCCCTTGAGCGCCTCGCCGGCGGTGTCGATGTCCTTGAAGCCGGCGCGGGCGAGGCCGCACACGGTGGCGCTCTTCACGATCCGGGCGATCTCGCGCACGGCTTCGAAATCGCCGGCCGAGGAGATCGGGAAACCCGCCTCGATGATGTCGACGCCCATCTCGTCGAGCAATTCGGCGATGCGGATTTTTTCCTCGAGCGTCATCGCTGCGCCGGGCGACTGCTCGCCGTCACGCAGTGTCGTGTCGAATATTCGAACCTTCTGTTCCTGGTTACTCATGGCCGTGCATTCCTTCCGTTCGTCGCATAGGCGACCTCTGATCCCTTCTTTCGCTTTTCATCCCCCAGACATGCGACACGCGAGGACCGCGCGCCGACAGCGCCTAGGGGCAGCTAAGAAGAAGCAGAAGCGCGTGCGACGAACCGAGGGAATGACGGGGCGCGGACTCGTTGCGTGTGCAGATGCGGGCGGAGAAACCGCCTGTCGCATGCTGCAAGGTCACGCCCTTCGTCATTGCCGGATCGCCGTTCCGCCCGCCGAGTTTACGGTTCGATAACTTTGCCCGAATCGTGGTTAAGCACCGGTAAAAGCACTACTTTCCAATTCGGATGCGTGGTTTTACGCTGATTGGGCGCGCCCGCGCAAGTACGCGGGGCCGGGGCGACGCCTCGTGTGAGGATGGGGCGGTGATAGAACTTCAAGGACTTTCAAAGGCTTACGCGAACAGTCCCGCACCGGTTGTACGCCGCCTCAGCTTCACGGTGGCGGACGGCGAATTCCTCGTCCTGGTCGGCGAATCCGGCTCGGGCAAGACCACCACCCTCAACATGATCAACCGGCTGGTCGAGCCCTCAGAAGGCGTGATTCGGGTGGACGGCGAAGACGTCCTGGCGCTCGACGCGGTGACCTTGCGCCGCCGCATGGGCTATGTCTTCCAGGGCGCCGGCCTGTTCCCGCACATGACCGTCGCCGAGAACATCGCGGTGACGCCGCGGCTGCTGGGCTGGCCCAGGGCGCAGAGCGAGGCGCGCGTCGACGAGCTGCTCGAACTGGTGCGCCTGGCGCCCGGCGCTTACCGCGGACGCCTGCCGCGCGAACTCTCCGGCGGACAGCAGCAGCGCGTCGCGCTGGCGCGGGCGCTGGCGGCGCGGCCGAAGATCATGCTGATGGACGAGCCGTTCGGCGCCCTCGATCCGCTCATCCGCGACGACCTCGCCGAGGATTACCGCCAGATCCACGAGCGGCTGAAGCTCACCACCATCTTCGTGACGCACGACATGACCGAGGCGATGCTGCTCGGCGACCGCATCGCGGTGATGCGCGACGGCACGCTGGTGCAGATCGGCACGCCCAACGAACTGCTCGGCGCGCCCGCCGACGATTTCGTCAAGGCGCTGTTCGACACGCCGAGGAAACGCGCCCGCCGCCTCGCGCAAGTGCTGCAGGCCGCGCCGTGAACAGCTTCGACGAAGCCTGGAGCAACCTGCCCGACTTCCTGAGCTGGCACGTGCTGCTCAGCGTCAGCGCGCTGGCGCTCGGCCTTCTCATCAGCCTGCCGCTGGCGGTGCTGGCCACGCGCAACCGCGTCCTGCGTGGCGGCGCGCTGACCTTCGCCAGCCTGATCCAGACCATCCCGAGCCTCGCCCTGCTGGCGCTGTTCTACCCGGTTTTATTGGCGCTTTCGCACTTCACGCAGGCCAGGCTGGGCTTCGGCTTCCGCGCCCTCGGCTTCCTGCCGGCGCTGCTGGCATTGACGCTCTATTCGATGCTGCCGGTCTTGCGCAACACCATCACCGCCCTCGCCGGCATCGATCCCGCCATCAAGATGGCGGCGCGCGGCGTCGGCATGACGCGCAGCCAGGCCCTGGTCCTCGTCGAACTGCCGCTGGCCGCGCCGATCATCATGGCGGGCATCCGCACCGCGGCGGTGTGGGTGATCGGCACGGCGACCTTGGCGACACCGATCGGCCAGACCAGCCTGGGCAACTATATCTTCACCGGCCTGCAGACCGAGAACTACGTCTTCGTGCTGTTCGGCGTGGTTTCGGCGGCCGGCCTCGCCATCCTCGTCGACCGCCTGCTGGCGCTCAGCGAAGACGGCCTTGCCCGGCGCAGCCGCGGCCGCGTCGCCGCCTCGCTCGCCGGCCTCGCGCTGGTGATCGGCGCCAGCCTCTATCCGATGTTTGCGCCCGCCGAACGCAGCGTCGTCATCGGCACCAAGAGCTTCGACGAGCAATACATCCTCGGCAACGTCATCGCCGACCGGCTGCACGCCGCCGGCATCGCCACGACGCGGCGCGACGGGCTGGGCTCGACCGTGATCTTCCGGGCGCTGGCCGCCGGCGACCTCGACGTCTATGTCGATTATTCCGGCACCATCTGGGCCAACGAGATGAAGCGCGCCGACAGCCCCGGCCGGGCCGCCGTGCTGGCCGAGATGGCGGGCTGGATGAAGCAGACCTACGGCATCCGCATGGTCGGCGGCCTCGGCTTCGAGAACGCCTATGCCTTCGTCATGCCGCGCGCCAAGGCCGACGCGCTGCATATCGCAACCCTGGCCGACCTCGCCGCCTATGCCCCCCGCCTCAGGATCGGCGGCGATTTCGAGATCTTTTCGCGGCCCGAATGGCGCGCCGTCCAGGCCGCCTACGGCCTCAAATTCGGCGTCCAGCGGCAATACCAGGCCAACCTGATGTACAACGCCCTGACCGGCGGCGACGTCGATGTGATCAGCGCCTTCTCCAGCGACGGCCGCATCGCGCAATACGACCTGAAAGTGCTCGGCGATCCCAAGGGCGCGCTGCCGCCCTATGACGCGATCCTGCTGGTCTCGCCGGCGCATGCGAATGATGACGCTTTGTTGACGGCCCTGAAGCCCCTCGTCGGCGCCATCGACCTCAAGACGATGCAGCAGGCCAATCTGACGGTCGACCGCCCCGACGACAAGCAGTCGCCGGCCCAGGCCGCACGCTGGCTGGAGAGCAAGATCGGGCGCTAGCTTTCCTCCCCCGTTGTTACGGGGGAGGTGGCGAGCGGAGCGAGCCGGAGGGGGCCCAGCGTCGCGGAGCGGCGCCCAACGTCCGCCCCCTCGTGCACACGCTGGCGCTAACGCCGCCCGAACTGGGCGTGCCACCTCCCCCCGTAACAACAGGGGAGGAAAATTGCTGCGGCATCTCTGCCGGGTTCGCGCGCGCTTTTTACTTTCCCAATAGAAGCCAAAGTGGTTCTGTGCCGCCACGTTCCGCGTTCGCGCGGACCGTTCGCCAACGCCGTCGTTTCAACCCCTTCGAGGCCTGCCGGATATGAAAATCCTGCCGCCCGTCTCGATCAAGGCCAGCCGCCTGCTGCCCAGCCGGTGGGACGTGCTGGCGGCCGTCCTGGTGCTGGGGTTCATCGTGCTGTTCGCCGACGCGAGCCGCACCCTGATCGAGCCCTTGTCGACGCTGACGCAGGTGCCGCTGTCGCTGGCCCCCTCGCACCTGCCAGGCTATGCGCTGCGCACCGCGCTGCGCATGCTGATCGCGCTCGGCGTGTCGCTGGTCTTCACGCTCTCCTACGCCACCTGGGCCGCCAAGTCGCAGCGCGCCGGCACGCTCTTGGTGCCGCTGCTCGACATCCTGCAATCGGTGCCGATCCTGGGCTTCATCTCGGTGACGGTGGTGTTCTTCCTCAGCCTGGCGCCGGGGCGCATCTTCGGCGCCGAGCTCGCCGCCGTCTTCGCCATCTTCACCAGCCAGGCCTGGAACATGGCCTTCAGCTTCTACCAGTCGCTGCGCACCGTGCCGCCCGAACTGCTCGAGGCGGGGCAGATGTTCGGCCTCAACGGCTGGGCCCGCTTCTGGCGCATCGAGGTGCCGTTCGGCCTGCCGCCGCTGATCTGGAACATGATGATGTCGATGTCCGGCGGCTGGTTTTTCGTCGTCGCCGCCGAGGCCATCAGCGTCGGCCACACCACCATCGTGCTGCCGGGCATCGGCTCCTACATCGCGCTGGCCATCGCGCAGCAGAACCTGACCGCGATCTTCTACGCCATCGCCGCCATGCTCGTCGTCATCCTGATCTACGACCAGCTGCTGTTTCGGCCGCTGATCGCCTGGGCCGACAAGTTCCGCTTCGACAACGAGGACAGCGAGGATTATCCGGAGTCCTGGGTGCTGGACATCCTGCGCCGCTCCGCGCTGATGGACTGGGCCGCGGCGCCGTTCCACGCCTTCATGCGCTGGACCTATCGCCTCAGCCCGCCGATCCGCGGCCGCGCCGCCCTCCTGGTGCAGCGCGTGCCCTCGCGCGCCGCCGACGTCGTCTGGGGCGTGCTGCTGGCCGGGCTCGGCGGCGCGGCGCTGTGGCGGATCTACGCCATGATGGGCGGCGCCCTCTCCTGGAGCGACATCGGCAACGCGCTGGCGCTCGGCGCCATCACGATGATCCGCGTCACGGTGCTGATCGCGCTCGCCAGCGTGGTGTGGACGCCGATCGGGGTCTATGTCGGCCTGCGCCCGCAGCTCGCCCGCATCATCCAGCCGGTGGCGCAGTTCCTCGCCGCCTTCCCCGCCAACCTGCTGTTTCCCGTCGCCGTCTTCGTCATCGCGCGCTTCGCGCTCAATCCCGACATCGCGCTGTCGCCGCTGATGGTGCTGGGGACGCAGTGGTACATCCTGTTCAACGTCATCGCCGGCGCTTCCGCCATCCCGCGCGAGCTGCGCGACGCGGCCAGCAATCTGCAGCTGAGGGGCTGGCTGTGGTGGCGCAAGGTCGCCCTGCCCGGCGTCTTTCCCTATTACGTCACCGGCGCGATCACCGCCTCGGGCGGCTCGTGGAACGCCGCCATCGTCGCCGAGGTGGCGAGCTGGGGCACGCACACGCTGCGCGCCCACGGCCTGGGCGCCTATATCGCCGACGCCACCGCGGCCGGCGATTTCCACCGCATCGTGCTCGGCATCGCGACGATGAGCTTCTTCGTCGTGGTGGTGAACCGGCTGTTCTGGCGGCCGCTATACTGGTTCGCCGAACGGCGCTACAGGCTGACATAGGAGATCGCCATGGCGGATGACATCCTGCTCGACGTGCACGACGTGCGGCGCTCGTTCCCGCGGCCGGGCGGCGGCGAATTGCTGGTGCTCGACGGCGTCGAGCTCAGCCTGAAGCGCGGCGAGATCGTCGGC
Organism: Rhizomicrobium sp.; assembly: GCA_035570795.1. GTDB lineage: Bacteria > Pseudomonadota > Alphaproteobacteria > Micropepsales > Micropepsaceae > Rhizomicrobium. Next base: position 12,141 of record DATMKZ010000002.1, read on the forward strand.
CTGCTCGGCCGTTCGGGCTCGGGCAAATCGACGCTGCTGCGCCTGATCTCGGGCCTCGCCAGCCCGCAGGCCGGCACGCTGTCCTATCTCGGCCAGCCGATCGACGGTCCGGCGAGCGGCATCGCCATGGTGTTCCAGAGCTTCGCGCTGTTCCCCTGGCTGACGGTGCTCGAGAACGTGCAGCTCGGCCTCGAGGCGCTGCACATCCCGCAGGCCGAGATCCGCACCCGCGCGCTCGCCGCCATCGACCTCATCGGCCTCGACGGCTACGAGAGCGCCTATCCGCGCGAGCTCTCCGGCGGCATGCGCCAGCGCGTCGGCTTCGCCCGCGCCATGGTGGTGCATCCCAACATCCTCCTGATGGACGAGCCGTTCTCGGCGCTCGACGTCCTGACGGCGGAGAATCTGCGCACCGATTTCCTCGAGCTGTGGGGCGAGAGCCAGCTGCCCATCAAGGGCGTCATCCTCGTCACGCACAACATCGAGGAAGCCGTGCTGATGTGCGACCGGGTCCTGCTGTTCTCGACCAATCCCGGCCGCGTCGCCGGCGAGATTCGCATCGACATCCCGCGCCCGCGCGACCGCACCGACCCGCGCTTCGAACATTATGTCGACCAGATCTACACCGAGATGACGGCGCGCCAGCGCGCCCAGCGCGCCGACCGCGGCACCGGCCTCGGCACCCTGCTCAACCACGTCTCGTCGAACCTGATCTCGGGCCTGATCGAGGCGGTCGCCGCCGCGCCCTACAACGGCAAGGCGGACCTGCCCGACATCGCCTCGGACCTGCAGCTGGAGATCGACGAGCTCTTTCCCGTCGCCGAAGCGCTGCAGATGCTGCGCCTGGCCGAAGTCGGCGACGGCGACATCAAGCTGACCCATATGGGCAAGCGCTTCGCGGAAGGCGAGCTCAACGAGCGCAAGGAGATCTTCTCCCGCGCCCTGATGAGCCATGTGCCGCTGGCCGCCCATATCCGCCGCGTGCTCGACGAGCGCACCAGCCACACCGCGCCGCGCCGCCGCTTCATCGACGAGCTGGAAGACCACATGACCGAGGACGCGGCCGAGGAGACCCTGCGCACGGTGGTCAGCTGGGCCCGTTTCGGCGAACTCTTCTCCTACGACGACGAGAGCGAAATGTTCAGCCTGGAGAACCCGACGTGACAAGGCGAACGCGTTGAAAATATTGCTGTCATGGCCCGCGAATGCGGGCCACCCAGGTGACACCGATACCGGGTTTGCAAAATCTGACGGCCGCAGGAATTTCAACACCCATCCAACGTGAACTGGGTGGCCCGCATTCGCGGGCCATGACAGTTATTGCCGATACGGCGCCAGATCCATCTGCGGATAGCGCGCCTGCACGTCGCGCAGGGTTTGCGCGTTCCAATAATCGCTGCCGGCCGGCGGCCAGCCGAACAGGTCGCGCTGGCGCGGGCTCATCTTGCTCATCGCCTCGTCCCACACCGGCTTCTCGGAATGGTCCGGCCAGGCGAGCTTGCCCTGCCAGCGCCAGGCGCGGGTCTTGAAATCGGTCAGCACGGCGAAGCGCGAACGGCCCGGCGCGGTGAAGTTCGAGCCGCGGTGGAAGACGTCGGTCTTGTAGACCATCAGGCTACCGGCCGGCGCCTCGACCGAGACCTCCTTGTCGGCATAGTCGCCGAACTTCGCCCGCGCCTTGCCGATCGGCACGTCGCGGGTCTCGCCGAGCGGCACGATCTTGGTCGGCCCATCGTGCGGCCCCACATCCGACAACAGGATGAACGTCGTCATCTGCGCGTTGGCGCCGTCCTCGCGCGGCACCACGATGGTGTGGTTGCGGTAATCGCGGTGGTGGAACTGGTCGTAGTTGATGGCGCCGGAATATTTCGCCCACAATTCGCCCTTGTAGAGGTCGATCTCGCTGGTCTTGAGGAAACGCTCGGCCGCGTCGACCAGGTCGGGATAGACGCACAGCCGGTTGATGGCCCAGGCATCGAAGGGAAAGAGGCGGATGCCCGCGAACTGCGATTTCTCGAACTGCGGGTATTTTTCCGGCGCGGCGAAATACTCCTCGGGCCTGGGATAGATCGTCCACAGCGCCTCCTGGGCCGCGCGCAAGGTCTCGCCGTCGATGAAGCCTTCGACCACCGTGAAGCCGCGATCCCAGATCTCGGCCAGTTTTTCGTCCGATACGCGCATCGCGTCCTTCACAATTCTGTCGCGGCGGTTCCCGCGCGCGATTTCGTTCCGGCAAAAGCCCGACTTATTTCAGCATATCGGCCACGGTTTGAACACATCAAGTTCCGCTTCGCGCCACACACCACGCGTTATCACTTTCGTCGAACGGGGCATTCCATCCATTTCTTAACAACGAGGGATGCCATGCCCGATTATGAGATTCGCTTTTTCAACGCCGACGGCTCTCTCGCCGTCGTGCACATGACGAGCCACGAATCGGACGAGGAAGCGCACAGCCATGCGCGCCGCCTCAAGGGCGGGCATCATCGCTACGAAATCCACCGCGGCGGCCAGATGCTGCGTGAGCGGCGCTAGCCGTCAAAGCGTGAACGCCTCGCCCAAAAGCTTTTCCGACAGCGCCCACAGGCGGCGCACCGGCAGGATCACGCGCGCGCCGGCCTGCGCCAGCGCCCGCGCCGTCTCGATCCCGATGCCCGACGAGCCGCCGGTGACGATGGCGGTCTTGCCCGAAAGGTCGATGCCTTTGACGATTTCGAGCGCCTGGGTGCCGTGGCCGAACGGCGAGGCGATGGGGTATTGGGCGAGCGGCATGGTCGAACTCCTGTTGGTCAAATCCCCGAACCCAGATCGGCGAACAATTCCGCCAGCAACGGCGCGGACGGGCCGCCGACATCCTGCGGGCTGGCGAGATCGCGCACCAGGCGGTCGATCTGGGCATTGATTTCCGGTACGGCGACGATCTCCCACCAGCTGGGGCGCGTCAGCGGCCCCAGGGCGTAGAGCCAGGGCGAGACATGTCCGGCCGAGCCCAGCGCGGCGCAATCCTGCGTCTCGATGCCCAGCCCCAGCGGATCCGGCGCGATCAGCCCGCGCCGCCGCAGGTCGGCGAGCAGCGGAAAAGCCAGCCTGTCCATGTCGCTGCGCGGACCGGTACAATTTATGACGCGTGCGGCGTGCAGCGTATGCCGCTCACCGGTGCCGCGTTCGCTAACGGCGACGTCGATGGCCCGATCGCGCGGGCTGTAGCCCGTGACCCGGCCGCCGCTGACCCGCAGCTGTCCACTGGCGCGTAGCGCCGCCAGCCGCTCCGCGACGCGCGGCGCCATGCGGTGGCGATGCACGTCCCAGCGTGGCCGCAAATGGCGCAGGAACTGCGCGCGATGCGCCGGCGTCCAGCCATGCCAGATGCGCGCCACGGCAGGCCGCATTGCGTCCATCACCCGCTGCCACGGAATGCCGCGCGCTTCGGCGCGCCGCGCCTCCTCGCGAAGACGCCGCATCGACGCCAGCGGGGAGGCGTAGCCCTTGGTATCGTGAAACGCCGGCCAGCTCCCGCCCGCGCGATGCGCCAGCGGCAACAGCCCGCGCCGCGACACGCAATACATCGTTCCGCTGTGTCCCAGTCCTGCGAGCTTCAGTGCGACATCGACCATCGTCAGCCCGCTGCCGAGCAGAACCACCGGCGCGTCTTTCGCCAATCCCTCGAACGCATCGTCGGCCCACGGATCGGGCACGAACAGCTGCGTGTCGTAAAGCCAGCCGTCCCGCGCCGCCGGCGGTCTCGGCGGCAGGTTGCCCGTCGCCAGCACCACGAGGTCGGCCGCGATCTCGCGCCCATCGGCAAGCAACACGCCGCGCGCCGGAAAATCGAGCAGTCGCACCACCTCGCCGCGCACGATATTCAGACCGCGCGCGCGGTCCGCCGACAGCGATGCCTGGACCCGCTCCTCCAGATAGGCGCCGAACATCTCGCGCGGCACAAAGGCGGCGTTCAGATCGCCGCCGCTCTCGGCCAGCGCCTCGCCGAGCCATCCGGCGCGCGGCCGCAGCCACTGGGCAAAGCCGGGCACCAGCCCCAGCTCCATCCGCGCCACCGGCACGTTGAGCAGATGCTCCGGCGTGCACGCACCGTAGGCCAGCCCGCGCCCCACGCGCCGGCTGCGCTCCACCAGCACGACCCGCGCATCCGGCCGCGCCGCCGCGAACTTCATCGCGAACACCGCGCCGCTGAAGCCACCGCCGATGACGACGACGGTGGGAGACGAACTCGAAGCGAATTGCGACACGCGCCTGCTCCCCGGGGGAGCGGCGAGCCTAATCTAGTTCTTCGCCTGGTCCACCAGCTTGTTCTTGGAAATCCACGGCATCATGGCGCGCAGCTTGGCGCCGACCTCTTCGATCGGGTGCGCGGCGCCGCGGGCGCGCGTCGCCTTGAAGCTCGCCTGCCCCGCCTTGTTCTCCAGCACCCAGTCGCGCGCGAACTTGCCGGTCTGGATGTCGTCGAGCACGCGTTTCATCTCGGCCTTGGTTGCGGCCGTGATGATGCGCGGGCCCGTGACGTATTCGCCGTACTCCGCCGTGTTGGAGATCGAGTAGTTCATGTTGGCGATGCCGCCTTCGTAAATCAGGTCGACGATCAATTTGACCTCATGCAGGCACTCGAAATACGCCATCTCCGGCGCATAGCCCGCCTCGACCAGCGTCTCGAAGCCGGCGCGGATCAGTTCGACGAGGCCGCCGCACAACACCGACTGCTCGCCGAACAGGTCGGTCTCGCATTCCTCGCGGAAGCTGGTCTCGATGATGCCGGCGCGGCCGCCGCCGATGGCCGAGGCGTAGGAAAGGCCGAGATCGTGCGCGTTGCCGCTCGCGTCCTGGTGGATCGCGATCAGGCACGGCACGCCGCCGCCCTTCTGGTACTCGCTGCGCACCGTGTGGCCGGGCCCCTTGGGCGCCACCATCAGCACGTCGAGGTCGGCGCGCGGCTCGATCAGCTTGAAATGCACGTTGAAGCCATGCGCGAACAACAGCGTCGCACCCTGCTTCATGTTGGCGTGCAGATGGTCGCGGTAGATGTCCGCCTGCAGCTCGTCCGGCGTCACCATCATCATGACGTCAGCCCATTTGGCGCATGCCGCGACGTCCATCACCTTGAAGCCCGCGGCTTCCGCCTTCTTCGCCGACGCGCCCGGCCGCGCCGCGATGGCGACGTCCTTGACGCCCGAATCGCGCATGTTCAGCGCATGGGCGTGGCCTTGCGATCCGAAACCGATGACGGCGACCTTCTTGTTCTTGATGAAATTCAGATCGGCATCCCGATCGTAATAGACGCGCATGCTCTAGCTCCCAAACAAAAATTGTCATGGCCCGGCTTGACCGGGCCACCCATCCGGCGCGTGTCCACGCGCCGCAAAGACTTGTCACGCAACCCGCGCGGGTTGCTATCCCTCTTCGTCGCCGACCGGTCCGGCGAGCACCTGGCAATCGCGGTACCAGGCGAGGATTTTCTTGGCGAACACCGCGTTCGCCTCGTCGCCGTCGACGGTGCGGACGCGATTGAATTTCTTGTAGGTCACCCAATCGATGAAGCCGATCAGCTCACCCACCGGCTTCTTGTCGATGCAGAGTTTCAGCGCCTCGTCGACATAATCGTCATAGGCGTCGTCCTTCGACGCATCCACCGGATCGCACGAAATCCATAGCAGCCGCAGGTGATGGCGGAGTTCGGTGAGTTCGGATTTGGACCAGGTCGATCCCATCACATCGCCTCCGGACCGCGCGCGATCGCCGCGACGCCCGTCCGCGACACGTCCACCAGTCCCAGCGGCCGCATCAAATCGACGAACTGGTCGATCTTGAACGGCGCGCCGGTGATCTCGAAGACGAAGCTGGTGTGCGTTGTGTCCACGACATGAGCGCGAAAGATCTCGCCGATGCGCATCGCCTCGACGCGCCTTTCGCCCGTGCCTGAAACCTTCACCAGCGCCATCTCGCGCTCGATGCCCGGCGCCGAGGTCGTCCAGTTATGCACCCGGTGCACCGCGACGAGGCGCCCGAGCTGCGCCTCGATCTGCTCGATCACCGCCGGCGTGCCGCTGGTCACGATCGTCACCCGCGAGGTGTGCGCCGCATGATCGACCTCGGCCACGGTCAGCGACTCGATGTTGTAGCCGCGCCCCGAGAACAGGCCGATAACGCGCGCCAGCACGCCGGCCTCGTTGTCGACCAGCACGGCGATGGTGTGGCGTTCGCTGGCGGGCGGCTTCATCGGCGCTTCAGCCAGATGCGCTGGAAATCGTCCTGGCTGATCGCCCTGGCCTCGAACGCCGGATCGCCGGCGAGTTCGTCCAGCGCCGGCACCGCCATCGTGCCCAGGAACGTGCCGCCGACCTCCTCCTTGGCATCGGCGAAGCCGCGCCGTCCGTCGCCGAAAATCTCGACCTTGCGCAGCTCATAGCGCTCGGCGTCGAGTTCGCTGTAGAGGTGGAGCGGCTCGCCGCCCACCGCCTTGTGCCATTTGATGTGGAGGTATTTCATCGTGATCGCGCCCGTCCTCAGACGAGCATTTTCCCTTCGTCGCTGACTTCGGCGCCGTCCTCGGCGTCCGACAATATCATCTCATTGTGCGCCGCGCCCGACGGAATCATCGGATAGCAGTTTTCCCTGGGGTCGACGCGGCAGTCGAACAGCACCGGCTTGCGGCAATCGATCATTTCGAGGATTTTCGCGTCCAGCTCGTCCGGCGTCGTGGCGCGCAGGCCGACGCCGCCATAGGCTTCGGCCAGCTTGACGAAATCGGGCAAGGCCTCGGAATAGGAATGCGAATAGCGCCCGCCATGCAGCAGCTGCTGCCACTGGCGCACCATGCCCATATATTCGTTGTTGAGGATGAAGATCTTGATCGGCAGGTCGTACTGCACCGCCGTCGACATCTCCTGCATCGTCATCTGCACGCTGGCTTCGCCGGCGATGTCGATGACGAGGCTGCCTGGATGCGCCATCTGCACGCCGACCGCCGCCGGCAGGCCGTAGCCCATGGTGCCGAGGCCGCCCGACGTCATCCAGCGGTTCGGTTCGTCGAAATGGAAATGCTGGGCCGCCCACATCTGGTGCTGGCCGACTTCGGTAGTGATATAGACGTCGCGGCCCCTGGTCAGCGCATACAGCCGCTGGATGGCGTGCTGCGGCTTGATGACGGTCGCCGAATTCTTGAACGACAGCGACTTCTTCGCGCGCCAGCTCTCGATCTGTTTCCACCACGCCGCCAGCGCCGGCGCGTCGGCCTTGCGCTTCTGGGTCTTCCAGAAATGCACCATCTCCTTGAGGGCCTTGGCCGCGTCGGCGACGATGGCGAGATCGACGCGCACGTTCTTGTTGATCTGCGAGGCATCGATGTCGAGATGGATCTTCCTGGAGCCCGGCGAGAACTTGTCGACCGCGCCGGTGACGCGGTCGTCGAAGCGCGCCCCCAGACAGATCATCACGTCGCAATCGTGCATCGCGTTGTTGGCTTCGTAGGTGCCGTGCATGCCCAGCATGCCGAGCCACTCGGGCGACGAGGCGGGAAAGGCGCCCAGCCCCATCAGCGTCGAGGTGATGGGAAAGCCGGTGAGCCGGACCAGTTCGCGCAGCAGCGCCGACGCCTGCGGCCCGGCATTGACGATGCCGCCGCCGCTGTAGATCAGCGGCCGCTTGGCGTTCGCCATCATCTCGACCGCCTTGACGATGGCGCCGAGGTCGGGCTCGGTCTTGGGCTTGTAGGTGCGGTGGCGCACCGCGTCCGGCGCGATATAAGGCCCCTTCTTGAACTGCACGTCCTTGGGGATGTCGACCACGACCGGCCCCGGCCGTCCCGTGGTGGCGATCTGGAACGCCTCGTGCAGCACGCGCGAAAGCTCGCCCACGTCCTTCACCAGCCAATTGTGCTTGGTGCAGGGCCGCGTGATGCCGACCGTGTCGCATTCCTGGAACGCGTCGTTGCCGATCAGGTGCGTCGCCACCTGGCCGGTCAGCACGACCAGCGGAATGGAATCCATCAGCGCGTCGGTCAGGCCCGTCACCGCGTTGGTGGCGCCGGGGCCCGACGTCACCAGCACCACGCCGGGCTTGCCGGTCGAGCGGGCATAGCCTTCGGCGGCATGCACCGCGCCCTGCTCGTGGCGCACCAGCACATGGGTGATGCCTTCGGCCTCGAACAGCGCATCGTAGATCGGCAGCACCGCGCCGCCGGGATAGCCGAAGATGTGCTTGACGCCCTGGTCCTTGAGGGCACGGATCACCATCTGGGCGCCGGAAAGCTCGATGGCGCCGTCGCGGGCGAGGCTGCTGGTCTCTCTGTCCATGACGGACGTCCTTCGGTCGTATCGTTGTCGGTGTGTCGTCGTCTTCGTCGTCGGGGGCCACAAAAGCAAAAGGGGCGTTTCCGCCCCCAGGTCACAAGCCGCTGCGCCGGAAAACCGGAGGATCACTCCGGTCCGTTCAGCGGCTTTCGAATAAGTACCAATGTCGGTCTCATCGCAGGTTCCATTTGGTGCGGCGCAACCTAAGCAAAGTCGGAATCGCCGTCAAGCAATTTCATCATAGGTATTTTTGCATTTGAGCAACAATATTTCCTTCGCCATCGATCCGGATCCAGTCGGCGAGTTGGTTGCGGAACCAGGTGTCCTGCCGTTTGGCGTATTGCCTTGTCGCGATCACCGCGCGCTCTGTGGCCTCGGCCTCGCTCAGCGCCCCGTCATGCAGCGCCAGCAATTCGCGCCGGCCGATGATCCGCGCCGCCGGCAGTTCGGGATCGAGGCTCTCCAGCGCCAGCGCCTCCGCCATCGCGCCCGCGCCGAGCATGGCGGCGAAGCGCGCCGCGATCCGCGCCCGCAGGGTTTCGCGCGGCACGTCGATGACGAAGCGCGCCGTCGTCAGGCCGTCCAGCACCGGCTTGCCTTCGTGCTGCTGCCAGAACGACAGCGAGCGGCCCGAAGCTTCCAGCACCTCCCAGGCGCGCAGCAGGCGCTGGCCGTCGCCGACATCGAGTTGCGCGCCCATCGCGGGATCGCGCCGCGCCAGTTCGGCGTGGAACGCCGGATTGCCGATCTCGGCCAGCCTTGCCCGCGCCGCGGCGCGCACGCCGGCGGGAATTTGCGGCATCTCCGACAGGCCGGCGGTCAGGGCGCGAAAGTAAAGCCCCGTGCCGCCGACGAAGATCGGCAGGCGATGCGCATGGCGCACCTCGGACAGCGCGTGGCCGGCGTCGCTGCGATAGCGCCCGGTCGAATAGGGCTCGCGCGCCGGCACATGGCCGTAGAGCAGGTGCGGGATGCGCGCCATGTCGGCATCGGACGGCCGCGCCGTGAGAATCCGCGGTTCGCGATAGACCTGCATCGAATCCGCGTTGACGATGACGCCGCCGACCAGGGCCGCGAGTTCCAGCGCGGCGTGCGACTTGCCGCTCGCGGTGGGGCCTGCGATAAGAAGGACGTCGACGGACAAACGGTATCTCGCGTGAGTGACTCGGCAGAACTCGCACGGTTCGTGGCCCTGGCGGAAGAGGCCATGAGCGCCATCTATGACGCACGCGGCGCCGACGTGCGCAGCGCCCTGGAAGACGCCCGCTACAACATCGACCGCGCCCTCGATATCGCCCGCATCCGCGGCTGGACCGCCGAGATCGAGCGCCTGACCCGGCAGCAGGCCCGCATCCAGAACGCCTTCGACCTGCGCTTCAAGAAGAAGCGCCCCGCCGCGCCGTGACCGCGCTGCCCTACGTCTTGAGCGTCATCGGCGCCTCCGCCTATGCGGTGCGCATGCCGGCCTTCCAGGTCGGCCGCGAGGTCTGGCTGTCGCAAGGCCGCGCCCTGGAGATTCCGTTCGACCACGATCCGGCGCAGGTGCTGGCGCGGGCGCGGCACCACTTCGCCGACCAGCCGGTCGACGTCAATGTCCTCGCCGCCGCCGGCCGCCGCAAGAAACTGCTGATCGCCGACATGGATTCGACGATCATCGATTGCGAATGCCTCGACGAACTCGCCGGCATGGCGGGCCTCAAGGACCAGGTCTCGGCCATCACCGAGCGCGCCATGCGCGGCGAGCTCGATTTCGCGGAGGCCTTGCGCGAGCGCGTCGCGATGCTGAAGGGCCTGGAGCTGGCGGCGCTGGCACGCGTCCATGGCGAGCGCATCCGCCTCAATCCCGGCGCCAGGACGCTGCTCGCCACCATGCGCGCCAACGGCGCGCATACGCTGCTGGTCTCGGGCGGCTTTTCCTATTTCACCTCGCGGGTCGCGAAGGACGCCGGCTTCCACGCCGACCAGGCCAACGAGCTCCTGCATGACGGCGCGGCGCTCACCGGCCTCGTCGGCGAGCCCATCCTCGGCCGCGAGGCCAAGCTCGCCGCGCTCGAGACGGCCGTGTCGGAGCTCGGCATCGCCGCCGCCGACGTGCTGGCGGTCGGCGACGGCGCCAACGACCTCGCCATGATCCGACGCGCCGGCCTCGGCGTCGCCTATTACGCCAAGCCGATCGTCGCCGACGCCGCTGGCGCAAGCATCCGCCATGGCGATCTCACCGCGCTGCTGTATCTGCAGGGCTATTGCGACGACGAGATCGTGCGCGCGGAGTAGCGGCGGGCCCTCACCCGAACGCCGCCTCGCGCCCGTTCAATTCAGCTTCACCGCGACATAGGTCATATCTCCGCCGCGGCTGAGCAGCATCGCGACGATCTTCTTGCCCGTCTTGCGCACCGCGTTGACCTGGTTGGTCACGTCGTTCGGCGTGTGCACCGGCGCGCCCTGGACCTGGACGATGACGTCGCCGGCGCGGATGTTCTTGTCGGCGGCGGGACTGTCGGCCTGAACGTCGGTGACCAGCACGCCCTGGACATTGCCCGCGATGTGGAACTGGCCGCGCGCATTGCCGTCGAGCACGCCGAGCGACAGGCCGAGCATCGTGACCTGCGCCGGCTTGCCCGGCGGCGCCTTGGGCGGCGGCGCGCTCGGCTTCTCGTTGAGGCGCAGCACGGTCAGCCGCACCGTCATCTTCTTGCCTTTGCGGAACAGGTCGACGCTCACCGTCTTGTTGATCGGCGTGTCGGCGACGGCGCGGCTCAGCGCCCGGCTGTCGCCGACCGGCTTGCCGTCGAAGCCGACGATGAAGTCGCCGTTCTGCACGCCGCCGCGCGCCGCCGGCCCTCCCGGCGTCACGTCGGCGATCAGCGCGCCCGCCGTGCCCGGCAGGCCGAGCCCTTCGGCGATGTCCTCGGTGACCTGCTGGATGCGCACGCCGACCCAGCCGCGCCGCGCCTGGCCGAACTGGCGCAGCTGGCCGGTGACTTCGCGCACCAGGTTCGACGGAATCGAGAACGCGATGCCGACGCTGCCGCCGCTGGGAGAATAGATCGCCGAGTTCACGCCGACGACGTTGCCGTTCATGTCGAACAGCGGGCCGCCCGAATTGCCGCGGTTGATCGGCGCGTCGGTCTGGATGAAATCGTCATAGGGGCCGCTCTCGATGTCGCGGTTGCGCGCCGAGACGATGCCGGCGGTGACGGTCGAGCCGAGGCCGAAGGGATTGCCGATCGCGATCACCCAGTCGCCGATGCGCGCGGTGTCGGAATCGCCGAATTTCGTCGCCGGCAGCGGCTTGCGCGGATTGACCTTGAGCAGCGCCAGGTCCGTCTTCTCGTCGCGCCCGACCAGCTTGGCCGGCAGCGTGGTGCCGTCGTTGAGCGTCACCGAGATCTGGTCGGCGCCCTCGATCACATGGTTGTTGGTGACGATGAAGCCGGTCGGATCGATGATGAAGCCCGAGCCCAGCGAGGTGACGTGGCGCGGCAGGCTGGGTCCGTTGCCGAGGAAGTCCTTGAACAGGTCGGCGAGCGGCGAGCCCGGCGGGATGTTCGGCAGGCCCGGCGTCGCCGCCGCCGGTTTCAGCGTCTGGGTGGTGGCGATGTTGACCACGGTCGGCAGCAGCCGCGCCGCGAGGTCGGCGAAGGTCGCCGGGGCACCGCGCACCGGCACGACCGGCGGCAGCGGCGCGGCGCTGGCGCCGAACGAGAGCAGAAGCGGAAGGGCGAGGCCGGCAAGCCAGGGAAGACGCATCGTCTGGGGAACCTTGAAAGGCGCGATTTGCAGTTGCCTAATCCTATGCGAAGCGAATGTGAAGCCAATAAGGCGGCGGCTCACATTGGGCGGAGCGGGGTTACGGAAACCACATATTCTCCCTCGTCCCCGCGAAGCGGGGGGGAGCGCGGCGGCGAGGGTAAAGCTCGAGCTACTTCCCGCCATTCGGCCCGTGGCCGAAATATTTCAGGAAATCGCTGTCCGGCGACAGCACGACCGTCGTGTTGCCGGCCGGCAGGGCGTCCTGGTAGGCCTGCATGGTGCGGTAGAACTCGAAGAAGGCCGGGTCCTGGCTGAAGGCCACGCCCAGGATGCGGGTCTTCTCGGCGTCGCCCTCGCCGCGCAGGATCTCCGATTCGCGCGTCGCCTCGGCGGTCAGGACCGTGACCTCGCGCGCCGCCCGCGCCCGGATGCGCTGCGCCGTCTCGTTGCCCTCGGCGCGGTATTCGGCCGCCTCGCGCTCGCGTTCCTTCTGCATGCGCTGGTAGATCGCCACGCTGTTGGCCTGCGGCAGGTCGGCATGGCGGATGCGCACGTCGACGATTTCGATGCCGAAGCCGGTGACGTCCTGGTTGATGGCATTCTTGATGTCGACCATCAGCGCCGCGCGCCGGCCCGACAGCATGTCGGCGAAGCTGTGCGAGCCCAGGACACGGCGCACGCTCGACGACAGGATCGGCGTCAGCCGCATCAGCGCCGTGTCGTGATCGATCAGGATCTGGTAGAAGCGCAAGGGATCGGTGATGCGCCAGCGCGCGAACGAGTCCACCATCATGCGCTTCTTGTCGGAGGCGATGACCTCCTCGGTCGGCGCGTCGAGCAGCAGCACGCGCTTGTCGAAGAACACCACGTTCTGGGTCAGCGGCGTCTTGAAGTGCAGGCCGGGATCGGTGATCACCGCCTGCGGCGCGCCGAACTGCAGCACCAGCGCTTCCTCGGTCTGGTTGACGAAATAGAAGCTGGAGAACAGCGCGATCAGCACGACGAGCGCGAGCAGCAGGGCGGCGACGAGGACGGCGCGGCTCATTGCGAGCCTCCGCTCTGTGCCGGCGGCGTCGGCCGGGCGGCGTTGCCGAGCATGTTGGGCAGCTGGAAGTACGGCACCACGCCCTTGGCCGAATCGTCGACGATCACCTTGTTCATGCCGGCCAAGATGCCGCTCATCGTCTCCAGATACATGCGCCGCTTGGTGATGTCGGGCGCGGTGCGATACTGCGCCAGCACCGAGAGGAAGCGCTTGGCCTGGCCCGAGGCCTCGGCGATCACCTTCTGGCGATAGGCCTCGGCGTCCTGGACGATCTGGGCGGCGCCGCCGCGCGCTTCGGGAATGACCTTGTTGGCGTAGCCCTCGGCCTCGTTGCGCATGCGCTCCTGATCGGCGCGGGCGGCCTGGACGTCGCGATAGGCGTCGATCACCTCGCTCGGCGGATCGGCCTTCTGCATGTTCACATTGGTGACGGTGACGCCGGCGCCATAGGCATCGAGCGTCTTCTGCATCAGGTCCTTGACCTCGATCTGGATGGTCTCGCGGTCCTGGGTCAGGATGTTCTCGAACTGGCTGCGGCCGACCACCTCGCGCATGGCGCTTTCGGCGACCGCCTTGATGGTGGAATCGGGGTCCTCGACGTTGAAGAGATAGGCGCCGGCATCCTTGACCACCCACAGGACGGTGAAGTTCACGTTGAGGATGTTCTCGTCGCCGGTCAGCATGTCGGATTCGGAAGGCACGTCCTCCAGCGCCGAATTGGCGTCGTCGGCGTCCGAGGCGTGGAAGCCGATATTGATCTGGCGCGGCCGCGTCACGTCGAGCGTGTAGGCGGTCTCGATCGGCCAGGGCAGGTGATAATTGATGCCCGAGGTGGTGCGCGCGACATATCTGCCGAAGCGCAGCACGATGCCCTGCTCATAGCTCTCGACGAAATAGATGCCGGTGGCGAGCCAGATCGCGATGACGACGAGGAGCAGCACCATCAGGCTGCCGGTGCCGAAGCCCGGGCCCGGCAGGAAGCGGCGCAGGCGGTCCTGGCTGCGGCGCAGCATGTCTTCGATGTCGGGTCCGCCGCCCGGCGACGATGGCCCGCGATTCCACGGCCCTTTGGGACCGCCGCTGCCGTTTCCACCCGACGAATTGGTCCAAGGCATTCGGTCGCGCCCTCTATCCTTGGTTTGCCCCCTCTTCCTTGGTTTAAGAGGGTCCGGCGGTTATATGTGCAACGCCGCCGGGGCGCAAACACCCACGCCCCGTCCTGCAAGATGGCGACGCGGCCGCAGGGTTCAAGGACTTACGGAAAAAACGACATGGCGCACGCGACACGCGACGAGGTGCTGAGAGCGCTCGACCAGATCATCGACCCGGTCAGCGGCCGCAGCGTCGTGCAGCAGGACATCGTCCAGGGCCTGGTGCTGCGGGACGGCAATGTCGGCTTCGCGCTCGAGGTGGACCCGAGGCGCGGCCGGGAGGCCGAGCCGCTGCGCAAAGCCTGCGAGGACGCGGTCGCGGCCCTGCCCGGCGTGCTCTCGGTCACCGCCGTCCTGACCGCGCATCAGGCCCCTCATACAACCGCGCGCGGCGGCGCGCCTCATACAACTACGCCGCAGCGTCCGGCGCACGCCCAACGCGCCGAACCGCCCGCGCCGGCGGGCATTCCCGGCGTCGCCGCCGTCATCGCGGTGGCCAGCGGCAAGGGCGGCGTCGGCAAGTCGACGGTCGCGGCCAACCTCGCCATCGCCCTGGCGCAACTCGGTCTCAAGGTCGGGCTGATGGACGCCGACATCTACGGCCCCTCGGTGCCGCGCCTGTTCGACATCCGCGACAAGCCGACGACGCGCGACAAGAAGATCGTGCCGATCGAGAAATACGGCATCAAGATCATGTCGCTGGGCTTTCTCATCCGCGAGGACGAGGCGGTGGTGTGGCGTGGGCCGATGGTGCAGAGCGCCCTGACCCAGATGCTGAACGATTCGCTGTGGGCGCCGCTCGACGTCCTCGTGCTCGACATGCCGCCCGGCACCGGCGACGCCCAGCTCACCATCTCGCAGCGCGTGCCGTTGCGCGGCGCGGTGATCGTCTCGACGCCGCAGGACATCGCGCTGATCGACGCGCGCAAGGGCATCGCCATGTTCGAGAAGACCAAGGTGCCGGTGCTCGGCATCGTCGAGAACATGTCGACTTTCGTCTGCCCCGAATGCGGCCATGAGAGCCACATCTTCGGCCATGGCGGGGCGCGCGCCGAGGCCAGGCGCCTGGGCGTGCCATTCCTCGGCGAGATTCCTCTGGTGGCGCGCATCCGCGAGACCTCGGACGCGGGAACACCCATTGTGGTGCAGGCGCCGAACAGCAAGGAGGCCGAGGCCTTCCGCGCCGTGGCCAAAGAAGTCGCCGCAGGTGTGGCGCAGGCGCAACGCAATGCGCCGCGAATTGTGCTGGAATAGGCAATGCCCGCCAGCAAGCCACAGATTCGCAGCCTCTTCGCCACGCCCGTCGCGGTTCATTTCCTGCCCGTGGCGCAGGACGTCAATCTCGCGTTGCGTCCCTTGATCGCCGAGCGCGCGTCGGCCGGCCAGGCGAGCAGCCGCGGCCAGGGTTGGCGCTCCGACGGCGACTGCGCGCCCTGGGCCGGCGAGCCGCTGCAGACGCTGTTCCAGGTGGCGCGCGATCTTGCCGACAGCCTGACCTCGACCCGCGCCGGCGGCCGCGTCCACCTCGACTGGAAGATCGACGCCGTCGCCTGCCTGCGTCAGAAGGGCGAGTACCGCGAAGTCGCGGCGCGCCCCGGCACCTATTGGTCGGGCATCTATTATGTCGACGACGGCTACGCCAAGTCGGACGACGAGGCGCTCGGCGGCGAGTGCGAGCTCGCCGATCCGCGCGGCGCCCTCCCCGCCATGGTGGCGCCCGGCTTCGGCTTTCGCATCCCCGGCGGCCTGACCGCCGGCCAGAGCGAGATCATCCGGCCGCAGAGCGGCATGATCGTGCTGCACCCGTCCTGGGCGGCGCGCGGCGAACGCCGCTACGAAGGCGACCACAGCCGCATCACGATCGAATTCGACCTGACGCCGCCCTGACGGCGCCCCCCGACCGCACCGCCACAAATTTCGTCATGGCCGGCCTTGAGCCGGCCA
Organism: Rhizomicrobium sp.; assembly: GCA_035570795.1. Classification (GTDB taxonomy): domain Bacteria; phylum Pseudomonadota; class Alphaproteobacteria; order Micropepsales; family Micropepsaceae; genus Rhizomicrobium. Next base: position 28,334 of record DATMKZ010000002.1, read on the forward strand.
TCCATCCGGCGCGCGCCGGCGCGCCGAAAAGACCCTTGTGCAGCGGCAGGCGCGATGGATGGGCGGATCAAGTCCGCCCATGACGGAATTTGTGATTCAATTCAATCCAATACCGTCATTGCCCGGCCCACGCTGACGCTCGGCCTGTCCAGCAACCCATTTTGCTCGGACAGAAAACAAATTGGGTCGCCCGCATGGTCCGAGCGACAGCGTCGGACGGCGATGACGGTTTTTGGTGTGATTCAGTTCAAACCAAATTCGCTCTTACGACCGTCCCGCCGTGATCGTGATGGTCACCGACTTGCCGTCCGGCGTCGGGTCGGTCCAGGTCTCGCCGACTTTATGATCGCCCTTGATCTCGGCGCAGCCGGTCGCCTTCGAAGGATCGGCGGGCGCCGGATCGGTCGTCGTAAAGCAGGCATGCGTCGCGTCCTTCCAGGTGAAGGTGCCCTTGGAGGTCTTGCCGCCCATATGGCCCTCCCAGCTGCCGTCCTGGTTGACGTAGATCGTGTACTTGCTGCCGTCCGGCCAGGTCTGCGTCACGGTGTTGCCATAGGCGCCGGCAAACGGATCGGCCTGGGCGGCCACGGACAAGACGGCGGCTGCCGCTGCCGCAAAAATGATACGCTTCATCTGGAATCCCCTCGTTGCGCGGGCTGAGCGCCCACGCCCAACGATAGGGAAACGATCCAGGCGCCGCCAAGCCCGCGCACGGGATTTATTTGCGCCGCCAGCGGCAGCGGCCCGTTCGGACGGCGGCGGACCGCCGTCGGCGCGCCTACTGGATGCCCGCCTTCAGCGTGACGGTGCGCGCATTGCCGCCGATCGTCACCGTCCAGGTGTCGCCGACCTTGTGCGCTTCCCACGGCGTGCAGACCGGATTGGTCATGCCCGGCGGCGGTGTCTCATAGGTGCGGCAGAGCTGGCCCTTGTCGTCGATCGCCCAGGTGCCCTTCACCGACATGCTGCCCATCGGCGACGACAGGTTGGAATCGAAGGTGTGATCGGCGCGATAATGCGTCAGGCCCGAGCCCATCGCGCTCGTCGTCGCGACGGTGTTGCCGTAGTAATTCGCCATGACGTCGTCGGCGGCGAGCGCCGGTGCGGCGCAGAGCAGGAGCGAAGCCGTTGCGATTGCGATTCTGAGCATGTCGTTTTCCCCTTTTGGCTTGGTTATTGGATGCCGGCCTTGAGCGTGATCGTGCGCGCCTGGCCGCTGGCCGACGTCATGGTCCAACTGTCGCCGACCTTGTGCGCCGCGATCGGCGCGCAGGACGGATTGGTCACGCCGGCCGGCGGATTCTCGATGTTGCGGCAAAGCTGGCCCTTGCCGTCGAGCGACCAGGTGCCCTTGCCCACGCGGCTCATCCCCATCATCGAGGCGGAGAAGTCGAAGGTGTGGTCCGCCTTGTAATGGGTGTGGACCTCCAGCGCGCCGCCGCTCGAAATCGTGGTGTTGCCGTAATAGCCGGCCATGATGTCGTCCGCCGCCGACGCCGGCTCTGTGGCAAGCGCCAGCAGCGCTGCCGCAATCAAGATCCTGCGCATGAAATCTCCTGCTGTGATCGCATTACGGTGTGGTCGAAGGCGCCGCCGGCGTGGCCGGCGTCGCCGGGGTCGCGGGCGCGGCAGGCATCGCCGTTTCGGGCGCCATGCCCTGCACCAGGGTGCCGCTGCTGCCGTCCGGGCCGCTCCATTTGTCGCCGACCGCGTGGCTGGTGGCCGCCGCGCAATCCGGATTGGTGATGCCGGGCACCGGCGGATCGAAGGTGCGGCACAGCTTGCCGTCCGCCGTCATCTCCCAGGTGCCCTTGTAGTGATAGGAATAGGCCGGCGCGACGCCGCTGAAGGTATGGTCGGCGTTGTAATTGGTGTGCGATTCGAGTCCCTTGCCGTCCACCACGACCACCGTGTTGCCGTACAGGTTGGCCATCGGATCGTCTGCCGCGACGGCCGCCGTCGATACCAGCGCGAGCGCCGCCGCGCCCCACAAAATCAAACGCATAAATCCCTCCCCCGACCGATTTGGCGGCGGACCTTAGCCGAATTCCTCAGGCGTTATAAGCCAGCCTGAGGCCCGGCGAACGCCATTCCGCCGATGCGAGTTTTCCGGTCGACGACATCGTGATGTACGCCGTTCTCATATCCTTCCCGCCCCAGCAGATATTGGTGCAGATCAGGTCGGGAAACGGCGTGTGCTCGAATTTCGGGGTGCCCGGCCAGAAGGTCGAGATGCCGCCGGACAGGATTGTCGCAACGCACACCCCGCCATCGGCCTGCACGCCGAGGCTGTCGAAATAGGCCAGGCCCGGATAGGCGCCGACGAAATTGGCCGGCGTGAAGCCGCCGGGAATCGCCGCGACGCCCGGTGCGGTCAGCGGCAGATCCCACAGCCGCCCCGGCATGGTCTCGGCGTAGTAGACATGCGTGCCGTCCGGCGACAGGCCGACGCCGTTGGGCGAGGTCAGCTCGCGCAGCACCTTGGTGATCTTCGAGCCGTCGGCCTTGGCGTAATAGAGCCCGCCATGCAGCCGCCGCTCGGCGTTGTTGCTGGCGTGGTCGGTGAACCAGAAGCCGCCCGCCGTGTCGAACACCAGGTCGTTCGGCGCCAGCAGTCTTTGGCCGTCGCATTCGGAATACAGCACCTCGACCTTGCCGGTGGAGATGTTCACCCGCTCGATGCGCCCGCCGGTGTGCGAGGCCGGCGTATGACCGGGGATCATCAACCCGTTGACCTCGTTCATCTCGAAATTGCCGCCATTGTTGCAGCAATAGAGGTGCCCGTCCGGACCGATGGCGAGCCCATTCGGCCCGCCGCCCGGCGTCGCGATCGTCTGCGTCGCGCCGTCCGGCTTGACCCGCGTGATCCGTCCCGCCGGAATCTCGACCAGGACGATCGAGCCGTCGTCCATCGCGACCGGCCCTTCGGGAAATTTCAGACCGGAGGCGATTTCCTTGAACGTCATGGCCGTCTCTCCCGGGGATTTTCTCGATTGGTGCGAAGGTTAGCGTCGCCCGGGCCGTATGCAAGACCGTGGGCCGTGCCTCAGCGCGGCCGCTCAGGCCCGCACCAGCGTCACATAGGAGTAACCCAGCCCCTCCGCCGCCGCGTGGTCCTCGCGCGCGGTCTCGCGCCAGACTTTGCGATCGAACGGCGGAAAATGGGTGTCGCCCGACGCATTCGCGTGCACCTCGGTGAGCTCGACGCGCCCCGCCAGCGGCAGCGCCGCGCGATAGATTTCCGCGCCGCCGGCGATGACGATCTCGGACGGATTTTCCGCGCCGGCGCGCGCCAGCGCTTCGTCCAGCGAATGCGCCACCACCGCGCCCGCCGCCTGCCACGCGGCATCGCGCGTCACGACGATGTTGGTGCGGCCCGGCAGCGGCTTCTTCGGAAACGAGTCCCAGGTCTTGCGCCCGACGATGAGCGGCTTGCCCAGGGTGAGCGCCTTGAAGCGCTTGAGGTCGTCGGCGATGCGCCAGGGGATGCCGCCGCGATCGCCGATCACGCCATTGTCGGCAACGGCCAGCACCAGGACGAGGACGGGGCTCATCCCGCGCCCAGTTTCTGCAGCGCCTCGCCTTCCAGCCGGTAGACGAGCCAGCCCGACACCGCGCGCGCGCCGAGGCTGTCGTAGAAATCGATCGACGGCTTGTTCCAGTCGAGCACCGCCCAGTCGACGCGCTGCGCCCCCGCCGCCACCGCGGTCTTCGCCAGATGCGCCAGCAGCGCCTTGCCGTAGCCGCGGCCGCGAAAGCCGGGCCGGACGTAAAGGTCTTCGAGATAGATCGCGCGCTTCGCCGCGAAGCTGGAATACATCCAGTACCAGGTCGCAACGCCGGCCGGCGTCGTTCCTTCCAGCGCCAGGTCGCAATTGAGCAGCGGCCGCTCGCCGAGATAATCGCGCCGGATCGCCTCCGCGGTGATCTTGAAATGGGGCATCAGCTTTTCATATTCGGCGAGCTCGGTGAGCAGCGCGAGAATCGTCCCCTCCTCGCCCTGGACGGCCGGCCGAATACGCAAATCCGTCATATATGACTCCTTTTTTGCGAGCTTAGGCGGCCATTGACCGTGGAACCAGAGCGGCGCTGAATGGTTAGCGTGTTAGTCACCATGCCCGGATTCCGTCCCCAAAAGGAGATTTGTCCATGAGAAGCATGCTTCTCGCATCCGCCGCAGCATTGGCACTGCTGGCCGCGTCGCCCGCGCTGGCGGCCGACGACCATCACGACCATGGCAATAGCGGCGGCCAGCACGGCCAGACTCGCGGCGGCGGAGCAAGCGGCGGCCGCCACGACCAGGGCACCGGCACCCAGGGCGGCCATGGCGGCGGCGGAACGGGCGTGACCAACAACACGACCGGCGGCGGCACGGCGACGACGGGCGGCACCCATACGCGTACGCATGCGGGCAGAGGCCATAACAGCGCGTTCGACGCGACGGCCGGCGGCGGCACGACGACGGGCGGCTCGACCTCTCACCACGGCCATACCAACACCGGCACGAACAACACGCCGCCCGCCATGACCCAGGGCTCGGGCGGCCGCCACTTCCGCAACGCGAACGGCAACGCGATCTTCGGTATAGGCGGTCACGGCTTCCAGGCCGCGCCCGGCCGTCATGTCGATCACAACAGCGCGGCGATCCTGCAGCTGCGCGCCAACCGCAGCGCTTCGCAGCATTTCCATGCCGGCAGCTATCGCGCGCCGCACGGCTATGCCTATCGTCGCTGGAGCTATGGCGACGTCCTGCCGGCGCTGTACTTCACGAGCGACTACTGGCTCTCGGATTACAACGACTACGGCCTGCCCTATGCCCCGCCCGGCACGCTCTGGGTGCGCTATGGCGACGACGCGCTGCTGATCGACCGCTATACCGGCGAGATCATCACGGTCGAATACGGCCTGTTCGATTGATCCTTCGGGGTTCGCTTCGCACTTCAGGATGACGCATGGGTCGTCATGCTGAGGTGCATTGCGCAGCAATGCCCCGAAGCATCTCAAACCGCGATCTCGGCCTTGATCGTCGGATGCGCCTGGTAGTTCTCCAGCGTGAAATCCTCGTATTTGAATTCGAAGATGTCCGTCACGCTCGGATTGAGCCGCATCGTCGGCAGCGCATAGGGCTTGCGCGTCAGCTGCTCGCGCGCCTGGTCGATGTGGTTGAGATAGAGATGCGCGTCGCCCAGCGTATGGACGAACTCACCCGGCTTCAGGCCCGTCACCTGCGCCATCATCATCGTCAGAAGCGCATAGCTCGCGATGTTGAATGGCACGCCCAGGAAGATGTCCGCCGAGCGCTGGTAGAGCTGGCAGCTCAGCCGCCCGCCCGCAACATAGAACTGGAACAGGCAGTGGCACGGCGGCAGCGCCATCTTCGGCACGTCGACCGGATTCCACGCCGTCACGATGAGGCGGCGCGAATCGGGATTGTTCCTGATGTCGCGCACCACATTGGCGATCTGGTCGATGCTGCCGCCATCCGGTGCCGGCCAGGAGCGCCATTGCGAGCCATAGACCGGCCCGAGCTCGCCATCGGCGTCGGCCCATTCGTCCCAGATGCTGACGCCCTGCTCCTGCAGCCAGCGCACATTGGTGTCGCCGCGCAGGAACCACAGCAGCTCCAGCACGATCGCTTTCTTGAACAGTTTCTTGGTGGTCAGCAGCGGAAAGCCGCCCGCGAGGTCGTAGCGCGCCTGGTGCCCGAACACCGACAGCGTGCCGGTGCCGGTGCGGTCGTGCTTCTCCACGCCCGTCTTGAGCACCAGTTCCAGCAGGTCGTGATATTGGCGCATGCCGGCGGTTCTTGCTGAGTCCGGCGCGAAGTCTAGCTCCGGCGGCCGGCGGGTTCACCTGCAAATCGCGCCGTCAGGCGCCCACCGTCAGCCATCCGCCGTCAGGAAGATCGTGCGTTCCTGGACGCGGCGGTTGTGCAGGCCTTCGACCACGACATGCTTGCCGTCCACCGTCGCCTTGTCCCACATCAGGAAAGCGTCGGCCGCGGCGGCGAGGTTGCCGGCGTTGAACTGGCGCAGCACCGTGGAGCTCTGGAAGGCGCCGGTGCCGATATTGTAGGTCAGGGACAGCATCGCCGCCGCCTGGTGCAGGCTCGCCGGCTTCTGCAGCAGCGGCGCGATCGCCGCGCTCTTCTGGCTCATCTGGCCGCTGAGGAAACCGGTCGCGATCGCCTCGGTGATGGTCGCGTCGGCCATCGTCACCTTGGCGCCGCCGGGATACAGGATGGTGCCGTAGCCGATGGTCGGGATGCCGGCCGAGTCCTTGTAGGGCGCGGCGCGGAAGCCCTCGAACTGCTTGATGATCGGCATGCAGAGCGGAAATACGGCGGCGTCGCCGGGCCAATTGGACATCGAGGTCTCCATCGCACGAAACCGCGCCGAACGCCGCGAACCGCGTGAAACTAGTGGAACCCCGGCCACCCTTCAATTCTTAACCGCGAGCGCCTATATAAACGCCGTCGGCGACGGTCACCCTGACCCGACTATGGCGATAAACGACTGCGTAATAAGCGGCCCGGACCCGGGGGCGGTACCCGGCGCCTCCACCACAAGCCCGTTTTCGAAGCGGGTTTTTGCTGGGGGCGAAACAGGATCGACGGACGTGTAAAGGCTGTTCTTTTGCTCGGTATGGTTCCGCCGTTATCGGGCTACTCGTACAGGTGCCAACGATAATGAAATGGCCCTCGCTGCCTAACTACGGTTAGCCAAGCGCGGTTGGAGGGGTACCGGGCAACAGAAACCCCTCGCTATCGTCGCCGGTGAATGCGGTACCCCTCCGTTGTTTGACGGCGCTCCGGCTCACGCCTGCGCGCTTGGGTACCGGGCAACAGAAACCCCTCGCCAATTCTCACTCACGTCGTCATGCCATAGCCGCGCGCCATGGCGGCCGCGAAGGCGGGGATGAGGGCGAAGAAGAACACTTCCAGCCAGAGGAATCGGCGCACGGTGCGGATCGCAGCGTCGCCCGGCGCGAAGCCCGGATCGCCGGCGAGCGTGCGGCGCCAGCGGATGACGGCGACGGTCGGCCAGATCGACAGCAGCCCGACGATGGCGAAGCAGCCTATCTTCGCCCAGAAGAAATGGTTGTGGGAATAGTAGTCCCAGCCCTTGGCGGCGTAGACCGCGCGCGCGAAGCCGACGATCAGGATCAGCGCCGCCAGGATGCCGTACCACGCGTCGACCCGGCCGACGCGCCGCACGTCGCGGCCGCTCATGCCGGGCCTGATGGCGCCGATCTCGAAGGCGAGCACCGCGGCCAGCGCGAAGATCAGCAGGTGATGGCCGATGGCGAAGGCGAGATCGGTGGTCGCGAAGTCCGGCATGGCGGCTCCCCCAGGGCGCGCCGCAGCCTAAACGATCCGTGCGGAGCGCTCCAGCCGGTCACAGATTGCCCTCTTCGTCCTCGCGCGATGCCAGGCTCGAGGTCGAGGTCTCGCTCAGCGCCGCCGCCTTCTCGGCCTCGAGCTGCAGCCGCTTCTTGCGCGGCTCCTCGACCAGCGCGACGAGCAGCACCAGCGCGATCGCCTCGCACACCACCGCCACCCAGAACACCGCGTGATAGCCGAAGCCGAGCGCGATGGCGCCGCCGAGCAGCGGCCCGGCCGCGCTCATGATGCTCTCCGCCGTGTTGGAGAAGGCGAGCCGCATCGCCATGTCGTCGCGATGGCCGAACTCGAAGACGATGTTCTGGGCGCTCATCTGGTAGCCGGAATTGCCGGCGCCGAGGCCGAAGAAGGCGATGAACAGCCACAGCGGCGAGCTGACGCTCATCAACAGGATCGTCGAGCCGATCCAGAACAGCAGCGCGATGATGAAATTGGAGCGGAAGCCGTAGCGGTCGGCGAGATAGCCCCAGCCGACGCTCATCACCGTGTCGGCGCCGAGAAAGGCGAGGCTCAGCATGCCGACGGTCTCGCCGGAGAACCCGATCCGCTTGCCGACATAGATGATGTAGAAGGGCTGCGCCACGCGGCTGGCGATGGCGAAGGTGCGCGCGATCATGAAATACATGAAGCCGGGATTGCCGCGCAGCATCGGCATCAGGTCGCGCATGCGGTCGAGGGTCGAGCTCTTGGCGCGGATGGTCGGCGGCTCCGGCTCGCGCACCAGGATGCGGAACGCGGTCAACCCGAGGCTGGTCAGGATGAAGGCCAGCGTGAAGGTCGTCGAATAGCCGTTGCCGAAGACGTTGTGGCCGATGAGATATTTGCCGGCGAAATAGCTGAGCGACGCGGCCACGATGCCGCCGGTCAGGTTGCGCCAGCCCTGCAGCTGGCCGCGGCGCCGGATCGGGATCATCTTGGCGAGCAGGAACTGGAACGCGACGCCCTGCGGCCCGCTGAACAAGCCGAGCAGGAACAGGAACAGCAGCACGCTGGCGAGCAGCGGCGTGCCGCCGAGGAACCAGCCCGCCAGCGCGATGCCCAGGATCTGCACCCGCATCATGGTGCCCAGGAACATCGACACCGGCATGATCTGCTTGCGGTGCTCGATCTGCGCCGCGCCGGCGATCGGCGAGATCACGCCGCCCAGCTGCTGCAGGCTGGCGCCCAGGCTGACGAAAAAATCCGAGCCCGAGATCAGGTGCAGATAGGCCGGAATGAAGGTCGGCGCGTTGACCAGGCGAAAGCCGGTCATGCCCAGCATGCCGTGGACGAAATGGCCGGCATAGTTGCGGCGCAGATTCTTCCACACGAAGCCTTCATAGGCGGCCTCGCGTTCGTGCTCGCCGGTGAGGCCCTCGTAGATGTCGCTCATTCGGCCGGCGCGTGCGTCAGGGTGAAGCCGGTGGCGCGGCGGTAGTAGAACGCGAACAGCGCCGAGCCCAGCACGATGGCGCCGCCGATGCTGATCGCATCGGTCACGCCCAGCCGCGCCCCCAGCGTGCCCAGGAGCAGCGCCCCCCACGGCATCATGCCCATGAAGCTCTGGGTGTAGTGCGAGATCACGCGGCCGCGGAAATTCTCGGCCGCCACCATCTGGATGATGGTGTTGGTGGTGCCGCCGAGCAGCATCAGCGACGCCGAGGTCGGCAGCAGCAGCAGCACCGACAGCCACAGCCAGTGCGAGTGCGAGAACGCGATCAGCCCGAGGCCGAATCCGACACCGGCCAGCACCGGCGCATAAAGCAGCTGCTTCTCGGCGATGCGCGACAGCAGATAGGCACCGATCAGCGCGCCGCCGCCGGACGACGCCATCAGCGTCCCCTGCGTCAGGGAATTGCCGTGCAGCAGGTCGCGCGCCACCGCCGGCATCATCGTCACATAGGCGGCGCCGAACAGCGACGACACCGCCACCAGCAGCAGCGACAGGCGGATCTGCGGCGAGCGGAAGGAATAGCGGTAGCCCTCGGCGATCGCGCGCAGCGCGTTCTGGGCGATGCGCGGCGGCCGCTCCGCCAGCTTCATCAGGAACAGGCTGATCAGCACCGCGCCGAACGACACCGCGTTGAAGGCGAAGCAGATGCCCTCGCCCACCGCGTAGATCAGCATGCCGGCCAGCGTCGGGCCGACGATCCGCGCCATGTTGAACATCATCGAGTTGAGCGAGATGGCGTGGCGCAGGTCCTCGCGTCCCACCATGTCCAGCGTCATCGACTGGCGCGACGGGATGTCGAACGAGTTGATCAGCCCCATGGTCAGCGCCAGGCAGATGATCTCCCACACTTTCACGTGGCCGCTCAAGGTCAAGACCGCCAGCACCGTCGCCTGCAGCATCGCCGCCGATTGCGTGAACAGCAGGAATTTGCGGCGGTCGACGCGGTCGGCGACCATGCCGCCGAACGGCGTCATCAGGAACACCGGCACGGTCGAGCAGAACGAGGTGACGCCGAGCAGCACCGTCGAATGCGTCAGGCTGTAGACCAGCCAGGGCTGCGCCGTGTTCTGCATCCACGAGCCCATCAGCGAGACCAGCTGGCCGGCGAAGAACAGCCGATAGTTGCGGTGGCGGAACACCGAGATCAGGCCGCGCGGACGCGCCAGGTCGGGCGCGATTTCCTGTTCGGCCGGCGGCTCCTCGGGCGGCGTGCCGAGGATGTTTTCGGGTGCGATTGCGCTCACGGTGTCGGGTGCGAAGGCGCTCCCGTCTGCGGCAACATTGTTGTTCTTATCGGAACCACTCATGACACCACCGGGGTACTCCCGCACCCTGCCCTTCTCAAGGATTTATTCGGCGACGCGGCGCTATGGCGTGGCGGTCCGGCGTTCACCGCCTCTTGTTGGGGCGCGATGCTTGTCAGACGGCCACGGGGCGTGCTGACCTCCGCCACCCGCTATCGCAAGGAAATTTCATGACCAGCACGGACATCCTGTTCAAGCCGTTCAGCCTCAAATCGCTGAGCCTGCCCAACCGCATCGTGATGGCGCCGATGACGCGCTCCAGATCGCCCGAGCAGATTCCGGGTGACACCGTCGCCGCCTATTACCGCGCCCGCGCCGAGGGCGGCACCGGCCTGATTCTGACCGAAGGCACCGCGCCGGAGCACAAATCGGCCACCAACGACGTCAACGTGCCCCATTTCCACGGTGCGGAATCGCTCAAGGGCTGGGGCAAGGTCGTCAAGGCGGTGAAGTCCGCCGGCGGCCACATCATGCCGCAGCTCTGGCACCAGGGCGTGGTGCGCCATCCCGGCACCGGCCCCTATCCCGAACAGCCCAGCATGAGCCCGTCGGGGCTCGCCAAGAAGGACAAGAAAGTCGCCGAGCCGATGAGCGACGGCGACGTCGCGGACGTCATCGCGGGCTTCGCCAGCTCGGCGCGCTACGCCAAGGAGCTCGGCTTCGACGGCGTCGAGCTGCATGGCGCCCATGGTTACCTGATCGACCAGTTCTTCTGGGAGGGCACCAACGCCCGCGACGACAAATATGGCGGCACGCTGGCGCAGCGCGCCAATTTCGCCGCCGACATCGCCCGCGCCGTGCGCCGCGAGGTCGGTGCGGACTTCCCGATCCTGCTGCGCTTCTCGCAGTGGAAGCAGCAGGACTTCGCCGCCCGCCTGGCGCACACGCCGGCCGAGCTCGAAAGCTTCCTCAGGCCCCTGGCCGATGCCGGCGTCGACATCTTCCACTGCTCGACGCGGCGCTTCTGGGAGCCGGAATTCCCCGAACTGAACTCCGACCTCAATCTCGCCGGCTGGACCAAGAAGCTTTGCGGCCTGCCGACCATTTCGGTCGGCTCGGTCAGCCTCAACATGGATTTCATCACCGCCTTCCGCCAGGCCGGCGCCGAGATCTCCGGCATCGACCGGCTGATCGAGATGATGGAGCGCGGCGACTTCGACCTCATCGCCGTCGGCCGCGCCCTGATCTCCAATCCCGACTGGGCCAACAAGGTGCGCGCCGGCAAGCTCGCCGAACTGACGCCCTACACGCCCGAGGCGCTGGCGACGCTGGTGTGAGGGCTCAGCCGCCGACGATGCGGCACGGCACCGGCGCGTTTTCGTCGAAATAGCAGATGGCGCAGATGCGGTGATAGCCGTCGGCGACGGTGAGCGGCGTTGCGCGGGCAAGCTCGCCGCGCACCAGCAGCACCGGCGGCAGCGCCTTGCCTTTGCGGATCTTCTGCAGGTCGTCGTCGACATGCGGCTCGTCGCGCGGCAGCAGCGGCAGCCCGCTCGCCCGCAGCAGATCCTTGGCCGCGTGCTCGACGGTGGCGGCCCGGCGCAGGGCGTTCACGATCCGGCGGGCGTCTTTGGCGCGGGCGAGCAGGCTGAGGAAATTCAGCGCGCCGTCATAGTCTTTCGCGGTCGGCGCCTTGCGCCAGGCCGGCTGTTGCTTGGACATCGGCAATCCTCGTCACGGGCGGAACCTATAACGCTTCAAGACGCGAAACGACTAGCGCCGCTGCAGCCGCATCTTCAGGCCGAATTGCGGCCGCAGCGTCAGCCGCGCCAGCGGCACGACGGGATGGCCCGCAACCAGCGTCAGCCGCCAGCGCCGCACGATCGCGGCCAGCGCGATCAACGCCTCCTGCAGCGAAAAGCCCATGCCGATGCAGATGCGCGGGCCGGCCCCGAACGGGATGTAGGCGAAGCGCGGGATCGTCTCGCGCCGCCCCGGCGCGAAGCGCTCGGGATCGAAACGGTCCGGCGCCTCCCACAGCTTCTCATGCCGCTGGATCAGCCAGGGCGAGATCAGCACCGAGGTGCCGGCGCGGATCGCGACGCCGGCGACCGTGTCGGGACCGACCGAGTCGCGGCTGATGAACGGCGCCGGCGGATAGAGCCTGAGCGACTCCTCCAGCACCATGCGCGTATAGACGAGCCTGGCGAGGTCGCCGTCCGCGGCGCGCACCTCTTCGGCGACGCGCGCCTCGGCCGCGGGGAATTGCGACAGCAGATACAGCGTCCAGGTCAGCGCGTTGGACGTGGTCTCGTGGCCGGCCAGGATGAAGGTCATGACGTTGTCGTAGACCTCGGCCGCACGGAACACCGCCCCGCCCACCGGATCGCGCGCCGTCAGCAGCAGCGTCAGCAGGTCCTTGGGCGCCGCCGCCGCGTCGCGCGCGATGGCCCGCGCCCGCCGCTCGATCAGCATGCCGATCTCCTTGCGGAAAAAGCGCACCGCGCCGCGCGCCCTGAGCCGCTTGGGCGTCGGCGCCCAGTGCGGCACCCCCAGCGTCGCCAGCAGATCGACGCGTCCCAGCGTGTCGAGATAGGTCGCGAAAGCCCGCGACATCGCCTCATAGTCGAGCGTCACGTCGTTGGAGAACATCGTCTCGGTGACGATGGCATAGGTCAGCCGCGTCATCGCGTCGGCGGCGTCGATCTCGGTGCCGTCGGCCAGCTCCTCCCAGCCCGCCAGCGCCCGCGCCGTCACCGCCGCCATCGCCGCCGCGAAATCGGCGACATGCCGCGCCGAGAACATCGGCGCCGTGGTGCGGCGCTGGAACTTCCAGCTGTCGCCGTCGGCGTTGAACAGGCCGTTGCCGAGCGCCGGTCCCGTCGTGCGCTGCACCTGGCGGCTCTTCACATAGTTCTGCGCGTTGTCGAGCAGGACGTGCCGGACACCGTCCGGATCGCTGACCAGCAGGAAATCCTGCAGCCAGTTGCGGTCGTAGACCGTGAGTTCGCGATAGGCCCGCGCGCCCCAGGCGGCGACCGCGTTGCGGCCGATCTCGCGCACCGCCTGGAAGCGGTTCAGCGCGCGGTCCTGCGGCACCGGCGCGGCCGGCCGCAGGCGCGATTCTTTCGCGTCAATCGGCGTCTCGTTCATGGAACGCTCCATAGCATCCGGCGGTTACCCTTGCATCTTCGCCGCCGCATTGACTCCCAAGACGCCGCGCTTAGTCTCGCACGTTCAACTCGGACCCTCGCATGGCAAAGGATTTCATCGGCTATCAGGCCTTGACCGACGCGGCGCTGCGCGGCGTCGTGCGCGATGCCCTGCGCCGCATCGAGAAGCAGGGCCTGATCGGCTCGCACCATTTCTACCTGACCTTCAAGACCAAGTTTCCCGGCGTCGACATCCCCGATTTCCTGCGCGAGCAATACCCCGACGAGATGACCATCATTCTCCAGCATCAGTTCTGGGGCCTGAAGATCACCGAGGAACGCTTCGAGGTCACGCTGACCTTCAAGAAGCTGCCGGCGGCGCTGGTCATTCCCTTCCCCGCGCTCACCGCTTTCTTCGATCCGGGCGTGCAGTTCGGCCTGCAGTTCCGCGGCGCCGAAGGCGAAGCCAAGTCGAGCGCGCCGACTTTGCTGCCGCAGCCCGCGGCCGAGCAGAACCGCGAGAAGCCGACCGAGCTCGTCACCAGGCCGGCCGACGGCGCGGCAAGCGAAAAACCTGCCGCCCCCGGTGAAGTGGTGAGCCTGGACTCGTTCCGGAAGAAATAAGCGGCCGCGAACGCGATCAACTTCTGGTTGCTTATCCCTATTTCTGTCGGTTGTCAGCAATGCAATCAATGACTACACTTCTGCGATGGCGAGCATCACGATCCGCAACCTGAAAGACGATACGAAAAAAAAGCTGCGCCTGCGCGCCGCCGAGCACGGCCGATCGCTTGAAGCCGAAGTGCGCGACATGCTCGATCGACAGGTTGAAGCACCGCATCCCAAGATCGGGATCGCGGAATCGATCCGCCGCCGCTTTGCGCCGTTCGGTGGGGTCGAGCTTGAGCCGCTTCCCGACGAAATTCTGCGCGATCCGCGCGCCCTTCCGCGCCGCCGGAAGAAATGATCGTCCTCGATACCAATGTGATATCGGAACCGACAAGACCGCGACCATCCGAGCGCGTCATGCAATGGCTCGCGCGACACGATGCCGAGTTGTATGTCACGACTATCAGCCAGGCGGAATCGCACTACGGATTTGTATTGCTCGATCCGGGGCAGAAACGAACCGAGCTGGCCGATGCCGCGCGTCAGATATACGAGATCGATTTCGCAGGACGTGTGCTGTCTTTCGACGGCGACGCAGCACGCCAATTCGCCTTGATCGCGGCGGAACGCAAGAAAGCCCGCAAGGAACTGAAGATTCTCGACGCCCAGATTGCCGCCATCGCCCGCGCCCATGGTGCGCCCGTCGCAACCCGCGATGTCGCCGATTTCTCGCATGCCGGGGTGAAAATCATCGACCCGTGGACGGCATAGCGCAAACCGCCTAGAAGCGGTCAAACCCCGCAGAGCCACGCCATGACCAAGACCACCCGCACCGAAACCGACAGCTTCGGCCCCATCGCGGTCGACGCCTCGCGCTATTGGGGCGCCCAGGCCGAGCGCTCGCTGCACAATTTCAAGATCGGCTGGGAGAAGCAGCCCGCCGCCATCGTCCGCGCCCTGGGCATCGTCAAGCGCGCCGCGGCCGAGACCAACATGGCGCTCGGCCAGCTCGATCCGAAACTGGGCGAAACCATCGTCAAGGCGGCGCAGGAAGTCATCGAGGGCAAGCTCGACGCCCACTTCCCGCTCAGCGTCTGGCAGACGGGCTCGGGCACCCAGTCCAACATGAACGCCAACGAGGTGATCTCCAACCGCGCCATCGAGATGCTGGGCGGCGTGATGGGCTCCAAGACGCCGGTGCATCCCAACGACCACGTCAATATGAGCCAGTCGTCGAACGACACCTATCCGACCGCGATGCACATCGCCTGCGCCGAGGAGATCCACCACGCCCTGATCCCGGCGCTGCGGACGCTGCGCAACGCGCTGAACGACAAGGCCGAGGCCTGGAAGGGCATCATCAAGATCGGCCGTACCCACACCCAGGACGCCACGCCGCTCACCCTCGGCCAGGAATTCTCCGGCTACACCCAGCAGGTCCAGAACGGTATCGGCCGCATCGAGCAGACCATGCCCGCGCTGATGCAGCTCGCCCAGGGCGGCACCGCCGTCGGCACCGGCCTCAACGCGCCACGCGGCTTCGACGTCATGGTCGCCGAGCGCATCGCCGCCATCACCCAGCTGCCTTTCACCACCGCGCCCAACAAGTTCGAAGCGCTGGCGGCGCACGACGCCATGGTGTTCGCGCATGGCGCCATCACCACCGTCGCCGCCTCGCTGTTCAAGATCGCCAACGACATCCGCCTGCTCGGCTCCGGGCCGCGCTCGGGCCTGGGTGAATTGTCGCTGCCGGAGAACGAGCCGGGCTCCTCGATCATGCCGGGCAAGGTCAACCCCACGCAGTGCGAGGCCGTCACCCAGGTCTGCACCCGCGTCTTCGGCAACAACGCGACCATCACCTTCGCCGGCAGCCAGGGCCATTTCGAGCTCAACGTCTACAATCCGGTGATGGCCTACAGCTTCCTGCAGTCGGTGAGGCTCCTGGCCGACGCGGCGAACTCGTTCACCGAGCATTGCATTTTGGGCATCGAGCCGCGCCTCGACAACATCAAGGCCGGCCTCGAGCGCTCCTTGATGCTGGTGACCGCGCTGGCGCCCAAGATCGGCTACGACGCCGCCGCCAAGATCGCCAAGACCGCGCACAAGAACGGCACCACGCTGAAGCAAGAGGCCTTGAAAACCGGTCTGGTGACGGCGGAGGAATTCGATTCGATCGTGCGGCCCGAAGACATGATCGGGCCGAAGTAATTTTCACCGCCCCACCCATGCCCCGCGCCTCCACCGCCGCCATCGAGCAGAAAAACGCCACCGGCGCCGTGGTCTACTGGGAGAAAGGCGCCAACCAGAGCGAGGCCGACGCCGGCGGCGTCAGCCTCGCCGACTATATCCATGCGATGTTCGGCTTCCTCGTCCAGGCCGGGGCCCGCGACGTGCTGATGATCGGCTGCGGCGGCGGCACGCTGGCGACCATGCTCCGCCGCGCCGGGGTCGCCGTCACCATCGCCGACATCGACGCCCGCTCGTTCGCGATCGCGCGCGCCTATTTCGCCCTGCCGGACGACGTCGCCTGCCATGTCGCCGACGGCGCCGCTTTCCTGCGCCGCACCCGCCGGCGCTTCGACGCCATCGTACTGGACGCCTTCGACGGCGGCCTGATCCCGCAGCAATTGCTGACGCCCGCCTTCTTCGCGCTCGCCAAGGCGCGGCTCAGGCGGCGCGGCGGGCTCTTCCTCGTCAACCTGATCGTCGCCGACGACCGTGACCGCACGCCCGACCGCGTGGCGCGCCTGCTGGGCCGGATTTGGGCCCATGCCCGCCTCCTCGACTCCGACGGCTGGCTCGACCGCAACGCCGTCGCCGCCGCCGGTGCGGTCGCGGCGCTCAGGCGCCCCAGGCTCCTGATGCCGCCGCGCCGCGGCGCCAAAAAGCTCGCCGCCAGCCTCGCGACGTTGAAATTCCGCCGCCTCAGGGCGTAAATCGGCGATGACGCTGAAGAAACGTTCCTTCTCGCTCTCGGGTCACCGCACCAGCGTCGCGCTGGAAGCCGAATTCTGGGCCGTGCTCGAAGCCGAAGCCGCCCGCCGCGGCGACAGCATGGCCGCCCTGGTCGCCGCCATCGACCGCGCCCGGGCCCAACGCCCGCTGGCCGGCGCGCTGCGCCTGCACGCGCTTGCGGCGGCCAGGCAGCACCCGTAGCGTTCGCTGCTGACACGCTGCTGGCAGCAGGCTGGCAGTAGAACGTCCGCGCATCCTTCCGAAAGGCCGCCGCCATG
The DNA here is from genome assembly GCA_035570795.1 of Rhizomicrobium sp. Lineage (GTDB taxonomy): Bacteria > Pseudomonadota > Alphaproteobacteria > Micropepsales > Micropepsaceae > Rhizomicrobium. The sequence goes on from DATMKZ010000002.1 coordinate 45,406, forward strand.
ATCACCCTCTACCACCGCGCCAAGACCCGCTCCTCGCGCTTCATCTTCCTGCTGGAGGAGCTGGGCGCGCCCTACCAGATCCGCAGCGTGACGGTGAAGACCGGCGACGGCTCGGGCGCCGCCGATCCCGCCAATCCGCATCCGCACGGCAAGGTGCCGGCGATCTCCGACGACGGCGTCGTGGTGTTCGAATCCTCAGCCATCGCGCTCTATCTCACCGACAAATTCCCCGAGGCCGGCCTCGGTCCCGTGGTCGGCGACGCCAGGCGCGGCCCCTATGTCTCCTGGCTTGCCTATTACGGCGGCGTGCTCGAGCCCGCCTTCATCTCGAAATTCACCAATGCGCCCGTGCCGCGGCCGATGGCCGGCTGGGTCGATGTCGAAGAGGCGATGAAATACGTGGGCGACACGCTCGCTGCCGGGCCCTACCTGCTGGGCGACAAATTCTCCGCCGCCGACGTGCTCTACGGCACCACTTTCGCGATGTTCGGCCAGAGCCCGCTGATGCCCAAATCGCCCGCCGTCGACGCCTATGTGAAGCGCGTCGTGGAGCGCCCCGCCTATGCGCGCGCCCAGGCCAAGGAAGCGGCGGTCGGCTGAGCCATCCGCCGTCACGCGCGTGTCGCAAAACTGCAATCATTCTAAGGCTGACAAGCGAAAGGCCCCGCCATGATCACGCTCTACCACGCACCGCGCTCGCGCTCCTCGCGCATCATCTGGCTGCTGGAGGAACTCGGCGCCGAATACAGAATCGAGCTGGTGCCGATCCTGCGCGGCGACGGCAGCGGCGCGCCGGCGCCGGACTCCTATCTCGCGATCAACCCGCTGAGGAAGGTGCCGGCGATCAAAATCTACGACGAGATCGTCACCGAATCCGGCGCCATCTGCCTCTATCTCACCGACAGCCACCAGAAGCACGCCATCGGCCCGCTGCCCGGCGACAACAATCGCGCCGAATATGTCCGCTGGCTGTTCTTCTACAATGGCACGCTGGAGCCGGCGGCGACCGCGCGCTTCCAGGGCTGGGACAAGGACCCCGCCAAGCCGACCGGCTTCGGCGCCTTCGAGGACATCGAAGGCATCATCTCGGCGCAGCTCGAAAAGACGCCCTACATCCTCGGCGACACCTTCAGCGCCGCCGACATCCTGATCGGCTCGGGCGTGCAGTTCTTCAAGGGCACGCTGTTCCCGCAGCGCAAGCATTACGACGACTATCTCGCCCGCCTGGCCGCCCGCCCGGCCTACATTCGCGCCCAGGCACGCGACAACGGCTAGAGGCTATCGGCTCGAAGCTTCGTCAACCGCCATTGGACGACCACGCGATGCGGAATAGAGATTGTCTTCGCGGCGTGCCGTCGAGGCGGATAGGTCCACGCGGCGACGCAAGTGAGCGCCGCCGCGTCGAGCGCCGCATCGCCGCTGGATCGTACAACTATCGCCCGCATGACGTGACCGGTCTTGTCGGTCCGCAGGTCTAAAGTCACATCGCCCTGGCGCGCCACGCGGCGTTCTTCGGGCGGATAGTTCAGGCAAGCATGCCCAAAGGGCGAGCGCGGAACGAACGGCGGCGGCGGACGACTGAGCGACAGCGCTTGCACCGGTGCGGCGCTTATCAGCAGCGCAAGCGCCGCTGCGGTAACGGATTTTGCTCGAAAGCACCTCGCCATGCTGCCAATATGCGGCACCCCAAGGGGCAAAACCATGGCCGAGATCGTCAACCTGCGCCGCGCCCGCAAGGCCAAGGCTCGCGACGCCAAATCCGCCGCAGCCGACGCGAGCCGCACCAAGCACGGCGTGGCCAGGCCGGTGCGCGAGCTCGCCAAGGCGCGCAAGGAAAAGGACACGCGCGCTGTCGATGCGCACAAGCTCGACAAAGATCAAGTATAAGAAACTCCCTCGCCCCCGCGAAGCGGGGGAGAGGGAAAATCTGATATGACCTTGCGATGACCGAAAACCCCACCGGCCCGCTCGCCGGGCTCCTCGTCGTCGATCTCACCCGCGTGCTCGCCGGGCCTTACGCGGCGCTGATGCTGAACGAGCTTGGCGCCCGCATCATAAAAGTCGAGCCGCCGCGCACCGGCGACGACAGCCGCCACATCGGCCCCTTCGTCAAGACGCCCACGGGCAAGACCAAGTCCGGCTATTTCATGAGCGTCAACCGCGCCAAGGAGTCCATCGCCCTCGATCTCAAGGCGCCGGGCGACCGCATCATCTTCGAGGCCCTGCTCGCCCGCGCCGACGTCCTGATCGAGAATTATCGCGGCGGCACGATGGAAAAGCTCGGCTATGGCTACGCGCAGCTGAAGGACAAATACCCGCGGCTGGTCTATTGCGGCGTGTCCGGCTTCGGCCACACCGGGCCGTATGCCAGGCGCCCCGCCTACGACATGGTGGTGCAGGCGATGGGCGGCGTCATGAGCCTGACCGGCCATCCGGACAGCCCGCCGACCCGCGTCGGCACCTCGACCGGCGATCTTTCCGCCGGCCTCTTCGCCGTCATCGGCGTGCTCGCCGCGCTCTACGACCGCAAGACCACGCAACAGGGCCAGAAGGTCGACATCGCCATGCTCGACAGCCAGGTGGCGCTGCTGGAGAACGCGATCAGCCGCTATGTCGCGACCGGCGAGGTGCCGGGGCGCCTGGGCAGCCGCCACCCCTCCATCGCGCCCTTCGCCGCTTTCGCGACAAAGGACGGCCACATCGCCATCGCCGCCGGCAATGACGAACTCTTCGCCCGCGTGGCGCGCGTGCTCGGCCGCGACGACCTGATCGCCGACGAACGCTTCACCTCCAATCCGAGGCGCGTCGCGAACCACGAGCCTCTGCACGAGCAGATGGAGATCGCGCTCTCCGCCAGATCCTCGAAGGATTGGCTCGCCGCGCTCGACGCCGCCGGCGTGCCGTCAGGCCCGCTCAACAATGTGGCGCAGGTGATGGCGGACCCGCAGGTCCTCGCCCGCAACATGATCGTGGAGACGATCGACCCCGACCTCGGCCCCATCCGCATGCAGGGCAATCCAGTCAAACTCTCCGCCCACCCCGACCCCAAGACCCGCGAGCACGCGCCGGACCTCGACGAACACCGCGCCGCGATATTGAAGGAACTAGGTCTAGACACTTAGAACCCTCCTCAAATTCTAGTTTACATGCGTCTCGATAAGGCAGATTGAGCCGCTCCAAAAGGTGGTGCTTACCGATGTCATTTGCATTTTCAATTCCCAGTCTTCCCGACCCCATTGCAATCAGAGTCGAGTCCGGCTCCTCGCTCATCTTTGTCGGAGCGAATGGTGGTGGGAAGACGCGACTCGCGGTGCATATCGAGATGAGCCTAGGCGAGAAAGCACACCGAATATCGGCGCATCGAGCATTAAACCTCAATCCCAAAGTTCCTAAAATTAGCGAGTCATCTGCTTTGCAGGGCCTGAGGCTCGGCAGTATTGGTGATGGCATTGGTCTTATTCACCGTCCCGGCAATCGTTGGCGCAGCAATATGGCTACCGGCCTTCTCAATGACTTCGATTTCTTGGTTCAAGCGTTATTTGCGGATCAAGCCAACAAGTCTCTCGTAACGCACAACCGGGTCCGCGCGGGCAACTTAGCTGCCGCCGAGCCAACAAAATTTGAGTGGCTTGCTACGATTTGGGAGCGATTATTGCCGCATCGCAAATTGGCAATTTCAGGTGATGACATCGAGGTTTCGACCGGAGGATCGGAAAAATCCTATAACGCTTCCGAAATGAGCGACGGCGAGCGCGCCATCTTCTATATGATTGGCCAAACTCTCACAGCTGCGGCCAATTCCTTACTGATCGTCGACGAGCCGGAATTACACGTTCACCGCTCCATTATGTCAAAACTTTGGGATGAACTAGAAGCAGCCCGCACGGATTGCGGATTTGTCTTCATTACCCATGATTTGGAGTTTGCCGCTTCGCGGGTCGCTCAAAAATTTGTCATGCAAGACTATAGACCGACACCAACGTGGGTCATCGAGGCGGTCCCAGCGAACAGTGGTTTTAGCGAAGAAATAGCGACTCTGATTTTGGGAAGTCGCCGACCGATATTGTTTGTCGAAGGCACTGAAGGAAGTCTCGACGCTGCGATATATCGCTGCTGCTATCCAGATTGGACTGTCATTCCAAGGGGTTCTTGTGAAGATGTGTTGCACTCCGTAGTCACGATGAGAAAGAATGCCAATCTCACTCGCGTAACCTGCTGTGGCATAGTTGATGCTGACGACTACCAGACCGAGGACGTAGACTACTTAAGGAATCTCGGTGTGGCGGTGCTGCCGGTTTCTGAGATTGAGAATGTTATTCTAATGCCCGCGGTCTCGCGCGCAATTGCTGTCAGCGAGGGCTTTCAGGAAAGCGAAATTGCCAACCGATTGTCATCTTTGCAAAGCGCCATCTTTGATAGCTTGAGTACCGCAAAAGCGATAGATGCTGTGGTCACGCGTTATGTAAAACGACGGATTGACCGTCTGCTAAAAAAGATCGATTTAAAAGAATCCGAAAATGTCGCTGAAATAACCGCTGAGTACGGTCGTCAGACGGGCGAATTGGATGTAACTGCGATCGCTAAAGGCGCTACAGATCGTATTAAGGGAGCGATTCGAAGTTCGGATCTTCCTGCATTGCTTGCAAACTATGACAACAAAGCTCTGTTAGCGCTTGCCGCTAAACATTTGAAACAGACGAAATTGTCGAGCTTTGAGAGTTGGCTGCTCAGGGTATTGAGAAACGATAAAATACCGGAGTTGACCGCCGCTGTGCGGATAAGCCTTCCAAGTATAACGCCCAGGTAACAAAAGTCCGAATTGGTACGCTCGTTGTCCTTTGAAGGGTGGGGAAATGCCACAATTCTGTCAGGGAAATAAAAGCCCGCCCATGCTCGAACTGCGCCCCAATTGCGAATGCTGCGACAGGGACTTGCCGCCGGACAGCGCGCTCGCCCGCATCTGCACCTATGAGTGCACCTTCTGCGCCGCCTGCGCCGAGCACACGCTGAAAGGCGTCTGCCCCAATTGCGGCGGCAATCTCGTCGCCCGCCCCATCCGCCCGCCGGCGATGCTGGCGCGCCATCCCGCCTCGACCAGACGCGTGGTGAAAGCCGAGGGCTGCAAGGCGGCGTAGCCGGCGCTGGGAACGCCGCGCGCTTTCTGCCAAGTTCGGCGCATGTCCTTCGTCGCCAATGCCGCGCTTTGCCTCGGCCTCGCCGCCGCCGTGCTCGGCGGCATCGCGCTGTTCTGGATCGCGCGCCAGGACGAGAGCCGCAACGGCCGGCTGATCGGCCTCCTTGCCGTCGCGCTCGGCGTCGTGGCCTTGCTCTACCTCGCCCTCGGCCATCACTGGCTGTAGCCGCCGCCTCGACGCCCGCACCGCGATCTGCTATGCCGCGTACATGCGCAGCACGATGCACATGACGCTCATCGTAACCGCCCCGCCGGGGCCGGTGAGAGAGGTCGTGCGCTAAGTCGCTTCCGCAACGCCATCGCTCGCCAGCCCCGCCGGAACCGGACGGGGCTTTTTGTTGGCCCCTCCGCACCAGGAGAACGCCAATGACCGAGATACAGATACGCGCCCTCGAGCCGGAAGACCTGCCGGCCCTGACCGAGGTCTACAGCCAGCCGCGCTTCATCTGGGGCACGCTGCAGCTGCCGCACACCAGCCTGGACGCGCGCCGCAAGCGCCACCAGGCCGCGGCGCCCGGGCAGCTGCAACTCGTCGCCCTCATCGAGGCCAGGCCGGTCGGCTCGGCCGGCCTGCACCCGGCGGAAAATCGCCGCCGCGCCCATTGCGCCACCATCGGCATGGGCGTGCATGACGCCTTCGCCGGCCGCGGCGTGGGACGGGCGCTGCTGGCAGCCCTGCTCGAGCAGTCCGACCGCTGGCTGAACTACAGCCGCCTGGAACTCACCGTCTGGAGCGACAATGCCCGCGCCATCGCGCTTTACGAGCAGGCCGGTTTCGCGCGCGAGGGCCTGCTGCGCGCCTACGCCTTCCGCGACGGCGCCTATGCCGACGCCCTGACGATGGCAAGGCTGAAGCCGGGGTTCGGCTGAAACTGCTGGGGAGGTGAAATACCCGCGCACAAGTTCTACATTGGTTCATGTCTCCAGAATCGAGTTCCCGTTCATGAGCGGCGACCGCTATCGCGATCCTTTGGACGCCGCGTTCGGCGAGGACCACGAGTCCGCGCCGGACGAAGCCGCGTCCACGCCCGTCCCTCGCGATCCGCCCTATCTCGCCGGCCTCAACCCCGAGCAGCGCGCGGCGGTCGAGGCCACTGACGGGCCCGTCCTGGTGCTGGCCGGCGCCGGCACCGGCAAGACGCGCGTCCTGACCACCCGCCTCGCCCATATCCTGCACACGCGCAAGGCGTGGCCCGGCCAGATCCTCTGCGTCACCTTCACCAACAAGGCGGCGCGCGAGATGAAGGAGCGCATCGGCGCGCTGATCGGCGGCGTGGTCGAGGGCATGCAATGGCTCGGCACCTTCCATTCGATCGGCGCGCGCATGCTGCGCCGCCATGCCGAACTGGTCGGCCTCAAATCCAACTTCACCATCCTCGACGCCGACGACCAGCTGCGCCTGATGAAGCAGCTGATCGAGGCCGCGAACATCGACGAGAAGCGCTGGCCGGCGCGCACGCTGGCCTCGGCGATCGACGGCTGGAAGAACCGCGGCCTGTCGCCGGCCGACGTGCCGGGCGGCGAAGGCCATGGCTACGCCTTCGGCAAGGGCGTCGAGCTTTACGCGCAATACCAGCAGCGCCTGAAGGACCTCAACGCCGCCGATTTCGGCGACCTCCTGCTCCACGTCCTCAACATCCTGCGCGGCCATCCCGACATCCTCGCCGATTATCGCGAGCGCTTCCGCTACATGCTGGTCGACGAGTACCAGGACACCAATGTCGTCCAGTATCTCTGGCTGAAATTGCTCGCGACCTCGGCAGGAAACGTCTGCGTCGTCGGCGACGACGACCAGTCGATCTATGGCTGGCGCGGTGCCGAGGTCGAGAACATCCTGCGATTCGAGCGCGACTTCCCCGGCGCCAAGGTCATCCGCCTGGAGCGCAATTACCGCTCGACGCCCGTCATCCTCGGCGCCGCCAGCGGCCTCATCACCGCCAACAAGGGCCGCCTCGGCAAGACGCTGTGGACCGAAGGCGACCCCGGCGAGAAGATCAAGGTCCAGGGCGTGTGGGACGCCGAGGAAGAGGCGCGCAACATCGCCTCCGACGCCGAGGACCTGCACCGCCGCGCGCAGCCCTTCTCCCAGATGGCGATCCTGGTGCGGGCCTCGTTCCAGATGCGCGAATTCGAGGACCGCTTCATCGCGCTGGGCCTGCCCTATCGCGTGATCGGCGGCCCGCGCTTCTACGAGCGCGCCGAAGTGCGCGACGCCATGGCCTATCTGCGGCTGATCGCGCAGGGCGACGACGACCTCGCCTTCGAGCGCATCGTCAACAAGCCCAAGCGTGGCATCGGCGACGCCTCGGTGCAGGCGCTGCACCTCTTCGCCCGCGCCCGCCAGCTGCCGCTGCTCACCGCCGCGCGCGAAATTTCCCAGACCGACGATCTGCCGCCCAAGGCGCGCAAGGCGCTGGCCGAACTCGCCGCCAATTTCTCCCGCTGGACCCAGACCGCGCAAGCCATCCCGCATACCGAGCTTGCCGAGATGGTGCTGGACGAGAGCGGCTACACCGACATGCTCAAAGCCGACAAATCCGCCGAAGCGCCGGGGCGGCTGGAGAACCTCAAGGAATTCGTCCGCTCGATGGAGAGCTTCGAATCGCTCGCCGCCTTCCTCGAGCACGTCTCCCTCGTCATGGAGATCGCGCAGGATGAGAGCGGCGACAGAATAAACTTGATGACGCTGCATGCCGCCAAGGGGCTCGAATTCAACACCGTCTTCCTGCCCGGCTGGGAGGAAGGCCTGTTCCCCAGCCAGCGCACCATGGACGAGAACGGCCTGGCGGGCCTCGAGGAAGAGCGGCGCCTCGCCTATGTCGGCCTGACCCGGGCGCGCCAGCGCATCCGCGTCTCCTTCGCCGCCAACCGCCGCGTCCATGGCAGCTGGCAGAGCGCCCTGCCGTCGCGCTTCATCACCGAGCTGCCCGAAGAGCACACCGACACCGTGGTCGACGAAGGCTTCTACGGCGGCAGCGTCGGCTTCCGCGACAATGCGGCGGCCGGCGGCTTCGCCAGCACCTACGATTCGCCCGGCTGGAAACGCGCCCAGGCCAACCGTGCCGCCAGCGGCGGCGTCCGCACAAGGCTGCCCATGATCGAAGGCCACGCCCACACCATCCAGACCTCCGACCCCCTGTCGAGCCAGTACGTGCGCGGCGACCGCATCTTCCACCAGAAATTCGGCTACGGCCTCGTCGCCGCGGTGGAAGGCAACAAGCTCACGGTGGATTTCGACAAGGCCGGCGAGAAAAAAGTGATCGATACGTTCGTGACGCGGGGGTGAACGCTGTGAGACCCGGTGCGTTTCCCCCGAACCTTAAAGGTTGTCATCCGCCGCGAGTGCGGCGGACCCAGGTCGCGTCTGCGCAGAAATAAAACAGCTGGGTCCCGGCAAACGACAGAATGCCAACGAAGCGTCAATCAAACTAGATTGTCATCGCCCGCGAATGCGGGCGACCCAGGTGATGCAAGCTCGGTATTGAAAAATGCGCTCGACCGCGATGGCGCAAGAAGATCGATCCAAACTAAAATATCATGTGAGGTCGCGCCTTGCGTCACCTGGGTGGCCCGTTGGTACGCTGTCGCTACCAACTCGCGGGCCATGACAGCGGCGGGTGATGGTTGGAGTCGGCCCTTTCACCCGAAAAACTCCAAATCCCGCCATTCGACATTGTGTTTCTGGATCAGATTGATTTTCCATTCGCGCTTGTACTTTTTGAGCCGCTTCTCGCGCCGGATGGCGACACCGATGTCGTCGAATACCTCGTAATACACCAGCATCTTCACGCCATAGGTTTTCGTAAATCCCTCCACTAGGCCTTCGCGGTGCTCCCAGGCGCGCCGCGCCAAGTCATTCGTCACGCCAATGTAGAGCGTGCCGTTGCGTCTGCTGGCCAGAATGTAGACGAAATAAATCCTCGGCATGGTACACGCGTCAGCTGGGTCCGCCGCATTCGCGGCGGATGACACATGTGTTTAAACGTAGAACATGCCCCTTGCGTCCCCCCAAATACGGGGGCGTGACGACGCCATCTCGTTCGACGACGAGCCCGCCTTCCGCGACTGACAGGCGCGCGCCTATTCGATGACGCAGCGCGCGAACCATTGCGTCGGCGTGCCGTTGGCGAGCTTGCCGTCATGGACGTAGACCTCGCCGCGTGTCCCCACCGACTCGAGGCTGCGCAGCTTGCCGCCGGTCATCGCGAAGGTCAGCGTCGCGACGGCGCCGCTCTTGTCGTTGGTCCACACCATGCGCAGCCGCCCGCCCGCCACAAGCGTCAGCGCCGACAGCGTCGTGGTCCCGTCCATCGCCGGCACGCGCATGTTCAGCCGCGCATGGACGGTGCCTTTGGCGTCGGTCCAATAGGTGTATTGCGGATTGTCGGCCGCGGCCGGCTGGCCGCAATCGACCTGCCAGGTCCCGGCCAGCCCGAATATCGCGGCGACCTCGGCATCGCCCGCCTGCGCTGCGTGCAGCGCCAGCAGGACGGCGCCGGCGACGGCGGCAATGGAGCGGATCCGCATCGGCTTTTTCTCCTCGCGCCCTTCGGGCACCTGTGTCCCATGCCGCCGCCTCGCTTGTACACATCCCTGTTTTGCGCGAACCTTGCGCATGCGCCTTCTCGCGGCCCTTTTCGCGCTGCTCGCCGCCGCCGCCGCGGCGCGGGCCGCCGACGTGCCGGACAGCGCCAAATCGACCTATTTCATCGTGCGGGCGCGCTTCGTCCCGAAAGAAGCGCTGCCCAATCCCGACGGCCCCGATCCCTATATCGGCGTCAAGGTGAAGGGCGACGTCGCGGTCACTGCCGTCCTCGCGGGCCAGCCGTCTGCCAGGCATTTCACCGCCGAGCTGTGGCTGCCCAGGCTGTCGGGCCGGCGCGATCTCTACCTGCTGCTCGAGCAGGCCTGGGAGGGCGCGCCCGAGATCGCCGCCTGGAGCCCGGTCGGCGACGGCTTCTGCATCGCGCCCGACCAGGCGCTCGACGGTCCCGTCGCCGAAATCGTCCGCCTGCGCCTGCGCCATCCCTGCCGCCGCAAGCCCTGACGCGCCGCCGCGAAAATAATTTCGCGGATATTATCGACGACTTATCGAAGGCGCCGCGCGCAATCTTGCAGGCAAAGCAGCGCACCCGCCGCGCGATGGCGTCGATAAGTCGTCGATACGCTGCGCTGCCGCATTTTCGCAGCCCTTGACCGCGCGGCGCCGGCGCTCAATTCAGCCGCATGACCAGCGCCTGCGCCGCCACCGCCGCCGTGAGCACCGCCGTCCTCGCGGCGGCGCGTCTGCGCGCGCCGAGACGGCGGCCGTCGACCCGCCACCCCCCTCCCCCGTTTGCGCGGAACAATTATCTTGCCGAAGCGGTGCGCGCCGGCGCCAGGCCGGGCAACCGCAACGCCTGGCGCCACGGCGTCTTCGGCCGCGCCCGCCGCGCCCGCCGTGCGCTGATGCGGCAATGGTTCGCGGCGCAGGCCGACATGATGACCGCCGCCCTGCTCTGGCAGGCCCGCCCCGGCGCCGAGGCGGCGCGCGTCTTCGAGCATTTCGCCGCGCTGTCGCACGCCCTCGGCCTCCGCTATATCGGGCGCGATGAGCAATCCCCCGCTGTGGAAGGCCAGCGTCACGCTGGCGAAGGACCTGGCCGCCGATGTGAGCGCGGTGTTCGAGCTTGCCCCGCCGGCGCCGCAGGCGGTGCTGATCCACGAGGAGCCGTTCAAGCCGGACGCGACGGTCGAGGCGCTCTACACCGAGGCGCCGGATGCGGACCTGCTGTCGCGCCTCGCCGGCCACGCCGTGACGGTGGCGCCGCTGCCCGACCAGGACTGGATCCGGCTCAGCCAGGAAGGCCTGCCGCCGGTCCGCGCCGCGCGTTTCTTCGTCTACGGCGCGCACGATGCCGGGATGGTCCCGCCCGGCGTCATCGCGCTGAAGATCGAGGCCGGCATGGCGTTCGGCACCGGCCATCACGAGACCACGGCGCTGTGCCTGGCGGCGCTCGGCGACCTCGCCAGGCGCCGCACCTTCGCCAACGTCCTGGACCTCGGCTGCGGCACCGGCCTGCTCGCCATCGGCGCGGCCAAGCTGTGGAAGAAGCGCGTCATCGCCTCCGACATCGACGCCGTCGCCATCGCGGTGACCAACGAGAACGCGCGCGCCAACGGCGTCGCGCCGCTGGTCCGGGCGCTGACCGCCGACGGCTTGACCCATCCCAGGATCGCGGCCGCGGCGCCCTACGACCTGATCGTCGCTAACATCCTGGCCAGTCCGCTGACCCAGCTGGCGCCGTCCATCGTCCGCGCGCTGGCCAAGGGCGGCATGCTGGTGCTCTCGGGCCTGCTGACCTGGCAGGAGAACATGGTCGTCAGCTTCTACACGCCCCATGGCCTTGTCCTGCGCGCCCGCCGCCGCGACGGCCCCTGGAGCGCGCTGGTGCTGGAGAAGCCGTGGTCTTAAGCTCTACGCCCAACATCAACACCGTCATGGGCGGGCTTGATCCGCCCATCCAACTACAGCGCCGCTGGCAAGACCCAACAGTTGGATGGCCGCCTCAAGGGCGGCCATGACGGATGAGAGAATAGGCTAAGGTATCATGGACAAAATCGGCCCCTTCCAGACCTACGAGAACGAAACCGACGCGGCGACCTGCGCCCCCCGGCTCGCCGCGCTGCGCGCCGAGCTGGCCCGCCGCGGCCTCGACGGCTTCCTCGTCCCGCGCTCCGACGCGCACCAGGGCGAATACGTCCCCAAGCGCGACGAGCGCCTCGCCTGGCTCACCGCCTTCACCGGCTCGGCCGGCGCGGCGGTGGTGCTGACGCACAAGGCGGCGGTGTTCGTCGACGGCCGCTACACGCTGCAGATCCGCCAGCAGACCGACACCGCGCTGTTCGAGCCGCGCGACCTGGTCGAGGAAGGCCCCGCCGGCTGGATCGCGCATGCGCTGCCCAAGGGCGCCAAGCTCGGCTACGACCCCTGGCTGCACACCGCCGCCGCGGTCGAGGCCTTGCGCGCCGCGGCCGAGAAGGCGGGCGGCACGCTCGTCGCTTGCGACAGCAATCCGATCGACGCGGTGTGGCACGACCAGCCCGCGGCGCCCGCGGCAAAAGCGATCGTCCAGGACATGAACCTCGCCGGCGAAAGCGCCGAATCCAAGCGCACCCGCATCGCCGAGGACGTCAAGGCACTGGGCGCCGACGCCGCCGTGCTCACGATGCCGGATTCCATCTGCTGGCTGCTCAACATCCGCGGCGCCGACGTGCCGCACACCCCGTTCGCGCTGTCCTTCGCGATCCAGAATGCCGACGGCGGGGTCGATCTGTTCATGGACGAGCGCAAATCCTCGCCCGAGCTGCTGCGGCATCTGGGCAATGCCGTGCGCCTGAAGAACCCGTCCGATTTCGCGCCGGCGCTCGATGCCCTCAAGGGCAAGACCGTCGTCGCCGATCCGGTGACCGCGTCGGCCGCGATCTTCGATCGGCTCACCGCCGCCGGCGCCAGGATCAAGCGCGCCCCCGATCCGGTGCAGCTGCCCAAGGCGTGCAAGAACCCGGTCGAGATCGAAGGCACCCGCAAGGCGCATGTCCGCGACGGCGCGGCGCTGTCGAATTTCCTTTGCTGGTTCGCGCGCGAGGCGCCCAAGGGCCATCTGACGGAAATCGACACCGCCAAGGCGCTGGAAGGCTATCGCGCCCGCACCGGCTCGTTGCGCGACCTTTCCTTCGACTCGATCTCCGGCGCCGGCGCCAACGGCGCGGTGGTGCATTACCGGGTCAACAACTCGACCAACCGGCCGGTCGCCAACAACGAGATTTTCCTGATCGATTCCGGCGGCCAGTATCCCGACGGCACCACCGACGTGACGCGCACCGTGATCGTCGGCGCCGCCACGTCCGAGATGAAAGACCGCTTCACCCGCGTCCTCAAGGGCCATATCGCGCTCGCCACGGCGCGCTTTCCCGAAGGCACCACCGGCGCCGCGCTCGACGCCTTCGCCCGCCGGCCGCTGTGGGAGATCGGCTGCGACTACGATCACGGCACCGGCCACGGCGTCGGCAGCTACCTGTCGGTGCATGAAGGCCCGCAGAACATCTCCAAGCGGCACGTCACCCAGGCGCTGAAGCCCGGCATGATCTGCTCCAACGAACCGGGCTACTATAAGACCGGCGAATACGGCATCCGCATCGAGAACCTGATCGTGGTGAGCGAAGCCGCGCCGGTCCCGGGCGGCGATGCGCAGCGCGGATTCATGACCTTCGAGACCATCACGCTGGCGCCCATCGATCTCGGCCTCGTCGAGCCGAATCTTCTGTCTACGGACGAACGCGCCTGGCTCAACGCCTACCACGCGCGCGTCCGCGACACGCTGGCGCCGCTGGTCGACGAGGACGTGCGGCCGTGGCTGGAACAGGCGACGCGGGCGGTCTGACCATGCGCAAGGATCCCACCACCCCGGCCGGCGCCCTGCACCGCCTCGTCGTCGAGAGCGAGGTGCTGAGGAGCAACCGGCTCGGCGAGCTGACCAACCGCGAGATCGTCGTCTATGTCCCGCACGGCCACAGCGGCCACGGCCTGCCGCTGCTGGTCGATCTCGTCGGCTTCACCGCCGGCGGCCCGGTCCACGTCAACTGGAAGAATTTCGGCGAGAACCTGCCCGAGCGTCTCGACCGCCTGATCGCCACGGGCGCGATGCCGCCCGCGGTCGTCGCCTTTCCCGACTGCTTCACCAGGCTCGGCGGCAACCAGTATGTGAACAGCGCCGCGGTGGGCCGCTGGGACGATTTCCTGCGCAGCGAGGCCGTACCGTTCGTCGAATCCATCGTCGGCTGCGGCGGCCCCGGCCGGCGCGGCGTCTTCGGCAAGTCGAGCGGCGGCTACGGCGCCATGGTGCACGCCCTGCTGCATCCCGATTTCTGGAGCGCGGCGGCGGTGCATTCCGGCGACATGGGCTTCGAGCTGCTCTACCGCCACGAATTCGTGCCGGTGCTGCGCGAGCTGAGCAAGAGCAATTTCGACTTCGGCGCCTGGGTCGACAAATTCTGGGATGCGAAGAAGACCAGGGACAGCGACGTCCACATCATCATGATCCTGGCCCAGGCTGCGAGCTTCGATCCCGATCCCGCGGCGCCCTATGGCGTGCGCCTGCCGGTGACGCACGACACCTGCGAGTTGATCGCCGAGCGCTGGGCCAACTGGCTTGCCTGGGACCCGCTGACCCTGGTCGAGACGCACGGCCCCGGCCTCAAGGCGCTCAAGGCCCTCTACATCGATTGCGGCGACATCGATCAGTACAACCTCGTCTACGGCGCCCGCCGCATGCACAAGCGCCTCGACCATTTCGGCGTGACGCACACCTACGAAGAATTCCCCGACAACCACAACGCGGTGGATTACCGGATGGACGTCAGCCTGCCGATGTTGGCGAAGGCGTTGAGCGGATGAGTTCTCTTGTCCGCATATTGATTATATGCGGATTTACCGGCGCTTTGGCCGCTTGCGCTTCAGATCGACCCACGCCGGATATGGTCGTACGTGACAAGGCGTCCGCGATCCGCATGGCGGCGACTGAGTGCGCCAAGGAATGCGAGGGAAAGGGACACGCCTACTGGTTCGCCCAATTCAGCCAAGGACAATGGGAGGTGACCTTCCACATTGTCGGCGACCGAGGCAGCTGTCCTTGGTTTCACGTCTGGGTCGATGCGCGATCCGGAAAGGCACACGACGGCGACTACTGCGTGACGACAGACTGAGCTAAAGTCCCTCGATCATCGTCAGCCACGCATCCTCGTCGATCACCTGCACGCCGTGGGTCTGGGCATCCTTCAGCTTCGAGCCGGCGCCCGGTCCCGCGACGACGAGATCGGTCTTGGCCGACACCGAGCCGGAAACCTTGGCGCCCAGCGACTCGGCGCGCGCCTTGGCCTCCTGCCGCGTCATCTTCTCGAGGCTGCCGGTGAAGACCACCGTCTTGCCCGCGACCGGCGAGCCTTCGATCTTGCGCGCCGCCATCGGCTCGACGTCGACCTCCTTGAGGAGATTGCGCACCAGCTTCTTGTTGTGCGGCTCGTCGAAGAAATCCTTGATCGCCTCGGCCACCACGTCGCCGATGCCGCCGATGGCGTTCAGATCCTCGACCGCTCCGTCGCTTTCCATCTTCTCCAGGAAGCTCTCGATGTCGGGATAGTTGCGCGCGATCAGCCGCGCATTGGTCTCGCCGACATGGCGGATGCCGAGCGCGTTGATGAAGCGGTCCATCTGGATTTCACGCCGCGCGTCGATCGCGGCGACGAGATTCTCGACCAGCTTGCTGTCCTCGTCGTCGTCCTTGCCGGCCGGCTCAGACGCCCTGCTCTTCTTGATCTCGTCCTTGCCGTCCTTGGCGCGGCGCTCGGCGCTGAGTTGGGCGCGGCGCTCCGCCAGGGCGCGGCCCAGCACCTCCGGCTTCTTCGCCAGCTTGAAGATGTCGGCCGGCTCCTTGAGCAGCCCCTTCTCGTGCAGCGTCTCGATGTAGACGCCGCCGAAACCCTCGATGTCGAAGGCCAGCCGCGAGACGAAATGGCGCAGCCGCTCGACTGCCTGCGCCGGACAGATCAGCCCGCCGGTGCAGCGCCGGTCGACGTCTTCCTTGCCGGTCTTCTCGTCGACCTCGCGCACCGCATGGCTGCCGCAGGCGGGACATGTGTGCGGAAAGGCGAACGGCTTGGCGCCGCGTTTGCGCTTCTCCTCGACCACGCGCACGACCTGCGGGATGACGTCGCCGGCGCGCTGGATCACCACCGTGTCGCCGAGGCGCACATCCTTGCGCGCGATCTCGTCCTCGTTGTGCAGCGTCGCGTTCTGCACCATGACGCCGCCGACCATGATCGGCTTCAGCTTGGCCACCGGCGCCAGCTTGCCGGTGCGTCCGACCTGGATGTCGATGTCTTCCAGGACTGTCTCGGCCTGCTCGGCCGGGAATTTGTGGGCGATCGCCCAGCGCGGGCTGCGCGATACGAAGCCGAGCCGATCCTGCAGGTCGAGGCGGTCGACCTTGTAGACCACGCCGTCGATGTCGTAGCCGAGCCTGGGCCGCTTCTTCTCGATGTCGCGGTAGAATTTCAGGACGTCGGCGACGCTCTCGCAGCGCCGCACCAGCGGGTTGACCTTGAACCCGTAACTCTCGAAGGCCTTCAGCATGTCCCATTGCGTCTTGGCGGGGCGCTCGCTGATCTCGCCCCAGGTGTAGGCGAAGAAGTTGAGCGGCCGGGTCGCGGTGATCGCCGGATCGAGCTGGCGCACCGCGCCCGCCGCGGTGTTGCGGGCATTGACGTAGAGCTGCTTGCCGTCCTTCGCCTGGCGCTTGTTGAGGGCGACGAAGTTCGCTGCGGTCATGTAGACCTCGCCGCGCACTTCCAGGACCTTCGGCGGCTTGCCCTTCAGGCGCAGCGGCACGTCCTTGACGGTGCGCAGATTGGCGGTGATGTCCTCGCCCTCGGCGCCGTCGCCGCGCGTCGCGCCCTGCACGAAGACGCCGTTCTCGTAGCGCAGCGCGGCCGAGAGCCCGTCGATCTTCGGCTCTGCGGTGATCGCCAGTTCGGCCTCTTCGCCGAGCCCCAGGAAGCGCCGCACCCGGGCGACGAAGTCCGTCACGTCCTCGTCGCTGAAGGCGTTGTCCAGCGACAGCATCGCCTTGGCGTGCACCACCTTGGCGAATTTCTCCGATGCCTTGGCGCCGACGCGGTGCGACGGGCTGTCGGCGCGCACCAGCAGCGGAAAGCGCTTCTCGATCTCGGCGTTGCGGCCGCGCAGTGCGTCGTACTCGGCGTCGGTGATCGCCGGCGCGTCCTCGGCGTGATAGCGCCGGTCGTGCTCGGAGATTTCGGCGGCGAGCCGGTCGAGTTCCTTGGCCGCCTCGACCGAGGTCAGCTTGTCAGCGGCCTTCTTCGCGAGGGCCGAGCTCATGCGCGCTTGCGCTTCTTGGATGCCGGTTGGGGCGGGGCGTTGCGCGCCTCCGCCACCAGCCGGCGCGCCGCGGCGCGGGCCTCCTCGGTGACGGCGGCGCCGGACAGCATGCGCGCGACCTCCTCGAGCCGCGCTTCGTCGTCGAGCAGCGTCACCTTGGTCTTGTCGCCGATGCGGCTGATGCGAAAATGACGTTCGGCCCGGGCCGCGACCTGCGGCGAATGCGTCACCAGCAGGACCTGCGTCGTCTGCGCCAGCCTTTGCAGGCGCTCGCCGACCGCGTCGGCCACCGCGCCGCCGACACCGCGGTCGACCTCGTCGAAAACCAGCACCGCCGGCGGCGTGGCTTCGGCCAGCGCCACCTTCAGCGCCAGCGAGAACCGCGCCAGCTCGCCGCCCGACGCGATCTTGGCCAGGGAGCCGAACGCCGCGCCTTCGACGGTGGCGACTTCCAGCGCCACGCGTTCCAAGCCGCTCGCGCCGGCGGTGTCTTCGGCCAAAGGCTCCAGCCCGACGCGGAATTTGGCGTGGCCGAGCTTGAGCGGCGCCAATTCGGCGGCAACCGCCGCCTCCAGCCGGCGCGCCGCCATCCCGCGCGACTTCGACAGCTTGCGGGCGGCACCGAGGAACGCGGTTCGCGCCGCTTCCAGCAGCGCCTCTGCCGCCTTGAGCCGGCCGCCGCCCAATGTGAGCGTGTCGCGCTTGAAGCGGTAATCCGCCGCCAGCTTTGCCAGCGCGTTCGGCGTCACGCCGTATTTGCGCGCGGCGGAACGCAGGTCATGAATACGGTCGTCGACCTTTTCGAGCTGGCCGGGCTCGATGTCCAGCCGCGACTGCAGCACTTCGAGCTCGCGCCGCGCTTCCTCGACGGCGTTGTAAGCCTGGTCGAGCGCAGCTTCCGCCGACGCCGCCGCCTTGCGGGCGTCCTCGTTCATGCGCGACAGCCGCTTCAATGCGCCGGAGATGCCGTTCGCGGCGCCGCGGTCGCCTGCCAGCAGGTCCGCGGCGGCATTGACGTCCTCGGCGATGCGCGTCGCATTGCTGAGCAGCGCCCGCTCGCCGGCGAGCCGCGCCTCCTCATCCTCTTCGGGTCCCAGCGCCGTGAGTTCGTCGGCGGCGTGCTTGATATAGTCGGCGTCGGCGGCCGCGGCGGCCGCTTCGGCCTTGAGGTCGGCCAGCGCCTTGCGCGAACCGTCGAAGGCGGCGAAGGCGACGCCGGTCTCGCTGAGCAGCGCCTCGTGTCCGGCGAAGGTGTCGAGCAGGCCGCGATGGGTGGCGATGTCGAACAGGCCGCGATCGTCGGCCTGGCCGTGGACCTCGAGCAACGCGCCGCCGAGGTCGCGCAGCAGCGCCACGCCGATCGGCTCGTCGTTGACGAAGGCGCGGGTGCGGCCGTCCTGCGCCAGCGTCCGGCGCAGCACGATCTCGGTCTCGGTGGAAATCGCCTGCTCGGCGAGCAGCGCAAAGGCCGGGTTCTGCCGGGGCGGCTCGAACACCGCCGTGACCGAGCCCTGCGCCGCGCCCGGCCGGACGGCCGCCCGGCCGCCGCCGCGCCCGCCCGCCGCCAGGCCCAGCGCATCGAGCAGGATGGACTTGCCGGCGCCGGTCTCGCCGGTCAGCACGTTGAGGCCCGGCGCGAATTCCAGCGCCGCGGTTTCGATCAAGACGATGTCCCGGACCGTGAGCGTCGCGAGCATCGAGGCGCCTTCTAGAGAATCCGCCCGAAAGTCTTGCTCAGCCAGGAGCCTTCGTCCATCTCCGGCCGCATGCCGTGCTCCTGCAACAGCTTATAGGCGTCCTGGTACCAGGGACTGCCGGGATAGTTGGCGCCCAACACCGCAGCCGCCGACTTGGCCTCGTTGTAGAGGCCGAGCGCGTAATAAGCCTCGGTCAGCCGTTCCAGCGCCTCGGCGATCTGAGAGGTCTTCTGGTACTGCTCGACCACGACTTTGAAGCGGTTGATGGCGCCGATATAATCCTGCTGCTTGAGGTAGTAGCGCCCGACCGCCATCTCCTTGCCGGCGAGATGGTCGAGCGTCAGGTCGATCTTGAGCGTCGCGTCGCGGGCATATTCGGTGTCGGGAAAGCGCTGCACGACGTCCTGCAGCGCGGTCAGCGCGTCCTCGGTATTCGACTGGTCGCGGCCGACGTCGACGATCTGCTCGTAGAGCGAGACCGCCTTCAGATAGAAGGCATAGGCCACTTCCTTGCTGCCGGGGTGCAGCGCGATGTACTGGTCGGCGCCGCTGATCGCGTCGGTGTAGTGATTGGCCTTGTAGTAGCAGTAGGCCGACATCAGCATCGCGCGCCGGGCCCAGATCGAATAGGGATGCTGGCGCTCGACCTCGTCGAACTGCTTGGCGGCGTTGACCCAGTCCTCGTCTTTGATCTTCTTCCAGGCGTCGGCATAGATCTGGTCGACCGGGCGATCGACATATTCCGGCGGCTTGTCGGCATCGGAGCCGCGGCCGGTCAGGTTGTTGAGGGCCTCACAGCCGCCGAGACCGAGGCCGGCAACCAGGAGCACGAGCGCAAGGCGCGCCGCGCGGGCAGGTTTCAGACTTGAAAGCAGCATCATTCCGTCCGGCTGTTTGCGTCGTTTTTCGTTTGGGGCCAAGCCCTTATGCCATTGCGGCAAACCCCGGGTCCAGTGCCAAGCGGACCAGGGTTAAGGCCCTTGGGCGGCGGCTTATAGCACGGGATCCGGCCTGTCAGCCGAAATCGCCGTCAGCCTGAAGCGATTGTCATGTAGTTGGCGGGATCGGCGAACAGGGCGCGAAGGACCGCATTGTTGGTGCCGTGGCCGGACTTGACGCCCTCGAAGCGGGCGATCAGCGGGGCGCCGGCCAGGACCATGTCGCCGATGGCGTCCAGGATCTTGTGCCGCACGAACTCGTCGGGGAACCGCATCAGGTCTTTGTTGAGGACCTCGTCGCCCTGGATGGCGAGCGTGTTCTGGAGCGAGGCGCCGCGGCCGAGGCCCATCTTGTTGAGCATCTCCAGCTCATGCATGAAGCCGAAGGTGCGGGCCGGCGCGATGTCGCGGGCGAAGCTCTCGCGCGACAGGGTCATGGCGTAGGACTGCCGGCCGATGGCCTTGGTGTTCGAATAGTCCAGTTCGTAGGCATATTCGGGCCGCTCGGACGGGCTGAGCCGGATGCGCGCCTCCTTGATGACGACCTCGACGGGCCGCATCACCTTGATGGCGTGCCGGACGCCGGGCTGGTCGCGGATGCCGGCCGCGTCCAGCAGGACGAGATAGCTCAGCGCATCTCCGTCGAGAATCGGCGGCTCCGCCCCGTCGAGCGTCACCGTCATGTCGTCGATGCCGGCGCCGGCGACGGCGGCCATCAGATGCTCGATGACGCCGACCTTGACCTCGCCCTTGGCGATGACGGTGCCGAGATTGGTCTCGGTCACATGGTCGTAGCGCGCCGGGATCTCGGCATTGTCCTTGTCGCTGCGGCGAAAGACGATACCGTTACCGGACGCCGCCGGCGACAGGGTCATGTGGACCGTGCCGCCCGCATGCAGGGCCGTGCCCTCTGTCTTGATTTCGCGCGCCAGGGTTCTGCGTGTGCTCATGGCCGCAATATAGAAGGTTGCGGCGCAAAGGAAATGTCCGGCAATCCGCCTTCGCCATGGTCAACAAAAGGTTGAGAGGAACAGGTTCTAAGCGTCACACGTTTTGCTTGCATGGGCCGCCTGGACACATCGAAAGCCGGAGAGCTGCGTTTGCTGGCGGAGAAATTCCGCCGCCGCGCCGGTGCGATGACGCTCAAGAGCTATATCGAGCTCATGCAGCGCGCCGCGATCGACCTCGAGGCCGAGGCGAGCATGCTGGAGGAAGACGAACCGAGCATGCCGACCGGGCGGCATCTCGACATCCGCGTGTGATGCCAAACGAAAGAGCCTCGTCCGTCGGACGAGGCTCCTCGCAATTCCATTCCGGATCGTTCAGTTCGACTGCCGCCGCAGGAAGGCGGGGATTTCGAACTGTTCGTCGCGCTTGTGGTCGGGGAAGAGATCGTCCGCCACGGTCTGCGCGGCGGGGCGCGGTGCTTCTGCCGCTGTCGCCGGCCGCGCCATGGGCTGGGCGGTGGCGCGCGGCGCCGAGCGCTGCGCCGGCTCCATCCGCGGCTCGTCCTTCTTCTTGCGGCCGAGGAAGCCCCACATGCGCTTTTCCGGCTCGGGCTGCGGCGC
This sequence comes from Rhizomicrobium sp., assembly GCA_035570795.1. Classification (GTDB taxonomy): domain Bacteria; phylum Pseudomonadota; class Alphaproteobacteria; order Micropepsales; family Micropepsaceae; genus Rhizomicrobium. Next base: position 66,738 of record DATMKZ010000002.1, read on the forward strand.
CCGGATCGGCTCGATCCGCTGCATCGGCGGCGCGGCGCGGGCGGCGACGGGCGCAGGCAGTTCCTCTTCCAGCGCCGGCGCGTCTTCGCCGCCTAGGATCATGGCTTCGCTGGCCGACATCGCGCGCGCCGGCATTTGCGCGCCGAGCTCGTCGGCCAGCGCTTCGTGCTGGCGATGCACTGCGTTGGTGTAACCGGCGGGACGCGGTTCGATGCGCGGTTCGGGCTTGGGCTCCGGCTTGAAGGCCATCGGCTTGATGCCGGGCCGGAGCGGCTGGACCTTTTCCGGCATGCGCAGCTGCTCTGCGTCGATGCCCGTGGCGACGACGGAGACGCGGATGCGGCCTTCCATGTCGTCCAGGATGGTGTTGCCGAAGATGATGTTGGCGTCGGGGTCGACCTCAGCGCGGATGCGGTTGGCGGCCTGCTCGACCTCGAACAGCATCAGGTCCGGTCCGCCGGTGATGTTGATGAGCACGCCGCGGGCGCCCTTCATCGAGACGTCGTCGAGCAGCGGGTTGGAGATCGCCATGTCGGCGGCCTTGGCGGCCCGGTCCTCGCCCTCAGCCTCGCCGGTGCCCATCATTGCCTTGCCCATCTCGCTGATCACCGACTTGATGTCGGCGAAGTCGAGGTTGATCAGGCCGGGCATGACGATCAGGTCGGTGACGCCGCGGACGCCCGCATGCAGCACCTCGTCGGCCATGGCGAAGGCCTGCGCGAAGGTGGTGCGGTCGTTGGCGACGCGGAACAGATTTTGATTGGGGATCACAATCAGCGTGTGGACATATTGCTGAAGCTCCAGGATGCCGCGTTCGGCGGCGCGCATGCGCTTGTCGCCCTCGAAGGCGAAGGGCTTGGTCACCACGCCGACCACCAGGATACCCATCTCGCGCACCGCCCGGGCGATGACGGGGGCAGCGCCAGTGCCGGTGCCGCCGCCCATGCCGGCGGTGATGAACACCATGTGCGAGCCGGCGAGCTGCTCCATGATCTCGTCGAGCGACTCTTCCGCGCCGGCCTTGCCGACGTCGGGCGAGGCGCCGGCGCCGAGGCCTTCGGTGGTCTTGTGGCCGAGTTGGATCTTGCGTTCGGCCCGGGACTGCTTCAGCGCCTGCGCATCGGTGTTGGCGACGACGAATTCCACGCCTTCGAGCTTGGCGCCGATCATGTTGTTGACCGCATTGCCGCCGGCGCCGCCGACGCCGAGCACGGTGATTCGCGGACGCAGATCCGTCAGCTCGGGTGCCTTAAGGTTGATCGCCATTCTTCTCTCCTTGGCTAATTCTTGTCATGACCTCGTCACACCACGGATGCCCAACTGATTCGTGTTGTTATTGTTGAATCACTCGAACAGCCCACCGGTCAACCGGCCGAGCCATCCTTTGCCCTTGGTTTCGCGCGGCTCACCCGCCATTTCGGGATTGAGCGCTTCGGGCGGCAGCGTCGCGCCGGCCATCAGAAGACCGACCGCGGTTGCGTAGTCCGGCCCGAGCGAGGCCGCCGGCAGGCCGGGGAAGCTCTGCGGCCGGCCGATGCGGACCTGTTTGTTGAGGATGCGGCCCGCGAGCTCGCGCGAGCCGGCGAGCTGGCAGGCGCCGCCGGTCAGCACGGCTCTGCGGCCGGCGGCGACGTCGAAGCCCGAGGCCCGCAAGCGGCTCTGGACCTGGCCGAAAATCTCTTCCAGACGGGCCTGGATGATCCTTGTCAGCATGGAACGGGGCACGCGCATGGCGCTGTCGTCGCCCTCCTCGCCCATCTGGGCGAGCGGGATGACGTCGGCGCCGGCCTCCATGTCGCCCAGCGCCGCGCCGTAGAGCGTCTTGGCGCGCTCGGCGGCCGAGATCGGCGCCGCCAGCATGCGGGCGAGGTCGGAGGTGACTTGCTGGCCGCCCATCGGGACGACGTCGGCATGCACCAGATGGCCTTCGAGGAAGACGGCGATCGAGGTGACGCCGCCGCCCATGTCGATGACGGTGGCGCCGAGCTGTTTCTCGTCCTCGGTCAGGGTGGCGAGGCCGCTGGCATAGGGCGCGAACTGGGTGCCGACGACGTTGAGATGGCAGCGCTCGACCGCGAGCTTGAGGTTGTTGAGCGGCGACGGCTTGACCGCCACGGCGTGCATGGCGACGCCGATGCGCTGGCAGAACATGCCGAGCGGATGGCGCACGCCGCGGGCCTCGTCGACGACATAGGTGGTGGGTGCGCTCTGGATGAGTTCGTGGCCGTCCAGCGAGCAGCGCGAACGGCCGTCCTGCAGCAGGGCGCGCAGATGGGAGTCGGAGATCAGTTCGCCGTCCAGCGCCATCGCGGCGCGCGCCGTGACGCTGGTTGGCTGGCCGCAATTGACCGAGATGATGACGTTCTGGATGCGGACGTCGGCATGGTTCTCGGCCGCGGCGACGGCGTCGCGGATCGATTCCTCGGCATGCTCCAGGCCGATGACGGTCCCGGCGCGAATACCCTGGCTTTCGCGCAAGGCAGCGCCGACGACGCGCAGCGAGCCGGGCTCGGCACGGCCGATCAGGCACACGGTCTTCGACGAGCCGACGTCGAGCACGGCAACCAGGCCGGCGCGGTAGGCCGGCATTTCCCCGCCGGTACGCAATCTCACGGTCTCACCCATCAGGCGGCATTCCCTCTCGTTTCGTTCTTCTTCTCGCCGCTTTTCAGCACGAAGAAATATTGCGCCGGCGAGCGCAGGTCGATCTCGATCACGTCGCGCTCCAGGATTCCCTTGTCGATGATGAGATGCTCGAGCGCGTCGAGTTCCTTCTGCCAGGCCAGCTCCGGCAGCTTGACGACCACGCCGTCGTCGAGAATGAGGTTCCAGCGCCGCTCGGAGATGCGCTGATAGGCCTTCACGCGCGCCGAGATGGCGCGGTGCTGGGCGACGGCATCGACGATGTCCGAGGCGGCGGCGCCGCCGGCCCCGAGCAGCAGCGGCAGGCGGCGGAATTCGGCGACGCCATCCGTGGTGATGAGGCCGCCGTCGCGCTCGACCACCCAAAGCTTGTCGTCCGGCGACTGCCACAGCGCGAAGGGCAGTTTCTCGACGATGCGCACGGAGATGTCGTCGGGATAACGCCGGCGGACGTCGGCGTCGGCGACCCAGTCGAGCTTCATCAACTTGCGCCGCGCCAGCTGGATATCGGCGCCGAAGATCGACTGGCCGGGCTCGAAGCCGAGCGCCGCCAGGATCGATTCCGGCGGCGTGCGGCCGTTGCCCGCCAAGTGGACCTTCTCGATGCCGAAGCCGGCATCCTCGATGGCGGCGGCGGTCGCGGCGTCGACCGCATGTACGCTGCGCCCGACATAACCGCCGGCGAACAGCGCGGCGATGAAGACGAGCAGCAGCAGGGCAGCGGTGAAGGTCAAAAGCGGACGACGGAACGCGATCCAGCCCGTCAGCCGGCGGAACGTCCGTGCGACGATGTTGTTCGACGGCGCCTTGCGGCGGCCGAACGGCTTTTGCGGCGGCGAGGAGACACGGCCGGCACGCGCCGAGCCGCGCCCGGACTTGGTGCGCGGACGGGCAGGCTTGCGCTCGATCTTCAGCGATCGCATGAGGCGTCCTCCACGATCCAACGGCAGAGCTTCTGATACGACAGGCCATTATGCGCGGCCTGTTCGGGCACCAGCGAGGTCGGCGTCATGCCGGGCTGAGTGTTGGTCTCCAACAGCACCAGGCGATGCTTGCCGCCGGAACGCACCTTGGTGTCGTCGTAGCGGAAATCGGTGCGCGAGACGCCGCGGCAGCCCAGCGCCGCATGGGCGCGGACTGCGAGGTCGAGGGCTTCCTGCGTCACGGCCTGCGGAATCTTCGCGGGCAGGACGTGGATCGAGCCGCCATCGGCATATTTCGCCTCATAGTCGTAGAATTCGAGATTGGTGGTGATCTCGGTGACGCCGAGGCCCTTGGCGCCCATCACCGCGACGGTGAGTTCGCGCCCCGGCACGAATTCCTCGACCATCATCTCGTTGGAGAGATTCCAGGTCTCGCTGCCGAGCGCCTCGGGTGGACGGTTGTCGCCTTCGCGGATGATGAAGACACCGACCGAGGAGCCTTCGTTGACCGGCTTGACGACGTAAGGCGGTTTCATCAGGTGACGGGCGGCGGCCTCGCGGCGGTCGACGACGATGGAGTTCACCACCGGCAGACCGGCGGCGCGATAGACGTCCTTGGTACGCTGCTTGTGCATGGCGAGCGCCGAGGCGAGCACGCCGGAATGGGTATACGGGATGCGCAGAAGCTCGAGCAGGCCCTGAACGCAGCCGTCCTCGCCCCAGCGGCCGTGCAAGGCGTTGAAGACGGCGTCCGGCCTGGCGTTCAGCAATTGGGCCGACAGGTCTTCGCCCGGATCGATCTCGACCACGTCGAAGTCCTCGGCCCGCAATGCGGCGGCGCAGCCCTTGCCCGAAGACAGGCTGACTTCGCGTTCGGCGGAACGCCCGCCAAGCAGGACCGCCACTCTTTTGAAGACGATGTTTGTCATAGGGGGTGCTCCGCACCCGGGGGCACGCCCACGCGCTTGATCTCCCATTCGAGTTCGATGCCGGAGTGCTCGCGCACCCGGGCGCGCACCTCTTCGCCCAGCGCTTCGATGTCCGCGGCGGAGGCTTCGCCGTTGTTGATCAGAAAATTGCAATGCATCGGCGAGACTTGCGCCTGGCCGCGCAGCAGGCCGCGGCAACCGGCTTCGTCGATCAGGACCCAGGCCTTCCGGCCTGGTGGGTTCTTGAAGGTCGAGCCGCCGGTGCGGGTCTTGACGGGCTGCGAGGCCTCGCGGTCGGCGACGAGCTTGTCCATGCGGGCGCGGATGGCGGCCGGCTCGTCGCGCGTACCGGCAAAAACGGCGCTGACGAAGATCAGCTCGCCCGGAACCTGCGTCTTGCGATAGGCAAAGCCCATGTCGGCGGCGCTGAGCGTGACGATGTTTCCCTTGCCGTCGATGGCGGTCGCCTCGATGAAGATGTCTTTGATCTCGCGACCATAGCAGCCGGCGTTCATGCGCAGGGCGCCGCCGACCGTGCCGGGGATGCCGCGCAGGAATTCGAGGCCGGCGATGCCGGCATCGGCCGCGAGCTTGGCGACGGCGGCATCGAGCGCCGCGGCGCCGGCGGTGACATGTGTGCCATCGGCGGCCGCCTTGCCCATGGACCCTGGCAAGCGCACGACGACACCGGGGATGCCGCCGTCGCGGATCAGCAGGTTGGAACCGACGCCGATGACGCTGACGCGAATATCGGCCGGCTTCGCGAACAGGAAGGTCGCGAGGTCTTCGACGTCGGCCGGGCGGAACAGGATCTTGGCCGGCCCCCCGGCGCGGAACCAGACGAGATCCTTGAGCGGCGCATCGGGCGTGTAGCTGCCGCGCACTGCCGGCAGGGCATCGCAGGGCCGGGTCATCATCATGCCCTCCCCTTCTTCATGGCGTCTTCCAGGCCGTGCGCCCACACCGTGATCGAGCCGGCACCGAGGAATACGATGGCGCCGCCCGCGAGCGTGTTCTCCAGCGTGCCCAAAATGGCCGGCAGATCGGCCTCGCCGTCGACCAGCCGCACGTCGCGATGGCCGTGGGCGCGCAGCGCCTCGGCATAGCTGTCGCGGTTGATGCCGTCGATCGGCTTCTCGCCGGCGGCGTAGACCGGCGCGATGATGGCGATGTCGGCGTCGTTGAGACATTTGGCGAACTGCTCGAACGTGTCGTGCAGGCGGGTGTAGCGATGCGGCTGGACGATGGCGATCACCGGTCCGGAATAGGCCTGGCGCGCGGCCTTGAGCGCGGCGGCGATCTTGAACGGGTTGTGGGCGTAATCGTCGATGATGGCAGCGCCCGCCCATTCGCCGACGCGGGTGAAGCGGCGGCCGACGCCGGCGAATTTGGCGAGCGCGATGCGGATAGTATCGTCGGCGATGCCGAGTTCGCGTGCCACGGTGATGGCGGCCAGCGCATTCTGCACATTGTGCTCGCCGGGCATCGGCAGGCACATGTCCTCGAGCCGGGCCTGCTCGGACTTGCGGCGATCGGTGATGACGACCTCGAAGCGCGAGATTCCTTCGGAGAAACGCACATTGACGGCGCGGATATCGGCCTGCGGGCTGAAGCCATAGGTGATCAGGCGGCGGTCCTCGATACGGCCGACCATGGCCTGGACCTCGGGATGATCGAGGCAGAGCACCGCGAAGCCGTAGAACGGGACGTTCTCCACGAAGCGCTGGAATGCCTCGCGCATACGCTCGAAAGTGCCGTAGAAATCGAGATGATCGGGATCGGCGTTGGTCACCACCGCCACGGTCGCCGGCAGCTTGAGGAACGTACCGTCGCTCTCGTCGGCCTCGACCACGACCCATTCGCCGGCGCCGAGCCGCGCATTGGTGCCGTAGGCGTTGATGATGCCGCCATTGACGACGGTGGGATCGAGCCCGCCGGCGTCGAGCAGCGCCGCAATCATGGTGGTGGTCGTGGTCTTGCCGTTGGTGCCGGCAACGGCGACGCAGGAGCGCAGCCGCATGATTTCCGCCAGCATCTCGGCGCGGCGTACCAAGGGCAGGCTCTGCGCCCGGGCGGCATCGAATTCGGGATTGCCGGGCTTGACCGCCGAGGAATAGACCGCGGCATGCGCGTCCTTCAGATTGGCCGGATCGTGTCCCAGCATGACGGGAATGCCCATCTTGCGCAGGCGCTTGACGTTGGCGTTGTCAGCGACGTCCGAGCCCTGAACCTTGTAGCCGAGGTTGTGCATGATCTCGGCGATGCCGCTCATGCCGATGCCGCCGATGCCGATGAAATGGATGGTGCCGACGTCGAGCGGCACGCGGGTCTTGGCGGGTGCGGTCATGCCGCCCTCGCGATCTTTTCGACGGCATCGGCGAAACGCCGCGTGCCGTCGGCTTTGGCGATGCTGCGCGCCGCGGCGGCGTGCCTGGCGAGGTCTTCGGGCGCCGCCAGGATGGCGGTCAACATGACGGCGAGGCGCTGCGGCGTCAGTTCGGCCTGGCGCACGCGCCAGCCGCCGCCGGCCGCGGCCAGCGCGTCGGCGTTTGGCGTCTGGTTGTCGTCGAGCGCGTGCGGCAGCGGCACCAGGATCGCGGGCCGGCCGATCAGGGCAAGTTCGCTCACGGTGCCGGCGCCGGCACGGGCGATGACGAGCTGCGCCGCCGCCATGCGCGCCGGCAGATCGCCGAAGAACGGCGCCAGTTCGGCCTTGACGCCGAGTTCGGCATAAGCCGCCTTGGCGGCGTCCAGATCTTCGCTGCGGGCCTGTTGCACGATGTCGAGACGGGAGCGCAAACCAGTCGGCAACAGCTTGACAGCGGCAGGCACGAGCTCGCTGAAGACACGGGCCCCTTGGCTGCCGCCGAACACCAACAGCTTCAGCGGTCCGCCGGCCACGGGCGCGTCATAGGCCGCTCCCGCCAGCGCGATCACCTCTGGCCGCATCGGGTTGCCGGTGTAGACAATCTTAGACATGTCCCTGGGCAGGAAGCGCACAAGCGGGAAATTGGCCGCGATCAGTCCGACGCTGTTCATGACGAGACGATTGGCGCGGCCAAGCAGTGCGTCGGGAGACACGATGGCGGTGGGGATGCGCGTGACGATGGCGGCCAGCATCACGGGCACGCTGGGATAGCCGCCGAAGCCCACCACGGCGGCAGGCTTCAAACGTGCGAGCTTGATCAGCGACATCACGATGCCGCCGACGATCTCGAACGGCGAGGCCATCAGGCCGAGGATGGAACGATCCGAGAAGGCAGCCGACGGTACGGTCTCGATGCGCATGTCGGGGAACGCGATCGCGTAATCCTTGAAGCGGGCATCGGTCATCACGACGATGGTCTTGCCGCGGCGCTGCAACTCTCCCGCCAGCGCCTGGGCCGGGAAGAGGTGACCGCCGCTGCCGCCGGCCGAGAGCACGATCACGCTCATGCGCGCGCTCCCAGAAGCTCAAACAGCGATGGATCGCGGCCCGTCAATTGCGGCCGCTGCCGCGTCAACGCCAGTGCGAAACCCATGGTCAGCGCCACGGCGAACAGCGACGAGCCGCCATAGGAGATGAACGGCAGCGTCATGCCCTTGGCCGGCAGCAGGCTGACCGCGACGCCCATGTTGATGAAAGCCTGCAACGCCGTGACGGTGGCGAGGGCCGCGGCGGCAAGCTGCGAGAAGCGGTCGCGCTGCTCGGCGGCGCGCAGCAGCAGGCGCACCGTGAGCAGGCAGAACAGGACGGCGATGACGCCGCACAGGATAAGGCCGAATTCCTCGCCGGCGACGGCGAAGACGAAGTCGGAATGGGCTTCGGGGATGCGGTATTTGATGGTGCCGGCGCCGGGCCCGACGCCGGTCAGCCCGCCATGCGCGAAGGCCTTGAGCGCGAGACCCGTCTGGTAGCCGGTGTCGGTCGGGTTGAGGAACTGGTCGATGCGGTGATGCACATGCGGGAACAGCACATAGGCGAGGCTGCCCAGCACCGCCGTGCCGCCGCCGAGCGCCGCCATCCAGAACATCGGCGCGCCGGAGAAGAACAGCAGCGCCGCCCACAATGCGAGTAGCAGCGTCGTCTGACCGACATCGGGCTGCCTGAGCAGGATGGCGACGGCGGGAAGGACGAGCAGGAAGGTGATCACCGGTTTGGGCAGCGGCATGGCGGTACGATCGGCGATGATCGCCGCCGCCAGCACCGCGAAGCCCGGCTTGAGGAATTCCGACGGCTGCAGCGAGAAAAAGCCGAGCTCGATGGAGCGCTTGGCGCCCAGGACCTCGTTGCCGGCGACCAGCACCAGGCCGGAGCCGATCAGCGCCGCGGCGAAGGTGATGGCGGCCAGGATCTTGAGCTGCTGCAGCGACAGGATCGAGGTTCCGCCGAGGATGCCGGCGGCGATGACGGCAAACAGGATCTGCTTGGCCGTGTAGCGGAAGTCGCCGGCGGCCAGCGGTCCGCCGGTCGCGGCCGGGCTGGCGGCGAAGGCCAGCATCAGCCCGATGGTGATGAGCATCAGCATCAGGACCAGCGCGATGCGGTCGATGGTCCACCACCAGCTGGCATAGGTGCTGCGGTCGGCGCGAGAATTCATGACGCCTCCCGGACGGGATGGGCGCGCAGGCCGGCGACGAGGGCGCGGAAGGCATCGCCGCGCTGCTCGAAATCCTGGAACTGATCGAAGGAGGCGCAAGCCGGCGACAGCAGCACCACCGGCGACGGCAGCGCCGACTGCGCCGCCGCGGCAGCCGCGGCGCGGACGGCGGCGTCGAGCGTGCCGGCGATCTCGAAGGGCACCTTGCCGGTGAGCGTGGCGGCGAAGGCGGGTACCGCCTCGCCGATCAGGAAGGCCTTGCGGATGCGCGGGAAGAGAGGCGCCAGGCTCTCGATGCCGCCGTCCTTCGCCTTGCCGCCGGCGATCCAGAAGATGTCGGGGTAGCAGGCCAGCGCCCGCGCCGCGGCGTCGGCGTTGGTCGCCTTGGAATCGTTGACAAAGCGTACGGCGCCGATGCGGCCGACATCTTCCATGCGGTGCGCCAGGCCCGGAAAATCTGCGATGGCTTCGGCGATGCCGCGCGAATCCCTGGCGAACGGTTTGGTGGCGGCGTAGGCCAGCGCGGCGTTCTGATGGTTGTGCGCGCCGGGCAGGTGCGCGGCGCCGGCAAGATCCATCACCTTGGTGGCGCGCTGGCCCTGTGCGTCATAGAGCGTGCCGTCGACCACGAAGACGCCGCGGCCCAGCACCTTGCCGACCGAGACCGGCACGGCCGCCGGCCCGCCATTGGCGGCATGGCGCGTGAAGATAGCGGCGGTTTGCGCGTCGTCGACGCCGATGACGATCTGCCCCGCCTTCGACGTCTGCTTCAGGAGGCGCGCCTTGACGGCGGTGTAGTTCTCCAGACTGCCGTGGCGGTCGATGTGATCGGGCGTTATGTTGGAGAGGACCGAGACGTCAGGCACCAGGCCCGGTGCCAGATCGATCTGGTATGACGACAATTCCAGCACATAGATCGTCTTGGCGCCCGGCGGCTCGAGCTCCAGCACGGCCTTGCCGATATTGCCGCCGACCTGCACGTCGAAGCCGCCAGCGGCGAGGATGTGGCCGATCAGGGCGGTGGTCGTCGACTTGCCGTTGGTGCCGGTGACGGCGATGACGGGGGCACGGCCGGGCACCGCAGGATCGGCGCCGATCTCGCGCGCGAACAGCTCCATGTCGCCGATCGCCGCGACGCCTGCGGCTTTCGCCTTCAGCACGATGTCGTGCGGTGCCGGATGAGTCAGCGGCACGCCCGGCGACAGCACCAAAGCCGCGAGCTTGTCCCACGGCCATTCGGTGAACGGCGTCACGATGGCGCCCTCCGCGGCGGCGAGGCGGCGCGCCTCATCCCTGTCGTCCCAGGCATAGACCCGGGCGCCGCCGGCGCGCAGCGCTTTGATCGACGCGAGGCCGGTACGCGCCAGGCCGAACACGCCGACATCCCGTTTCTCGAAAGCGCGCGCCGCGATCATGGTCTACCGCAGCTTCAGAGTCGCGAGGCCGACCAGCGCCAGCACCACCGCTACGATCCAGAAGCGGATGACGATGGTGGGCTCCTTCCAGCCGAGCTGCTCGTAATGGTGATGGATCGGTGCCATGCGGAAGACGCGCTTGCCGGTGGTCTTGAAGGAGATGACCTGGACGATCACCGAAATGGTTTCGAACACGAAGAGGCCGCCGACGATAGCGAGCACGATCTCGTGCTTGACCGCGACGGCGACGGCGCCGAGCGCGCCGCCAAGGGGAAGCGAGCCCGTATCGCCCATGAAGACCATGGCGGGCGGTGCGTTGTACCAGAGGAAGCCCAACCCGGCGCCGAGCAGCGCCGCCAGGAACACCGCCATCTCGCCGGTGCCGGCAATGTAGACGAGTTCCAGGTACTTCGAGAAATTCACGTTACCGACGAGATAGGCGATCAGGATGAAGGTCGCGCCTGCGATCATCACCGGCACGATGGCGAGGCCGTCGAGGCCGTCGGTGAAGTTCACCGCATTGGCGAAGCCGGCGATGACGATGCCGCCGACGACGATGAAGCCGATGCCGAAGGGAATCGCGAAAGACTTGAAGAACGGCACGGAGAGCATGCCGACCAGCGAGGTATTGTCGATGCGCATCAGCGCCCAGGTCGCGAGGAAAGCGACGCCGAACTCGACGGCCAGGCGGACATAGCCGCTGACGCCGTCGGACGAGCGTTTGCTGACCTTCAGATAGTCGTCAGCGAAACCGAGCAGGCCGTAGGCGACGGTGACGAAGAGAACGATCCAGATATAGGGATTGGACAGGTTGGCCCAGAGCAGGGTCGAGACGATCCAGGGCAGGAGGATGAGCAGGCCGCCCATGGTCGGCGTGCCGGCCTTCTCGACGATGTGGCGCTGCGGCCCGTCGCTGCGGATCGGCTGGCCCTTGCCCTGCTTGATCTTCAGCCACTGAATCAGCGAACCGTTGACGATGAAGGCGAAGATCAGCGCCGTGATCACCGCCCCGCCGGAACGGAAGGTCAAATACTTGAACAGCCGGAAGAAGGCGAACTGGTCGGTGTGGGTGAGCAGGGAGAGATAATACAGCATCGCTTACGCACCCCTCGCCTTCAGCGCATCGACGATCACCGCCATTTTGCTGCCGAGCGAACCCTTGACCAGAACCGTGTCGCCGGATCTCAACGCCGCCGACAACTGCGGCGCGAGTTCCGCGGAGGTCGCGGCCCAGGCACCGCGGCGCGCCGGCGGCAACGCGTCCCACAGGCTGCGCATCTGGGCGCCGCAGAGGAAGACAAGGTCGGCTTGCGCCGCGTCGAGCGGTGCTGCGAGGCCGGCATGATAGGCGGCGCCGTCCGGACCCATCTCCAGCATATCGCCGAGGACGGCGAGGCGGCGGCCCCTGACGCCGCCGAGCAGGGCCAGCGCTGCGGTCATCGAGGCGGGATTGGCATTGTAACTCTCGTCGATCACGTCGACGTCGCCGGCGCGGAAGCGCTGGCCGCGGCCCTTGAGCGCGGTGAACGATTTGAGCGCCGCGGCGGCGTTGAGGACATCGCCTTCGAGCGCCGCCACCGCCAGGAGCGCGCCGACGGCGTTGGCGGCGATGTGCTTGCCGGGCGCAGCGATGCGAAACTCGACCGGCAAGCCGCAAATGTCGGCCTTCACATGGGCGCCGTCAGCCGTTTCGGCATAGCCGACGAGACGGGCATCGCTGCCGGCTTTCTCGCCGAATGCGAGCAGGCGGCCGACATGGGCCTGGCGGGCGCGTGCGGCGAGCCGGTCGGCATAGGGGCTGTCGGCGGGGAGCAACGCCGCGCCGCCGGGCACGATGCCTTCGAAGATTTCGGATTTGGCGTCGGCGATGGCTTCGCAGCTGCCGAAGAATTCCAGATGCGCCGGCGCGATGGTGGTGACCAGCGCGACATGCGGGCGGACGAAGCCGACCAGCGCGCGCAGTTCGCCGAAATGGTTCATGCCGACTTCGAAGACGCCGTAACGGGCTTCGCGCGGCAGCGACGCGAGGCTGAGCGGCACGCCCCAATGATTGTTGTAGGACGCCGCCGAGGCATGCGTCGTACCGAGCGCGCCGAGGGCATGGCGCAACAGTTCCTTGGTCGTCGTCTTGCCGACGCTGCCGGTGACGGCGACGATCTTCGCCGACGAGCGCGCCCGCGCGGCGACGCCGAGGTCTTCGAGACCGCGCTGTGTGTTGGCGACGGTCAGCAGCGCCGCGCCGGCGCCGATGCCGGGCGGCTCGTGGCTGACGAGCGCGGCACCGGCATGGGCGTCGAACGCTGCCTTGACGAAATCGTGGCCGTCGCGGGCCTCGCCCTGGAGCGCGATGAAGAGATCGCCGGGCCGGAGCGTGCGCGTGTCGATGGAGAGGCCGTTCACCTCGAAGGCGCGGCCGGGCGTGCCCAGCGTGGCGCCCTGTGCCTCTTCAGAGGTCCAAAGGCTCGTCATGCGGCACGCCCTCCCAGCGAGAGAGCGGCCTTCACGGCCTCGGCGCGGTCGGAGAAGGGGCGCGTTTCGCCGCCGGCGATCTGGCCGGTCTCGTGGCCCTTGCCGGCGATGATGAGGATGTCGCCCGCCGCGAGCGCGGCGATGCCGGCGCGAATCGCCTCGGCGCGGTCGCCGATCTCGCGCGCGCCCGGCGCGCCGGCCAGGGCTTCGCGGCGGATCTGGGCGGGGTCTTCGCTGCGCGGATTGTCGTCGGTGATGATGACGGTGTCGGCATTCCTCGCCGCGGCCTCACCCATCAGCGGGCGCTTGCCCTTGTCGCGATCGCCGCCGCAGCCGAACACGACATGAAGCTTGCCGGTGACGTGTGGGCGGATGGCGGCGAGCACCTTCTCCAGCGAGTCCGGCGTGTGCGCATAGTCGACATAGATCGGCGCGCCGGATGCGGCCGTGGCGACTTTTTCCAGCCGTCCGGGGGCACCTTTCAAATGCTCGAGCGCGGCGAAGACCTTCGCCGGATCGTCGCCAAGGCCGATGACGAGACCCGCCGCGACCAGCGCGTTGGAGGCCTGGAAACTGCCGGCCAGCGGCAGCGAGACGATGTGGTCGTGGCCGGCGTGGACCAGCCGTAGCGTCTGGCCATCGATCCGGCCTTCGCGGGAAACGAGCTTGATAGCGTCACCGGCCTCGCCGACGGTCATGACCTGCAGGCCGCGCGCCGTTGCGGCGGCGATGAAGCGATCGGCATGCGCCGCATCGGCGTTGACCACCGCGATGCCGCCGTCGCGCACGACTTCGGAAAACAGGCGCAGCTTGGCGCGGAGGTAATGCTCGAAGTCCGCGTGGTAATCCATGTGGTCGCGGGTGATGTTGGTGAAGCCGCAGGCCGCGATCTCGACGCCGTCGAGGCGGAACTGGTCGAGACCGTGGCTGGAGGCTTCCAGCGCCAGATGGTCGATGCCGTCCTGCTTCAACTGTGCCAGCAGGCGGTGGACCTCGATCGGATCGGGCGTGGTGTGCCGAAGCGGGATTTCGCCCGTGGGCGCCACGACGCCGACGGTGCCGAGGCTGGCGGCGGGCCTGCCGAGCGCGGTCCAGATCTCGCGCACGAAGGCGACGACGGAGGATTTGCCCTTGGTGCCGGTGACGGCGGCGACGGTGCGAGGCTGGGCGCCGAAGAAGCGGGCGGCATGGCGGGCGAGTCCAAGGCGCGGATTGTCGTCGGCGATGAAGCGCACGCCGAGCGCGCCGGCCGCAGGGGCAACATCGGGCCGGCCGAGCACCGCGATGGCGCCGCGCGCGACGGCATCCGGCACGAACTCCGCGCCATTGGCCTTGCTGCCCGGCAAAGCCGCGAACAGATAGCCGGGCTTGACCTCGCGGCTGTCGCTCGCAAGCCCGGTGAATGTCAGGGACGCCTGCATGGCGTTCTTGTTCCCATTACCCGTCGTAACCGTGGCTCCCGATTGTGGTCCCATTATGTGTTGTCGCGTGCGGCCAGCGCGACCGGGTTCTGCGGCACGCCCAGGATCGGCGCAATACGCGAAATCACGCGGCCGGCAAGCGGCGCAGCGGTCGAGCCGGCCAGCGCGATGCCGCCGGTTTCCTTGGTGCCGTGCGGCGTGTCGAGCAGGACGAAGACGATATAGCGCGGCTTCTCGATCGGAAAGGCGGCGAGGAACGAGGTCACCAGGACATGGGCCTGGTAACCATGACCGTTCGGGATCGGTTTTTCGGCCGAACCGGTCTTGCCGCCGACGTCGTAGCCCGCGATGTCGGCTTTGCGGCCGGTGCCGTTGGTCACGACATAGCGCAACAGCTCGCGCATCTTGTCGCTGGTGGCGGGTTTCAGAACCTGCTCGCCGCGTGCATCGGCCGGATGCCTGAGGAAGGTCGGCACGATGCGGCGGCCGCCGTTCACCACCATGGCGGCGGCGGCGATGTAGGAGAGCGGCGCCACCGAGATGCCGTGGCCGAAGCCGATGGTCGCGGTCTCGATCGTCCCCCAATTGGCGGGCGCCGGGAACAGCGGCCGGGCGAAATCGGGGAGCTCGGTGTGCAGGACGTGCAAAAGGCCGAGGCTGTCCAGGAACTGGCGCTGGCGCACGCCGCCGGAGCGGAGCGCGATCTGCGCGGTCCCGATGTTCGAGGAATGGGCGAGGATCTCTCGCGCCGTGTAGGTGGCCGGCATGTGCTCGGCCTCGTGGATCGTATATTTGCCGATGCGGTAGCCGTTGCCGATGGCGAAGACCTCGTCGGGCGTCGTGGTGTGGTCCTCCATCGCCAGCGCGAAGGAGAGCACTTTGAACACCGAGCCGAGCTCGTAGCGGTCCGCCGCCATGATGTTGTGGTCGGAATCGTCGCCCGTGAAGTGGCGGTAGTTGGGATCGAAGTCGGGCAGCGAGACCATGGCGAGCACTTCGCCGGTGTCGACGTCCAAAACCACGCCGCCGGCCTTGATGGCGCGGAAAGTCTGGCGCGCGGCGGCGACCTCGCTGGCGAGGATGTATTGCACCCGCATGTCGATGGAGATCTGCACCGGCACGCCGGGCGCGGTGCGCAGCTGGGTGTCGAGGCCGCCTTCGAGGCCCGACTGGCCGTTGCCGTCAGGATCGGTAACGCCCAGAAGCTGCGCGGTGGCGCGTCCGTCGGGATAGTAGCGCTTGGTATCGGGCTCGAACTCAAGGCCGGGCAGGCCGAGCCGCATGATCTTGTCCTGCACGTCCGGCGTCAGCTGGCGCGCGACGAGCACGTAGGGATGCCTGGTGTGGTCGAAGCCGTCCTTCAGCCGGCGGTAGTCGGCGCCGGTGATGCGGGCGAGATCGCGCGCCGCCTGGTCCTTGTCGTAGAGCGCGTCGGGACGGACGTAGAGATCGGTCACCGGCAGGTCGCGGGCCAGCAACTCGCCGTTGCGGTCGACGATGTCGGCGCGGGCGAACACGGCGTGGTCATCGACCGCGACGTCGTTGCCGCGCTTGAACAGGGTGACGTCGACCAGCCGCACACCGACCAGCGCGAAGGCCGCAACGCACAGGGCCGCACCGATGACGATGCGGCGCTGATAGATCGTGGGGCCCTGTTGCATGCGTTTAGAGCCCGCTGTGGTCCGCGACCTGCTGCGGCGCCGGCGTCGGCGTCGGGACTTGCGCATTGGCTTGGCGGATCGGCGTGTCGCTGAGCGGCGCCTCTTCGCCGCGGCGCGGCAACAGATCGAAGGACGAGAGCTGGACCGCCGGCGCGCCGCTGAGGCCGAGAGTGCTCTCGGCCAGCTGCTGGATGCGGGCGGGACCGGCGACGCGCTCCCATTCGGTTTCGAGGACGCTCATCGTCGCCTGTTCGGCGGCGATGTCGCGGTTGACATGCGTGAGTTCAACATTGGCGACGCGCGTGCGTTCCGACACATGGTAGAGCGCCAGGATCGAAAGCCCCATCAAGGCGACGCAGAGCGTATTGAGGACACGAACCATGAGGGCCTCCTAGGCCGCGAGACGTTGCGCCGCGCGCAGACGGGCGGACCGCGCGCGGGGATTGGCATGGACTTCGGATTCGCTTGGGCTGAGGGGACGTGAGGTCAGGAGCCGGAACTGCGCATCATGAGCGCGGCCGGTTTCGGGCGCGTGGCGCGAGCCCTTCGGCACGGCGGTGCTGCGCGCGCCGAGATAGCGCTTGACGATGCGGTCCTCGAGCGAGTGGAAGGCGACGACCACGAGGCGGCCGTTCGGCGCCAGCGCGTTGGATGCGGCTTCGAGGCCGCGCTCGAGCTCGCCGAGCTCGTCGTTCACATGGATACGCAGCGCCTGGAAGGTGCGCGTGGCGGGATGGATGGCGAAGCGCGCGGCGGCGGGACCTTGCGCGTCCTTCACAATCGCGGCGAGCTCGGCGGTCTCGGTCACCGGGCGGCGGTCGATGATGGCACGTGCGATGCGGCGCGCGTTGCGCTCCTCGCCCAGGCGGAAGATCACGCCGCTCAGCGTCTTTTCGTCGGCGCCGTTGACGAAGTCGGCGGCGGTTTCGCCCGTGCGGCTCATGCGCATGTCGAGCGGGCCGTTGCCCTGGAACGAGAAGCCACGCTCCGGCGCGTCGAACTGGAACGAGGAGACGCCAAGGTCCAGCACGACGCCGTCGGTGCGCCCGGCCCCAAACAATTCCTCGAGCTGCGAGAACGCGCCCTGCACCAACGTCAGCCGTCCGGCGAAGTGTTTGACCAAGTCTTGGCCGCGCGCGATGGCATCGGGATCGCGGTCGATACCAAGGACGCGGCAATCGGCGGCCTCGAGGATGGCCCGCGCATAGCCGCCGCCGCCGAAGGTACCGTCGACATAGTGCTCGCCCGCCTTGGGCGCCAACAACGCCAGCACTTCGCCGAGCATCACAGGGACATGGCCGCTCATGTGCCGCCGCCGAGCTTGGCGATCTCATGCTCGCGCTGGGCTTTGAGGCGCGCGATGCTCTGCGCCTCGCGGGCGGCATAGGCGTCGGCGTCCCAGATCTGGAATTTCGCGGCGAGGCCGACGAAGGCGACGCGGTCCTTCAGCTGCGCGTGCGCGATCATCGCGTCGGGCAGGCGGACGCGGCCGCCTTCGTCGGCGAGTAGCAGCTGGGTGCGCGCGACGATCGCGGCGGCGACGTCGTCATGCGCCGGCGAAAGAAACGGATCGAGCGTGGCGAGGCGCGCGTTGAGGCCGTCGAGCGCGACCTGGCCGAAGCCCTCGAGCGCGCTTTCGAAGAAAGACGGCGTAACGTAGACGCCGGCGGTGTTCTGCGCGGCCAGAACCTGGCGAAAGGACGCGGGAATGCAGACCCGCCCCTTGCTGTCGAGCGACCCCAATACCGTCGAGAGAAACGGCTGGCTGGTCATGAATCGCGCTACCCCCTGCGTCCGAAGGGGGCTTTTGGCGGGTTTGCCGCGCTGGCCGGGACGACCTTAGATCAAGCCCCTGGGACAGTATGGGATAGCATGGGATAGAAATGCCGGTCAATCAAAAAGTGTATATATTTGAGGGGCTTGGGGCATCTACCTATGGACTCGACTCGTCTAGCTGTGGTGTCGGCGGAACAAATCAAAAACACGTAAATCTTGCAGTTACCGAGGTAAACAAAGCCTTAACGCCGGCCAAGGGATTTTCCTCCTAAGCACGGCAGCTAGGAATATAAGCATACGCGGCGAAGCTGTGCCAGCATGCCTGGATGGCGGGCGGGCCATGCCGGAGGCGGCATGGTGCCGGCGACCCGCCGGGCGCATGTCTGCGCCGCAACGCCCGGACACCAGCCATGCACGACGAGATCATCCTGCGACCGATCGGATATGTGCGCGGCGGCCGCGCGGAGCCGATCGACGACGACTGGGACAGCGTGGCGGCGAGGATCGAACTCGATCCCGCGCAATTCAAAGCCGATGCGACAGCGAGCCTCGATGCGTTTTCGCATATCGAGGTCGTGTTCCACTTCAACCGCGTGGCGGACGACGAGGTGACCTCGGGCGCCCGCCATCCGCGCGGCCGCCAGGACTGGCCGCTGGTCGGCATCTTCGCGCAGCGCGGCAAAGGCCGGCCGAATCGCATCGGCGTGACGGTCTGCAGGCTGATCGCTGCCGACGGATTGCGGCTCACGGTGCGGGGGCTGGACGCCATCGACGGCACGCCGGTGCTGGACATCAAGCCGGCGATGAGCGGGTTCCTGCCGCGCGGCGCGCTATGCGAGCCGGACTGGGCGCGCGAACTGATGGAGGGATATTGGTGACCCCGCGCCGCGATTGCCTTTTCGGCCTGTGACAGCAGGGCTTTTTGCGATGTCAGCGACCGATCCTTTTCAGCTCTCCCGCTTCGTCGATGCTCAGGCGCCGGTTTTCGACCGCGTCCTGGCGGAGCTGCGCGCCGGGCACAAGCAAAGCCACTGGATGTGGTTCGTGTTTCCGCAGCTCGCGGGTCTCGGCCGCAGCGCGATGGCGCAGCGTTACGCGATTTCGTCGCTGGACGAGGCACGGGCATATCTCGCGCATCCCGTGCTGGGCCCGCGACTGCGCGCCTGCACGCGCCTGGTGCTGGCGGTGCAGGGGCGGAGCGCGCAGGCGATCTTCGGGGCACCCGACGATCTCAAATTCCGCTCGTCGCTGACGCTGTTCGCCGCCGGCGCGCCGGACGAGACGCTGTTCAGCGCCGCACTCGACAAATATTTCGCCGGCACGGCGGACGCGGCGACGCTGGCGAAGCTGGGGTGAGACGGTGCCTGGGTGGCCGGGTCGCGCTTAGGCCTCGCCGCCCGGCCATGACGAGAGTTATGAGACGTCAGATGGCCTGTAAGCCGGGTTCTGTCTTCGCGGTTGCCCGCAATGGACGGCCATTCCTCTGGGACGGCAGTTGCCTGACGCCTCTCGCGACCTACCCGGACGGCTATCCGGAAACGGATTACGTGCCGTCCCTATTTGGTCTTGCTCCCGGTGGGGCTTGCCTTGCCGCCCTTGTTGCCAAGGACGCGGTGCGCTCTTACCGCACCATTTCAACCTTGCCGTCCTCCTTCGCCGAGGCTTAGGAGGATTTGGCGGTGTCATTTCTGTGGCGCTGTCCCTGGGGTCGCCCCCGCCGGCCGTTAGCCGGCACCGTGTCTCCGTGGAGCCCGGACTTTCCTCCCTCCTACGCTCTTGCGAGTTTCGGAGAGCGGCCATCCAGCCATCTGACGCGAGGCCTACCTACGGCATCGCGGCGGCGGCGTCGAGTCGCTCAGCGCGTCTCGTGCCAGCGCGCCCGCATCGCCTGGGCGTAGGCGCGCGTCATCAGCGGGCGGGTGTATTCGGGCAGCGCCTCGATCGCGTCCAGCGGCATGTCGAGCGGCGTGCGGCCGACGTGGTTGACCTCGTCGAAGAACCATGTGCGGGCATAGACCATGTAGAGGATGGGCCGCACGCGGGCACTGCGGTTGGCGAGACCGGCATGCAGGGTGCGGTAGTCCATCAGGATGCAATCGCCGCGCTGCACCGGACAGAGAATGGCGGTCTGCGGCAGCGGCGCCGCGGTGCCGGCGGGCCAGCGCTGCGAGCCGGGCCAGATGCCGGTCGGGCCGGTTTCGGCGTCGACGTCGATGAGCGGCACGGAGACGTTGATCGCATAGGTCGGCAATTCGGCCGCGCCGTGCGGAAACAAGGGCGGATGGTCGCGGTGCGTGTGCTGCTGCGTCGCGCCGGGATGCGAGACCACGGCGGTGAAGCCGCTGAGCCGCATGTCGTCGCCCAGATGCTTCGCCAGGAAACGCAGCAACAGGAGATTGGCGAACAACCTGGGGTCGGCAAAGGCGCCGGTCATCGGAACGGTGATCTCGAAACGCGCGCCGCCGACCTCGAGCAGCGGATTGGGCGGCGGCCGGTCGGCCAGCGCCTTCATCCGGCGTGCGTCGAGGGCGCCGTAGCGGGCCATGAAGTCGCGGTACAAGCCATCGATGAGCGCGGCGTCGAAGGCGCCGCGCAGCAAGACGCAGCCATGCGTCTCGAGCGCCTCCTGGGCGGCACGCTCGGTCTGCGGCCGCAGCAGGCTTTGCGCGCGCTCGTCGGCCGAAACGGGAACGATCCAATCCATCGTGGCGCCAAAAGAGGTTCGCGCGCCCTGCTTACGGCATTCGGCGCGGCCGGCAAAGCGTGTCAGCGGACGCGTCCTGTGCTATGCGGGCGCGGCAACC
Source organism: Rhizomicrobium sp. (assembly GCA_035570795.1). Taxonomy (GTDB): domain Bacteria; phylum Pseudomonadota; class Alphaproteobacteria; order Micropepsales; family Micropepsaceae; genus Rhizomicrobium. The sequence continues at coordinate 87,359 of DATMKZ010000002.1, forward strand.
GCTGCCCACGCGCAGACATGTCCGATCTGACCAGTGCCCGCATCGATCTCCTGCGCCAGGCGCTGGCCAAGCGGCCCGACGCCGCGGCGCTGCGCGTGCAGCTGGCCGAGGCGCTGTGGCAGGCGGGACGGCCGGGCGAATTCGCCGAGGGCGCGCGGCGCGCCTCGCTGCTCGACGGTAGTCTCGTGCCGGCGGATGGCACGCGCATCGCACGCGAACTGCGAGGCAGCAGCCTGGCGCTGATCGAACACGGCGCGGCGTTCGCGTCGGTGATCGCCGACCTCGCCGTGGCCGAGGCCTATCTCGGCGACACAAATGCGGTGCGGCGGCTGATGGATTTCGCGCGCTTCTTCCACGGCGCCGCCGCGTCGCCGCCGGACGGGGTAAGCGCCACGGACTTCCATGCCGCGCTCGCAGCCGAGATCAAGGCGGATCTCACCTTCTATGAGGCGCCGGACGACCGGGCGCTGCGCCGCGGCTGGCAGTTCAACGGCGTGGCGCGCGCGACGCCGGTGATGAGCGCGCTGCGGGCGATGCTGCGGCGCGAGGTCGAGCGCTATATCTCAGCCCTGCCCGACGATCCCGGGCATCCCTTCGTGCAATCGCGGCCGGCGGCGTACACGATCGATGGTTGGGCCAATGTCTCGGACGGCGCGACGCACCACTACGCGCACATCCATCCGCGCGCCTGGCTGACCGGCGTCTACTATGTCGTGGAGCCTGAGGTCGCACGGGCGCCGGGAAGCCATGCCGGCTGGCTGCGCGTGGCACCGCCACTGGACGAGACGGCGGCACGGAGCCAGGGCTGGAGCGCACGCTGGGTGCGGCCGGCGCCGGGCACGCTGGTGCTGATGCCGGGCTATTTCTATCACGGCACGGCGCCGATGGGCGTTGACCAGGAGCGCATCTGCGTCGCCTTCAACGTGACGCCGGCGGCGTGAACATCCGTGCGCCGCGGCCGGACGAAGCGGCGGCGTTGAGCGCGCTGTGCAAGCGCTCCAAGGCGCATTGGGGATATGACGCGGACTTTCTGGCGCGCTCCGACGCAGCGCTGACCATTGCGCCGGAACTGATCGCGACGGGACGCGTGCTGGTGGCTGAGGACGCGAGCGGCACCGTGCTCGGCATGGCGTCGCTCGAACCGCTGGCGGACGGCGTGTTTGACCTGTTGCATATGTTCGTCGAGCCGGCGGCGATCGGCAGCGGCGCGGGGCGGCAGCTGTTCGCCGCCATCGCGGCGCTGGCGCGCGGCTTGGGGGCGGCGAAGCTCTCGATCCTCGCCGATCCGCATGCGCAGGCGTTCTATTTACGCATGGGCGCGCGGCTGGCGGGCGAGGCGCCGTCGGACGCGATCCCGGATCGGATGCTGCCGCTGCTGGAATTCGATCTGGTGGGCTAGAGACTCAATTCGATTCAAACCCAATCTTGTCGCGTTTTAGACAAGCGCTTTGCCCCGCGTTAACGCGATTTGGGATGTCTGAATTCTGTTGGGAACGACTTGCCGGCCGGCGGACTCTCGCTGTGGCAAACAGCGGAGCGATCGACATGGGACTGGCTGAAAAAGACTTCCTCGAGGCAGGCCTGGCGCCGCGCGGCACATTCCAGATGGACCTGCCTTCGTCGCGGACCAAGCGCTGGGTGCCGCGGCGCAAGGCGCAGGTGGTGGCGGCGGTGCGCGGCGGCGTCCTCAGCCTCGACGAGGCCTGCGATCGCTACGCGCTGACGGTGGAGGAGTTCCTCTCCTGGCAGCGCGCCATCGACAAGTTCGGGCTGCCGGGCCTGCGCATCTCGCACGTGCAAGATCATCGCGGCGGACGGTAACGCTCAGGAGAGCGCGAGGTCGACCGCCGCCATGGCGTGCAGCGCCGTGGTGTCGAATAGCGGCACGGCGGCATCTTCGGGCTTCAGCAGCAGCGGCAGTTCGGTGCAACCCAGGATGACGCCTTGCGAGCCCCTGGCGACCAGCCGGGCGACGATGCCGCGGCAGGCGGCGCGCGAGGATTCGAGGAATTGACCGCGTACCAGTTCCTCGTAAATGACGCGGCTGGCTTCGGCAGCGTCGTCGCCCTCGGGCACGACGATGTCGAGGCTGTAGCGGCGCTGCAGGCGGCCGCGGATGATGCCGTCCTGCTCCATCGTGTGGCGCGAGCCGATCAGGCCGATGCGCCGCAGACCGGCGCGCTGGATGGCGGCGCCCAGCGGGTCGGCGATGTGCAGCAGCGGCAAGTCTACCGCACGTTCCATCGCCGGCGTCGAGCAATGCATGGTGTTGCAGGCGATCAGCAGGAATTCGGCGCCGGCGCGCGCGAGCCCCGCAGCAGCGTCGGCCATGCGGACATCGGCCTCGTCCCAGCGTCCGGATTGTTGCAGCGCTGCCATCTCGTCGAAATCGAACGAGTGCAGCACGATCCTGGCCGAATGGACACCGCCGAGGCGCTTCTGAACCTCACGATTCAGAAGCTGGTAGTAGACGGCGCTGGATTCCCAGCTCATGCCGCCGATTATGCCGATGGTCTTCATGGCGCAACGCTAGCAGCCGGACGCGGCTGTGGAAGCATCACCTTTGCATGACGGCCCTGCGGTCACGAGACCACGGCCTTCGGCGCCAGGAGGGCAGCAAGCGCCGAAGCGCATTCGCCGTCCCAGATGCCGTTCACGGCAGCAGGACGGAAATGGCGCTGGAAGGCGGTGACGACGGCGTCCAGGGGAACGTCCGTGTACGGATGAACACCATAACCGTAGCGGGCGAGGTCGGTGGGCGGTGCCTCGCCCACGCCGCGCGGAGGCGGCTCCGGCCAGACGCCGATGCCGAATTCGGCAAGCTGGGCCCAAGGAAAGAGTTCGCCCGGGTCCTGCTTGCGCGCCGGCGCGACATCGGAGTGGCCGAGGACGCGGGCGGGCGGAATGGGGTGGCGTTTCAGGATGGCCTGCGCCAGGTCCATCAGCGCGGCGATCTGCGCCTGCGCGAACGGCACATACCCAAACTCATGGCCGGGATTGACGAGCTCGATGCCGATGGAGCGACCGTTGACGTTTTTCTCGCCGGCCCAGTGCGAGACGCCGGCGTGCCAGGCGCGGCGTTCCTCCGGCACATGCGCGAAGATGCGGCCGTCGCGGCCGATGGTGTAATGGGCGGAGACCTTGGCGGCGGGATCGCATAGCCGCGCCAGCGCCTCGTCCGCCGTCCGCATGCCGGTGTAATGCAGCACCAGCATGTCGATGGCGGCGCCCTCGGGCCGCGCATCGTGATTGGGCGACGGACAGGAAACGATCTTCAGCGGCATGGACCCAGCTCAGGCGTGGTCGTGGCCGCCGACGCGGCCAGGACGCCAGTAACCTTCTGCGCAAGAGCGTTCCTTGCCAAGCCCGCGCGCGATCAGGCGCTGGCGGATGGCGCGGACATTGGAGGTCTCGCCGACGATGTAGGCGTGGCCGAAACCCTGTGGGAAAGCAAAGGCCTCCACCGCGTCATAGAGGATGCGGCTGGGACCGGCAGGCGCGCCGCCTCGCGGCAGCCAGACGACGGTGGCGTCGGTGGCGAGGTCCTGCTTTTCGTCCGCGTCTGCGATTTCGAGGAAGGCGAAGGCCTTCTCGCCGCGCGGCAGGCCTTCGAGCATCGCGCCGATGCCGGGGATGCCGGTCTCGTCGCCGACGAAAAGATGCCAATCGGCCTCGCGCAGATGGGTGTGGCCGCGCGGCCCGGCAACGGCAATCGAATCGCCCGGCTGCGCCGCCCGCACCCAGTCGTCCGCCGGGCTTGCGCCATGCAGGACGAAGTCGATGGCAAGCATTCGCGTCGCGGGATCCAACTGGCGGATCGTGTAATGCCGGCGCGCGACGGCGCCACCGGGCTGCGGCAGTTCGAGCACGAGATCCTGGCCGGGCTTATAGACGAACTCGTCGAGATCGGTGCCGGAGAACTCGATGCGCAGCATGCGCGGGGTGAGCTGCAGCTTGCGCCGCACGGTGAGGCGCCAGACGCGACGGCCCTTGCGCGCCAGGAACAGAGCGAGCTGGGCGACCGCGCCGGGCGATTTGGGTTCGGCGAGGCTCATCAAAGGAAAATCTTGTAGGCCACGGTCTCGCCGTTGGCGCGCTTGAGGGAAAATTCCGCGCCGGCTTCGTGCTCCTGCACCAGGGCCTCGAAGACGCGCAGCGCGTTGCGGATGACTTCGGCGTAGGAGGCGGCCTCGGTCTTCTCCTTCAGGCGCTGCAGGCGCTCCATGGCCTGGGGCGGCATTTCGAGCTGGACGCGCGTGGTGGTGCGCTCGGGCGTCTCCATCGCGTCGGCGGCGGCGCGCATGGCTTCCGCGGCGACGCCGTGAAAGCGGCCATGACGGTGTGATCTATGCATGTGTCGGTTCCTTGAATCTCGAAGTCTCAGTTTGCCGAATCGCGCGGCGGCTCGGCCGGCTTCGGGGGCTGCGGCGGCCGCTGCTCGGGGCGCGTGTCGTAGTGCGGCGGCAGGTCGAACGGATCGAAACCGCGATGCCAGGCGGCCGCGAGCAGCGCCAGCAGCACCACCGTGCCGAGGATGAAGTAGATGTGCGCGAAGGCGAAGCTGACGACCGCGATCAACACGATCAGCCCCAGGATCGGCCATAGCAGGCCGCCCCAGAAAAACGGATGGCCGAAGCGGCGATGGCCGCGGCGGCCGTCATAATAGCTGCCGCGGACCTGGTCGCGGAATTCGCTGCGGCGGGCGCGCCATTCGTCGCGCCATTGCCGCTTCCATTCGCGGCGTGCCTCGCGCCATTTGCGATGGGCCTCGCGACGGGCTGCATATTCGGCGTCGTAAGAGGCGTCGTCTCGCGGGCGGTATTCGCCCTGGAAACCCGGGCGCGGCCCGCGCTCGTCGCGCGGCTTGCCGTCGTCGACCGGGAAATCCTCGCCGATGCCCACTCCAATCTTGCTCATGTGTCTTAAACTCCTGATGTCGAGCCTATGAGTGACCCTTACCCTCATAATCATCATTGAATCATCAAACGTCAAGATGGATCATCAAATTATCATCATTTTTTCTAAGCTTATGTTTTCGTGGCCATATTTCAAATATTGCCGTTTCGCGCAGCCCGACGCATGGCGCTCAGCAACGCGCCGCCTGCCCTTACCAAAGCCCGGATCCGAGGCATTGATTGCCGCGGGCGCGATGGCAATAGGACAAACACGTCAGAGGGTTGCAGCGGTCGTGGAAATTACTGATGCCGCCGCGCGGGAACCTTGTGTGCAGCGCACCGTTCCAACCTCAGGAGCAACGAGCATGGCACATTTCTATCTCAACATCCGCGACGGCGAAGAATTGATTCGCGATCCGGAGGCCTATGTCTTCGACAGCGCCGCCGAGGCACGCGAAGCGGCGGTGCAATCGGTGCGCGATCTCATCCGTGCCAATCCCGAGGATTTCGAGTTCGACCACAAACAGATCGAGATCGCGGATGCGACCGGGCATGCGATCTCGGTGGTGAATCTCTACGATGTGGCGCCGCATCTCAGTCATTAGGCCGGAAATCTTGTAATTCAATCCAGACCGAGACGACTCCAGCAGCGTCATCCGTTCTTCCAGCCGCGCTCTTTTTCGATTCGGTCGTAGGCGGCGTTGATCACCGCCAGCTTGTCGGTGGCGAGACGGATGAATTCCTCCGGCACACCGCGGGCGATGAGCTTGTCGGGATGGTTCTCGCGCACCAGCATGCGGTAGGTTGCCTTGACCTCGTCGTCGCCGGCATCGAAGGCGACGCCCATGATGACATAGGGGTCGCCCTTGTCCGGCCCGATATGGGCGGCGCGGATGCGGCGATAGGCGTTCTGGGTGAAGCCGAAAATGTCGGCGACGCGCTCCAGGAACGCGGCCTCGCCGGGATGGAAGATGCCGTCGGCCTTGGCGATCTCGAACAGGCCGTCCAGGATGTCCTCGAGCAGCGCAGGGTTGCCCCGCAGCATCTGCGCGATCTGGGAGGCATAGGCCTCGTAGCCGGCGGTGTCCTGCTGCGCCAGGCGGAAAATGCGGTCGACACTCGCCTGCTCCTGCGGCGAGACGCGGAACAGGCGGTGGAAGGTCTCGACCTCGTCGTCGGTGACCGTGCCGTCGGCCTTGGCCATCTTGGCGGCGAGCGCGATCATGGCGATGGTGAACACCACGCCGGGCGCCTCGCCGGGCTCCAGCGACGGCATCTCCCGGTCGATCAGGAAATGCCCCGCCAGCGCGCCGATAAGGGCGCCGACCGGCCCGCCGCCCAGCATAAATCCGGCCGCCGCGCCACCTAGTTTTCCCAAGATGGACATAGGTCAAAGCAATAAGGGAAAGTGGACGTCATGTCAGCCATAGCGGGTAAGTGGAATTTCTACATCGACAGGGGCGGCACCTTCACCGATGTGGTGGCGGAGGCGCCCGACGGCAAGCTGTCGACGCTGAAACTTCTGTCGGAAAGCACGCAATATGACGATGCGGCGCTGGAGGGCATCTGCCGCGCGCTGGGGCTCCAAAGCGGAAGCGCAATTCCCGCAGGGCTGGTCGGCGAGGTGCGCATGGGCACTACGGTGGCGACCAACGCGCTCCTGACGCGTAGCGGCGAGCGGTTGGTGCTGGTCACGACGCGCGGTTTCAAGGATGGACTGCGCATCGCCTATCAGAACCGGCCGAAGCTGTTCGCGCTGAAGATCGAGCTGCCCGACATGCTGTACGAAAGCGTGATCGCGGCCGACGAGCGCGTCGGCGCCTCGGGCGCCGTGCTGCGGCCGCTCGACGAAGAAGCGCTGGCGCGCGACCTGGTGGCGGCGCGGGCGCGCGGCATCCTCGCCTGCGCCATCGTCTTCCTGCACGGCTACCGCTTTCCGGCGCATGAGGCGCGCGCCGCCGAGATCGCGCGCGCGGCGGGCTTCACCCAGGTTTCGACCAGCCACGAGGCGGTGCCGCTGATGAAGTTCGTGTCGCGCGGCGACACCACGGTGGCGGACGCGTATCTCTCGCCGGTGCTGGGGCGCTACACGGGCAAGATCGCCGACGCGCTGAAGGACGCGAAGCTTGCGTTCATGACCTCCAATGGCGGGCTGGCCGCGCCGGCGTTCTTCCGCGGCAAGGACGCGATTCTCTCCGGGCCGGCCGGCGGCGTGGTCGGCATGGCGGAGACGGCGCGGGCGGCGGGCTTCGACCACGTCATCGGCTTCGACATGGGCGGCACCTCGACCGACGTGGCGCGGTGGGGCGGCGATTACGAGCGGGTCTACGAGACCGAGGTCGCCGGCGTCAGGCTGCGCACGCCGATGCTGGCGATTCACACGGTGGCGGCGGGCGGCGGCTCGATCCTCGCCTATGACGGAGCGCGGCTGCGCGCAGGGCCGGCATCGGCCGGCGCCAATCCCGGGCCCATGAGCTATGGCAGGGGCGGACCGCTGACCGTGACCGACGCCAATGTGCTGGTGGGCAAGCTGCGGGCCGATTATTTCCCGAAGATTTTCGGCGCGGCCGGCGACGCGGGGCTCGACGCGGCGGCGGTGCGTGCCGCATTCGCGGCGCTGGGGCAGCAAGCGGGCCGCGCGCCGGAGGAACTGGCGGACGGCTTCATCCGCATCGCGGTCGAGAACATGGCCAACGCCATCAAGCGTATCTCGGTCGCCAAGGGCTATGACGCGCGCGACTACGCGCTTGCCTGCTTCGGCGGCGCCGGCGGGCAGCATTCCTGTCTGGTGGCGGACGCGCTCGGCATGACGACCGTGTTCATCCATCCGTTGTCGAGCCTGCTGTCGGCCTACGGCATGAAGCTCGCGGCGCTGCGCAGCGTGCGGCAGCGCGCGGTCGGAAAGCCGCTGGCCGGGAGCGAAGCGGCGCTGCGGCGCACGGAGCAGGAGTTGCGGCGCCTAGCGGAGGACGAGTTGATCGCCCAGGGCGCGGGCCTGATCGCCAGCAGCGTGCGCGTCCATATCCGCTATGACGGCAGCGACACGACGCTGCCCATCGCCTATGGCGCAACGGACGAGATGGTGGAGCGCTTCGCGGCGGACCATGCAAGGCAGTTCGGTTTCGGCTTCGAGGGCCGCGCGCTGATCGCGGAATCGATGGAGGTCGAGGCGCGCAGTGTGCAGAATATTCCCTCTCCCCCTCCTGGAGAGACGGTCATGGTGACGGGGACCCCGTCGCGGGACGTGGCTCTCGACTACCCACTCTCGCCCGAAGGGCGAAAGAGGGACTCAATTAAATTCTTCTCTCAAAGCGCCTGGCATGACGCGCCGGTATTGTTCCCTTCGAACCAATCGCAAAATGTCGACGGCCCGGCCCTGATCGTCGAGCCGCACCAGACCATCGTCGTCGAAGCGGGCTGGCGGGCGCAGATCGACGGCGACCGCGGCACGATCCTGCGGCGCGTCGGTGAACGCGTGAAAATCACAGCAAGCGCCGGCGACGTGGATCCCGTGCTGCTCGAAGTGTTCGCCAATTTGTTCATGGCGATCGCCGAGGAGATGGGCGTGGTGCTGCAGAACACCGCGACGTCGGTGAACATCAAGGAGCGGCTGGATTTCTCCTGCGCGGTGTTCGATGCCGCGGGCGGGCTGGTCGCCAACGCGCCGCACATGCCGGTGCATCTGGGCTCGATGGGCGACTGCGTCACCGCGATCATGGCGAGGCATCCCACGATGCACGACGGCGACGCCTTCGTCACCAACGCGCCCTATGACGGCGGCACGCACCTGCCGGACGTGACCGTCGTGATGCCGGTGTTCGTGGAAGGCGCCCTCGCCTTCTATGTCGCGTCACGCGGCCATCACGCCGATATCGGCGGCATCACGCCGGGCTCGATGCCGCCGTTCTCCAAGGACATTTCCGAGGAGGGCGCGCTGTTCGACGGCATCCGCATGGTCGGCGGCGGGGTGTTCGACGAAGCGGCGTTGCGCGCAGTGCTGGCGCGGGGGCCGTGGCCCGCGCGCAATCCGGACCAGAACATCGCCGACCTGAAGGCCCAGGCCGCGGCCTGCGCCCGCGGCGCCGATGGCTTGCGCCAGGCCTGCGCCGCGCATGGCACGAACGTCGTCGCCGCCTATATGCGTCATGTGCAGGATAATGCCGAGGAAGCGGTGCGCCGGGCGATCGGCAAGCTCTCCGACGGCGCTTTCGCCATGCCGACCGACGGCGGCGCCGTGATCCGCGTCGCGGTGACGGTGGACCGCAAGACACGCTCGGCGCGGATCGATTTTTCGGGGACGAGTCCGCAGGCCGCGAACAATTTCAATGCTCCCGGTTCGGTGACCAAGGCGGCGGTGCTCTATGTCTTCCGCTGCCTGGTCGACAGCGACATTCCGATGAATGCCGGCTGCCTGAAACCGCTCGACATCGTGGTGCCGGACCGCTCTCTCTTGAAGCCGCATCCGCCGGGCGCGGTGGCGGCGGGCAATGTCGAGACCAGCCAGGCCGTGGTCGATGCCCTGTTCGGGGCACTGGGCGTGCTGGCCGCCAGCCAGGGCACGATGAACAACTTGACCTTCGGCAATGCGCGGCATCAGTATTACGAAACCATCTGTGGCGGCGGCGGTGCGGGCGCGGACTTCGACGGGCAGTCGGCGGTGCATACGCACATGACGAACTCGCGCCTGACAGATCCCGAGGTGCTGGAGACGCGCTATCCCGTGCTGCTCGACGATTTCTTCATCCGCAAGGGTTCGGGCGGAGGCGGGGCATACAAGGGCGGCGATGGCACGACGCGGCGCCTGCGCTTCCTGGAGCCGATGATGGCGGCGATCCTGTCGACGCGGCGCGATACCGAGCCGTTCGGCCTGGCAGGCGGCGCGGCGGGCGAAAAAGGACGCAACACGCTGATCCGCAAGGACGGTTCGCGCGCGGCGCTGCAAGGCTGCGACGAGATCGATGTCGCGGCCGGCGATATGATCGAGATCGAGACCCCGGGCGGCGGAGGATACGGCACACCATGACAACGATACTGATCACCGGCGCCAATCGCGGCATCGGGCTGGAGTTCGTGAAACAGTATGCAGCGGAGGGCGCCGAGGTGATCGCCTGTTGCCGTGATCCGGCCAGGGCGGATGCCTTGAAGACGATCGCCGGCAGCGTGCGCGTGCTGGCGCTGGACGTCGCCGATCCGAAGTCACTGACGACGTTGCTGAGCGAACTCAATGGCATGGCTCTCGACATCGTCATCAACAATGCCGGCGTCGGCGGGCCGCGCGGGCGGCCGCAAGGCATCGTCGACTTCGACCTCTGGCTGAATATCTTCGCCGTCAACAGCGTGGCGCCGACGATGATCGCCGTCGCGCTGCATCCGAATCTTATGGCGGGACGCGACAGGAAGCTGGTGACGATTACCAGCCAGCTCGGTTCGATCGCCAATCACGGCGGCGGCGCCTACCCGTATCATGCGTCGAAGGCGGCGGTGAACAGCTTCATGCACGGCCTCGCCAAGGCATGGACGAAGGACGGGATTTCCGTCGGCCTGTTCCATCCGGGCTGGGTGCAGACCGACATGGGCGGACCGAGCGCGCCGGTGACGCCGGCCGAGAGCGTGACGGGTCTGCGGGCACGGATCGCAGAACTCGGGGTCCGGAACAGCGGTTCTTATCGCGATTACACCGGCAAGGAAATTGCGTGGTGACGGACAGCGCAACCGTCGCAAAAATTTTCGGGCGAATCGTCCAAGCGATTCAAGGCTCCCTGATTCGTGGGGCGTTGACCCGGCGCGGCGCGCATCCGACTGTCGGGATGTCTCTAGGACTGGAGGGCTTCCATGGTCCGTGAGTTGCATATCCTGACGGTTGGCTTGGTATTCTTGTTTCTGGGGGCGATTGTCGTCGGCGTCTTCTGAAGACGGCGGCAGGGGAATTTGGAAAGGGCCGCGGCACGGGATGCGCCGCGGCCTTTTCGCTTATGCGGCGAAGCGCGCCGCACCGTCTTCCAGCGGCAGACGCAGCGCATTCGCGACGAACGAAACGGTGTGATAGAAGCCGGTCAGAACGATCAATTCGAGCAATTGCTCGTCGCTGTATTCCGTTTTCAGCGCACTCCAGAGGCCGTCATCGACCACGGCGCGATCATGCAGCGCGTCGACCAGACGGATCAGCAACGCCTCGCGCGGCGTCCAGGCGGCGGCATCGCCATGCACGGTGGCGGCGATCTCGGCCGGTGCGAGTCCTGCCGCTGCGGCGAAGAACGCGACATGGACGCCCCATTCGTATTCGCTGCCGCAGCGCGCCGTGGTGCGGTCGATGACGATCTCGCGCTCGCGCATCGTGATCGAGCCTTTGTCGAGCAGGCCGCCGGCCATGAAGCGCTGAAACACTCGCGGGTTGCGCGCCAGAGTGGTGAACAGCAGCAACGGCGGCGTGCCCGGCGGCATGACGGCGTCGAAGGCTTTTTGGATGTCCGGCGCGTAGGGCGGGGTTACCGGCGCGATGCGGGCGATCATTGGGGCGATGCTCCGGTTCTGCTATGATTTTCGTAGCAGAGAGGCGGAGCGCGTGCTATCAAAAACGTAGCAAAGAGGCAAAAATCCGTCCGCGGCACGCGGACCGGGCGCCCGGTGATGATACTGCTCGACCTGCTCGGGCGGCGCTGGAGTCTGCGCGTGCTGTGGGAATTGCGCGAGGGACGGCGGCTGAATTTCCGCGACCTGCTGGCCGCGAGCGAGGCGAGCCCCAGCGTGCTCAACACACGGCTGGCGGAGTTGCGCGACGCCCGCATCGTGGAGCACGGCGCGGACGGCTATGCCCTGACGACGGCCGGCGCCGATCTGTTGACGCGTCTGCTGCCGCTGCATGACTGGGCGGAGGCGTGGACGGCGCTCTGAACACGCGCGACAAACCGGTGCGCCAGACGGTATGGTGACGCCGCGCTTGGGGCGGTGGGCATGCGGGTCGTCGGAGCATTGATATTCGCCATATTGGCAACCGCGGCGTTGCTCGGCGTGCCCTATTGGACCACGAACGCGGCGCCCGACGTGCGGAGCCTGGTGAGAGGCGACGAGCTGCCGCTGGCGGAGCGGTTCGTCCGCGACATGCGCAGCCGGAACTATAACGACGCGCTCGCCATCCTGGAGCCGGCGCACCGGCCGGCGGACACCGCCGTCTTCCGGACGATCACCGCGCTTTTTCCGGCGCGACACGAGGACGGCACGCGAGTGACCGCCTGGCACAAGCTGAGCCTCAGCGGCTCAGAGACGACGCAAATCGAGGTGTTCTACGAGTTCGGCAAGGACGGCGCGGTGCGCGGAATCTTCACCATCTTCCGCGACGCTTCAGGCCTGAAGGTGCGCGGCGCGAGGCTCGAGAGCTTCACGGTGGCGCAATTGCACGCGAACGACTTTCGCCTGCCGGCGACGGCACTCGACATCCGCTGGGCCTTTCTGGCGGTGGCGGCGGTGTTCGATGTCCTCGCCTTCGCGACTTTCGTGCTGTGCCTGATCAGCCCGGTCGTGCGCTGGCGCTGGCGCTGGCTGTGGCTGCTGGTCGTGCTTTGCGGCTGTGTGCACTTCAGGCTCGACTGGTCGACGCTGCAGTTCGACTATCAACTGGTCAACGTCATGGCACCGCCGGCGCAGTTCGGCCAGGTGATCGCCTATGGCTCCTGGGTGCTGTCGCTCGCGGCGCCATTCGGCGCGCTGATTTACTGGTCCAAGCGCGCCCAATGGCGCAGCGAAGAGGCGGGCGCGGCGGATATCCGCACCGCCTGACGCGGTCAATGCGCCGTGGCGGCGGTGACGAAGATCTTTTCTTCGCGATAGGAAATATACATGTGCAGCTGGCGCAGAATGCCGATGCCCAGCAGCATCGGCGCCGCGCCGGGCAGTTTGGAATCGTCGCGCGACATCAGGACCAGGTCGGGGTTGTTGACGGTGACGCCGCCGAAGGTCATCGCCTTGAAGGGATATTTATAGGTATGGCCGTTGGCGGTCTCGCGCAGGGGCCGGAGCGCCGGGCTCTTCTCGTCGATGCCGAACAGGTCCTCAGCTTCCTCGAGGCTGAGGACCGAGCCGGAGGCGCCCGTGTCGAGCCACACCCGCACCTTCTTGCCGTCGAGTTCGACATAGAACTGGATGTGTCCGGCACCGTCGATGCTGAACGGGATCTCGGAATGTTCGGCGTCGGTCCACCACACCAGGTTGCCGCTGCAATGCGCCCGCTGGAACAGGCTGAACTTGGCGTTGGCGAAATCGAAATCGTCGTCATAGGCGCGCAGGATGTCGGGACCGAGCAGGCCCTGGACATCGGGCGCCATGCGGCCCCGGGGCATGACCAGGAACTGCATGCTGTGCGCCTGCAGGCCGCCGAAGGAGATGTCGTGCGCCGTCACGAAACGGTCGATGTGGATGCCGCCGAAGCCGACGACACGCACGCTGTTGAATATCTCGGGGTGCAGTCCAAGCGTCTCGACGGTGGACTGATCCAGCATCGAGTTGACGCCGCCGGTGTCGATCATGAGGTTGAGCGTCTGGCCGCCGACCTGCATCGGCACGTCGATGCGGCCGGAGCCGTCGATCGTCATGTCGAGCTGGGCGACGCGAGTCAGGTGACAACTTTCGTCATCGGCCAGCGCGGGCGCGGCGGCGCCAAGACAGAGCAGCGACAGGGCAAGCCGCAAAGCGGTCCGCATCGTCATTTCAACCTCTCCAGTTCGGTCGTCGCGTTGTAGCGCTCGCTCTCGCCGCGCGGACAGGCGTCGGCGGCGCGCTGCAGCCGTGTGCGGGCGCCGGCCGCGTCGGCGTGGCCGAGCAGCCATTCGCCGACGAAGAAATCGGCTTCGCAGACCTGGGCGTCGGCCGCCGCAACGTCCGGCCGCGCCGCCTCGCGGTCGACCTCGTCCACAGTCTCGTCACCGACATAGAACGACACCAGCGCACCCGGCCAGTGACGCGTGCTTATCGCGTCCGCATCCCTGGCGGCGCGCTTGGCGTCAAACGTGCCGGCATGCTGCCGCGCGCTCTCGAGCCACAGGAATGCATAGCCGTTGCTGGGCGCAAGCCGCAACTGCTGCGCGAAATCGTCGGCGGCGTCGGCGAAATCGCCGGTCTCCCAGCGCAGCCGGCCGCGGCCGGCATAGGATTCGGCCACGGGTGCCTTGTCGATCAGCGCCGAGAAATCGGCGAGCGCCGCGGTGAAGTCCTTCCTGCAGGCATGCGCGCCGGCCCGCAGCGCCAGGGCATCGCCATAGTCGGGCTTGAGCTTGAGCGCGGCATCGAAATCGGCGAGCGCCAGGTCGCAGCGGCGCAGCCGCAGATAGGCAAGGCCGCGGCCGCGATAAGCCTGCGGCAGGAGGCCGGCGCTGAGATCGCCGGCGGCGAGCGCGGAGGTGAAGAAGGTGACAGCCAGGACGGAATCGCCATGTTGATCGGCGGCGAGACCCTGTGCGAAATCGTCATAGGACGCGGCCTCTGCGCCGGCCGCGCAGAGCGCCAAAAGAAAAGCCGCAAACAAAGATCGCCGCACGCTCGCCCCCGTCGACAAAGCATAAAACGAAGTCGGCCGGCGCACAATCTTGCGCGCACCGCCTCCAGCAAAGCCTCACGGCTCTATCTAGGCCGCCGTCTTGGCGCGCGGATCGTAGTTGAGCAACGGGGCAAGCCAGCGTTCGGCGGTCGCCACGTCCCAGCCCTTGCGCCGGGCGTAGTCCTCGACCTGGTCGCGCTCGATCTTGCCGACGCCGAAATAGCGGCTGGTGGGATGCGAATAATAAAAGCCGCTGACCGAAGAGCCCGGCCACATGGCGTAGCTTTCGGTGAGCTTGACGCCGATCTTGTTCTCGGCGTCCAGCAGCTTGAACAGCGTCGCCTTCTCGCTGTGCTCGGGCTGGGCGGGATAGCCGGGCGCCGGGCGGATGCCGCGGTATGTCTCGGCGATGAGATCGTCGGCGGCGAGCGCCTCGTCCGGCGCATAGCCCCAAAAATCGCGGCGGACGCGTTCGTGCAGGCGTTCGGCGAAGGCCTCGGCGAGGCGGTCGGCGAGCGCGCTGAGCAGGATCGCGGAATAGTCGTCATGCGCCGCTTTGAAGCGGTCGATATGCGGTTGCTCGCCGATGCCGGCGGTGACGACGAAGGCGCCGATATAGTCCTCGGTGCCGCCATTGGCTTTGGAGGGCGCGATGAAGTCGGCCAGCGCCATGTTGGGGCGGTTGTTCTCACGGGACATCTGCTGGCGCAGCGTATGCAGCGTGTGGATGGGAAATTTGCGTGCCCTGTCGCCGAAGATATGGATATCGTCATCGCCGACGCTATTGGCCGGGTAGAAGCCGACCACGGCGCGAGCGGTGATCCATTTCTCGTCGACGATCTTCTTCAACATGGCCTGCGCGTCCTTGAACAGGCTGCGGGCGGCTTCGCCGACCTGAAGATCTTCGAGAATCTGCGGATATTTCCCCGCCAACTCCCAGGTCTGGAAGAACGGCGTCCAGTCGATGTATTTCGCGAGTTCGCCGAGATCGTAATCGTCGTAGACGCGCGTGCCGAAGAATTTCGGCACTGGCGGCTTGTATGCCGACCAGTCGAGCTTCTCCTTGTTGGCGCGAGCCTGGGCGAGCGTCAGGCGGCGGCCAGGTGCGCGCTGGGCGGCGTGGGTTTTCGCGATCTGCTCATATTCGGCGCGGACGCCGGCGACGAAGTCCTTATTGGCTGTCTTGCTGAGCAGGTTCGAGGCGACGCCGACGGCGCGGCTGGCGTCGGTGACATACACTGTCTGGCCGCGGCGATAGCCGGGATCGATCTTGACCGCGGTGTGGACGCGGCTGGTGGTGGCGCCACCGATCAGCAGCGGAATGTCGAAGCCCTGGCGCTCCATCTCGGACGCGACATGCACCATCTCATCGAGCGAGGGCGTGATCAGGCCGGAAAGGCCGATGATGTTGGCACCGTGCTCTCGCGCCGCGTCGAGGATCTTCTGCGTCGGCGTCATGACGCCGAGATCGATGACCTCGTAGCCGTTGCACTGCAGCACCACGCCGACGATGTTCTTGCCGATGTCGTGGACGTCGCCCTTGACGGTCGCCATGACGATCTTGCCGGCGGGTTCCTTGGTCTGGTTCTTGGCCTGCTCCGCGTCCATGAAGGGCAGGAGGTATGCGACCGCCTTCTTCATCACGCGGGCGGACTTGACGACCTGCGGCAGGAACATCTTGCCCGAGCCGAAGAGGTCGCCAACGACGTTCATGCCGGCCATCAAGGGGCCTTCGATGACGTCGAGCGGACGCGTCGCGGTCTGGCGCGCCTCCTCGGTGTCCTCGGTCACGAAGGTGTCGATGCCATGCACCAGCGCGTGGGTGATGCGTTCCTGCACCGGCAGTCCGCGCCATTCGGCGTCCTGGACTTCCGCCACCGCGCCGTCGCGCTTGTAGCGTTGCGCCAGGGTGAGCAGGTTTTCCGTGGCGTTGGGCGTACGGTTGAAGAGGACATCCTCGATGCCTTCGCGCAATGGCGTCGGGATATCCTGATAGACCGTGAGCTGGCCGGCGTTGACGATGCCCATGTCCATGCCGGCCTTTATGGCGTGGAACAGGAAGACGGAGTGCATCGCCTCGCGCACCTTGTCGTTGCCGCGGAATGAGAACGAGAAGTTGGAGACGCCGCCCGAGATATGGGCGTGCGGGCATTCCTTGCGGATAATGGCGGCGGCGTCGATGAAGGCGCGGCCGTAGTCGTTGTGCTCCTCGATACCGGTTGCGACCGCGAAGATGTTGGGATCGAAGACGATGTCTTCGGGCGGGAAGCCGACCGTGTTCACCAGGATGTCGTAGGCGCGCTTGCAGATGGAGACCTTGCGCTCCTGCGTGTCCGCCTGGCCGGTCTCGTCGAACGCCATGACGACGACGGCGGCGCCGTAGCGCATGACGAGGCGGGCGTATTTGACGAACGACTCCTCGC
Source organism: Rhizomicrobium sp. (assembly GCA_035570795.1). Lineage (GTDB taxonomy): Bacteria > Pseudomonadota > Alphaproteobacteria > Micropepsales > Micropepsaceae > Rhizomicrobium. Next base: position 104,203 of record DATMKZ010000002.1, read on the forward strand.
CTTCCTTCAGGCTGATCGAATTGACGATCGGCTTGCCCTGGCAGGTCTTGAGGCCGGCCTCGATGACGCTCCATTTGGAGCTGTCGATCATCAGCGGCACGCGCGCGATGTCGGGCTCGCCGGCCGCCATGTTGAGGTAGCGGCGCATCGCGGCCTCGGAATCGATCAAGCCTTCGTCCATGTTGACGTCGATGATCTGGGCGCCGTTCTCGACCTGCTCGCGCGCCACGCTGAGCGCCTTGTCGTAGTCGTTGGCCGCGATCAGCTTGCGGAACTTGGCCGAGCCGGTGATGTTCGTGCGCTCGCCGACGTTCACGAAGTTGAGGTCGGGCGTCAGGGTGAAGGGCTCCAGGCCCGACAGGCGCATGTAGCGCGGCTTCTGCGGGATCACGCGCGGCGCGATGCCCTTGATGCGCTCGTTCAGCGCCTTGATGTGCTCGGGTCGCGTGCCGCAGCAGCCGCCGACGATGTTGACGAGGCCGCTCTCGGCGAATTCGCCGATCATCTCGGCCATCATGTCGGCGCTCTGGTCGTAGCCGCCGAACTCATTGGGTAGGCCGGCATTGGGATGGGCGCTGACCAGCGTGTCGCAGGCTTCCGACAGGTCGGAGATGTAGGGGCGCAACTCCCTGGCGCCGAGCGCGCAGTTGAGACCGACGGCGAAGGGCCTGGCATGACGCACCGAATGCCAGAAGGCTTCAGGCGTCTGGCCGGTCAGCGTGCGGCCGGAGAGATCGGTGATGGTGCCGGAGATCCAGACGGGAACGCGCAGCTGCGCTTCGTCGAAGGCTTCCGCAATGGCGAAGATCGCGGCCTTGGCGTTCAGCGTGTCGAAGATGGTCTCGATCATGATGACGTCGGCACCGCCGCGTAAGAGGCCCAGCGTCGCGTCTTTATAGGTGGCGCGCAGCTCGTCGAAGGTCACGTTGCGGAAGGCCGGATCGTTGACGTCGGGCGAGATCGAAGCGGTGCGGTTGGCCGGGCCGAGCACGCCGGCAACGAGACGCGGACGCGACGATGTCGAGACGGAATCGCAGACCTCGCGGGCGAGACGAGCGCCCGCCTCGTTCAATTCGGAGACCAGGTGTTCGAGACCGTAATCGGCCTGCGACATGGAGATCGAGTTGAAGGTGTTGGTCTCGATGAAGTCGGCGCCGGCCTTCAGGTAGTCGAGGCCGATCTCGCGGATAATGGCGGGCTTGGTCAGCGTCAGAAGATCGTTGTTGCCCTTGAGGTCGCTCTTGTGGTTGCCGAAGCGCTGGCCACGGAAATCGTCCTCGCCGAGCTTGTAGCCCTGGATCATCACGCCCCAGGAACCGTCGAGCAGCAGGATGCGCTTGCGCGCCTCCTCGTGCATCCATTTCAGGCGCGCGGAACGATCGAAACTCATGACGATGCCTTTGCTGCCGGCTGCAAGCCCAAAATGCGGCAGGCCGCATAGGTCAGGTCCGGTTGTCCGATGACATAGAAGTGGAACTGCTCGAAGCCGCGAGCGCGCAATTCCTGCACCTGTTCGGCGAGCACGGCGGCGGCGACGATGCGGCGGGTTTCGACGTCGCCGTCGAGCCCTTCATAGAGCCGCGCCAGCCAGGACGGCACCGTGGCGCCGGATTTCTCAGCCATGCGGGTGATGGCCTTGATGCCGGTGGTCGGGATGATGCCCGGCACGATGGGGACGGCGATGCCTTCGGCGGCGATGCGGTCGCGATAACGCGCGATCAGGTCATTGTCGAAGCCGAACTGGGTCAGCGCGCGACAGGCGCCGGCGTCGACCTTGCGCTTCAGAAGCTCGATGTCGTGCTCCATGGAGCGCGAATCGGGATGGCGCTCAGGATAGCAGGAGACGCTGATCTCGAACGGCGCGATGCGGCGGATGCCTTCGATCAGGTCGGGCGTGTAGGCGTAGCCTTCCGCGTGCGGGGTGTAAGCGCCGCTCATCTTCGGCATGTCGCCACGCAGGGCGACGATGTGGCGAATGCCGGCATCCCAATAGCCGCGCACGATCTCGTCGATTTCGGCGCGCGGCGCGCCGACGCAGGTCAAATGCGCGGCAGGCTTCAACGAAGTCTCGTCGACGATGCGCTTGACGGTGTGATGGGTGCGCTCGCGGGTCGAGCCGCCGGCGCCGTAGGTGACCGAGACAAAGGCGGGCTGCAGCGGCTCGAGCCTGCGGATCGCCTTCCACAGCGTCTCCTCGGCCTCCGCCGTGTGGGGTGGCGAGAATTCGAACGAGACTTTGAGCGGGCGCGCGTCGGCGATGACGTCTTTCAGGCTCATGCGGCCTCGGCCTTCGCGCCGGCGCTGGCCTCGGCCAGCCAGAGCTTGACGGTGAGCTTGTCCTTGGGCGCCGAGATCGCTTCGCTAGCGAGGGATTTGAGGCCGGCGGCGGCGAACCAGCCCTGCACTTCGCGGTCGGAGAAGCCGAGGCGGCGATGGGCGAAATCGCCACGCAGGAATTCAAGTTCGTGCGGCGCGAAATCGGCAATCAACAACCGTCCGCCGGCGCGCATGACGCGCGCGGCCTCGCTCACGGCGGCGCCGGGATCGTCGAGGTAGTGCAGCACCTGGTGGAACAGCACGGCGTCGAAACCGGAGAGCGCGTTGCCCGACGGGAACGGCAAGCGATAGGTGTCGCCGAGCCGCACCTGCGCATGGCGGATATTGGCACGGACGAGACGATCGCGCGCGATGGCGAGCATCTCCGGGCTGACGTCGACACCGACGGCGCGCTTCACATGCGGCGCCAGCAGTTCGAGCATGCTGCCGGTGCCGGTGCCGGCATCGAGCAGCGAATCCAGCGGATGGGCGGCGATGTGGCGGACGATGGCCGCCTCGACGTCCTTCTCCGGCGCATGCAGGGCGCGGATGCGCTCCCATTCGGCGGCATTGGCCTTGAAGAAGGCGGCGGCCTCGGCGGCGCGGGCGTCGCGCACGGCCGCGAGGCGCTTGCTGTCGGAATCCTGCGCCTCGGCAGGCGCGATGGCGGCGATAGCGGTGCCGAGCTCGGCCCCTTCGCCGCGGTCGGCGGCGCGATAGAACACCCAGCTGCCTTCCTTGAAGCGCTCGATCAGATGCGCTTCGGTCAGGAGCTTCAAATGGCGCGATACCCGCGGCTGGCTCTGACCGACGATCTCAACCAGTTCGCTGACCGTCAGCTCGGCTTGTCGCAACAACAGCAGCAGACGCAGCCGCGTGGGATCGCCCGCGGCGCGCAGCATGGTGACCAGGATGTCCAGGACTTCGCTCATAGCAAAACATATAAACATATCTTTATATGATTATGCAACCACCTTGGCTGCGCTTTGGCACAGCAGGCCACCCTGCCTATCCGGCCCAAGCTGGGTAGCGGCACGGGGCTGCATCGGCCCTGCTCCCAGTGCATATAGAGTGGGCGAAAAGGGCGGTGGGGCATGCGCGGGGTTCGGGGGATGCTGGTGGTGACGGCAGGGCTGTGGCTCGCCGGCTGCTCGACGCCGACGCCGGGCATGCTGGCGGCCAACGATCCCTATGAGCCGATGAACCGCGAAACGCTGAAGCTCAACGGCAAGATCGATCATTATTTCGTCATCCCCACCGTCGGCATCTACTTCTTCCTGGTAGGCGACAGCGGCCGCCGCGCGGTGCACAATTTCCTGCAGAATATCTCGCTGCCGACGGTGTTCGTGAACGACCTGCTGCAGGGCGAGGGCCGCCGCGCGGCGCAGACGCTGGAGCGCTTCACGATCAACAGTTCTGTCGGCCTGGCCGGCTTTTTCGACCCGGCCGCGCGCCACTTTCACGTCCCGGGCCATGGCGAGGATTTCGGCCAGACGCTGGCGGTGTGGGGCGTCGGCGAGGGGCCGTACCTGGTCGCGCCGTTCCTGGGGCCGCAGCCGCCGCGCGACGCGCTGGGCCTGGCAGTGGATACTGCCATCATCGACCCGTGGAATTACGTGCCCATCAAGCAGCACATCTGGTGGGACGCGGGACGCTATTATTTTACGCTGTTGGACCTGCGCGGCCAGACCTATGAGACGGTACAGGGCGTCCAGCGCGGCTCGGTGGATTATTATGCGTCGCTGCGCAGTCTTTACAGACAGCTGCGCAACAACGAGATTCGCAACGGGCGGCCGGACGCCAAGGATCTACCCGACTTCTGAATTTGCGGTAATCCGGGAACCGCCACGAACTTGCCACAAGCGGGCCCGACCATCCGCCCGTTCACGATGAAAGACTCGCCGATGCCCGCCTCCGAGACTTCTGGAATACCCGCTCTTGCACGCCGCGCCGTGCTGGCCCTTCTCGTCGCAGCCGCCAGCCTCTTCGCCGCGCCGGCCCTGGCCGCGCCGCCGGCCGAAGCATTCGTCCAGGCCAATGTGCAGAAGGGTCTTTCGATCCTCAACAATCACGGCGCCAGCACGGACCAGAAGCGGGCGCAATTCGAGACCTTCGTCCTCGGCCTGACCGACATGCGGCGCATCGCCAACTTCACGCTCGGCCAGTACCGCCATTCGGCCTCGCCGCAGGACGAGGCTGCGTTCGCCGCCGCGTTCCAGAGCTATGCGGTCGCGGTCTATCAATCTTATTTCGCGAAATATTCCGGCCAGACGCTGCGGGTGACGGGGAGCCAGGAGCACGGCCCCGGCGATACCATCGTGCAGACGCAGCTGATCGATCCCAACGACCATAGCGGGCAGCAGCCGCTGGAGGTCGATTTCCGCGTCCTCAGCGACGGCGGCAAGTTCGTGGTGATCGATTTCTCCGTCGCCGGCATCTGGCTGGCGCTGGAGGAGCGCGATCAGTTCAGCTCCTTCCTCGGCCAGAACAACGGCTCGATCCCGACGCTAATTTCGCATTTGAAGGATCTGGCGAAGAGCTATCACTAGCTGTGTCGGGCGCGGTTCGGCCGCACGGTCGCGGCCAAGTCATGGCGAGCGTACGCGGATAACGATGTCTAGCGCGCGGTGACCGCCAGCGGCACATTCTGAATGGTCATTTCAGGCTCCGGTGCATCGAACGTGACCGTAGCGGTAGCGACCGTTGCGATGGGACGGCCGCCGACGGTCGCAGGCAGATAACGCCACGCCGCCGCGCCCTTCAGGGCCGCCTCGTCAAGCCGCAGAAATCCCGTCGGCTCCCGCAGCCGCACATCCGACACCTGTCCGTCGACACCGATGACAAAGGACAGCGAGACGGTGCCACGCTCGCTCAGCCGGCGGGAAAGAGGCGGGTAATAGGGTGGGTGCCATGCCACAGTATCCGGGCGGGCGGCGACGAAGCGTCCGGCGAAGCGCCGGCCATGACTGTCGCGATAGATGGCGTGGGGATCGCCATCGCCGTCGAAGCGCAGCACGGCACCGTCGCCGAAGGTCACGACCGCATGAGTATAGGCATAGCCGTCGCGCGTCGGCATGAGCATTGCTTTCAGCATGGTTCCGTTCGGCAATGTCTCCGTGAAGCGGCTGAACGCGAAGTCAGATGGCGCTTTGTCATAGTGTGCCGTGGTTCCGTCGCGATAGACAATCGCGAAGCCGGCGGCCCACTGATTGTCGCGCAAAACGCCTTCGACGCGCGTGCCCTGTGGCGTGACGAAGGAGGCCGGACCGTTCGCCTTGCCCGCACGATAGGTACCGTCGAATGCGGCACCATCCTTGAGCAGGAAGATCGCAGGTCCGTCTAGGAGACCGCCTGAAAAGTCGACGTGCAGGACGATATTGCCGCCGCCGGGCGGTACGATATCGAGTTCGCCAGGACCCTCAAAGTGATCGGCGGCACAAGCGCCGCTCCAGCGGAACGCAACGCCAAGCCGAGTTCCGTTCGGACCGCAAACGTAGCCATCGTCGATCAAAACATTATCCAGGACGGCCCAAAATGGGGTGTCATAGACCAGCGGCGACACGGTCAATGCGACGCGCGGGACCGGATCGATCGCCCGCGCCGCCGGCGCGAGCAGGACGCCGCCAAGGACCAAAGCGGGCAGGACACGCTTCAAGGCTCGGCTCCGGGCGCGGCGCGGCCGCGCATAGCTGCAATCCGCCCGCATGTAACGGCGCAGCTGCAACGTCTTAGCTCCGCGCAAACCGCTTGTACTTGATCCGGTGCGGCTGGTCGGCGTCGATGCCGAGGCGGCGTTTCTTGTCGGCCTCGTAGTCCTGGTAGTTGCCTTCGAACCATTCGACATGGCTGTCGCCTTCGAAGGCGAGCATGTGGGTGGCAATGCGGTCGAGGAACCAGCGGTCATGGCTGATGATCATGGCGCAGCCGGCGAATTCCTCCAGCGCGGTTTCCAGCGCCCTCAGCGTGTCGACGTCGAGGTCGTTGGTGGGTTCGTCGAGCAGAAGGAGATTGGCCCCCGACTTCAGCATCTTGGCGAGATGAACGCGATTGCGCTCGCCGCCCGAAAGCTGGCCGACCTTCTTCTGCTGGTCGCCGCCCTTGAAATTGAAGGCGCCGACATAGGCGCGTGACGGCATGGTGCGCTTGCCGAGCTCGAGGATGTCGAGGCCGCCGGAAATCTCCTCCCAGACGTTCTTCTTCGGGTCGAGCGCATCGCGGCTCTGGTCGACATAGCCGATCTGCACCGTCTCGCCGACGCGCAATTCGCCGGCGTCGGGCTTTTCGAGGCCCGTGAGCATGCGGAACAGCGTCGTCTTGCCGGCACCGTTGGGACCGATGACGCCGACGATGCCGCCGGCCGGCAGATTGAAGTTCAAATTCTCGTACAGCAGCCGGTCGCCATAGCCCTTGGCGAGGCCCTCGGCCTCGATGACGAGCGAACCCAGGCGCTCGGCGACCGGGATGACGATCTGCGCCGTGCCGCCGCGCTGTTCCTGGCTCCTGGCGAGCAGTTCGTCGAAGGCATTGATGCGCGCCTTGGACTTGGCCTGGCGCGCCTTGGGCGATTGCTGGATCCACTCGCGTTCGCGGGCGATGGAACGCTCGCGGGCCGCTTCTTCGGCGCCCTCCTGGCGCAGGCGTTTTTCCTGCACCACCAGGAACGAGGAGTAATTGCCCTCATGCGGAATGCCCTTGCCGCGGTCGAGCTCCAGAATCCAGCCGGTGACGTTGTCGAGGAAGTAGCGATCGTGGGTGACGAGGATGATGCAGCCCTTGTAATCGCGCAGCGTGTGCTCCAGCCATTCGACGGACTCGGCGTCGAGATGGTTGGTGGGCTCGTCGAGCAGGAGGATGTCGGGCGCGTCGAGCAGGAGCTTGCACAGCGCGACGCGGCGGCGCTCGCCGCCCGACAGCGAGGCGACGGCGGCGTCGCCCTCGGGGCAGCGCAGCGCGTCCATCGCCTGGTCGACTTTGCTGTCGAGATCCCACAGCCCGGCGGCCTCGATCTCGTCCTGAAGGCGCGCCATCTCGTCGGCGGTCTCGTCGGAATAATTGGCGGCGATCTCGTTGTAGCGGTCGAGCAACGCCTGCTTGGCCGCGACGCCCTCCATGACGTTGCCGCGCACGTCCTTGTCGGGGTTGAGCGCGGGCTCCTGCGGCAGGTAGCCCATGCGCACACCGTCGGCCGCCCAGGCCTCGCCGGTGAATTCGCTGTCGAGCCCGGCCATGATCTTCATCAGCGTCGACTTGCCGGCGCCGTTGACGCCGACGATGCCGATCTTGGCGCCGGGATAGAAGGACAGCCAGATGTCCTTGAGGACCTGCTTGCCGCCGGGATAGGTCTTGCTGAGACCCTTCATCACATAGACGTATTGCGGGCCGGCCATCGGCTGTGTCCTTGCGTGGAAGCTGGAAGGTGGAGCGGGTTTTAGGCGGATGGCCGGCCGGGTCAAGTCCGTCCGGGCAAGGGCTTCGCCGAGATGAAACTTCGCCTTCCCATGGATGGGTAAGGGCGTTGCCGCGCGATCAGAACTTGATCCGCGCCCGGCTCAGCAGCGAGACGGCGTTGGTGCCGTATTGGCCGGCATAGTTCATCTGGAACGAGGCATTGGTCTGCAGCGCCAGCGAGCCGTCGAGGAAGGTGGTGACGTAGCCGACCTCGATGTCGGTCTCGGGCGCCGCGCCTTCGAGCAGATGATTGCGCGCGAAGAAGGCCGCCCCGCCCTGCGTGCCCGGCAGGACCGCGAAGCCGCCATCCGAGGCAAGCGCCGGGCGCGACACGGCGAGGCCGAGCGCGTCGTCGCCGAACAGCCCGTTCTTGGCGATGGCGATGCCGTAGGAGCGCGTGTAGAGCGAATCATAGGCCAGCGGCGGGCCCGATTTCTGCTCGAGCTGGCTGAGGGCCTGGCTGTAGGAGGCGGACGTCACCCAGCCATTGCCGAGATGGACCCGCGCCGAAACGCCCAGGGCCGTGGTGCTGGCGGTGGTGCCGGGCGCGGCGCTGCCGAGCAGGCCGTCACGCTCGGCGCTCTGCGTCGCGGTCAGCCCGAGTTCGCTCCAATGACCGATATTCCACGACACGCCGGCGAGCAGGGAATGGGCGCTGCGCGGATTGTAGGGCGCGGGCTCGCCGCCGAGACGGGCCAGCGCGGTGTAGGCATCGGGCGCATAGCTCGAGACGCCGGGCGCGAGGCTGGCGACGCCGACGCTGACATGCAGATCGTCGGCGAGCGCTGTCGTCGCACCGAGGAAATTGCCGCCGCCGGCGAGCGAGGCATAGGGCATGCCCGACGCCGCCGAAGACAGGAACAGGCCGTCGAAGGCGCCGTCGGCATCGACCGGGGCGATGCGGCCGGCGAGGTCGACCTTGTAGCCGAGTTCGAGATCGAGGCCGGTGATCAGCGAAATACTGGTCGTGGCATTGGCGACGCCGAGCCGCGCGGTGGCGGGCGGGCCGTAGGACGCCTCGGGCAGCGAGAAGGTCTGGCTGAGATCGACGGCGGCGGCCTGGCTGCCGAGCGGGGCGAAAGTCGTCACCACGGGCGCGGCCGCGCCCGCAACGCCCGCGAATGCAAACGCTGCCGCGGCGGCGCAAATTGCCCGGCGGATCAAGACCTTCATAACCTGCTCAGTCCCACTCTAACCTTTCGGTTCCAACCAATCTAACAGCGCAAGGGTTCCAATTCCAGTCGAACCCCGTGATTTCACTGGTGTTTTCCAGTCATTTCGCCGCGATTTGTTGCACCATGGTTACGCTTTGGCTAGTGACACAACCGTAATAAAGTTACAAATCCGGGCATTGCTCGGATAGGTAATTGTTCGGCGAAAAAGTAGAGGGGGGTACCCCTCCCCGTCGCCGGCCCGGTGGACCTCGCCGCCGCTTGGCTCTATCTGAAATGGCATGGAACAGAGCCCAATCAAGGCCGCAATCCTGCCCGTGACGCCCTATCAGCAGAATTGCTCGCTGGTGTGGTGCACGCGCACCAGGCTGGGCGCCGTGATCGATCCCGGCGGCGACCTGGAGCGGCTGAAAGCCGCCCTGACGCTGGAAGGGGTCACGCTGGAGAAGGTGCTGCTGACCCATGGCCATCTCGACCATGCCAGCGGCGCGGCCAAGCTGGCGCGCGAATTCGCCGTCAGGATCGAGGGTCCGCACCGGGACGACGCCTTCCTGCTGGACGAACTGGGGCGCAACGCCAGGCGGCCGGGCTTCGGCGACGCCGAGAACTGCACCCCGGACCGCTGGCTCGAGGACGGCGACACGGTGACGCTCGGCGCCGCGACGCTGGGCGTGCGCCACTGCCCCGGCCACACGCCCGGCCATGTCGTGTTCTTCCATGAGGGCGCCAGGGTCGCATTCGTCGGCGACGTGCTGTTCAAGGGCTCGGTCGGGCGCAGCGATTTTCCCCGCGGCAATCACCAGCAACTGGTGGAATCGATCACGCAGCGCCTGTGGCCGCTCGGCGACGACATGCATTTCGTGCCCGGCCATGGCGAGATGTCGACCTTCGGCTGGGAGCGCAAGACGAACCCGTATGTCTGCGACCTGGCGCTAGGGATCACGCGCGAGCTCGAGCAGGGCCAGACGCGGCGGCCATACTGATTTAGCCTCTCGCGCGCGCGGGAGAGGTTATCTCGCTACATCGCCCCCAACGATTGCCAGGCCGCCATGGCGAGGCCGAGCGCGCGCAGGTCGCCGACCGTGGTGCCGGCCATCTTGTTCATCGCGTAGCCGAACGACATGCGGTTCTCCATGTCGATGATCGCGATCGAGCCGCCATAGCCGCCCCAGAACATCGTGCTCTGGTTGGGAAACGGCATCAGGCCGCCGGCGAGGCCAAAGCCGAGGCCGAAGCGGATCGGCATGGCGAGGATGACGTCGGTGCCGTCGATCTGCAGTTCGAGCGCCTTGCGGCAGCCGGCTTCGGACATGAAGCGCTTGCCCTTGGCGACGCCGCCATTGGCGAGGATGGTGTGGACCAGCGCGATAGAGCGGGCATTGCCCTGGCCGTTCGAGGCGCCCATCTCGGCGCCGCGCCAGGCGCGCGTCTTGCTGTCTTCCACACGGAACAGCGGATTGACGATCCAGTTTTTCTGGATTTCGTTCAGGGCATCGAGATTGTCGTCGAGGTTGCCGCCGGGCGGCGGCGGGATCAGCTCGGCGACGCGCGCGTCTTCCGACGCCGGCAGGCCGATATGAAAGTCGGCGCCGAGCGGCCCCGCGATCTCCTCGCGGAAGACGGTGCCCATGGTCTTGCCGGTGACGCGGCGCACGACCTCGCCGACGAGGAAGCCCATGGTCACGGCGTGATAGCCGGACGCGGTGCCTGGCGGCCAGAACGGCGCCTGGGCGGCGAGGAGTTCGACCGCGCGGTCCCAATCGTAGAGATCCTGCTTGGTCACCGTCTCTTTCCAGCCGGAGAGGCCGGAGCTGTGGCTCATCAGGTGCTTGACCTTGATGTCCGCCTTGCCGTTGGCGGCGAACTCAGGCCAGTATTTCGCGACCGGCGCCTCGAAATCGATCACGCCGCGATCGGCCAGCAGCAGCGCGGTGAGCGCGGTCATCGTCTTGGTCGTCGAGTAGACGTTGACGATGGTGTCCCGGACCCAGGGCCGCGTGCGGTGCGCGTCGGCGCTGCCGCCCCACAGATCGACCACGGTCTCATCGGCGATGCGCACGCTGACCGAGGCGCCGACGTCGGCGCCGCTGGCCAAATTGCCCTCGAAGGTGGCGCGCAGGCCTGCGAATTTGTCGGTGGTGAAGCCTTCGGCGACGATGGCGGGCATGGGCAGCGCTCCGTTAGCGGGGTCTTGTCGGTAGCTGGATGGCATGCTGACGGACGCACCGCCAGAAAATTTCGGTCTGCGCATTTTTGAGGATAGACGCCCTCTTGGGCCTTCGCTCAGCGGAGCAGAGCGCCAGTGCCGAAGTCATCGGTCCAATTTTCCGGCAGGGTGCGCGGCTGCCAGTCGGGCGGCGCATGCCAGGTTTCCCATCCCATGTCGAAGGGAGGCGCACGGCGCTCGAGACGGGAAATGAACTCGCGTCCGGCGGCGCGCACCGCGGCTTGATGCTGCGGGGTGTCGATACCGGCTTCGCCGCGCCGCGCGAACTCATCTTCGTCTTTCCAGCGCCAGCGGCCCGCCGCGTCGGCGACGACATCGAGCGCATGATCGCGCGTATCGATGCCGATCGGCGTGCGCCGGTAGGGCGCCTCGAGATTGCCATACCACGCCGCGACGCCGCCGCGATCGTCGAAGAACAGCCAAACGGAAAAGGCCGTGTCCGGTGGATGAAGGCGAAGCGTATGCGCCAGCCAGCGGCGGTCCACGAACGGCCGGTGGCGCGACGGCGGTGTGGTTTCGACCGCGGCGACGCGCTGTGCGTCGGGGACGGCGTAGTTGTCCTTGGCCACCGTACCGGCCGGAATGAAGAGCGCCAGGATCCGATCGTCGTCGCGGATCGCGATAGCCGGCATCGCCATGCTGACGCTGTCATCGGAGCGGGCGATATTGCGCACGACGACCGTATCGCCCGGTGACCAGCGATCCATCCCAGAGGTCTCCCCTGACGACTCGCGGCATATAGTGACCGGCGGACCACGGGCCGCAAGGGTCAGCGCGGCGCGGGCTTGTAGCTGTTCGGCATGCCGGCGGAAACCTTGCCCGGGAAGCTCGGCTTGCGCTTTTCGAGGAAGCTCGCAACGCCTTCCTTCACGTCGGGGCCGGCGCCGAGCTCGACGCTGAGCGCGCCGTCGATCTTCATCACCTCGAACGGATTGTCCATGCCGGAATACTGCCACAGCATGTGCCGCGTCAGCGCGATGGAGACGGGCGCGGTGTGGTCGATCATCTCGGCGGCGATCTCGCGGGCGCGGGCGAGCAGATGCTCGGGCGCGACGACCTCGGAGACGAGGCCGCCCTCCTTGGCTTCAGCGGCGCCGAAGACGCGGCCGGAGAGACACCAACGCAGAGCCTGGGCGAGGCCGACGAGGCGCGGCAGGAACCAGGCGCTGCCGGCCTCGGGCACCAGGCCGCGGCGCGCGAAGATGAAGCCGATCTTCGCCTCGCTGGAGGCGATGCGGATGTCCATCGGCAGCGCCAGCGTGATGCCGACGCCGACGGCAGCACCGTTGATCGCGGCGATCGACGGCTTGCGGCAATTGTAGATCGCGCCGACAAATCCGCCGACTCTTCGTTGGCCCACCGCTTCGCTGCTTGAGGCCGGTTGGAACATCGCAGCGTTGCCGCTCTTCGTATCGAACGCATTCGCGCCGCCCGAGATGTCCGCACCGGCACAAAAGCCGCGGCCGGCGCCGGTGACGATGACGACGCGGACCTCGTCGTCGGCGTCGGCGCGCAGGAAGGCGTCTTCGAGCTCGGCGCCCATGGTCGCGGTGTAAGCGTTGAGCTTGTCCGGACGGTTGAGCGTGATCGTCGCGATGGCGTCCTGCAGGTCGTAGACGATGTGCGCATAGGACATGGCGGCCTCCCGTTTCTCGCCGAAACGATAGACCTGTGGCGTGGCAAGGGAAGCGTTACGCCGCGTTAGTTTCGCCTCCAGGCCGAAACGGATGCGTCCCAATACCCCTCCACGGCTTGCGTGCATGTTGTCGAAAAAAAGGGGCGGCGTTTCGGCCGCCCCAAGTCAGAGTGTTTGCAGAATTGACGCTTCAGAGCTGAATCCAGACGCCCTGCCGCCAATAACCGCGCCCTTCGTGATAGCCGCGCCAGTGATGATCGCGGTCATGATCCCAGTCACGATGGAAATACCAGTCGTCGTTGTGCACGTCGAAGCGCACGCCGGGCTGGCGATAGACGTGGTCGGTATGCCAGCAATCGCCTTCCGCATTGCAAACAATGCGGGCAGCGGCGGGCCCGGTGCTCATCGCAACGAAGCCCAAACCCAAAAGCGCAGCCGTCGCCGCGCCAGCAATAATCTTTCTCATTTGTGATTGCTCCAGTCGTCGCCCCTCTTGGACATAAGCCGACCGTCGGGCGTTAGTTCCCTATTTAAGTCGCCTGTGGCAACATAACTTAGAGGCATAGGGCGCTTGCGCCAAAATACCGGAAATTCAAGAGCCGCCGAAATCGCGGCGGCTAATTCGGCAGCTGCACCAGGCTGGCGACGTGCCGGGCCTTGAGGTCGTATTCGCAGACGATCTTGGCGCTGCCGGCATCGGTGCCGTTCAGCAGCTTCGCCTCGGGTTCGATGCCGACGGCCGATCCGGAGGTGACGTAGCTGTTGCCGGGGTTGACGTGGCTGAAGGCGTCGGGCGGCCAGACGTTGAGCCCGGACGGCGACTGGGCCTCGACCGCCGCTTCGCACTGCGCCCGCAGATCGGCCCAGCCGGTCCAGCTTTTCGCCATGTCGGCATTGCTGGCGCATTTGCGCCAGTCGGCGGCGCAGGTGCCGGGCGCTGGCCCCGCGGCCTGCTGCTCCGACGACTTCTGATCGCAAGCGGCGAGGGACAGGCAGGCGAGAACGACGAGGATACCGGGCCGCAAGGGAAACTCCTGTGGTGAGACGGACAAGGCGCTGCGGCATACCACACTTTGGGGAAACGACTCGACTTCCGCCGCCCGGCCTGATTTTTTGTCGGCCAGCAAGCAACAAAATGTCGGGGAGTGCACGATGACGGCCATCAACCAGGTCACGGATTTTTCCAAGGACGGCGAGATCGGGGTCATCACCTTGAATTCGCCGCCGGTGAACGCGTTGTCGGCCGGCGTGCGCGATGGGCTCCACGAAGGCTTAAAGGCGGCGATCGCCGACGCCGAGGTGAAAGCCATCGTGCTGATCTGCGAGGGGCGGACCTTCATCGCCGGCGCCGACATCTCCGAATTCGGCGGCGCGCAGAAGGGCGCCTCGCTGTTCGACGTTCAGGCCATGATGGAGGACTCGCCCAAGCCGGTGATCGCGGCGATCCACGGCACGGCGCTGGGCGGCGGCCTGGAAGTGGCGCTGTGCGCGCATTACCGCGTCGCGGTGCCGAGCGCGCGCTGCGGCCTGCCGGAGGTGAATCTCGGCCTGCTGCCGGGCGCCGGCGGCACCCAGCGCCTGCCCCGCATCGCCGGCGTCGAAAAGGCGCTGGAGATGGTGACGAGCGGCCAGCACGTGCCGGCCAAGGAGTGCCTCGCCATGGGCCTGGTCGACGCCATCGTGTCGGAGGGCGAACTGAAAAAGGGCGCCATCGATTTCGCCAAGAAGGTCGTCGCCGA
>DATMKZ010000003.1:0-5152 GCA_035570795.1 Rhizomicrobium sp.
GCGGAGCTGCGCGCGACGGTCGAGAAGTTCCGTGCGGAGGAGGTCGAGCACAAGAACGAGGCGCTGGCCTCGGGCGCCGAGCAGGCGCCGGGCTACGAAGTGCTGACGCGCGCGATCAAGGCAGGCTCGAAACTCGCGATCTGGCTGTCGACGCGCGTGTAACGCGCTAGTTCTGGTCGAGCTCGCTGTCCCAATACAGGAAGTCGCGCCAGCTCTCGTGCAAGTAGCCGGGCGGGAAGGCGCGGCCGTTTTCCTGCAGCTCCTGCGTCGTCGGCTCGATCGGCGCGCGCTGCAGGTGCATGCCGATCTCGCGCAGCAGCCGGTTGCCCTTCAGGAGATTGCACGGGCTACAGGCGGTCACGACGTTGGCCCAGGCGGTGCGGCCGCCGCGCGACTTCGGCACCACATGGTCGAAGGTGAGCTCGTTGGTCGCGAAGTCGCCGCCGCAATACTGGCAGTGAAAGCGGTCGCGCAGAAAGACGTTGAACCGCGTGAAGGCCGGACGGCGCGCCGCCGGCACGTATTCCTTGAGCGCAATGACGCTGGGCAGCCGCATCTCGAACGAGGGGCTGTGGATCTTGCGGTCGTACTCGGAAATGACGCTGACCCGATCGAGGAACACGGCTTTCACCGCATCCTGCCAAGACCAGATCGACAATGGAAAATAGGACAGCGGCCGAAAGTCGGCATTGAGGACCAGCGCGTGGCAAGACTCAAGGCCCGGTGCCACGGCTAGCCTCGCGGCCGTTGAGTGGGACTACTCGGGAAGTCGATGCGGTCGAGAATTCGGTTCGACATGGCGCGCATTGTGGCAAACTTTTCTGGAAACACAATATGCAGGTCCGCGGTTCACCGACATGCCATCGAACGATAATATGATCGTCTCAGGAGGAGCCGCCATGGACACCGCTATCCGCCCCCAAGCTGCCACAAACTTTCCACTGCCCCAGGCCGATCTCGACTCCCTGGGCTTCCGTCGCCAGCAGATCGACCGGCTGGTCGCGCTGATCGAGCGCCACATCGCCGAAGGCCGCTATCCCGGCTGCCAGATCGCACTCGCGCGCCACGGCAAGCTCGCGCTGTTCAAGAGCTTCGGCAACGCGGTCACCGAACCGAACCCGCGCGCGGCGGCGGACGACACGCTGTGGCTGCTCTATTCCAACACCAAGGTCGTGACCGCCGTCGCCCTGTGGGCGTTGGCCGAGCGTGGCCTCTTCTCCTTCTCCGACCGCATCGCCGATCACGTTCCTGCATTCGCCAAGAACGCCAAGGGCAACGTCACCGTCCTGCAGACCATCACCCACCAGGCGGGCTTCCCCAGCGCCGTCGTCGGCAAGGACGCGTGGGCCGACCACAAGCGGCTGCGCGAGGTGGTCTGCGACTTCCCGCTCGAATGGTCGCCCGGCTCGAAGGTGCACTATCACGGCCTCACCGCCCACTGGACCCTGGGCGTGCTGATCGAAGCCATCACCGGCAAGGATTTCCGCGACGTCATCCGCGAGACCGTCGCCGAACCGCTGGGCCTCGGGCGCGAACTCTATGTCGGCCTGCCCGAAGGCGAGTTCGGTCGCGCCGCTGCCATGCACGAACCGAAGCCGGCGGGCGACGGCTTCCGACCCGACGCCGACGCCAACTCCACGGAGTGGCGCAAGGGCGGCGCACCGGGCGGCGCGGGCTACGGCACGGCGCGCGCCATGGCCGCGCTCTATCAGATGATGCTTTTGGGCGGCGAGCTCAACGGCACGCGCATCGTCTCGCCACGCACCCTGGAATATGCCATCCGCAACCACACCGGCGATCGGGTCGACGAATACATGGGCATGCCCATGCATCGCGGGCTGGGGCCGCACATCCGCGGCACGACGGAAAACATCCGCGGACTGGGAGGCTTTGCCAATCCGAGCGTCTTCGGCCACGGCGGCGTCGGCACCTCCTATTGCTGGGGCGATCCCGAGTCGGGCGTATCGTTCGCCTATGTCACCAACAACCGCATCCCCGACCCCTGGCACAGCAAGCGACTCGACCTTGTCGCCAACTTCGTGCATTCGGCGATTGTCTAGCGGCTGAGGCGCTCGCGCGCGCTGGCCTCCGAGCCGAGCGACGCCGCCGCGAGCGCGAGCGCGCCTGCAGCGAGGATCATCACGGCGGCATAGCCGTTGGTCCAGTCGTGCAACAGGCCGCCGATCCAGGCACCCAAGAAGCCGCCCAGGCCCATGCCGATGCTGATCAGACCATAGATGCGGCCGAAATGGACACCGCGATAGCGCAAGGTGGCGAGCGTGGAGATCATCGGGCCGCGCGAGCCCATGCTGCCGCCGAACAGCAGCACGTAGAGCCACAACCAGACATCGTCGCCAGGCCCGCGCACCAGGGCGAGCGCGCCCACGCCCAGGATCGAGCAGGCATAGGCCAGGACCGCGGCCAGCCGCCGGCCACCGCGATCGGCGAGCCAGCTGAAGCCGATCATGCCCAGCGGGGTGAGGAATCCCGCGACCGCCAGCGCGCGCGCGGCATAGGCGCCATCGAGGCCGCGTTCCAGAAGGTAGACCATCACCTGGGGCACCAGCGAAAAGATGCCGACCGAGGTCAGGCCGAACGAGAAGGTGAGCGCCCAGAACGGCCAATCGCGCACGGCTTCGCCCACGGTCGGACCGGGACTGGTCGAGGCGCGCAAGCGTGCGTGACCCGGCGCGCCGTGTTCGATGCGCCGCCAGGGCAGCACCACCAGCAGCGGAATGAACGCAGCGCTGATAACGGCGAGGACGATGTAGGCGTGGCGCCAGCCGTCGGTGACGATGAGATGCTGGGCGAGCGGCAGCATGATCATGGCGCCGACGCCCGATGCCGACCAGGCGACGGCCAACGCCACGCCCAGCCGTTGCGCCGGGAACCAGCGGCCGAGCAGCGTCGAGCTCAGCACGCCGCTGAGCGACGCGCCGCCGAAGCCCATGACGACGCCGAGGCCAACGTAGAGGTGCCAGACCTCCGTCGCGAGCGAGGCGCTGGCCGTGCCCAGCGCCGCCGCCGACATGCCGATGACGGTGAGCGCGCGCAGGCCGAAGCGGTCGACGATCCAGCCGGCAAGCGGCGCGCCGGTACCGCCGACCAGCAGGGCGAAGCTGTAGACCACCGTGATGGCGCTGCGGCTGGCGTCGAAGGCGCTCTGCAGCGCCGGCACGAAGACGACGAAGGAATCGCTGATCGAGCGGCTCGCCACGCCGAGCGCAAAGCACAGCGCCACCAGCGCCCAAGGCACGAACCGACTCATCGTCTTCACCCTGGGCGACGCCTCGCATTGCAGGCAAGCGGTTTCGCGCACCGGCAGGCTTGCAATCCCCGCATGCGCGCGTCAGGTTCCGCGCCGCGGAGGATTTGAGTGGACGATACGATCATCATCGCGGCGGGCTTCAACGGCCCGCGGCTCTCGGGCAATGGCGGCTATGTCGGCGGCGTGATGGCCGACAAATTCACGAGGGAATTCGGCGGCGACGGCGCGGTCGAGATCACGCTACGCGCCCCCATCCCCATCGATCGCAGGCTGCAGGTCGGGCGCGCGGGCGAGGCGCTGACGCTGCGCGACGGAGAGACCCTGCTGTGCGAGGCGCGCGCCGGATCGCTGGCGCATCTCTCGCCGCCGCCACCGCCCATCGACTGGAACGACGTCATGCGCCGCGGCGCGGCGGGCGGTGCCCCGGACGACAGCGAGTTCAGCCGATGCATCGTCTGCGGCCGCGAGCGCGCCGTCGGCGACGGTCTGCGCGTGCTGGGCACCGCCGGTCCGCAAGCCGGCTATTCGCTCTCCTGTTATTTGCCGCACGCCAACCACGCCGACGAGAAGGGCCGCATCAGGCCGGAGTTCGTGTGGGGTACGCTCGATTGTCCCGGCGCGTTCGCCGTCCAGGATCCCGACGATTTCCGGCCCGCGCTCACCGGCCGCATGACCGCCAAGGTGATCGAGCCACCGAAGGTCGGCGAACGCTGCGCCGTGGTCGGCTGGAAGATCGGCGCGGAGGGCCGCAAGCTCTATTCGGGCACCGCCCTCTACACCGAGTCGGGGCGCCTCTGCGCCATCGGCACCTGCACCTGGATCCTGCTCAAGGACTAGCGCTGGCGGACGAAGATGGTCGCGGTGTCGTCGCTGTAGACCCGCTTCCAATTCGGCAAGTGTGCCAGGACCTGGTTAGCCGCCTGATCCTTCTGCAGAAGCGTCCAGTCGATGCGGAATTCGTCGAGCGTCTCCTCGAGCGGCCGTGCGCCCCGCGCGTTCACGATCTCGACGTAGCGCTTGATGAAGTCGCCGCCATAGAGCTCGCCGCGTCCATCGATGAAGGTCTTTATGCCGGCGTTGATCAGGAAGCCGCCAAAACCATAGTGGTTGAGCACGTTGCCCTGCAGGTTGGCCTCGCGGATGAAGTCCAAGGCCGCCACCGGCATCGTGTCGTCCACCGGGCGGATGCCGGCGAAGCGGATGACACCGCCGGCATAGATCGCGCCAAGAACGAGGCAGAGCGCGATGGCATTGCGCCCGGCCGGGCGGCCGAGCGCCGCCAACCGCTGGCGCAGGAGCGAGCCGCCGGGCGTCTCGGCGGTGGGCCGCAGCGTCGGCCACTGGCGCGCCAGGACCGGCGCCACGATCAGCGGACCCAGCATCGCCAGCAGCTCGGCATTGCGCACATACTTCAGGAACAGGTGAAGCAGGCCCAGCACGATCAGCAACCGCACGAGGGGCAGCTTGAGGCCGCGCGACAGGCAGACATAGAGGGCGATCAGCAGGATCAGCTCCTGCTGCGGCATGTTCTGGAAGTTGGGCGACTGCCATTCGCTGATCGCGCTGAGCGCGTCGCCGAGATTGAAGATGCGGAAGGTGACGAGCATCGACTCCGGCCCATACGGCGTGATGCAGGCAACCAGGACGGCAGCAATGCCGAACTTCGCCCACTCGACGAACAGGGCCTTTCGCTCCGATGCCTCACCCGCTCCGACCATGGCTTCCAGCGCGAAGGCGCCGCAGAGCAGCAGGCCGAGCGTAAAGCCGCCGTGCAGGTTGGCCCACGCCAGCATGGCGAGCAGCAGGACCGGTCGCGGCGCGCGGCGTTCCTCGACAGCGCGCACCAGGCCCGACACCCAGATCAGCATAACCGGGAAAGCAAGC
>DATMKZ010000004.1:0-29658 GCA_035570795.1 Rhizomicrobium sp.
GCCGTAGTCGAAGGAGGCACGCGCCTGGAATTCCTCCAGGTTCGGCTTCGAGGTGATGATGTTCACCGCGCCGCCGGTCGCCGCGCGGCCATAGGAGGTCGACTGCGGGCCGCGGCTGACTTCGACGCGATCGACGTCGAAATACTGGCCGTTCACCAGCGCGGGGGCTTCGAGATAGATGTCGTTCTGGTTCTGCGCGATGGCGGCGCCCAGACCGAACTGGGTGGTGATGCCGCGGATCTGGAACTGCGCGCCGCCGAAGTTCGACTTGGTGTAGGTCACGCTCGGCACGTGGAATTGAAGGTCGCGGAAGCTGTTGACCTGCTTGGCTTTCAGGTCGGCGCCGGTGAGCGCGGTGACCGCGATCGGAACCGTCTGGATGTCTTCCGCCTTACGTTCGGCGGTCACGACCACGGTCTCGATCTGCGCGAACGCAGGCGCCGTAAAGGCCGTCGACATCAACAAGGCACTGATGAAAGTGGCGGACCGGACGGTCGCGACTGAACGCATTGCAGGCATCTTGATGCTCCCCGTTGTGGCGCCGCATGACGTGCGCGCCTTGATGCCATCATCGCGCCCCACTCGCTTTCCAAGTGGACCCAGACCGACGCAATTTGGCATTGGAACGATATGAGCAAGCTCAAGCAGCGAGCAAGAACATTATCGGGTAAACGCAATCACGCGCACGAAATCAGAAGCGCCTTGTACCCATAATGCCACACGAATTAAGCACGCGTGACCTTCGCATTCGCACACTAACATTCATTCATCAGTGAGTGAATTTATTTGCTCCGTGTGCGGCGGGCTTCACGCGTGTTTGGGAAACGGTCCGATGGGGAAGGGCTGCTCATCGCGCACGAAGACGATGAAGGCAAGAAGCTCCCATTCGTATTGCAGCAGCGTGAGGCAGAAGGATTTGAGCTCCTCGTTCAGACGGCCGTTGATCGCCAGCATCACGACCTGAACGACGGCGAGGAAGAAGAGAATGTGGAGCACGAGCCAGGCGAGGACGCCGTAACCGAGGGAATACAGTATGCGGACGATCGGAAACGGCGGATGCGACGGCGCCAGGCCCGGGGGCGGAACGGTGCCGGAAGAATTCGGCGTATCGGACATGAGCAGGACTCCCAAACCGTGCGCGGATCGCCCGCGTCCTTATATCTAGGGCGCCAAAGGCCAGCTTCAAGCACCGCGGCGACGGAGATTTGCGGCATAGCCGACAAAATGCTCGAAAGGACCGGCCAGCAGCAGGCCGGCGATATAGCCGCCCAGATGGTCCTGCCAGGCGACCCCGGAACCGGTCATGAGGCTCCCGAACAGGCCGGTCAGCAGGTTGACCGCCATCCAGACTGCGCTGAACAGCAGCACCTGCCGCGAAAACAGCGGTTCGAGCGGCAGCGTCGCGACGTTCAGATAGGGCTCGCGTATCCGCATCATGCGGATGGCGGCGCCCATCAGTCCCGAGATCGCGCCGGAGGCGCCGATCGCACCGACATTCTGGCCCCAATCCAGGGCGACGAAAGAAGCCGCGCCCGCCAGGCCGCAGAGCAGGAAGAACAGGAAAAAGGCCGCTGCCCCGAAGCGGCGCGCCACCACCGGCCCGAACGCCAGCAGCCACAGGCAATTGACCGCGAGATGGGTGAGGCTGCCATGCAGGAATATGTGACTGACCGGCGGCGCCAGGCGCTGCAGCAGAGTCGGCGTCCCGGCGCCCAGCGCCTTCAACGCCTGCGCCGAATAGACGATGGGATCGAGTGCGTAGTCGTTCAGGATACGGTCCGACAGCGCGGCCGGCGCCAGCACCCGCGCCAGATGCGCCGCCGCCAGCAGGCCGATCAGCACGACGACCGACGCCGGCACGCGCAGGAACGGCTCGCGCGCCGGCCTCGCTTCCTGAAAAAACACCATGCTGTGCTCGCCCGATTCTCAGCGCGACAGCGCTGCTTCCACCAGTTCCATCCGATCGTTGCCAAAGTACATGTCCGCGCCGTCCACGAACATGGTGGGCGAGCCGAAACCGCCCCGGGCGATGACCTCGTCGGTGTTGGCGCGCAGCCGGTCTTTGATCTCGTCGCTCTGGCTGCGCGCCAGGATATGCTCGCCGTCGAGATCGGCTTCGGCGCAGACCTTCTGGACGACATGCGGCAGGCTGATGTCCTCGGACCGGCTCCAATAGGCCTCAAAGCAGGCGCGGGCGAACTCGACCACCTTGCCTTCATCCTGTGCCGCGAGGGCCGCGCGCATGGCGAGGGTGGCGCGCACCGGAAACACCGGCGGCGGCATGACGATGACGAGGCCCGTCAGCCTGGCCCAGTCCTGCAGGTCCTTGGCGCTGTAGACCGCCTTGCGCGGATCGGGATGGGCGCGGCGCTCATAGACCTCACGGTTAACGGCATTGAAGACGCCGCCGACCAGGATCGGCTTCCAGACGATGTCGGCGCCGGTCCGCGCCACGATCGGCTGGATCCGCGTGAAGGCGAGATAGGTCCAGGGCGAGGAACAGTCGAAAAAGAACTCGAGCGTGGCCAAGGGGGCTCCGAAGGGAAAGAGGAGGCGCCGGCGCAAGGTCCGGCCATGGGCGCCCCAAAATAGCGCAGCCGCGTGCCGCTTTGAAACAGCGATGCCGCCGCGCGCGGCAATGAGGCGCCAAAGGCCTTGGCACGGCGGTTGCTCCCACCCCTCCCGAGAGAATTCACGAAAACGAGACCCCCATGGCTTCGCACAGCAAAATCCGCCTCGCCGCCGCCCTCCTGGCCGGCGCAGCCCTCGTGACCGCGGCGAACGCCGGCGATTACAGCAACGCCAGCACCTATAACGCGCCGTTCGGCCTGCAGCCGGGCCAGGAAAACGCGCCGCCGAACACCTCGCTGCGCGACGCCAACGGCAACCTCCAAGTGGTGAACGGCCAGTTCACCAGCGCGAATTTCGGTTCCGCCAGCGGCGCGGGCGCCTCCGCCTCCGGCGCCTCGTCGGCCGGCGGTGTTGGCACGAGCGGTGCAGGGACGGCTTTCGGAAACGCCACGGCGATCGGCAACCAGCTCAACGTCGTGACCCTCGGAAACAACAACACCGTCGTCGTCAATGCCACGCAGAACAACAGCGGAAACCAGACAGCCACCAATACCGTCAACGGCCACTAACATCTGAAAGACAAGGGAAGCCCCTCCCATGACACGTCGCGGAAGAAAACATCTCCTCAAGCCGTTGGTCTTTTTGATCGCGGCGCTCGCCCTCGAAGGCTGCATCAGCCCGCAGGCGGACAGCGTGACCGGCCGCTACACGGCGCCGATCGGCGGTTCGCCGGTGATCTCCAACGAGACCCCCTACTCGACCGCCCTGCGCTGCATGGCCGGCTACACCTCGCAGCGCCCGATCCGCATCGCGGTCGGCCAGATCGCCGACTACACCGGCAAGAGCGAGAGCGACAATTCGGGCCGCAAGATCACCCAGGGCGCCGCCCTGATGGCGATGAGCGCCCTCAGCAAGGCCGGCGTCCAGCTGGTCGAGCGCTTCGACACCTCGGTCGCAGAGATGGAGCTGAAATACGCCAACAACAAGCTGATCGGCGCCGATGCGACGGCACCGGCCGGCGGCGCCGACTACCGCCAGATCATCGCCGGCTCGATCCCGGGCTCGGACTACTA
The DNA here is from genome assembly GCA_035570795.1 of Rhizomicrobium sp. Classification (GTDB taxonomy): domain Bacteria; phylum Pseudomonadota; class Alphaproteobacteria; order Micropepsales; family Micropepsaceae; genus Rhizomicrobium. The sequence goes on from DATMKZ010000004.1 coordinate 3,645, forward strand.
CCTGGTCGGCGGCATCACCGAGCTGAACTTCAACATCCGTTCGGTCGGCGCCAACGCCGACGGCGGCGAGACCGCGACGAACGGCCTGAAGGGTTCGACCGGCGGCAACATGTATGTGATGAATGTCGGCCTCGACCTTCGCCTGGTGGACACCAAGACGCTGCAAGTCGTCGACGTGATCTCCTACCAGAAGCAGATCATCGGCCGCCAGGTTTCGGTCGGCGTGTTCGACTTCCTGGGCGCCAATTTCTTCGACGCATCGGTCGGCGAAAGCGCCCTGGAGCCGATCCAGCTCGCGGTCCGCTCGGTGATCGAGCGCGCCGTCCTGGAGATGACCGCCCGCCTCTATCACACCAGTGGCAGCTGCTCGGCCGCCAGCGATCCGCTCGCCGACGGCAGCGACCGCGCCCCGCCGCCCACCTACACCAGCAACAACCCCGTCACGGCCCGCAACGAGGAACACAACAATGACAACGCGTCTCGCCAAGATCCTTATCGCTTCTACGGTTCTAGCGATCCTGCCGGCGACGGCCTTCGCGGGAGCGAATAACGCGGGCGGACCGCAGCAGCAGGCGCCGACCGCACAAGGCGGCAGCGTGATCCTGAACGGCCAGGTCAGCTTCGGCTCGCAGTGGTCCACCGTGAACACGACGGCCAAGGATGTCGGCGGCGACGTGGTGATCCAGAGCCAGGGCGCGGGCAACGTGCTCGAGGCCGTGACCTTCGACGACACGCACGTCACCAGCACCCAGTACGACCAGAGCGACAATATCGGCTCGACGGTCAACGCCAATGTCGACAATGTCGGCGGCGGTGTGAGCATCACGGGCGCGGCAGTCTGCAACTCGACCGACGTCTCGACCGATCCGAACGTCACGGCGGTCAACAGCAAGCAGGTCTGCAACGCGCAGGATCCCGGCTCGGAGGTGAACGCCAATGTCCGCAACGTCGCCGGCGACGTCGCGGTCTCGTCCACCGCCTTCGGCAACACCTACACCGAGGACACCAACGCGCTCAATGCGCCGACGGCGATCAGCCAGCTGAACACCTCCAACGTGTTCGGCACCGCCAATGTCGCGATCCACAATGTCAGCGGCAGCGTCGGCGTCACCTCCTCGGCGGTCGGCAACAACGCCCAGGTCGTCCACTATTCGACCACGCCTTAAGTCTCGAAGTTTCACGGTCCGCGTGGGCGCTTCCGGGGGCAACGGAAGCGTCCGGGGAGAGGGAGGGCGAAAGCCCTCCTTCTTTTTTGGAAAAAGCGGCCTACCGCTCTCGCTGCTTGAGGCCGCTTTTTCATAGCTTGTGGAAAAAGCGGCCTGGCGCTCTCGCTGCTTGAGGCCTTTTTTTGGAAAAAGCGGCCTACCGCTTCGCTGCTTGAGGCCACTTTTCATTGCTGCGTCGCTATTCGCGCCGCGACAAGATTTCTGCCAGAGCCAGGACGTGGCGGGCCTGTTTGAGATGCGGCTGATCGAGCATCTTGCCGTCGAGCGACGCGACGCCGGCACCGGTGGCAAACGCTGTGACCACCTTCCTGGCATGCGCGATATCCGCCGCCGAGGGCGTGAAGGCGGCGTTGATCGGTCCCACCTGGTCGGGATGGATGGCGAGCATGCCGCTGAAGCCTTCGCGCTGGGCGAGGCGCGCGGCGCGCTCGAGACCTGCCGTATCGCGGAAGTCGGCGTGCAGCGTCTCGATGGCGTCGACGCCGGCAGCCTTGGCGGCGATGAGAACCATCGCGCGCACCATTTTGTGCACGAAGAGAAATTCGCCCGCCGCGTCGCGGTTGGTGGCGGCGCCGAGTGCGGCGGACAGGTCTTCGGCGCCCCAGCTCATCGCGGCGAGGCGCGGCGGCGGCGAGCGGTAGTCGCGCAGCGAGAGCACCGCGGTCGGCGTCTCGGTCGCGACCGGCAGGAGCTGGATGGACCGCTGCGGCAGGCCGGCCTGGGTCTCCAGCGTGAGCAGATGGGCGTCGAGCGTGAGCAGGTCCTGCGGTCCGTCGGGCTTGGGCACGACGAGGCCGGCCGGCGCCGCCGCCACCACCGCTTCCATGTCGGCCACGAAATCGGGGGAGCCGACGGGATTGATGCGGACCCAGACCGCTTGGCGATTTTTGTCTTTGAGAAATTCGCGCGCCAGGCCGCGCGCCCGGACGCGGTTCTCGGCCGCCACGGAATCCTCGAGATCGAGGATCAGCGCGTCGGCGGGCGACGACCGCGCCTTGGCGAGCTTCTTCTCGCTGTCGGCGGGGACAAAGAGGAGAGCGCGGAGGATCATGTCATCATTCCGATTCGGCGTTGCGTGGCAATCCGCAATGAAGGCATTTGCGAGCGAACGTGCTGCTCCAAGAGTCGGTCGAGAAATACCAGCCGCCGCATTTCGGACAGCGGAAGCTGAACCGATAAAACCAGGCGACCAGAATCACCACAACCACACCGCCAATGATCCAGCCCGAAGCACTGTCGCCGAGACCTGGCGAAATCTGGTTCAAACCTACAACCGCGAGAGGAACACCGAGGACAAATAGTAGGCTCGCCAGCCAGAATATCAGAATCCGTCGGCGCAAATCCTGCCAAGCGTCCCTGTAGCCACCGTGGGCCATCACGCGCCTTTCGGCACTCTATGCATCAGCGCGCTGCGTTTGCATTGCGCCACGGTTTCGCCGCGCTGGTTGATCGCCTTGTGCTGGAAGACGACGATGCCCTGGGTCGGGCGCGATTTGCTGTCGCGCAACTCCAGCACTTCGCTTTGGACGCGCAGCGTATCGCTGTGGAACACCGGCTTGGGGAAGATCACGTCGGTCATGCCGAGATTGGCCACCGTGGTGCCGAGCGTGGTCTCGTGCACCGAGATGCCGATCATCAGGCCGAGGGTGAACAGCGAATTGACGATGCGCTGGCCGAACTCGGTGGTCTTGCCGTATTCCTCGTCGAGATGCAGCGCCGCGGGATTGTGCGTCATGGCGGTGAAAAGGACGTTGTCGGCCTCCGTCACGGTGCGGCGGATGGCGTGGTCGAAGGTCTGGCCGACGGCGAATTGCTCGAAATAAAGACCGGGCATGGCGGGCGCTCTGAAATGCGCCGCGATGCTAGCACGCTCACAGAATCCGGTCGAAGAAAACGCGCGGCCGGCCGGCGGAGAGGCCGCGATGGAATTCCCGAAAGCCGCATTTTTCGGCAACGCGGATCGAAGCGGTGTTGTCGGCGGTCGTCAGCGCGATGACGCGCGCAGGGCCGAAACGACCGCGGCCCCAAACGAGCGCGGCGTTCACCGCCTCGGTGGCGTAGCCCTTGCCGAACACCGTCGGGATCAGGCCCCAGCCCATCTCCGGCACGCCGGCGAGGCCCGGACCGCGATCGCGTTTGCGATCCATGAAGCCGACTTCACCGATGAAGGAGCCGCCGGCCTTTTCCGCGATCGCCCAGCTGCCATAGCCCGTCATCTGCCAGTGCCCCGCGATCATTATGAAGGATGACCACGATTCCTCCTCGCTGCGCGGCTTGCCGTCGCCGGAAAAGCGGCGGACGACCGGGTCCGCGCTCATCGCCGCGAAAGCCGGGAAGTCCGCTGGTGTGATGGCGCGCAGAACCAGGCGGCCGGTCTCGAGGCGCGGCGCGGTCATGGCTCGCGGTAGAGCATCACGGTGGGTTCGCCCTTGTAGGTGGTGCGCGCCACTTCCTTGAAACCGGTCTTGGCGGCGACGTTGAGCGAGGGCGCGTTCTGCGGCGCGATGATGCAGGCGAAGCGGACCTTGCCGAAACGCTGCTCGCCCCAGGCGAGCGCGGCGCGGACGGCTTCGGTGGCGTAGCCCTTGCCCTGCGCGGCTTTGGCGAAGGCCCAGCCGATCTCGGGGATGCCGTCCAGCGACGGCGCGATGTCGCGGTGCACGTCGAGGAAGCCGGTTTCGCCGACGCGCAGACCGGTGGACTTCTCGATCACCGCCCAGAAGCCGTAGCCGGCCAGCTGCCAATGGCCGAAGCCGCGCATGAACTTGGCCCAGGCGTCTTCCGCGCTGAGCGGCGCCCCGTTGATGAAGCGCGTGACGTCGGGATCGGCCCACATCGCGGCATAGGCGGGAAAATCCTCGGCCCGCGGCGGGCGGATGAGGAGACGCTCGGTTTCGAGGACGGAATTGTCCATGTTCACCAGAACCAGGAGCGGCGCGTCTTCACCGCGGCGAACTGGCCGGTCTTCTGGTCGAGCAATTCCAGCACGCCGGTGGCGATGTTGAAACGCATGCCGTCGACCGCAAGCTGCCCGGCCTTCACGCGTTCGGCGATGAAAGGATAGTCGAGCAGCCGCCTGACCGAGAGCTTGACCGCCTCGCGCTCGGTCGCCTGGTTCTTGTCGAGACCGTGGCCGTGCGGCTGGCCGCGGGCGCGCTCGACGGCGGGTTTGGCGAGCTCCACCCATTCGGCGACGTAAGGCACGCCATGCGCGGCCCCGGGATCGATGGCGGCGCCGATGCCGCCGCATTGCGCATGTCCCATGACCACGATGTTGCGGACCTTGAGCGCGAGCACGGCATAGGCGATGGCGGCACGGGTGCCGTAGACGCCGTTGGTCGCATCGTGCGGCGGCACCAAAGCGGCGATGTTGCGCACCAGGAAGAACTCGCCGGGATGGCCGCCGAAGACGGTGGCGGGATCGGAACGCGAATCCGAGCAGGCGATGATGAGATATTCGGGCTTCTGACCCTTGGAGGCGGTTTCTTCATAGAGCTTGCGATCGCGCGGCCAGCGCTGTGCGCGGAAGTTCTGGTAGCCTTCGAGAAGACGCTTCATGCCCCGCACCCCGCCTCAACAAGGCGCATTCAAGCGGGAACGCGCGAGAGGTCAAGCGAAAGTGTTGCGAAGGCGGTTTATCCTGCCGTGAACGGGCGGGTAAACCGATCGCCCAGCTTCAATACGACTTCGGCAGGTCCAGAACATTCTCCGCGATGAACGACAGGATGAGCTGTTCGCTGACCGGCGCGAGGCGCGGGATCATCGATTCGCGCAGCAGACGCTCGATCTGGAATTCCTTGGCGTAGCCCATGCCGCCATGGGTCATCATGGCGCGGGTGCAGGCGTCGAAGGCGGCGCGGGCACCCAGGAACTTCGCGGCGTTGGCTTCGGCGCCGCAAGGCTGCCCCGCGTCGTAGAGCGCGGCGGCGCGCAGGGTGAGCCACCAGGCGCTCTCCAGCGCCATCCAGCTTTCGGCAAGTGGATGCTGCACGCCCTGGTTCTGGCCGATGGGACGGCCGAAGACGACGCGTTCCCTGGCGTATTTCGCGGCGCGGGCAAGCGCGTCACGCCCCAGGCCTATGGCCTCGGCGGCGATCAGGATTCGCTCGGGGTTGAGGCTGTCGAGCAGGTAGCGGAAACCACGGCCCTCCTCGCCGATGCGGTCTTCGTCGGGGACGAAGAGGTCGTCGATGAACACCGCGTTCGAATCGACGGCGGCGCGGCCCATCTTGGGGATGCGGCGGACTTCGACCTTGCTGCGGTCGAGGTCGGTGTAGAACAGCGTCATGCCGTCGGTCGGCTTCTTGCCGTCGGCCTTTTTCGCGGTGCGCGCGAGGATCAGGATTTTGTCGGCCTCCTGCGCCGTGGTCGTCCAGATCTTGCGACCGCGCATCACATAGCCGCCCTTGGTGCGGGTCGCGAAGGTCTCGATGGAGGTGGTGTCGAGGCCGGCATTGGGCTCGGTGACGGCGAAGCAGGCTTTCTGCTCGCCCTTGATCAGCGGCGGCAGGAAGCGGCGTTTCTGCGCCTCGCTGCCGTGCACGACGATGGCGTGCGGCCCGAAGATGTTGAGATGGATCGAGGAGGCCGCGGCATAGCCGCCGCCGCCGCGGGCCACGGTATGCATCATGATGGCGGCTTCGGTGACGCCGAGGCCGGCGCCGCCCAGGTCCACCGGCATGGCGATGCCGAGCCAGCCGGCATCGGCCATCGCCTTGTGGAACTCGTGCGGGAAGCGCGGGGCCTGGTCGCACTGGGTCCAGTAGTCGTCGCCGAAGCCGGCGGCGATGCGGCCGACGCTTTCGGCGATGGCGCGGTGGTCGGCGGAGAGGGTGATGTCCATGACCTTATTCTGCCCGTGGAAATGGAACGAAGGAAATCGGCGGTTTTCCCTTGGCTTTCAGGCGGTTGGCGCCGTTAAGTTTATCGCGGAAACGGCCGCGGAGACGGTTGCGCCCGCTATCTCCCTGACTAAACTCAGAAAACAGGGGAAATACCGGAACGACGAGTCTATAAGTGCGCCCGCCGAATAAGGTGCATAGGACAAATCCGGCGGGCAAAAGCGCTGTCTTGGAGATCAAGTACATCACATGAGTGTCACGGCTGAAGGGCGCCCCGCGCCCGCGCCCGCGCGCCGCCCCGGGATGGCGCCAACGAACGTTTCCGACCCGAACTACTTCCACAAGGTGGTGGACTGTCAGTGGGCGTGCCCGGCGCATACGCCGGTGCCGGAATATATCCGCCTGATCGCGGAAGGGCGCTACTCCGACGCCTACATGATCAACTGGCATTCGAACGTGTTCCCGGGCGTGCTGGGGCGGACCTGCGACCGCCCCTGCGAGCCGGCCTGCCGGCGCGGGCGCGTCGAGGAGCAGCCGGTGGCGATCTGCCGCCTCAAGCGCGTCGCCGCCGACAGCAAGGACGGCGAAAACGTTTTGAGCCGCATGCCCAGGCCGGCGACCACCAGGAACGGCAAGCGCGTGGCGCTGATCGGCGCCGGGCCGGCCTCGCTGACCGTGGCGCGCGACCTGCTGCCGCTCGGCTATCACGTCACCATCTACGACGCCGATCCGTTCGCGGGCGGCATGATGCGGACGCAGATTCCGAAGTTCCGCCTGCCGGAAAGCGTGCTCGACGAAGAGTGCAACTACATCCTGGCGCTGGAGCCGGAAACGAAGTTCGGCCAGCGCATCGACAGCCTGAGATCGGTTCTCGACCAGGATTATGACGCGGTGTTCGTCGGCTGCGGCGCGCCGCGCGGGCGCGATCTGGAGATTCCGGGACGCGAGGAAGCGCGCGCCAACATCCATATCGGCATCGACTGGCTGTCGAGCGTGTCGTTCGGCCACACGACGAAGATCGGCAAGCGCGTCATCGTGCTGGGCGGCGGCAACACGGCGATGGATTGCTGCCGGACGTCTCGCCGCCTGGGCGGCGAAAAAGTGGATGTGGTCGTCCGCTCCGGCTTCGACGAGATGAAGGCGTCGCCGTGGGAAAAAGACGACGCGATGCACGAAGACATCCCGATCCACAATTTCATGGTGCCCAAGGAGTTCAAGCACGACGGCGGCAAGCTGATCGGCGTGGTGTTCGAAAAGGTCAAGGCCGAGAAGGACGCAAAGGGCCGCCGCAATCTGGTGCCGACCGGCGAGCCGGACGTGCTGATGGAATGCGACGACGTGCTGGTGGCGGTGGGACAGGAGAACGCCTTCCCGTGGATCGAGCGCGACATCGGCGTGGACTTCGAGCCCAAATGGGACATGCCGGTGGTGGACGAGGTGACGTTCCAGTCGACCAACCCGAAGGTGTTCTTCGGCGGCGACGCGGCGTTCGGGCCCAAGAACATCATCTGGGCGGTGGCGCACGGCCATGAGGCGGCGGTCTCCATCGACCTGTTCTGCAACGGCGAGGACGTCAAGGTCCGCCCGTCGCCGCTGGTCAACCTGTCGAGCCAGAAGATGGGCATCCACGAATGGTCGTATGACAACGACGTGTCGATGGATCTGCGCTTCAAGGTGCCGCATGCGCCCAAGGAATTGACGTTGCACGACGTCAGGATGGAAGTGGAGCTGGGCTTCAACAAGGAGCTGGGCTTCAAGGAGGCGCAGCGCTGCCTCAACTGCGACATCGAGACGGTGTTCGCCGAAAGCCTGTGCATCGAGTGCGACGCCTGCGTCGATATCTGCCCGGTGGATTGCATCACCTTCACGGCCAACGATCCGGAGCCGGTGCTGCGCCACGAACTGACCGCGCCGGCGCTGAACCTGACGCAGGATCTCTACATCTCCGATTACCTCAAGACCGGGCGCATCATGGCCAAGGACGAGGACGTCTGCCTGCATTGCGGGCTGTGCGCCGAGCGCTGCCCGACCGGCGCCTGGGACATGAAGAAATTCTATCTCGAGACGGCGAAGGCGGGCTCATGTCACAAGTGATGGCACAACCCTCGACGCAGCCGATTGCCGCGACCAACGACTTCGTCGTCAAGTTCGCCAACGTCAACGGCTCGGGCAGCGCGTCGGCCAACGAGTTGTTCGCGCGCGCCATCCTGCGCATGGGCGTGCCCTTGTGCTCGCGCAACATCTTTCCGTCGAACATCCAGGGCCTGCCGACTTGGTACGAAGTGCGCGTCTCCGGCCAGGGCTGGCTCGGGCGGCGCGGCGGCGTCGACCTGATGGTGGCGATGAACCCGCAGACCTGGGACAAGGACGTCGAGTCCATCGAGCCGGGCGGCTACCTGTTCTACGATTCCACCAAGCCCTTGACGACGCAGAAGCAGCGTCCCGACATCCACCTGCTCGGCGTGCCGCTGACGCAGCTCTCCAACACGCTGGAGGGCACGATCCCGCGCGAGCGCCAGCTGCTCAAGAACGTGATCTATCTGGGCGCGGTGGCGCAGCTTTTGTCGATGCACCTCGAAACCATCGAGGGACTGATCACCGAGCAGTTCAAGGGCAAGGACAAGCTGATCCGCCTGAACTTCGCGGCGATGAAACTGGGCTACGACTATGCCGCCCGCACGCTCGCCGGCCGCTGCCGGCTGAAGGTCGAGCGCGCCGACCTGGTGGGCGAACGCATCTTCATCCAGGGCAACGACGCGGCCGGCCTCGGCGCGGTCTATGGCGGCGCCACGGTCTGCGCCTGGTATCCGATCACGCCGTCGACCTCGCTGGCCGAGGCCTTCACGGCGCATTGCAAGAGTTACCGAGTCGATCCTGCGACCAAGAAGAACAATTTCGCCATCGTCCAGGCGGAAGACGAGATCGCCGCAATCGGCATGGTGATCGGCGCCGGCTGGAACGGGGCGCGCGCCTTCACCGCGACGAGCGGTCCGGGCATCTCGCTGATGCAGGAATTCTTCGGGCTCGCCTATTTCGCGGAAATCCCCGCCGTGGTGTTCGACATCCAGCGCGGCGGACCCTCGACCGGCATGCCGACGCGCACCCAGCAATCCGACATCCTGCTCGCCGCCTATGCCAGCCACGGCGACACCAAGCATGTGCTGCTATTCCCCGAGGATCCCAACGAGGCGTTCGAATTCGGGGCACAGTCGTTCGACCTCGCCGAACGGCTGCAGACGCCGGTGTTCGTCATGCTCGACCTCGACATCGGCATGAACGACTGGCTGTGCCAGCCGCTGCACTGGGACGACAACCGCAAATACGACCGCGGCAAGATCATGACGGCGGCGGAACTGGAGGCCGGCGCCAAGTTCGGCCGCTATCTCGACGTCGACGGCGACGCCATTCCCTACCGCACCCTGCCGGCGACGCATCCGAGCAAGGGCGCCTATTTCACCCGCGGCTCGTCCCGGGACCGCTTCGCGAAATACAGCGAAGAAGGCTCGGTCTATGTCGACAACATGCAGCGCCTGCTGCGCAAGTTCGACACCGCCAAGAGCCTGGTGCCGGCGCCGGTGCGCCGCGACGCCCGCGAGAAGACCAAGATCGGCGCGATCTATTTCGGCTCGACGGCACCCGCCATGGACGAGGCGCTGGACAGCCTGGAGAAGCTCGGCGTGCACCTGAACACGCTGCGCCTGCGCGCCTTCCCGTTCAGCGAAGAGGTGGTCGAGTTCGTCAACGCCCACGACCAGGTGTTCGTGATCGAGCAGAACCGCGACGCGCAGATGCAGAAGCTGATGGTCAACGAGTGCGCCATCGACCCGGCGCGCTTCATCTCGATCCTGCACTATGACGGCACGCCGATCACGGCGCGTTTCATCGCGGCGGCGATCGCCGAACGCATGAAGGTTACGCATAAGGAAGCGGCAGAATAGAAGCATCCTTCGGGGCCGCGAAGGCGCGGCACCTCAGGATGACGACAGTTGTAAGAGTAACATCATCGGGTTTCGTCATGCTGAGGTGCGAGCGAAGCGAGCCCCGAAGCATAGTAAGGCAGAGCACATGACCTATATCGCCAAGCCCAAGCTGCATCATCCGGGCCTCAAGCCCAACAAGCTCGGCTTCACGCACCGCGACTATGAAGGCTCGATCTCGACGCTGTGCGCCGGCTGCGGCCACGATTCGATCTCGGCGGCGTTGATCCAGGCGGCGTACGAGATGGACATCGAGCCCTACCGCGTGGCCAAGATGTCGGGCATCGGCTGCTCGTCCAAGACGCCGGACTATTTCCTCGGCAACGCGCACGGCTTCAATTCCGTCCACGGCCGTATGCCGAGCGTGCTCACGGGCGCCAACCTCGCCAACCGCGAGCTGATCTATCTGGGCGTCTCGGGCGACGGCGACAGCGCCTCCATCGGGCTCGGCCAGTTCGCGCATTGCGTGCGGCGCGGCGTCAACATGGTCTATATCTGCGAGAACAACGGCGTCTACGGCCTGACCAAGGGCCAGTTCTCGGCGACCGCCGACAAGGGCAGCAAGTCCAAGGCCGGCGGCACCAATTCCGACAACCCCATCGACCTGGTATCCCTGGCGCTGGTCTTGGGCGCGACTTTCGTGGCGCGCTCGTTCTCGGGCGACAAAAAGCAGCTCGTGCCGCTGCTCAAGGCCGCCATCGCGCATCAGGGCTCGGCGGTGATCGACGTGATCAGCCCCTGCGTTCAGTTCAACAACCATGCCGGCTCGACCAAGAGCTTCGACTTCGTGCGCGAGCACAACGAGGCGGTGAACCGGCTCGACTTCGTGGTCGACCGCAAGGAGATCACGGTCGACCAGGCGCCGGGCACGACGCAGCTGGTGCAGCAGCATGACGGCACGTTCCTCAAGCTGTCCAAGCTGCATGACGGCTACGATCCCACCGACCGCGCCGCGGCGATGGCCTATATCCAGCACCACCACAGCAAGGGCGAGGTGCTGACCGGCCTGCTCTATGTCGAGGAACAGGCCGACGACCTGCACGCCAATCTGGGCACCGTGGCAACGCCGCTCAACCGCCTCGGCGAGAGCGTGCTGTGCCCCGGTTCCGCCAAGCTCGCCGCGCTCAACGCCGAATACCGCTGAGGCGATGACGGCGCTGCCCATCGATGTCGAAGCCGTGCGCGCCGCGGCCGTGTCGCGCGCGCCGTTTCCCTGGTTCATGGTGCCGCGCTTCGTGCGCCCCGAGGCGCTGGCGGCGATCAACGCCGATTTTCCTTCCGTGACGCAGGCAGGCAGCTTTCCGCTGCCGACGCTGCGCTACGGGCCGGCTTTCGCGCGCTTCATGGAGGCGATCCGCGGGCCGGAATTCCGCGCCGCCGTGGCCGACAAGCTCGGCCTCGACCTGGCGCAGCGTCCGACCATGGTGACGGTGCGCGGCCAGTCGTCAAGGCGCGACGGCGAAATCCACACCGACAGCGTGAGCAAGCTGGTCACGGTGCTGATCTACATGAACGGACGGTGGGAGGGCGCGGGCGGACGGCTGCGCCTGCTGCGCGGGCCGGACACGCTGGACGACGTCATCGCCGAAGTGCCGCCCGACGAGGGCACGCTGCTGGTGTTCGAGAACAAGCCCAATGCCTGGCACGGCTTTGCGGCCTTCGAAGGCCCGCGCCGGGTGATCCAGCTCAACTGGGTGACCAACCGCCGCGTCGTGTGGTGGGAACAGACGCGTCACAAGGTGAGCGCGTTCTTCAAGGGGCTCACGCGATAGGCATCCTTCGGGGCTCGGTCCATACGCTGTCGCTATGGACGCTCGCTCCTCAGGATGACGCGCGTAGCGCACCCGTCGTCACGCTGAGGTGCGAGCAAAGCGAGCCCCGAAGCGCGGTCAGTCGCCGTATTCATGCCAGACGCCGGCGTGATCGCGCAGGCGCCAGCGGCCTTCGCCCAGTTCCTCCACATCGTCCGACAAGAGCGGCACCTTGGCGTGACCGCCGGGGAGGTCGAGGACATAGCTCGGCAGCGCCAGGCCGGAGAGGCGGGCGCGCAGGTCGCGCATGAGTTGACGGCCCTGCGCGATGCTCACGCGGAAATGCGAGGTCCCCGGCGCCAGGTCGGGATGGTGCAGGTAGTAGGGCTTGATGCGGTTCTCGACGAAGGTCCGCATCAGGGCATCGAGCGTCGCGACGTCGTCGTTGACGCCCTTCAGCAGCACCGACTGGCTGACCAGCGGGATGCCGGCATCGACCAGCCGCGCGACGGCGCGGCGGGCGGCGGGCGAGAATTCGCTCGCGTGATTGGCGTGCAGCGCCACGATGCTCGTCACGCCGGGGGCGATCAGGGCGGCGACAAAATCGTCGGTGATGCGCGACGGCTCGACCACCGGCACGCGGCTGTGCCAGCGCACGATCTTCACATGATCGATGACGGCGAGGCGCTGGGTGATCTCATGGGCGCGGCGGGGCGAGAGGATGAAGGGGTCGCCGCCGGTGAGGATGACCTCCCAGATCTCGGGATGCGCCGCGATGTAGGCGAAGGCCGTGTCGAGCGCGGCCGGCGACAGCGCGTTCGCGCTTGCCGGGCCGATGGTCTCGCGGCGGAAGCAGAAGCGGCAATAGACGGGGCAGGCACTGACGGCCTTGAACAACACGCGGTCGGGATGGCGATGGACGATGCCGGGCACCGGCGAATGCGCCGCATCGCCGATGGGATCGGCGCGCTCTTCGGGAAGCGTCACGAGTTCCGCCTCGCTCGGCAAGAACTGGCGGGCGATCGCGGCCTCGCCGTGCAGGGCTGCGATCTCAGGCGACAGCGCAACGGCATAGCGCGCGGCGACGGCGTCCAGCGCCGCGACGCGCTCGGGCGCGATCAGGCCGGCGGCGGCAAGTTCGGCGGGCGTGCGCAGGGTCTGCGATTTCATGGCGGGTCTGTTAGCACAGGTGTCCAACACAAAAACAGTTGTCATCCCCGGCGAGCCGCGCCCTTCGCGCGGCGAGGGAAGGGGACCCAGGCGGCAAACGCCGTCACGGTATTTCCTGCCTGGGTCCCCTTCCCCTCGCTTCGCTCGGCCGGGGATGACAACTGAGTTTATGGCGAAGGAGTCCAGATAACGTCGTCGATGCGGGGCGCGCCGAGGGTCAGCATCACCAGGCGGTCGAAGCCCAGCGCCACGCCGCTGGCGGGCGGCATCTGTGCCAGGGCGGCGAGGAAATCCTCGTCGATGGGATAGCGCCGGCCATAGAGGCGCTGCTTCTCCGCCATCTCGGCTTCGAAGCGGGCGCGCTGCTCGATGGGATCGGTGAGCTCGCCGAAGCCGTTGGCGAGCTCGACGCCGCAGGCATAGAGCTCGAAGCGCTCGGCGAGGCGCGGATCGTGGGGCGCGGCGCGGGCGAGCGCGGCTTCGCAGCGCGGATATTCGCTCAGCAGCGTCGGAGCGCCGAGGCCGAGCCTGGGCTCGACGGCGGCGGCCAGCACCTTGCTGAAAATGTCGGACCAATTGTCGGCGTCGGTGATGGCGAAGCCGGCGCGGCGCGCCCTCGTCGCCAGGGCATCGCGGTCGCCGGCGCCGGAGGGCAGCAGCGTCGTGGCGAGGTCGAGGCCGGCATGATAGGTGAAGGCTTCGGCCACGGTGAGGCGCTGCGGCGCGGCGCGCGGATCGCAGACGCGGCCGCGGAAGGTGAAGGCCTTCACCTGGGCGGTGTCGGCAGCGAGGCGCAGCAATGCCAGGCAATCGGCCTGGACCGCCCCGTAGGGCTCGTTGGCGCGGTACCATTCCAGCATCGTGAACTCGGGCGCGTGCAGGACCCCGCGCTCGCGATTGCGGAAGACGCGGGCGAAATCGAAGATCCGCGATTCGCCGGCGGCGAGCAGTTTCTTGGCGGCGAACTCGGGCGAGGTGTGCAGGTAGAGCGCCTGGCGATCGCCCGCCGGCGTCACCGCCTCGGTTGCAAAGGCGTGCAGATGCGCCTCGTTTCCGGGCGAAACGGCGAGCGCGCCGCACTCGACCTCGGTGAAGCCGTCGGCCTCAAAATGGGTACGTATTGCTTTCTTGATGCGATTGCGTTGGCCTAACAGCAGGCGGCGGTCGGCATGCCGATGCGGCGACCACCACGGGGAATTCGTCATGTCGGGTCCGGCGTCCTCATGCGCGGCCCTCTCTATCCGAGCCGGGCGAAGGAATACAGATGAGCGCATTCCTATTGGTGCACGGCGCCTGGCATGGCGGCTGGTGCTGGCACAAGGTGGTCGCCCGGCTGGAGGCCATGGGGCACAGGGCGGCGGCGCCCGACATGCCCGGCCATGGCGACGACCAGACGCCGATCGCCGGCGTCACTCTCGACCATCTCGTGGACCGCGTCTGCGCGGCGATCGATGCTGCGGGCGAGAAGGTGGTGCTGGTCGGCCATTCCTATGGCGGGGCGATGATCAGCCAGGCGGCGGAGCGGCGCGCGAGCCGGATCAAGAGCCTCGTCTACCTGGCGGCCTTCCTGCTCGGCGACGGGCAATCGGTGACGCGGACGGCGCGCGACGACAAGGAGAGCCATCTGAACGGCAAGGTCGATTTCGCGGCCGACGACAGCGTGGCGACGGTGCGGCCCGAGGCGATCCGCGACTGCTTCTATGGCGAATGCTCGGAGGAAGACGTCGCGTTCGCCCGCGCCAGGCTGCGGCCGGAGGCGGTGGCGGGCCTTCGCACCCCGCTGCGCCTCAGCGAGGCGCAGTTCGGCGGTCTGCCGCGGACCTATATCGAGTGCCGGCGCGACCACGCCATCTCGATCGGCATGCAGCGGCGGCTGCACGGCGCCCTGCCCTGCCAGCGCGTCTTCACCCTGGATACCGACCATTCGCCCTTTTTCTCGGCGCCGGACGCGCTGAGCGAGGCCCTGGGGCGGCTTTAGGGCCGGGCTTGGCCGGGGCGATGCACCCTGCTATTAGCCGCCGTCTTCCATCCCAGTCGAGGTTCCCCGTGGTTTCGGTCATCGCCAGCAGCGTGCGCAAAGGCAACGTCATCGAGAAGGACGGCAAGCTCTATGTCGTCATCACGGCGGAGAACATCCATCCGGGCAAGGGCACGCCGGTGACGCATCTGGAAATGCGCCGCATCTCGGACGGGGTGAAGACGGTCGAGCGCCTGCGCACCACCGACAGCATCGAGAAGGCCTTCATCGACCAGGCCAAGTATAATTATCTCTACCAGGACGGCGAGCACTGGGTGTTCATGCAGCCGGAGACCTTCGACCAGGTGCATGTCGGCAAGGACGTGGTCGGCGACATGGCGCCGTACCTGACCGAGAACATGGAAGTGCAGCTGCAGAGCTTCAACGGACTGCCGATCAGCCTGGAGATCCAGAAGCGCGCCACTTTCGAGATCGTCGACACCGAAGCGGTGATGAAGGGCCAGACGGCATCGGGTTCGTTCAAACCGGCGCTGCTGTCGAACGGCGTCAAGACCATGGTGCCGACGCACATCACCATCGGCACGCGCGTCGTGGTGCAGACCGAAGACGGCGCCTATGTCGAGCGGGCGAAGGATTGAGGGCGCGCTTTGCTATACACGTATAGCATGTTACGATGCTGGTTCTGAGGAGCCCACCATGCTGGCCATCCGTTTGCCGCCGGACATCGAGGCTCGCCTCGAAGCGCTCGCCAAGAAAACCGGGCGCTCCAAGACTTACTATGCCCGCGAAGCGATCCTAGAGCATATCGCCGATCTGGAAGACCTCTATCTGGCCGAAAAACGCGTTGCGGCCGTGCGGGCCGGGAAGTCCGGCACCATCCCGCTTGCCGCCTTGATGAAGCGCCATGGCGTGGCGGATTGAGTTCGAGCGCGCGGCAGAGCGCGAACTCGCAAAACTCGATCCACAGACCGCCAAACGCATTCTGAAATTCCTCAACGACCGGGTTGCGCCTCTGTCCGATCCCCGCAGCCTCGGCGAGGCGTTGCATGGCAGCCTTGGCGCCTTCTGGAAATACCGTGTCGGCGACTATCGCATCATCGCAGCCGTCGAAGACAGCCGACTGCGTATTCTCGTCGTCAGGATCGGCAACCGCCGCGACGTCTATCGGTAGAAAAGGCGCCACTTGGTGCCGACGCACATCACCATCGGCACGCGCGTCGTGGTGCAGACCGAAGACGGCGCCTATGTCGAGCGGGCGAAGGATTAGCTACTTCGCCGGTTTGCACACGTCGCCGTACACCAGCTTTCCACCCGTCTCCCAGGGCTTGTAGTCGTTCGCCATCCGGATGCGTTCGGCGAGGCTGGGATGGGTGGCGCGGAAGATGCGGAAGAAGCCGTCATAATCGGGCGTGATGCGCCCGCCGCGCAGCCAGCCGGCATAGAGTTCGGCGCTGGCGCGGCCCGAGTGCGTCAGCTCGAGGCCGAAACGGTCGGCCTCGCGCTCGATGGAGCGTGCTTCCCAGTTGAACAGCGGCAGGATGCAGAGCCAGAAGGCGATGAGGATCAGCGCCACCAGCGGCAGCGATGCCGGATCGGCGAGATCGTCGAAGCCGAAGCGGCGATGCCAGCGCGCGATGGCGAGGCGGCCGAGCCGGTTCACCAGCCAGAAACCGACGAACAGGATCGCGGCGACGATGGCGAGCGCCTTGTAGTTGTCGCCCATGACGTAGTGCTTGAGCTCATGGCCGATCGTGCCGGTGATCTGCGCCGGCGTCTCGACCCGCGCGATGTGGTCTTCGAGGATGATGCGGTTGGTGGGACCCAGGCCGACGACGGTGTCGTCGTCGCCGCCGACGAAGATCGGGATGTGCGGCACGCCGCAGCGCGCCGCCAGCGCCTCGATCCTGGCGGCGAGCGCGGGGTCGGCGAGCGGCTTGTAGTCGGTGGTGAGCGGATCGACGAACACCGGCAGCGCGACCAGGACGGCGAAGGCGATGGGGATCAGGGCGAGCGCGCCATACAGCCACCAGCGGCGCGGGCTCAGCCGGATCAGCGTGTAGGGCAGCCAGGCGAACAGCGCGGCGGCGACGAGCTTGGCGGCGAGCGGCGCGCATTCGCCGGCGAGCCAGGGCAGGAAGGGGTCGCCGGCACGGCCGAAGCCCTGCTCGCTGGCGATGTCGCGCCAATAGTCGAAGCCGCCGGCGACCAGCCCGGCGAGGACCAGATAGGCGGCCGCGAACAGCGTCAAGGCGAGGTAGCGGTTGCCGCGCGCCAGACGGGCGCAGGCGCGGCTGAGACGCGCGCCCCAGCCGGTGACCAGTAGCAGCGCGGGCAGCGCCAGCGCGGCAAGCTGGCCGAGGCCCCAGATCATCTCGTGAAGCTGCATGTAAGCGACGGCGGCGGCGGTGGCGGCAGGGATGATGACAGGCATGGTTTGCTCCGGCTTTGACCCCAACGAAGGTGGGCGGACGCGGCGGAGCGCGACAGGGCCCCGCGCTGCGGCTCGTCCCGGCCCAGCCACGACCCGTCACAAAAGCCTGTTTTTCCGGGGCTCTGGACGGATTTGCGCATTGCAGAGCATGGTCGGCGGATGACGCAACGCACCCTTGCCGGCTGGGCCAGCGAATTCGCCCTGGGCTTCGCCTACTGGCTGGCGCTGGTGGTCGTGCTGGAGCCCGGCAATGTGCTGCGCGGCGCGACGCTGCCGCTCGGGATGGAGGCGGCGCGGCTCGCCGGCGCGGGACTGCTCGGTGCCGCGATCACGCCGGCGGTGTTCGCGCTGACGCGGCACCGGCCGATCGAGGGCGAGGCGCGCTGGCGGCGCGCGGCGCTGCATCTGGGATGCGACCTCTGCCTGGCGGCCTTGCTGATCGTGGCGGCCGGGGTGCTGGCCGCGCTGTTCGGACTGGACCGCCGGCCGTTGCCGGTGGCGCTTGCGGACCAGCTGGCGATCGACGGGCTGCTGCTGTTCTTCGCGGTCGCGGCGCTGACCGGCATCGCGCATGCGCTCCTGTTCCAGGCCCGGGCGCAGAGCGCCGGTAGCGCGCCGCCGGCGCCGGCAGCGGGCTATCTCGCGGCGGTGCCGGTCAGGACGCGCGGCCGCGTGCTGTTGCTCGACCTGGCGCAGGTCGGCTGGATCGAGAGCCAGGGCAATTATCTCGCGCTGCATGACGGCGCCGCGAGCCATCTGATCCGCGAGACCTCGGTGCGGTTCGAAACCCTGCTCGATCCCGCGCGCTTCGCGCGCATCCATCGCCAGACGATCGTGGCGCTGGACCGCATCCGCGAGATCGCCTCGCTGCCGAGCGGCGATGCGACGGTGACGCTGGACGACGGCACGCGCCTCAGGATGAGCCGGGGATTCCGCGACGGAGTGCGCAAGCAGTTCGAAGCACGGCAGCGGTAGCAGTCTCCTGGTTTATACAAAGGCCGTCATCCCCGGCCGAGCGAAGCGATGGAAGGGGACCCAGGCCGCGACGACGCACTGGTGTGCGAACATTTTGTGAAAATTCTTCGAGACCGATAACGCTTCACCGCCTGGGTCCCCTTCCCTCGCGCTACGCGCTCGCCGGGGATGACAACCTTTATTTATTTCCAGAAAAGTTGCGTTGCCAAACAAAAAGGCCGCCGCTGGTGCGACGGCCTTTCTGCATTGCCTGCTTTGAAAACTACGCCGCCTTCGGCTCGGAGCCGAGGACGGCTTTGGTTTCGAGGAATTCCTCGAAGCCGTAGTCGCCCCATTCGCGGCCGTTGCCGGACTGCTTGTAGCCGCCGAACGGGGCGGTGAAATCGCCGCCCGCGCCGTTGATGTGGACGTTGCCCGAGCGGATGCGCGAGGCGACCTTGCGGGCATGGGCGAGATCGCCCGACTGCACATAGCCCGAGAGGCCGTAGACCGTGTCGTTGGCCATGCGGATGGCGTCGTCCTCGCTGTCATAGGTCAGCATGGTCAGCACCGGTCCGAAGATCTCCTCGCGCGCGATGGTCATGTCGTTGGTGACGTTGGCGAACACCGTGGGACGGACATAGTAGCCGCGGTTCATGCCGTCGGGACGGCCGAGGCCGCCGGCGACCAGCGTGGCGCCTTCGTCGATGCCCTTCTTGATGAGGGCCTGGATCTTGTTGAACTGGACCTCGGAGACCACCGGGCCGATCGAGCCGGGGCCGGCATCGGCGGCGGCGGGATCGGTGACCTTGACCTTCTCGGCCGTGGCTTTCGCAATCGCGATGGCGGCGTCGTTCTTGGCCTTGGGCACGAACATGCGCGATGGCGCATTACAGGACTGGCCCGAATTGGTCATCATCTGCATGACGCCGCCACTGACCGCCTTGGTCAGGTCCGCGTCGTCGAGCACGATGTTGGCCGATTTGCCGCCCAGCTCCTGCGCCACGCGCTTGACCGTGTCGGCGGCCGCCTTGGCGACCGCGATGCCGGCGCGGGTCGAGCCGGTGAACGACATCATGTCGATGCCGGGATGCGCCGACAACGCCTCGCCCACCGTCGGGCCGTCGCCGTTGACGAGGTTGAAGACGCCCGGCGGCACGCCCGCCTCATGCAGGACGTCGGCAAACAGCATGGCATTCATCGGCGCCACTTCCGACGGCTTGAGCACCACGGTGCAGCCGGCGGCGAGCGCCGGGGCGACCTTGCAGACGATCTGGTTGATCGGCCAGTTCCACGGCGTGATCAGGCCGCAGACGCCGACCGGCTCCTTGACGATGGTGGTGGTGCCGCGCTTTTCCTCGAACTGGTAGGTCGAGAGAATCTTCACGGTCTCGGCGAGATGGCCCATGCCGGTGGCGGCCTGTGCCGCCTTGCTGAGCCACATCGGCGCGCCCATCTCCTGGCTGATGGCCTCGGCGATCTGCTGGTACTTGGTCTGGTAGACGGCGATGATCTTCTGCAGCTGCGCGATGCGTTCCTCGCGCGTGGTCTGCGACCAGGTCTCGAACGCCTTGCGGGCGGCGGCGACGGCCTTGTCGACGTCGGCCTTGGAGCCCAGCGAGACGCGGGCGAAGGCTTCCTCGTTGGCCGGATTGATCACATCGATGGTCTTGGGCACGACCGGGTCGACCCATTTGCCGTCGATGTAGAATTGAAGACGTTCCTGCATTCCCTTGACTCCCTGTTGTCGTGAAAGCTGCTTCTGGGGTTTTGGCCCCGAATGCCGACTGACATAAAATCATATCCGGCGGGCGGCGGCAAAGCGGCCGTAGCGGCATCAAACCCCAAGATTTTCCTGGAGAATACGGTCTTGCGCGCCAGGGCGCGCAACGCGGCGCCGCCAGCGGCGTTTCCATCCCACAAGGGCCGAAGAAGCGGGTGGAACCGAGTTTTGGAGATTTCGATGTCACTCAGCAAACTTCCCGTCTGGTCTGCCGTCCTGTTCCTCGCCGGAGCGACGTTCGCCTATGGCCAGGCGACGCAAGCCCCCGATCCCGGCGGCCATGTCCCGCCGACCACGACAACCACCCAGCCGGGACCGACCGGGCCGGGGCCGTCGCCGCAGGGCGGCACGACGACGGGTACGCAGGCCGGGCATTAAGAGCCCGACGTCCCTTCCCCTCGCAACGTTTGGCGCCTCCCCCGTAGCAACGGGGGAGGAAAGCTATGTGCGGAAGTTGAGTTCGATCAAAATACCGTCCGGATCGGGCACGAAGATCTGCTGCAGGCGGCCGCCGGGAACGCCGGCCTCGCGAAAGGCGAGCTTGTGGGCGCGTAGCGTGGCGCGGGTCGCTTCGATATCGCGGCCGCGAAAGGCGATGTGATCGAAGGCCGCCGTGTCGACGCCGTGATGCGCACCGTCGCGCTGCGCCGATTCCGCGGCATCGACCAGATGCACGATGGGAACCCCGCCGAGATAGAGCCAATAGCCCTTGAAGGGGAAGTTCGGGCGGTCGCCCACCGTCAGGCCCAGCACGTCGCGGTAGAAATCGCGGGTGCGCTCCAGGCTGGCGCAGCGGATCGTGTAGTGCTCGAGCAGTTCGACGGGCATGGCGGGGCCGCAACAGGGGATCGCTATTCGCCAGGATATGCGGTTCTACGGACAGACGCCACAGTCCGCGCTGGCGTATCGTCTGCTGCGACGAAAGCGAGTCGAAGGAGTTCTGCCGATGCAGTTCATCTGCGATGCGCCGGACCGGCGAACCTGGTTCCGCATCGAGACCGAAGGCGAAGCCGCCGCCGAATCCGCGGTCATGCGGCACGCGGTGGAGAAATATTTCCGCCGCGAGCACGCTTCCGCCGCCGCCGGCTACCGGCCGGCCCCGGCGACGAACTATATCGAGCGCGACATCGGGCTCGGCGCGCATGTGCTGCGCACCATGCCGCTGTTCCTGACGCTGCGCGAGGCCGACGGCACGCCGCTCGCCACCGCGATGCTGCCGCCCGGCGGCAAGGAGACGGACGGCTTCCGCATGATCGTGGTGGGACCGGCCAATGCCGATCCCTTCGGCGCGCACGACGCGGCGATCCAGGCGCTGGCGGCGCATTACGGCCTGACACTGAGCCGCGCGCGCTGCTATCCGTACCAGAACCAGGGCGTGTGAGCGGGCGCGGAGCGTGGCACGAGCCGCCGCGACGAGCGCATGCACCGCCGCGCGGAGGGCGCGCGCCTCCTGCGTGTAGGCGCCGTGCCTGAGCGCGCGACGATTGCCGCGAGGAGCGCCGCGACCACTCAATCTTGTACGTCCTTGACGGTGCGGCCACCACGTACTGTTTTCGACTTCGCCTCTGGCTCCGCCGTGCGCAACGCCTTGGCGATGGCGATATTGGTCTGCACCAGGCGCGTCAGCGCGCCGACCGCCTTGGCCCGCCCTTCCAGCGAAATATGATCGGACAGCACGTCTTCCAGCGTGAAGCGGGCCGCATTCTGCAGCTGCGCGGCCTGGCAGCTCAGCAGGTCATCGAAATCCTCGATCGCGGCCGGCGCCAGCCAGTCATGCCGGTCGGAACTGCCGAACAACTTGCCCAGGAAACGCTCGCGCGCGGCGTGGCGCGCCGCGGCCTCCTGCGCCTCTTCGTGCCTTTCGCGGGCCGAACGCTCCGCCCAGGTTTCGTTTTCCCAATCTTCCATATCGCTCTCCTTTTTTCGGGCGCGCATTATCCGCCCGTTTTTGGAGGCGTCGATAAATAAACAGCGTAAATCTTCGAAAATGCAGGCGTGCGAAGGACTTGGCGGTGACAGCGGCGGGGCAAAAAGGCAAGTTATCGACGCCCCTTTCCGGAGAGCCTGACATGAGACGCCTCGCCGCCGCCGTTCTCGCCACCGCCCTGTTCGCCCTGCCCGCCGCAGCCGCATTGAAACCGGGCGACGCGGCGCCGGATTTCACCGCGCCGGCCGCGCTCGGCGGCAAGGAATTCACCTTCGCGCTCGCCGATGCGCTGAAGAAGGGACCGGTGGTGGTCTATTTCTATCCCAAGGCGTTCACCAAGGGCTGCTCGCTGGAGGCGCATGCCTTCGCCGAGGCGATGCCGCAATTCGCGGCGCTGGGCGCCAGCGTGATCGGCGTCAGCCACGACGACATCGCCACGCTCGACAAATTCTCGAGCGCCGATTGCGCGAGCAAATTCCCCGTCGCGTCGGACGGCGACCAGCACATCATGAAGGCCTATGACGCGGTGCTGGCGAAGGCGCCGGAGCTTGCCAACCGCACCTCCTACGTCGTGGCGCCGGACGGGCATGTGATCTACGAATTCACCGACCTGGATTATTCCAAGCATGTCGACAACACGCTGGCGGCGCTGGCGAGCTGGAAGGCGGCGCAGAAGTAGCGCCGGGCAGCGATCAGGCGCGTTCCAGGAGCTCCAGCACGTTGCCGAAGGGATCGCGGAAGGCGGCGTAGCGGCCGAATTCGTTCTCGGCCGGCGCCGGGTGCAGGAATTCAACGCCTTGTGCCTTGAGCGCTGAGATCGCGGCCGTGAGCGAGGGCACGGCGAAGACAAAATTCGTCGAGGCGGCGGCGCCATGCGCGGCGGGCGCCGCGTCGGACGTTCCCTTGAAGATGACGAGATCGGCGCCGTCCTGCGCGAAGACGAGGCGCTGCGCCGTCTCGCTTTTCAGCACGAAGCCGAGCGTGGTGCCGTAGAAGGCGCGGGCGCGCGCCAGATCCGGCGCCACGACCAGCAGCAGGGCGAGTTTCATCGTCATCGCGACACGCCGCCGGACGGAAAGAAAAAAGCCCCGGGCCGGTGGGCGCGGGGCTGTTGGATGGCGGGGCGGTCTACCAGTCCTGCTTGCCCTTGTGGGGCTTGCGGACCAGCTGCGGCTCGACATAGGCCGGCGCCTTGGTCGAGACCGGCGCACCCTTCTTGTCGGATTTGGGCTTCTTCTTTTCCCGATTGCTCTTCTGTTCGCGATTGGCCATGGCGGCGCCTCCTTCAAAAGGAGGCGGGATTGCGCGCGATTCGCGCGGTTTAATCAAGTGTTACCGGGCGGATAGGGATTGTTCCCAATAGCGGGCGCGCGGAAAGCGGCACAGGGTCGGAGCCGTGATCGCAGCCCGCGAGCCAGCCATGACAGTCCTGACGATATTTCTGGTTCTTCCCGCGATGATCACGCTGGTGGCCTTGTCGGCCGGCATGAGGCAGCGCTCGGCAGCCAGGCGGCCGCCGCGGAGACGCATTCACCGATAGGGTTCGGCTTTCCCCTCGCATGGCGATTTTCCCGGCGAGCGAACCTCAAAGCAGAAGCCTCGCGACCCCTCCCCCGGCCGCGGGGCTTTTGTGCGTCTGATCGCGGGGATTCTTCGATTGGCGCGCAATTTGCGGATGAAGCTGAAATACGCTTCAGCCGATTGCGCTCGCGCCGCAGCACTTCTTGTATTTTCGGCCCGAGCCGCAGGGGCACGGCTCGTTGCGGCCGATCTTGGGCGCGGTGCGCACCGGTATGGCGCCCGCCGGCAGCGGCTTGTTCTTGTGCTGCCAGTAGTCGGCGATGTCGATGACGGCCTGGGCGATGTGATCGGAGGCATCCGCCTCCAGCACGCGGCGATCGCGGGCGGAGAGCTCCAGCAGCGGCTTGCCATCCGCGTCGTCGCAGAAGGCGAGGATGGGATAGGCGATGCTCTCTTCGTCCTCGGATTCGAAAAGCGGCCGCCACGCCTCGGCGCGCAGATCCGCCGCGGTCATGAAGCCGGCGCACCAGCCTTGCGGCATCGGCACGCCGCTGTCCGATTCGTGCAGCAGCGGCGCGAAGCTGCCGTCGGCGATGCGCGCGGCGACGTCGTCGTGCAGCGCGGCGATGGCGGCGAGGATGGTGTCGCGCTCCGCATCGCTGGCGAAGGGCGGCGGGCCGTCGTCGCCCCAGACGATGGGCAGCCAGTCTTCGGCCGCGACGACCTGCGGACCCACGACGAGGCCGGCGATGAAACCGTCGAGCTCCGGCAGCGTCATGACGCCGGCGGGCAGATCGGGCGAATCGAGAAACGCCGCGAGGCGCTCGAGCGGGGTGCTGCCCAGGAGGGCATCGGCGTCGGTCATGGGGTCATCAGGCATGCCGGCGAAGGGACATGCAGGACATGCTCACGTCAAGCGTTGAGGATTTGCTAGCATGCGGCATGACGCTGGCCGATCCGGGACGTGTCCTCGCCATCGCCGCTCGGCGCGAATTGGCGCCGCTGGGCTGCGTGCGCCAAGGGCGTTCGCGGATCTGGATCGCCGATCAGCGCTTCTGGGCGATCATGGTGGAATTCCAGCCGAGCGGATACGCCAAAGGCAGCTACCTGAATGTCGGGGCGCATTGGTTCTGGCATGCGAAGGACCATTGGTCGTTCGACTACGGCAATCGCGTCGCGGGGTTCACGGGTTTTGTGGATGACGAACAATTTGCGGCCGCTGCCGAGCGTCTGGCGCGCGGCGCCGCCGCAGATGTCCACGCGCTGCGAAGCAAATTTTCGAGTCTCGGCGACGTCAGCCGCGTGCTGGTCCCTTGGGCCGACGCCCTCGCCACCGCCTGGCCGGACTATCACGCAGCCGTCGCCGCCGGGCTGAACGGCGATGTTGCCAATGCGGCGCGGCTTTTCGCGCGTCTTGCCGCCGCGCCCACGGTCGCCGCCTGGCACCGGGACCTGCAGGATCGCGGCGCGGCGTTGGCGACGCGCCTGGACGACGCCCGCGCATTTCGCGCGCGCGTCCTGGCGATCGTCGAGGAGGCGCGAGCGCTGCACCGGCTTGCACCCGACCCGAACTGTCTCGGCGCCAGATAAGCCAGACAAAAATGGGCCCCCCGGACAAGCCGGGGGATGACGGTGTTTTATGGCGAACAACAAACAAAAAGCCCCGCCGTCTTGCGACGGCGGGGCTTTTCGAAATGTGTTGGCGGGGTTCTCTATTGGATTTGTTGCTTCACAGACGTCCTTGGCAGGACTGGCAGCGACCGACTCTCCCGCGGCTTGAGCCGCAGTACCATAGGCGCTGGAGGCTTTGACGGCCGAGTTCGGAATGGGATCGGGTAGAATTCCTCCGCAAGGACCACCAGTCCGGCAAAGGACGTCTGCAAAGCAAGAAGCGAATGGCGAGTAGCGAATAGCCAATAGGGATTTCCCTACTCGCCACTCACTAATTCGCTATTCGCGGATTTAATACGACACTCGAGCTGATTGAAATCAGGACATCGCCTCGTGCTAGCGAATCCTGATGTATGCAGTGATGCCTGGCTTTGTTTCCAGACATGGAACGGTGCTGCTTGCGATCAAGCCAATCGAGCGATTAGGACCAGTAAGCTCAATACATCGCTGTACTTACACACCTGGCCTATCGACGAGGTAGTCTTCCTCGGCTCTCAAGCGAAACCTAGTTTTGAAGTTAGTTTCCCGCTTAGATGCTTTCAGCGGTTATCTAGTCCGTACATAGCTACCCGGCAATGCGGCTGGCGCCACAACCGGTCCACCAGAGGTACGTTCCTTCCGGTCCTCTCGTACTAGGAAGAAATCTTCTCAAGTTTCGAACACCCACGGCAGATAGGGACCGAACTGTCTCACGACGTTCTAAACCCAGCTCACGTACCACTTTAAATGGCGAACAGCCATACCCTTGGGACCGGCTACAGCCCCAGGATGTGATGAGCCGACA
>DATMKZ010000005.1:0-36461 GCA_035570795.1 Rhizomicrobium sp.
CTGCTGTTTCTGGCGGGGCTGAGCTGGTACTGGATCGGACCGGCGCTGGGAGCGATTGCCGTGGCGGTGCCAACGGCGTGGCGCTTTGTCCTGCACGACTACCAGAAGGCGCGGGTGATGACCTTCCTGGATCCCGAATCCGACGCCCTGGGCGCGGGCTGGAACATCACCCAGGCCAAGATCGCTATCGGATCGGGCGGCCTGGCGGGCAAAGGGTTTCTCGGCGGCACCCAGAGCCGGCTGAATTTTCTTCCTGAAAAACAGACCGACTTCATTCTCACCAATTTCGCGGAAGAGTTCGGCTTTGTCGGCAGCGTGGCCTTGCTGATCCTGTTCGCCGTGGTGATCGGCTATGGCGTGCAGACCGCGATGACATCGCGCAGCCAGTTCGGCCGCCTGCTCGCGATGGGCATCACGCTCAACTTCTTCTTCTACATCATGATCAACGCTTCGATGGTGATGGGCCTGATCCCGGTCGTCGGCATCCCGATGCCGCTGATCTCCTATGGCGGCTCGGCGATGCTGACCGTGATGTTCGGCTTCGGCCTCCTGATGAGCGTGCATGTCCACCGCCAGGTCGAGATCCCGCGCCACTCCGGCGGCATCATCTAGGGTTCCCGGAACCATCGTCCGCACGCGCCGTTTCCTGCCAGCGCCGCCCGTCGCGGTGCGGAAATTTCGTGTGGAGACGACGATGCTCAATCGGACGACGAAGATGCTTGCGGCCGCCGCGATCGCGCTCGGCGCGGGGACCGCCGCGGCGCAGGCCGATTCCTGCAGCGGCCACGGCCATGGCACCGGAACGGTGCTGGGCGCGGTCGGCGGCGGCGCGATCGGCAGCGCGGCGAGCCATGGCAGCCTCGGCGGCGTGGTCGCGGGCGCCGTGCTCGGCGGCCTCGCCGGCAACGCCATCAGCCGCGATGTCGATTGCCGCCACGGCCACTACTATCACAGCCGCTATTACTACAGTCACGGCCACCGCTACGCGCGCTGGTGAACGCCGAAATCCGCCGAATCGCCGCGCTTTTTCAAAGGGCGTGGACGATTCGGCGGCCTTCCTAGACAGGGCAAAAGCGCTCTGCTATTAGCCGCGCCTCGTTGGATGGGCCGGTAGCTCAGTCGGTAGAGCGTTCGACTCTTAATCGAAATGTCGTGGGTTCGATCCCCTCCCGGCCTACCATCCAATCTCCGAACGCTGGAAGCCCCGCCGCCGATGTCCTAGCGTCGCGCGGGTCGCAGCGCGCGGGGCCGGGCTTGGAATACGATTTCGTCATCGTCGGCGCCGGCTCGGCGGGCGCCACGCTCGCCGCGCGCCTGTCGCAGGATCCGAACATCCAGGTCGCGCTGATCGAAGCCGGCCCCGATTATCGCTCGGCCGACGCGCCCGAGGCGATGCGCCTGCCCAATCCCAGCCGCATCATCACCGAGCCGGCGTTCGAGCACTTGCGCTATCCTGCCTTGAAGGCGCGGCGCACAAGGGCGCAGGCGCCGCGGCTGTACTGGCGCGGCCGCGGCGTCGGCGGCAGTTCGGCGATCAACGGCCAGATCGCGATCCGCGGCACGGTGGAGGATTACGACGGCTGGGCGGCGGCGGGCTGCGCCGGCTGGTCGTTCGACGACGTGCTGCCCTTTTTCAACCGGCTGGAGACCGATCTGCGCTTCGGCGACGCGCCGTGGCACGGCGATCGCGGACCGATCCCGATCTACCGCGCGCCGATCGCCAAATGGGGCGCGGTCGACCAGGCGGGCGCGGAGGCGGCGCTCGATCTGGGCTATGCCTGGGCGGCCGACCACAACGCGCCGCACGCGCTCGGCGTCTCGCCTTACGCGATCAACAGCCGCGACGGGGTGCGCGTCAGCACCAACGACGCCTATCTGGAGCCGGCGCGGGGCCGCAACAACCTGGCGATCTTCGGCGACGCCCTGGTGGACTGCGTGGTGTTCGAAGGCACCCGCGCCGTCGGCGTCCGGCTGCGGCGGCCGGGCGGCTGGCGCGAGCTGCGCGGCCGCACCGTCATCCTCGCCGCCGGTGCGGTGCATTCGCCGGCCATCCTGATGCGTTCGGGGATCGGGCCGGCCGGGCATCTGAAAAGTCTCGACATCGCGGTGCGCGCCGAACTGCCGGTCGGCGACGGCTTCCAGGATCATCCGCTCTGCGCCTTCGCCGTGGTGCTGGAGGATTTCGCGACGCCGCCGCCGGGCTTTCGCCACACCAATTGCTGCGTGCGCTACAGTTCGCAAATGCTCGGCGCGCCGCCGGGCGACATGATGCTGGTGTTCATGAACCGGCTCGGCGACAGCCTGGCGCGGCGCGGCGTCGCCGAAAGCGGCAAGCCGTTCGGCATCATGGGCACCTGGCTCAATGCCTGCGAGTCGCGCGGCACGGTCAGGCTGGTGTCGCGCGATCCGGCGACCGATCCCGCCATCGAGGAAAACATGCTCGACACCGAGTCGGACCGCCTGCGCCTGCGCGACGGACTGCGCCGGCTGATCGCGGTGGCGCGGCAGGACGGCTTTCGCGCCATCGGGCAGGTGACGGCGGAAGGTCTCGACCTGGCGCGCGAGCCCTCCGACAGCGAGCTCGACGCCTGGGCCCAGGCCAATGCCGGAGACACGCAGCACGGCACGTCGAGCTGCCGCATGGGCGCGGCGGACGATACGCGCTCGGTGGTGGATCCGGCGTGCCGCGTACTGGGTTTCGACGGCCTGCGCGTCATCGACGCGTCGATCATGCCGTCGGTGGTGTGCGCCAACACGCATCTGACGACGGTGATGATCGCCGAGAAGATGGCCGCGGAGCTGGCTTAAAGCGCAATCGTGTGAAGGGTACTTCAGCTTCACCCGAAAATTGCGCGTCGATCGAAGAATCTAGAGCATGATCCGATTCAACGTCATGCGATCATGCTCTAGTGGTGGCCGCCGCCATAGCCGCCACCGCCATGCATGAAGCCGCCACCATGCATGCCGCCGCCGTGAAAGCCGACGCCGCCGCCGAACGACGTGCCGATCCTGACGGAGGCTTGCGCCGAAGCCGCAGCGGCCGCCGATGCCGCGGCGCCGCTATTCGCGAAGCCACCGGCCGCGGCGCCGCCATAGACCATGGTCGACCCCGAGGCGTATCCGCCGCCGCCGAAGCGGTCGCCGACACCGCCGTCGAAGCCGGAGATGTCGAGCCTTCCGTTCAGCACCAGGCGCTCGCGACAGCCGCAGCCGTCGCCGGCGCGCGCCGGCGCCGCGAGACATGCCAGCGCGGCGGCGCAGGAGAGAGTCGATGCCAACAGGCGCATTCTGCGCATGGGGTTCACCTTCTGTGATCCGTCGATGGCAAGACTAGGGCGCGCCGCGGCGCCTGCCAAACGGCAAGGTTAATCCTTGCGCGCAGGGACATTTACGCCGCGACGACACGCTTGGCCGACACCGGCTTGTAGTAATGCAGGAATTTCGCCAGCGGCCAGACGCAGCTGCCTTGCTCTATGGCGGTCGCATGCCAGATCAGCGGCTCGCCGTGCGGATAATCGCCCTCGGGCAGCAGGCGCGACAGCGCCGCGCTCCGTTCGCCCAGAAAGACCGCGGAATGGAAATGGAGCACCCAGCCATCGCGATCGGGAAACGCCTCGCGGCCGCGCGCCAACGGTTGCTCGAGCCGGTTGCGCAGATTCTCCGCATAGAGGATGTCGCCGCAGCGCAGCGCCCCGAAGTCGATCGGCGCCTCGCGGAACAGGAAGACGCCGGTCTCGTCATAGGCGCGGGGCAGCAGGATATCCGCGGCGCCGAGATAGAGGCCGAACGCCTTGAACAGGAAATATTGCACCGCGAGGCGGCAATTGCCTTGGGAGAACGCCTCGGCGGCCAGTTCTTCGCGCGACAGCGGCCCGGCCCCGGCATCGTAGCGATACGCGAAGCTCTTCAGCCGCGCCGCCGGCATCAGGCGAAGACGCGCGCGACGCCGGCCTTGGCATAGATCGCGTCGATGGCGGCCATGTTGCCGAGCGAGTCCGTATTGCTGATGAGCTGCGGCTTGCCGCGCAGCAGAACGTCGCCGAGCTCCGCAAGCTGCGCGACATAGGTCGTGGGGCCGGCTGTCGGTTCCTCGCGCGCCTTGCCGCCGACGGTGACGGTGAACTTGCAGCCCATCTGCGGCGCGACGAAGTTGAGGATCTCCAGCGTCCCGTTCGCACCGGTGAGGAGCAGCCGGGCGCCGAAGCGCTGCGGCTTCATCGAGGTCGAGAGTTTCGCCTTCACGCCGGCGAATTCCAGCGCCGCAGTGGTCGTAACGTCGACATCGTGCTCCATCGCGCAAGACGCGGACAGCACCTTGGGCTCGCTGCCCATCACCGAACGCAGGCAGTGCACGGGGTAGCAGCCCAGATCCATCAGCGCGCCGCCGCCCTGTTCGCGGGTCCAGCGCAGCTCGCCTTCGCGATAGGGGATCGGCACCTCGAACGAGGCCTCGACGCTCTCGAGCGTGCCGAGCTCGCCGGAGCGCGCGATCTCCACCGCGCGCACCATCACCGCATGATGGCGGTAGTGGAAGGCCTCGACCAGCGTCTTGCCGCTGCGCCGGGCGGCGTCGTTCATGGCGCGCACCTGGCCGGAATTCATCGCGAACGGCTTCTCGCAAAGCACGTGCTTGCCGGCTTCGAGCGCTGCGATCGTCCAGCGCGCATGGCCGCCGGGCGGCAGGGCGTTGTAGACGAGATCGACATCGCCATGCCGCACCAATGCCTCATAGTCTTTCGCGACGATGGGAATTTTGTGCTCGGCGGCATAGGCCTTGGCGCGCTCGGGATCGCGCGCCGCGACGGCGACCACTTCGAAGTCGGGGTTGTCGCGGCTCGGGTTGATGACGACGGGCGGCGCGATCTTCGCCGCGCCCAGGATGCCGATGCGGATGGTCATTTCGTCTCGCCTCCCAAAAGATGCGCCTGACGTGCCAGCTTGCCGAGCAGGGCGTCGAACTGCCGGCGCTCGTCGGGGCTCAGGGCGGAGAGAAACACGTCTTCGAGGTGCAAGGCCAGCGGCACGACCTCGTCATAGATCGCGCGGCCCTTCGGCGTCAGCGACAGGCGCAGGATACGGCCGTCCGCGGCGTCGGCGGTGCGCGCCACCCGCCGCGCCCGCATCAGGCTGTCGACGGCGCGGGAGACCTGGACCTTGTCCATCGCGGTGCGCTCGGCGACTTCGCGCGCCGCCAGCGACGGCGTGCCGCCCAGCACGGCCATGACGCGCCATTCGGGAATCGAAAGGCCGAAGCGGTCGGAATAGGCCTTCGCGATGGCGCCGGAGACGCGGTTGGAGAGCACCGACAGCCGGTAGGGCAGGAAGCGGTCGAGATCGAGCCGCGCTTCGCGCTTTGCCGCCGCCGCGCTATTCCGCATCGGGCTGGTTCCTGGGATGCGCCGCGTCGAACGCCGGATGGGCCAGGGCATGCGCTTCGATGCGCGCCAGCGTCGGGTAATGGTCTTCGATCTCGAGCTTGACCCGCCGCGCGTTGAACATCTGCGGGATCAGGCAGACATCGGCGAGCGTCGGCGCGTCGCCGTAGCAGAAGGCGCCGGTGTGCCTGCTGGTGCGCAGCATCTGCTCCAGCGCGGCGAAGCCGAGCTTGATCCAGTGGCGCTGCCAACGCACCTGCTGCTCGTCACTGATGCCGATCTCGCTCTTGAGATACTGGCCGAGGCGCAGATTGTTCACCGGGTGGATGTCGCAGGCGATGAGATAGGCGATCTCGCGCACCCGGGCGCGGCCGAGCGCATCCTTGGGCAGCAGCGGCGGCTCGGGCTGCACATCGTCGAGATATTCGGCGATGGCGAGCGATTGCGTGATCAGGTGGCCGTCATGCGCCAGCGCCGGGATCAACTCCAGCGGATTGAGCGCCTTGTAGGCGGCGCCGTGCTGCTCGCCGCCGCCGCGCAGCAGGTGGATGAAGCGCAGCTCCGGCGCGATGCCCTTGAGACTCAGCGCGATGCGAACGCGGAACGCCGCCGAGGAGCGGAAATAGCCGTAGAGCGCGAACTCACTGTTTGTGCTGGACGACATGCTGGTCGATCGCTCCGAAGAGAGAGGCGCCCGCCGCGTCGAACATCTCGATGCGGACGCGGTCGCCGAATTTCATGAACGGCGTCGCCGGCTTGCCGCCGGCGATGGTCTCCAGCGTGCGCCGCTCGGCGATGCAGCAGGAGCCGACATTGCCGCTCTTGTTCGAGACGGTGCCGGAGCCGACGATGGAGCCGGCGACCAGAGCGCGGGTCCTGGCGGCGTGGGCGATCAGCTGGGCGAAGGAGAAGGTCATGTCGACGCCGGCATCGGGCTCGCCGAATTTCTCGTCGTTGAGCCAGACCTGCAGCGGCAGGTGCAGCTTGGCGCCGTGCCAGGCGGTGCCGAGTTCGTCCGGCGTCACCGCGACCGGCGAGAAGGCCGATGCCGGCTTGGACTGGAAGAAGCCGAAATTCTTGGCGAGCTCGTTCGGGATCAGATTGCGCAGCGAAACGTCGTTGACCAGCATGACGAGCTTGATGTGCGCCTCCGCCTGCGCCGCGGCGGTGCCCATCGGGACGTCGTCGGTGACCACCGCGACCTCGGCCTCGAAATCGATGCCCCAGGCTTCGTCGGCGGCGCGGATGGGATCGGTCGGACCGACGAACGAGTCCGAGCCGCCCTGGTACATCAACGGATCGGTCCAGAACGACGGCGGCATTTCGGCGCCGCGCGCCTTGCGCACCAGCTCGACATGCGTGACATAGGCCGAGCCGTCGGCCCATTGATAGGCGCGCGGCAGCGGCGACAGGCAGGCGTGCGGATCGAACGGATGCGTGCCGTCGGCGCGGCCGCGGTTCAAGAGCCCGTAGACCTCCTCGAGTTGCGGCGCGATCTCAGCCCAGCCGTCCAGCGCGGACTGCAAGGTCGGCGCGATGCCGGGAACGACGACGCAGGTCCTGAGGTCCTTGGCGACGACGGCGAGGCGCCCGTCGCGGCCGTGGCGGAGCGAGGCGAGCTTCATGTGGCCGTCCAGCTCTCGGCGTAGGTCTTCACTTCCGTCGCCTCCGCCTGCGGGCTCATGTCCAGCGGATCGCGCGCGTCGATCATCA
Source organism: Rhizomicrobium sp. (assembly GCA_035570795.1). GTDB lineage: Bacteria > Pseudomonadota > Alphaproteobacteria > Micropepsales > Micropepsaceae > Rhizomicrobium. The sequence goes on from DATMKZ010000005.1 coordinate 7,089, forward strand.
CCGCGACCTCGTCGGTCATGGTCTTGGCCGCCCTGGCACCGGCCGCGAAGGCCTTGGGATGCGGGCCGTGCGTGAAGCCGTTGGGGTGGAAGGTCACCATGCCCGGCTTGATGTTGTCGCGGCTGAAGAATTCGCCGGCGTGGTAGAAGATGACCTCGTCGAAATCGTCGTTGGAGTGGAAGAACGGCACTTTCAGCGCGCCGGGATCGCTCTCGATCGGCCGCGGCACGAAGGTGCAGACCACGAAGCGGTCGGCGATGAAGGTGGAGTGCACGCTCGGCGGGATGTGGTAGCGGTGGCTCATCACCGGGCGGATGTCGCGCCAGTTGAGCTTCACGGGCGCCAGATTGCCCTTCCAGCCCACCGCGTCGAGCGGATTGAACGGATAGGTGATGGTGGAAATCGCGCCGCGCCGCTTCACGCGCACGCTCCATTCCTTCTCATTGGCCTGGGCCCGGAAGTGATCGTCCAGCTTCGGCGTCTCCAGGGCGGCGGGATCGAAGATCGCGTGCGGGCCGAGGATGCCGCGCTCCGGCAGCTTGAAGGCGGAGTTGGTCGCTTCGATCACCAGCGACACGGTGTGCGACGCGGGCTCGAGCCGCCACATCGTGCCGCGCGGCAGCACGATATAGTCGCCTTCGCGATAGGAAAGATGGCCGAAGTCGCAGAACAGCGCGCCGGCACCCTCATGGATGAACAGCAGCACGTCGCCGTCGGCGTTGCGCACCAGTTGCGGCATGAAGCGCGTCACCGACCAGATCGCGATGCGGCAGGATGCATTGGTGAGCAGCGGCACGGCGCGGAACGGCTCGTCGCTATGCTCGGCCGCCGCCACCGCGTCGAAGGCGCGGGGCCGCATCGGTCCCTCGAACTTGCTCCAGCCGGTCGGCGGATGCTTGTGATAGATGTGGGTCGCGGGGCCGAAGAAGCCGTCGCGGCCGATCTCGCGCTCGAACGTGCCGGCCGGCAGGTCGGCATGGGCCTGCCGGGAGGTCTCGCCCTCGACGCGCGGGAATTCGATCCAGTTCTTGCTGCTCATGCCGCGCTCGTATCCTTGAGGACGCCGCGCTTGATCTGGTCGGCCTCGATGCTCTCGAACAGGGCGCGGAAATTGCCTTCGCCGAAGCCCTGATTGCCCTTTCTCTGGATGATCTCGAAGAAGATCGGCCCGATGGCGTTCTGGGTGAAGATTTGCAGCAGCAGGCCGACCTCCGAATTGCGCTCGCCGTCCATCAGGATGCGGTCGCGCTTGAGGCGGGCGACGTCCTCGCCATGGCCTTTGATGCGGTTGTCGAGGCGTTCGTAATAGGTGTCGGGCGAGGCCTGGAACTGCGCCCCGCGCGTCTTCAGCGTCTCGACCGCGCTGTAGATGTCGGCGGTGCCGAGCGCGATGTGCTGGATGCCTTCGCCGTGATAGGCGTGCAGGTATTCCTCGATCTGCGACTTGTCGTCGGAGCTTTCGTTGATCGGGATGCGGATCTGGCCGTCGGGGCTGGTCATGGCGCGCGACTTCAGGCCGGTCAGCTTGCCCTCGATGTCGAAATAGCGCACCTCGCGGAAGTTGAAGAATTTCTCGTAGAAGCCGGCCCATTTGTCCATGTTGCCGCGAAAGACGTTGTGGGTGACGTGATCGATCTCGGTCAGCCCGGCGCCTGCGTGCTCCCAGCCCAGCGCCTTGTCGGTCGGCACGAAGTCGACGTCGTAGATCGAGCGATCGCCATAGCGGTCGACGAGATAGACCACGCTGCCGCCGATGCCCTCGATGGCCGGGATGCTGAGCTCCATCGGCCCGACGGTGCCCTGGAACGGCGTGGCGCCGAGTTCGAGCAGCCTGGCATAGGCCTTGGCGGCGTCCTTGACGCGGAAGGCCATGGCGCAGGCGCTCGGACCATGCGCCTTGGCGAAGCGCGCGCCATGGCTGTCCGGCTCGGCGTTGACGATGAAGTTCACCTGGCCCTGGCGGAACAGCGTCACGTCCTTGGAGCGGTGGCGGGCGACGGCGCGAAAGCCCATGCGCGCGAACAGGGCGTACAATTCCGTCACGTCGGGCGCGGTGTATTCGACGAACTCGAAGCCGTCGGTCCCCATCGGGTTGTCCCAAAGCTGCGCCATGTCGGCCTCGCGATTCTGCTGTAGCGCCGGCAATATAGTTTCATATGAAACCAATCGCCAGTGTTACATCTGCATGGGCGCCGTGAGCCCGAGGAACCCCACCAGCAGCAGGATCAGCACGGCGCAGGACAGTTCCGCGAGCACGGTGAGGGGAATTGTGTCCTCGGCCTCTGGCTCGCCGCGTGCCAGGCCGGGCAGGACGCCGAAGCGGTTGGTCAGCGCCAGCGCTACCATCACCGCCGCGAGCACGATCTTCAGCGCCAGCAGGGTAATGTAAGTTTCCGACCAGCGCATGCCCTGCGGCGCCAGGATCGCGACGGCGTTGAGCGTGCCGGCGGCCAGCAGCACGGCGACGCTGACCGTGCCCCAGCGCGAAAACAGGCGCAGCAGGGCGACGAGGCGCTGTGTGTCGCGCGGCCTCGCCAGCATCTCCCGTGCCAGCACGACAAGGCCGCCGACCCAGAAACCCGCCGCCAGCAGGTGCAGCGCATCGATGCCGGCGCGGGCGACTTCGTATTGCGCAGGTCCGGCCGCCGCCGCATGGCTGGTCAGGCCGGGCAGCGCCAGCGCCGCGCCGGCGACGAGGGCCTTGGGCAGATGAAAACCCGGTGCGGCACAGGCAAGGCACAGGCCCAGCAGCAGGAAAATCCGCCACAGGAAGATTTTGCCGTAAAAGCTTGCGGTCACGACCGCCGCGAGCATGTGAAGATCGCCGAACGCGCGGGCATCGCCCGTCATGTCCTGCGCCACGAAACCAAGGCTCAATGCCGCCGTCACCAGGGCGGCCAGCGCCGCGAGACAGAGCGGTGCCTTCAGGGCTTTTCCATCGACGCCGACGGGCCGCGCCTGGAACAGCAAGGCGCTGGCGCCGAACACCGTCATCAATCCGGCAAAATGCAGCGCGCGGACGAGCGCGAACAGCGTGGTCACGGCAGGACCAGGAAATTGTACTTGCCGCTGGTGCGGTGGGTGTCGACCGATACGGCGTGCCAGGCGACGCGGTAGCGGCCGGGCGCGAGCCGGACCAGCGGCTGGTCCATCTCCGTGCCGTTCACCGCCAAGGGGCCGCCGTTCACGCTGCGGCCGTCCATGTCGGTCACGATCACGCCGCTGAACGCGGGCTCCAGCGGCTCGCTGAAATGCAGTTCGACACGCGCCGGCGCCCTGAGGTTCTCGCCGGCGGCGGGACTCGCCTTCTCGAGAAAGGCATGCGCCAGCGCGGGGCTTGCGAGCCCCACAAGGGCGACGGTCGCGATGAGCGCCTTCACGGCTTGCCTCCGAAGATCGGCGTCCCCAGCGAATGCGGGAAAATGTCGTCGATGTAGAAGTGAAGCTGCATCAGAACGCCGACGCTGTCACCGCTGGCGTGGTTGACGGGGATGACGGCCTCGACGCCGAGCTGGGTGTACTGGCCGGACCAGATCAGGCCGGGATCGATCGTGCCGGTGGTGCCGCCGCCGCCCGTGCCGGTCGGCGTCGTGAAGCTGAATTCGACCAGCGGCGTCAGATGCGCGACGACGTTGGAGAAACCCTGAGCGCGGACATTGTCTTGCAGGTAGAGCAGGCTGTATTCCAGCGCGCCGCCCCAGGCCAGCGCCTTGGACTGCGTGCTGGTGCCGGGAATGGCGTAACCGACGGTGGCGGTGAGCGCCAGCGGCCGCAGCAGCGCCATCGACTCCGGCAGGTCGCCGAAGCCTTTGCCGACGAGGAGCGTCGGCGTGTAGGTGGTGAAGGTGTCGGCCACGGCATGGCTGCCGCTGCCGCCGATCTCGACGCTGAACGCCGCCGTGGCGACGAACTCGCTGTCGGCGTCGGTGACGAACTGCCAGGCCGGCGTGATCTCGAAATTGTCGAAGCCGCTGGCGCGGGGGCCGCCCGGTGGGTGGCTGTCGATATAGCCGCCGGCGATCGATACGGCGACGTGCGGGACGATGGTCTTGGACCATTCGAAATCGTAATCCGTCTCGTGATTGCCGAGCGCGACGGTCGGCAGCGCCAGTTCGTCGGCCGCGAAGGGATCGTCGGTCGCGATGGTGGCGGGAAAGAAGCGGTCGCCGACAATGCCATGGGCGGCGGCGAGGCCGGGGGCGAGCAGCAACAGCGCGAGCGCGCCGAAACGCGAAAAGGAAAGGGTCATGTCCGTATCTCCGGAAGAAGGGAAAGGCGTCCGCGCCGGGCGGACGGGCTTTACACAGCACTTCAGGAGACAGTGGGCGGCGCGCGCGGCGCGTTGGCGCGATAGGCTGCGGCGGAAGCGCGGCGTTCGCCGGTGAAGACGCGCGCGATGCGCTCGGCCCGGGGCAATGCGGCGGGGGCCAAGGTCGCGCCGCCGGCTGGCGCCAGCGGCGCGGCGGCGGAAAAAGCGCAGGGCGCGTGGCGGATGTCGCGGCCCGGCTGCGCCGGCGCCTTGCCGTCATGCGCCCCGTCGATGCCGCAGATGACGAACGGTGCGGCGCCGGCGGCGCTGGCCGGCATCCAGCCGTCCGGCAGCAGCGCGCGCAGCACCATCGCGCTGAGCGCGAGGCTGATGGCCAAAGACCGGTGCAGCGGCAGACGCATATATCCCTCGCTGGCCGTTTTTGCGGGTTCGGCGTTTTTGGGTCAAGGCCGCACGGCGCCGCATGGCTGAACCCAATATGAATGGCGCTTTCAGGCGCCGTTACGGCCGGCGGGCGCACTCTCTCCCAATCGTCCAGAGGGAGATTTCGCCATGCTTCGCACCGAGAGACTGGCCCGCAAATCCGCCAGCCGCCCCGCCGCCCACCGCGCCGGCCCCGACATGGCGCTGGCCAGCACCATCGTGTTCTTCGGCGTCTTTCCTGCGGTGCTGGCCGCCGGCCTGATCCTGGTGCAGCTCGTCACCGCGATGACGCACTGAACGCTGCCGCGGCGGCATGTTGAGCGGCGCGGAGCGGCTGCTACAGTCGCGCCATGGCCTACGAACCGACGCTCGAATCGCTCAACGCGCATCCGGTGCCCGAGTGGTACGAGGACGCCAAGTTCGGCATCTTCATCCACTGGGGCCTGTTCTCGATCCCCGCTTTCGCGGCGAAGTCCGGCTCGATCTCCGATGCCTTCAAGAACACTTACGACATCGCCGTGGCGCAGACGCCCTACTGCGAATGGTACTGGAACGCGATCAAGGTGCCTGAGAGCGACAGCGCGAAACACCACGCGGACGTCTACCGCAATGCGCCATACGAGGATTTCCGCGCCCCCTTCGTGAAGGGGCTCGCGCAGTGGAATCCCGCTGCCTGGGCGCAGACCTTTGCCGATGCCGGCGCGCGCTATGTCGTGCTGGTCGCCAAGCATCATGACGGCTTCTGCCTGTGGCCGAGCGGCGTCAGCAACCCGCACGAGCAGGACTGGACGAGTGCGCGCGACATCGTCGGCGAGCTCGGCGCGGCGGTGCGGGCCAAAGGCATGAAATACGGCCTCTACTATTCGGGCGGCATCGACTGGACCTTCAACCGCGAGCCGCTGCGGACGCTCGCCGATTTTATGGGTTCGACGCCGGGCGGCGACTATCCCGCCTATGCCGATGCCCAGACGCGCGAGCTGATCGCGCGCTACCAGCCCTCGCTGCTGTGGAACGACATCTCCTGGCCGACGGATCTGGACGGCGAGCTCGGGCTGTTCGCCGATTACTACAACGCCGTTCCGGACGGCGTCGTCAACGACCGCTGGCTGCCGATGACGCCCGAGCGCGAAGCGCTCCAGAGCAAGGACGCGCGCGCCGCCATGGACGCGATACTCAAGCCGCGCATGCAGAAGGGACCAAGCAAGGGCATCATCCCGCAACTGCCGCCGCATTGCGATTTCCGCACCCCCGAATACGCCGCCTTCGAGGCGATCCAGACGAAGAAGTGGGAAGCGACGCGCGGCATGAGCCATTCCTTCGGCTACAACCGGCGCGACACGGAGGCCGATTATGAATCGGTCGAGTCGCTGGTGCACAGCTTCATCGACGCGGTGTCGAAGAACGGCAACCTGCTGCTCAATGTCGGCCCGCGCGGCGAGGATGCGCAGATTCCCGCCGAGCAGGTGGCGCGCCTGAAGGGCTTCGGCGCCTGGCTGGCGGCGAACGGCGAAGGCATCTATGGCACGCGGCCGTGGACGCGTTTCGACGGCATGACGCAATGCGGCGTGAAGGTGCGCTTCATGCAGAAGGCCGGCGCGCTCTACGCTCATTTGCTGGGAACGCCGCAGGGCGCGGAGTTCGTGATCTTGGGCGACGATCTGCCGGATGTGACAAGCGTTGTGGCGCTCGGCACCGGCGCGCCGGTTGCAGCACAGCGCGATCTCGATGGCTTGCGCATGATGCCGGATGCGCCGCTACCGGAGGCGCCGGCGCACTGTTTTCAGTTCTCAATTTAAACACGCTTGTCATCCCCGGCGAGCGCGCACTTGCGCGCGAGGGAAGGGGACCCAGGCAGGACACACCGTCACGGCGGTCGGCGCCTGGGTCCCCTTCCCTTCATGCCGCTTCGCGGCATTCAGCCGGGGATGACAGCGGAATATATGGCGTTGCACACGCCGTAATTGAAATTGCCAATCCCCTGACAATTCGTCAGGATTGTGCGCAACAGATATAAAACACCGGGAGACGCGCATGAAATTCACCTGGTTCAACCTGATGCCGTGGCCTTACCTGCCGGACGATTTCCGGGAGAAGAACCGCTCGGTCTGGGTCGATATCGACCAGCGCCTGTTCGATCCGGTGAAGAGCCACGAGGTCTACAACACCTATCTCGACCTGCTCGAATACGCCGCCGATGTCGGCTTCGACGCGATCGGCGTCAACGAGCATCACCAGAACGGCTACGGCATCATGCCGAGCCCCAACATCATCGCCGCGGCGCTGTCGCGCCGGACGAAAGATGTCGGCCTCGTGGTGCTGGGCAATTCCATCGCGCTGTACAATCCGCCGATCCGCGTCGCCGAGGAATTCGCGATGCTCGACTGCATCTCGGGCGGACGGCTGATCGCCGGCTTCCCGGTCGGCACCTCGATGGACACCAATTTCTGCTACGGCCAGATTCCGGCCCTGACGCGCGAGAAATACCAGGAGGCCCACGATCTCATCATCAAGGCGTGGACGACGCGCGATCCTTTCGCCTTCAACGGCCGCTACAACAAGCTGCGCCACGTCAACATCTGGCCGCGGCCGATCCAGCAGCCGCATCCGCCGATCCACATTCCCGGCGGCGGCAGCGTCGAGACCTACGATTTCTGCATCGACAACACCTATTCGTATTCCTACCTGTCCTTCACCGGATACATCCGCGCCAAGGCGCTGATGGACGGCTATTGGAAGCGCGTCGCCGAGCGCGGCGCGCCCGATGCCTCGCCCTACCGCGCCGGCTTCGCGCAGACCATCTGCGTCGCCGATACCGACGAAGAGGCCGAGCGCCTCTACAAGCCGCATATCGACTATTTCTACAACCGCTGCCTGCACGTCTATCCGGGCTTCGCCGACGCGCCGGGTTATCGCACCATCAAGACCATCCAGACCGGCGCCCTGTCGCAATACGCGCCGCCGACCGGCGGCTTCGCGACCCTGACCTGGAAGGATCTGACCGAAGGCGGCCATGTCATCGCCGGCTCGCCCGAGACCGTGCGCCAGCGCCTGGAAGAGCTCGCCAGGACGCTCAATGTCGGCAACCTCTTCTGCCTCATGCATGTCGGCAACATGCCGAAGGAAAAGTGCATGTACTCGACCAAGCTGTTCGCCGAGAAGGTGATGCCCAAGCTGCGCAACGTGTTCCCGGACTATGCGGACGACGAGCGCTTCTGGTGCCACCCGATCAAGCAGGTGAAGCCAGGCAGCCTGCCGACCGAAGCCAAGGCGCTCGAGATCGTGGGAGCGGCGCGGTAGCCACCCATCTTACCCTCGCCCCCGCGAAGCGGGGGAGAGGGCAGGGTGAGGGGGTGTTTGCCCCCGAGCGAGATTTTGAAATTGGGGCGGTGAGTTTGAGGGCCAGCGGACATTCTCCGTCGAGGCCCCCTCACCCCGGCCCTCTCCCCCTCAAAGGGGGAGAGGGAGAATGGAGAGAGAAATGACACTCGAACTCAAGACCGTCGCCACGCCGCACGTCCCCGTCCGCTATCTCGAAGGCGGCCCCACTAGCAAAAAAGATGGCGGCGAACCGCTCGTCTTCCTGCACGGCGCCGGCGGGGCGCTGGCGGGCGATCCGTTCCTCAACAAGCTCAGCGAGAAATTCCACGTCTACGCGCCGTTGCTGCCCGGCTATGGCGACAGCGAGGAGTGCGGCGAGATCCGCGACATGCTCGATTTCACGCTCCACACATGGGACGTGGTCGAGGCGCTCGGCCTCAAGAACCCGATCCTGGTCGGCCATTCGATGGGCGGCATGATCGCGGCCGAGATGGCCGCCATCGCGCCGCACGACGTGACGCGGCTCGGCCTGATCTGCCCCGCCGGGCTGTGGCAGGACGCCTATCCGATCCCCGACATGTTCTCGACGCTGCCCTTCGAGATGCCGGCGCTCCTGTTCCACGACGTCGAAGCCGGCACCAGGCTGCTGACCGCGGGCATGACGCTCAGCGATCCCAAATTCCTGCAGAACTATCTCGTGACCAATGCGCGCCAGCTCGGCATGGCCGGCAAGATCCTGTTCCCCATTCCGGAGCGCGGGCTTAGCCAGCGGCTCTACCGCATCAAGGCCAAGACGCTGCTGATCTGGGGCGACAGCGACAAGCTGATCCCGCCGGCTTATGCGCATGCCTTCAAGAAAGCCATCGCGGGCAGCGAGCTGATCTCCATTCCCGAGGCCGGCCACATGGTGACGCTGGAGAAGACGGACCAGGTGGTGGCGGCGTTGGCGCGTTTGTCGTCCCCGGCCTAGCGGCGCGGCCGACTACTCCGCTTCCAGCGTCTTGACGCGCGGCACCTCGGGCATGGTGAAGGCGATGCGGCAGACATAGCCGTCGGGCGGATAGTCCATCGTCACCGAACCGTTCTGCTCGCGCGACGGGATGAAACCGATGACGCGCGCGCCATAGCCGTCCTTATCCGGCCTGGTCGGCGGCGGGCCGCCGCTTTCCTGCCACGTCATTTCGACGCGCTTGCCGCCGGCCGTCGGCGTGACGCTCCAGGTGAACGCCGCGCGGCCACCGGGCACCGACAATGCGCCGTGCTTGATCGCGTTGGTGGTGAGTTCGTGGACGCCGAGCGCCAGGCTGCCGCCCGTCGCCTGGCTGAGCACGAGCTTGGGCCCGCCGAAGGTCAACCGCGCCGCGCCGGTCTCCAGGAAGGGGCCGAGCGTCGCGGCCACGACCTCATGCACCTCCATGGTCGTGTAGTTGCTGGCCAGCGCCAGGTCGCTCGCCGCGCTCAGGGCATGCAGGCGGCCCAGGAAACGCTTCTGGAAGGCTTCGACGTCGGCATTGGGCTCGCGCGGCCGCGAGCTCTTGGCCAGCGAGTCGATGATGGTCATCAGGTTCTTCAGCCGGTGGCGCGCCTCGCCCACCATCATGTCCTGCTGCTCGCCGGACAATTTGCGCTCGTGGATGTCGGTGAGGAGGGAAATCCATTCCTCGACCTCGCCCTTGTCGTCCAGCAGCGGCACGGCGCGCATCAGGTGCCAGCGCCAGTCGCCGCTGGCCGGATCCCTGAGGCGGATCTCGGCGCGCTGCATCGTGACGGTCTTGAACGAGGCGGGCGGCGGCAGCCGTGCCTGGTCGTCGGGGTGGATGGCGCCGAGCCATTTGACGCCGCGATAGGCGGGCCACTCCATGCCGATGAGCCGCGCGAGTTCGGGATGCGGCCGCTCGATGCGGCCGTTGCCGTCCGACACCGTCACCGCCGACGACATGGCGCCGAGCAGGCGGCGATAGCGCACGCCCCAGCGCCGGCTCTCGCGGAAGAACTGGCGCATCAGCAGCGCGATCGCGGTCTGCGCCGCGGCGGCGCCGGCGAACAGCCAGCGGTCGAGCCCCGGGAACAGATAGACCGCCACCAGCACGCTCAGCAGCAGCGCCGGCAGCGCCAGCTCGGCGCCGCCGAAGATGCCGGCGATCATCAGGGCGGGGAAGAAGAACAGCACGCCGGACGCGGCGCCGACCAGCATGCAACCCATGAGAGCAAGGGCGAGAGCGGCGGCCGTGATCGCGAGGCGCGCCGGGCGCGACAACCCGCCGTCAAGGCCGGGGACGAGGGCCGACGTCGTACCCAGGACGTTCGCCGAAAAGCGGTCGCGCAGCCCGGTCCAGGCTCGTCGGATGATCGTTCGCACGTGCAATAAGTCCTGGCCAACCCGTTTTCGGAACTGGCGAAGCGCCACGGACCGCGAGGGCTCACGATGCCGCTCCCCTGACACGATGATAGCGTAATCCCGGTGGGATTAAGCAAGGCTTGGGCAAAGCCGGAGCCCGGGTTCCGCGAGGTTCCCAACTTGACTTTATGTCAGGGGAGGCAAAGCGTTCCCAAAACGGACAATTGAATCTTCCGGGGAAGCGCCATGGCAGAAACTTACGATCTGGTCATCCGCAACGGCTCGGTCGCGGACGGTCTGGGCGGCCCGCTGGTCGTGGCCGATGTCGCGGTCCGAAATGGCACCATCGCCGCGGTCGGCAAGATCGACGGCCGGGGCCGCGAAGAGATCGATGCCCGCGGCAGGCTGGTGACGCCCGGTTTCGTCGACATCCACACCCACTATGACGGCCAGGCGACCTGGGACGCGCGGCTCAATCCTTCGAGCTGGCATGGCGTGACCACGGTGGTGATGGGCAATTGCGGCGTCGGCTTCGCGCCGGTGCGCGTCCAGGACCACAATCGGCTGATCGAGCTGATGGAGGGCGTCGAGGACATTCCGGGCGTCGCGCTGCACGAGGGCCTGAAATGGAATTGGGAGAGTTTCGGCGAATATCTTAACGCGGTGGAAAGCACGCCGCACGATATCGACATCGCCGCGCAGCTGCCGCACGGCGCGCTGCGCGTCTACGTCATGGGCGAGCGCGGCGCCAGGCTGGAGGCCGCGACGAAGGACGATATCGCGCAGATGCGGCGCCTCTCGGCGGAGGCGATGCGCGCCGGCGCGCTCGGCTTCTCGACCTCGCGCACGCTGAACCACAAGACGGCGACCGGCGATCCGACGCCGAGCCTGCGTGCCACCGAGGCGGAGCTGACCGGCATCGCGCTCGGCCTGAAGGACGCCGGCAGCGGCGTCATCGAGATGATCTCGGACTTCAACCAGCCCGATCTCGCCACCGAATTCGGCATGATCCGCCGCATCGTGGAGGCGAGCGGACGGCCGCTGACGCTGTCGCTGGCGCAGGGCCACGCCCATGCCGACGGCTGGCGCCGCATCCTGGCGCTGATCGAGGCCTCGTCGGGCGACGGCCTGCCGATCAAGGCGCAGGTGGCGCCGCGCCCCATCGGCGTGCTGCTCGGCCTGCAGGGCACGATCAATCCGTTCATCGCCCATGCCGCCTATCAGGAGATCAAGGACAAGCCGCTCGCCGAACGCGTGCGCATCATGCGCGATCCGGCGTTCCGCGCCCGCGTGCTGGAGGAAAGCGCGGCGCGCGAGAAGGCGCATCCCCTGGCGCGCGGCATCATGGCGTTCGAGCGCATGTTTGCGCTCGGCGATCCGCCGAATTACGAGCCGCCCAGGGACACCTCCATCGCGGCGCTGGCGGCGCGCTCCAACCGCTCGGCGCCGGACATCGCCTATGACCTCCTGCTGGAGAAGGAGGGCGCCAATTTCCTGTTCTCGCCCTTCGCCAACTACGCCGATTACAATCTCGACCACTGCGGCGAGATGATCGCGCACAAGGATTGCGTGATGGGGCTGGGCGACGGCGGCGCGCATGTCGGCATCATCTCCGACGCCAGCTTCGCGACCTATCTCCTCACCCATTGGGGCCGCGACCGCGCCAGCGGCAGGTTCGACATCGGCTATCTGGTCAAGCGCCAGACGCTGGATACGGCGCGCGCCGTGGGCCTCGACGATCGCGGCGTGATCGCGCCCGGCATGAAGGCCGACCTCAACGTCATCGACATGGCGGCGCTGGCGGTGCAGGCGCCGGCGATGGCCTATGACCTGCCGGCCGGCGGCAAGCGTCTGCTGCAGGGCGCCGACGGCTATGACGCGACCATCGTCTCCGGCCAGGTGATCTATCGCCACGGCAAGCCGACCGGCGCGCTGCCGGGCAGGCTGGTGCGCGGACCCCAGGCCGCGCCGGCGAACTAGCGAGGACACGCCATGGATGCCAAGCTCTTGCCCCGCCCGCTCGAAACCCATGTCGACTGGACGCGCGACGACGTTCAGGACGAGGCGGCCTGGACCGTCGAGCTGACCGCGGCCGACAAGCGCGAGCTCGATCGTGCCTTGTCGGTGGCCAAGGCGCATTCGGACAATCTGCTCGACATCGGCCTGGCGCAGTTTCCGCTGGACGGCCTCGCCGAAAAGATCGCCGGCGTCGAGCGCGAGCTGATCGAGGGCCGCGGCTTCGTGCGCATCCGCACCCTCGATACCGGCAAATATTCCGACGACGACCTCACCATGCTCTATTGGGGCATCGGCATCCATCTGGGCGATCCCTGGCCGCAGAACCATTACGGCCATGTGATGGGCGACGTGACCGACCAGGGCAAGCGGCTCGACGATCCGTCGCTGCGCGGCAACGAGATCGGGCAGGTCGGCCTCGACTATCACACCGACGGCGCCGACATCATCGGCCTGATGTGCCTGCGCAAGGCCAGGTCCGGCGGCCTCTCCTGCGTCGCAAACGTCGTGGCGATCTACAACGCGCTGGTGAAGACGCGGCCCGATCTGGTCGCGGCGCTCTACGAGCCCCTGCCCAACGACGCGCGCCAGGAACAGGCCAAGGGGCAGAAGCCCTACTATCTGATGCCGGTCTTCACCGAGCATGGCGGGCGTCTCTTCACCCGCTTCATCCCGCAATATGTGCTGGCGTCGCAGAAGCATCCCGAGGCGCCGCGCCTGTCGGAGCTTGCGCGCGAGGCGCTGAAGACCGTCACCGAGATGGCGCGCGACCCGCGTTACAACGTCTACATGGACCTTGCCCCCGGCGAAATGCAGTTCATCAACAACTATCACGTGCTGCATGGGCGGCAGGAATACCAGGACGACGTCGCCGCCGGCTTCAAGCGGCACCTCAAGCGCCTGTGGCTGTCGACCCGCAGCCTGAAGGACCGTCCCGACCATTTCCGCCGCCGCGAGCATTCGCATTGGGGCAAGAACATCTCGGTCAGCCGGATCAAGGCGGTCGAGAAGCCGAATTGAATTTAGACATGGGCGCCACACTCTCACTTCCCGTCATGGCCGGGCTTGACCCGGCCACCCATCGCGCCTGCGTCTGCAGGCGCAAAAGACTCTTTGGCGCGCCGACGCGCGCCTGATGGGTGGGCGGCTCAAGGCCGCCCATGACGGCTGTTGAAGTTGTTCGGAATTGCATTCGATGCAGGAGTTGAAATGAGCTTGCGTGAACTTTCGGAAAAGCTGCCGCCTGCCCCCCAGGCGTTCAATTTCGGCGACATCATCGATGCCGTCTCGGCCATCGTGCCGCCGTCCTCACCCTGCTTCGTGCATGGCGACCGCTCGATCGACTGGGGCACGGCGACCAGGCGCATGAACAACATCGCGCGCAACCTGCATGCGCGCGGTGTGCAACCCGGCGACAAGGTCGCGTTCTACATGCGCAACGGCATCGAATACGGCGAGACCACCGGCGCCTGCTTCCTCGGCCGGCTGACGCATGTCAACGTCAACTACCGCTACAAGCCGGAGGAAGTGCGCTACATCGTCGACAATTCCGACGCCACGGTCGTGGTCTATGCCGGCGAATTCCGCGATACCGTGGCGCAGATCCACAACCAGCTCGGCAAGGTGAAGGTGTTTGTCGAGGTCGGGCCGCCCGATGTCGCGAGCTTCGCCAGCCCTTACGAAAAACTCGCCACCACCGGCAGCGGTGCCCGGCTCGGGATCGCCCGCTCGCCGGGCGACCTCGTCATGGTCTACACCGGCGGCACCACCGGGATGCCCAAAGGCGTGATGTATGCGCAGGGCGATCTCTCCGCCACGCTGCTGGCGCGCATCTTCCTCGCCACCGGCAAGCTGCCGGAGCACATGGACGAGATCCTGGCCTTCGTGCGCGCCTCCGGCGACATGAACACCCGCTACCTGCCGGCCTGCCCGCAGATGCACGGCACCGGCTTCTTCGGCACCATGTCGACGCTGCTGATGGGCGGCTGCGTGGTCACGGTCGACAACGCCTCGCTCGATCCGCATGCGATCTGGACCGCCGTCGAGAAGAACCGCGTCACCAACATGGCGATCGTCGGCGATCCCTTCGCCAAGCCGTTGCTGCGCGCGCTCGACGAGAACCCGGGCAGATACGACGTCTCCTCGGTCGTCGCCATCGGCTCCTCCGGCGCGATGTGGAGCGCCGACATCAAGGAGGGCCTGCTCGCCCATCTGCCGCCGACCGCGATGCTGACCGATGCGTTCTCCTCGACCGAGGCCTTGGGCATGGGCACGTCGGTGGCGCAGCGCGGCGTGCCCACCAAGACGGCGGGCTTCCTGATGGGCCCCAACGCGATCGTCATCGACGACGAGGAGCAGCCGATCGCGCCCGGCAGCGGCAAGACCGGCCGTCTCGCGGTCGGCGGCGTGCTGCCGGTCGGCTATTACAAGGACGAGGACAAGACCAACCGCCTGTTCAAGGTCATCGCCGGCAAGCGCTATTCGGTTCCCGGCGACTACGCCATCGTCGAGGCCGACGGCCGCATCACGCTACTCGGCCGCGGCAGCAATTGCATCAACACCGCCGGCGAGAAGGTCTTCCCCGAGGAGGTCGAGGAGACGCTGAAGCGCCATCCCGCCGTCGAGGACGCGCTGGTGCTCGGCGTGCCGGACGACAAATGGGGCCAGGCGATCACCGGCCTCGTCAAGCTCAGCCCCGGCGCGGTGTTCGACGAGGCGGCGATCCGCGCCCATGTCCGCGAAAGCCTCGCCGGCTACAAGACGCCCAAGCGCGTCCTCGTCGCCGGCGTCAATCTGCGCGCCCCCAACGGCAAGGCGGACTACAAATCGGCAGCCGAGTTCGCGCGGAAGGAATTGGGGATCGCGGGTTAGCGCTTCCACCACCATTCGAAGATTTCCTGCAACTCGTCTTCGTCGAAATTCATCGCGAAGGCTCCGAGTGCAGTGTGACCTTTCCAGATTGCGATGACTGCCAGGATACTGGAAATCAGCGCCGGGTCCGTCGCGCCAGCGATCTCGTGTAGACCGATCTTCGCCAGTTGCTGTATCGCGGCCTCATAGCTTGGCCGCAGATAATCCGGCAGTTCGGGATTGCGGCCGTTCCTCCGCGACCCGTCGATGACGGCGACGATTGCATAGGCGTCCCGATGGGATTTGTTCGACGCGGCATGGATGCGGACGATATGCGGGAGAGCGGCGTAAGACGCTTCGCCGACGTCGCCCTGATGATGAAGTTCGTCCCAGAGTTCTGCCCACGCCTCTTTCGCCGAACTATCCGCTTCAAGGGCTCGCAGTGCATCCCGCGGATCGTATGGCTCGCGATAGCCGCCCTCGAGGGTTTGCCAGCGAGGATCGTTCAGGTCGAGGCCGGCGCTCACCCTTTCACCACCAGCACCGCCAGCGCTTTCGGCCCATGCGCGCCGAGCTCCATCGTCTGCTCGATGTCGCCGGTGCGCGAGGGGCCGCTGACGAGGTTCAGCGTCGAGGGCAGGCCGGCGGGCAGCGCCGCAAGCACGTCTTCCAGCTCGGCGACCACCGACGAGGCGCGTAGCACCACGATCTCCAGCACCGGGCGGAAATGCCACGACGCGGGCGCGCCCCGGCCGCTCGGATAGGCCAGCGTGCCGGTCTCGGCGATGGCGAAGGGCGCGACGGTGACCGCGGCGTCGAAGGCGCCCGGCGGCTCGCGTTTGATCGCGACATTGGGCAGGTCGAGCGCCGCCAGTTCGCTGTCCGGCGGGATGTGGATCTCAGCCGCCATGTTGCGGCCGCGCAGGATGTCGGCGATGGCGGCGGGCACGTCGGCCATGCTCTCCAGCATCCGCACGTCGGCGAACTGCGCCGACAATTTCTTGGCGAAGATCGCGGGCAGGTCGCCCGTCGTCGGCGGCGCGCGATACGCCGCGGGCCTCGGCGTCTGCAGCAGCCGACGTGCCCGGATCGACGACAGAATTTCCTCGCGTCCGCTCATTTTCGCGCCCGCCACTGCGCCTGAAATGTCTTGCCCTGCGGCGCTGGAAAGTCGCGCACCGCGAACCAGCCCTTCATCACCGGCAGCGCGTGCACCGTGCCGTCGCGCGCGATCAGCTTGAGGCACCGCGCCAGCAGCGCCGCGCCGAAGCGGTAGAGCGCCGGCCGCCTGGCGGCGAAGGCCCACAGGCCAAGGCCGCGCACGATCGCCTTCGGCGCCAGGCCGTCCGCGTATTCCACCGCGCGCCAATGGCGCATGATCTTGGGCAGCGGGATCATCACCGGGCAGACCTCGGCGCAGCGGCCGCAGAAGGTCGAGGCGTTGGCGTGATGCGCGGCCGCCGCGACGCCCATGACGCCGGGGTTCAGCGCCGCGCCGATCGGCCCCATATAGGTCGCGCCATAGGCGTGGCCGCCGATGGCGCCGTAGATCGGGCAGTGATTGATGCAGGCGCTGCAGCGGATGCAGCGCAAGACGTCCTGCGCCTCGGTGCCGATCAGCCTGGAGCGGCCGTTGTCGACCAGCACGACGTGGAAATTCTCCGGCCCGTCGCTCTCGTCCGCACCGCGCGGCCCCGCCATGACGCTGACATAGGTCGAGATCGGCTGGCCGGTCGCCGAGCGCGGCAACAGGCGCAGCAGCACCGCGACGTCGCCCATGTCGGCGACCACCTTCTCGATGCCGGTGACGACGATATGCGTCTTGGGCAGCAGCCGCGTCAGGTCGCCATTGCCCTCATTGGTGACGATGACCGCGGCGCCGTCCGCGGCGCTGAGGAAATTGGCGCCTGTGATGCCGGCATCGGCGGCCTCGAAGTGACGGCGCAGCATGGCGCGCGCCTCCTGGACCAGCGAATTGCGCTCCTCCAGCGAACGATTGGGATCGAGTTCGGTGTGGGCGGCGCGGAAGCTCTCGGCGACCTGCTCCTTGGAGAG
Source organism: Rhizomicrobium sp. (assembly GCA_035570795.1). Classification (GTDB taxonomy): domain Bacteria; phylum Pseudomonadota; class Alphaproteobacteria; order Micropepsales; family Micropepsaceae; genus Rhizomicrobium. Next base: position 24,359 of record DATMKZ010000005.1, read on the forward strand.
GTGAAAGGCCGGCGCGATGATGTGGCTCGGCGGTTCGCGGCGCAGCTGGATGATGTATTCGCCGAGGTCGGTCTCCACCGGCACGATGCCGTTGGCTTCGAGGAACGGATTGAGCGCGATCTCCTCCGTAACCATCGACTTGCCCTTGGTCACGGTCCTGGCGCCGGCGTCCTGCAGGATGGCGAGGATCAGCCGCCGCGCTTCCGCCGCGTCGCGGGCCCAATGCACCGTGCCGCCGCGCGCCACGACGCTGTTTTCGAATTGCACAAGCAATTCGTCCAGGTTGGTCACGGCATGGTCGCGGATGTCGCGGCCGGCGGCGCGCAGCGCCTCGAAATCGCCATAGCGCGCCACCGCGGCGGCGCGGCCGGCGCCGAAATGCGTCTTCAGCCGGCCGAGCGCCGGGCGCAGCAGCGGATCGACCAGCGCGGCGCGCGCCGCGGCCTCGAAATCGCGCGGATCGGGGTTCACGGCTCGCCCAACGCGGCTTCGCCGCCCATGTCGGCCAGCACCTCGGCGGCATGGCGCACGGCGAGCGTCTTGCCCTGGCGTCTCAGGCGGCCGGCCAGATGCAGCAGGCAGCCCAGATCGCCGCCGAGCAGCGTGCCGGCGCCGGTGGCGCAGGCGTCTGCGATCTTGTCGTCGGCCATGCGCTCGGAGATCTCGGGATATTTGACGCTGAACAAGCCGCCGAAGCCGCAGCAGGTCTGCGGGTCGGCGAGTTCGCCGAGGCTGAGGCCGCCGACCGTGGCGAGCAGGGCGCGCGGCTCGGCCTTGACGCCCATCTCGCGCAGCGACGAGCACGAGTCGTGATAGCAGACGCGCCCCGCGAACTGCGCCGGCACGCTTGTCACGCCGCGCACCTTCACCAGGAACGACATCAGCTCGTGCGTCTTCTGCGCCAGGGCGCGGGCCCGTGCCAGCCACGCCGCATCGTTCTCGAACATCTCGGGATAATGCCGCCGGATCATGCCGGCGCAGGAGCCGGACGGCGCCACGACATAGTCGAAGCCTTCGAACGCCGCGATCGCGGCCTCAGCGATGGCGCGCGCATCGCCGTCGGCGCCCGCGTTCCATGCCGGCTGGCCGCAGCAGGTCTGTGTCGCCGGCACTGCGACGTCGCAGCCCGCCTGTTCCAGCAGCTTGACGGCGGCGAAGCCGATTTTCGGCCGCACCAGATCGACGAGGCAGGTTACGAACAGGCCGACGCGCGGACGTGTGCTCATGGTGGCGCGCTCACGGGCAGGGCGCGGCGCCGGGCGCGCGGCGCGGCCGCTTGACGCGCGGCTTGCTCGGCTTTTGCGGCACGCCGTCGCCCAGCGAATAGGTGATGTCCTTGAGCAGGTCCATGAAGGACTGCCGGTCGTTGATCCCCGCCAGCCGCTCATAGGGCACCAGCTCGCCGATGCGAAGCTGGATGTCGCTGCCGATCTTGTCGTGCACTTCCTTGAACAGCAGCGACAGGCGCAGGGTCATGGAGATGTGGCTGGCGAGCTGGAACAGCCGGCTGTTCTGGCCGGCGAAATAGACCGGCGCCACCGGCGCCTTGGCCTGGCCGATCAGCCTGGCGGTGAAGTTTTTCCATTCGGTGTCGATGGCGCGCTTGTGCCAGATGGTCGGCGTGGTCGAGACGCCGCCGGCCGGAAACACCACGAGGCAGCCGCCCTTCATCAGGTGGTTCTTGGCCTCGGCGCGGGTGCGCAGATTGGTTTTCAGGGCCTCCTCGGTCTCGGCGAAATCGACCGGCAGCAGGAAGGTCTTGACCTCGTCGGCGCGCAGCAGCACGGCGTTGGTCAGGACGCGGAAATCCTCGCGCACGCGGGCGACGATCTCGCAGATGATGAGCCCGTCGAGCACGCCGAAGGGGTGGTTGGCGACCACCACCAGGGGGCCGGTCCTGGGCCACTGCGCCAGCGCCTCCTCGTTGTATTTGAGGTTCAGCTCCAGCCGGCGGATCGCCGCCGACCAGAAGCTCTCGCCGGCCACCGGATGGGCGCGGTTGTCCTCGTAAATCCATTTCAGATAGGGCTGTCCGGTCAGCCGCTCGACGACGCGGATGAAGAACTTCTTCAGCCGCGGATCGCCCGGATCGGCATAGGAGAAAGTGTCGATTTCGTCCGGCGATTCAGCCATGACGGCATTCTGTCATGGCCCGGGCGCCGGCGACACCGGCTTGCGGCGCCGCGCCAATTGCCTTGCCGGCGGTTTGGGCGCTAGCCTTATGGTAACGCTAACAAAATTTCGGGGATGTCGATGCGCCTGTCCGTCATCGCACTGTCCATCATCGCACTGGCCGCAGCGCTACTGGCGGCGCCGGCGGCAGGCGCGGCCGAGCCCGCCCCGGCGCCTTATCGCGATGCCAGCCTGCCGATCGCCCAACGCGTCGACGATCTCATCGCGCGCCTGACGCTCCCGGAGAAGGCGTCGCAGCTCGTCAATCAGGCGCGTGCCATTCCGCGCCTGGGCATCCCCGCCTACAATTGGTGGAGCGAGGCGCTGCACGGCGTGGCGCGCAACGGCTACGCGACAGTGTTTCCCGAGCCCATCGGCCTGGCCGCGACCTTCGATCCGGCGCTGATCCACCGGATGGCGGTCGCCATCGGCAGCGAGGCGCGCGTCAAATACAACATCCTGCAGCGCAGCCAGGGCGAGCACTACATTTTCCAGGGCCTCGATTTCTGGTCGCCCAACATCAACATCTTCCGCGATCCGCGCTGGGGCCGCGGCCAGGAGACCTATGGCGAGGACCCGTTCCTCACCGCCCGGATGGGCGTCGCCTTCGTCACCGGGCTGCAGGGCGACGATCCGCGCTATTGGCGCGCCATTGCGACGCCGAAGCATTTCGCGGTGCATAGCGGGCCCGAGCCGACGCGGCACACGGTCGACGTGGCGGTGAGCCGGCACGACGAGGAAGACACCTACCTGCCGGCCTTCCGGGCCGCCATCGTCGAGGGCCATGCGGCGTCGATCATGTGCGCCTACAACCGCGTCAACGGCCAGCCCGCCTGCGCCAGCGATTTCCTGCTGACCGATCGGCTGCGCGGCAAATGGAATTACCAGGGTTATGTGGTGTCGGACTGCGACGCCATCGCCGACATCCAGCGCGGCCATCACTACACCGCGACCTATGCCGAGGCCGCCGCCGTCTCGCTCCGGCACGGCGTCGACAATGACTGCGCCGATTTCCGCGTGCCGACGATGGACAGCTCTGACTACGACCGCTACGTCGATGCGGTGAAGCAGGGCCTGGTGCCCGAGAGCGCGCTCGACGCGGCGTTGCGCCGCCTGTTCACGGCGCGCATGAAGCTCGGCCTGTTCGACCCGCCGGCGCTGGTGCCGTTCGCCAACCTGCCCGACAGCGAGCTCAATTCGGAGGCGCATCGCGTGCTGGCGCTGACCGCGGCGCGCGAATCCATCGTGCTGCTGAAGAACGACGGCGTCCTGCCGTTGAAGCCGACGATCAAGCGCATCGCGGTGATCGGGCCGCTGGCCGACCAGGTCGAGGTGCTGAACGGCAACTATAACGGCCAGCCGCTGCATCCCGTCACCGTGCTCGATGGCATCCGCCGCCAGTTTCCCGACGCGCAAATCGTCTTCGAGCCCGGCACCAACTTCCTGCGCGCCGCCGAGCCGGTGCCGGCCTCGGCGCTCAGCAGCGACGACGGCCGGCCGGGCCTGAAGGCGGCGTTTTTCCAGGGCGCGGACTTCGCCGGCACGCCGCTCTTGACGCGCCGCGATGCCGTCATTGCCTTCGACCGCGACGTGGTGCCGGTTTTGCCGGCGGAAGGCGTGCTCTCGGTGCGCTGGACCGGCTTCGTCAGCGTGCCCGAAAGCGGCGCCTACCGGATCGGTCTCGACGGCCTGTCCTCGAAACTCTGGCTCGACGGCCGGCTCGTGGTCGACAGTTCGGCGCCGCGCCAGCGCGGGCCCAAGACGGTCGACCTGCCGTTCGAGAAGGGCCGCAAATACGCGGTGCGGATCGAGCAGTCGCCGAGCCGCGGACCCGTCATCAAGTTCGTCTGGACGCCGGTGATCGCCGAGCCCCTGGCGCGGGCCGTCGCGGCGGCGCGAAATGCCGACCTCGTGATCGCCGTCGCCGGCATTTCGTCGGCGCTCGAAGGCGAAGAGATGACGGTCACGGTCCCGGGCTTCGTCGGCGGCGACCGCACCAGCCTCGATATGCCCAAGGATGAAGAAGACCTGCTCAAAGCCGTCAAGGCCACGGGCAAGAAGCTCGTCGTGGTGCTGCTGAACGGTTCGGCGCTGTCGGTGAACTGGGCGGCGCGGAACGCGGACGCGATCCTCGATGCCTGGTATCCGGGCGAGGAGGGCGGCTCGGCCGTCGCCGAGACGCTGTCGGGCTCCAACAATCCCGCCGGACGCCTGCCGGTGACGTTCTACACCGGCGTCTCGCAACTGCCGCCGTTCGAGGACTATTCCATGACGGGCCGCACCTATCGCTACTTCACAGGCAGGCCGCTTTATCCGTTCGGCTATGGCCTCAGCTACACGCGGTTCAGCTATGGCGGCCTCAGGCTCTCGGCCGCGCGGCTCAAGGCCGGCGGCACGCTCGGCGTCGAGGTCGTGGTTCGCAATGAAGGTGCGATCGAGGGCGACGAGGTGGCTGAGCTTTATCTCGGCTTCCCAAAGGTGTCTGGCGCGCCGTTGCGCGCCCTGCGCGGTTTTGCCCGCGTGCATCTGGCGCCGGGCGCACGGCAGAAAATCCATTTCGAGCTTTCGCCGCGCGAGCTCTCCAGCGTGACCGAGGCCGGAGACCGCGTCGTCGCGGCCGGCGCCTATCGCCTCAGCGTCGGCGGCGGCCAGCCGGGGAATGCGCCGGGCGCAGCGGCGGCGTTCACGATCGCCGGCAGCGTGACACTGCCGGATTAGCCGAACCGCCGCTTCAGCCAGTCGATCATGATCGCGTTGGTCTGGTTCGGGTGTTCTTGCTGCGTCCAGTGGCCGCAATCCTTGATCAAGGCCTTTTCCAGGTCGGGCACGAACTGCTCCATGCCGTCGGCCATGGCGGGCGAGAGCACGACGTCGTCCTCGGCCATGATCATCAGGCCGGGGACATGGACTTTCTGCTCGATGCCGGCGCCGGCTTCCCAGTTGCGGCTGAAATTGCGGTACCAGTTGATGCCGCCGGTGAAGCCGGTTCGCGTGAACGCGTCGACGAAATATTTCATCTCTTCGTCGTTGAGCAGCGGCGCGCCGCTGCCGCCCCAGCTGGTTTCGTCGGCCTCGAGCGCCTTGACCAGCGCCAGGTTGCGCTGCTCCGCCGGCAGCTTGGCGTAGTCCGCCGCCTTCATCCCCGATTTGCGCATGAAGAAGCGGAACGACTTGCCGACGTCCTTGGCCAGCACCGCGTCGGCGGCGCCGGGCTTCTGGAAATAGACGATGTACATGTCCTCGCCGAACACGGCGCGCATCATGGCGATCGGATCCATCGGCCCGCGCGCCATGAACGGCGTGTTGACGCCGATGACGCCGCGCACGCGGGCCGGATGGAGCAGCGGCATCTGCCACACCACCAGGCCGCCCCAGTCGTGGCCGCAGAAGACTGCGTCCTTGAGGCCCAGCGCATCGAGCAGGCCGGCGAGGTCGCCGGTGAGATGGGCCATGTCGTAATCGGCGACCGCCTCGGGACGCGAGCTGCGGCCGTAGCCGCGCTGGTCCGGCGCGATGGCGCGGAAGCCGGCGGCGGCCAGCGCCGGCAGCTGGTGACGCCAGGAATAGGCGAGCTCGGGAAAGCCATGGCACAGCACGACCGGAACGCCGTCTTTCGGGCCCATCTCGTAGACGGCCATGTCGATGCCGTTGCTCTTGACCAGTGTCGGCTCGGGAAAGGCGGCCATGGCGGTCTCCAATTCTGGGTTCAGGCGGCGACGTTCAGCAGGCGCAGCATCTCGGCGCGCTCGGGCCCGGCCTTGGCCGGGTAGAGGCCGCGCTTTTTCTTGTCCGCCGTCGAGGTCGCCCACATGGCGAGGATGCGCGCCATGACGGCGGGGCGCTTCAGGAACGCGGTCGGCTCGTCGAGCATGTGGAAGACGCGGCTGAGGGCGCGGCTGACCTCGACGTCGCCGCGCTGCGCCGGCATCAGCCCGTCCTCTGTGAAGCTCTTGGCGAGCCGCGCGCGATAGCCGGGCCGGTAATGCGGATTGCGCTCGTGCTCGGCACGGCGGATGGCGTTGAGGTCGAGCGAGACCATCGAATCGTAATAGGGCCGGATCGCCGCCTTCATCTCGCGCTCGTAGATACTGGCGCGCTCGGCGGGATCGTCCGAGGCGTCGAGCGCGGCGCGCAGCAGATGCGCCTCGACCACGCCCGACGAGCAGCCGCGGCCGTAGAGCGGATTGGTGCGGATGGCGGCGTCGCCCAGCGCGAAGAAATTGAGCACCTGCGGCGCGCCGTCCTTCAGGTAGTGGCGCCAGACATTGTGCAGCTCGCCCATCGCGTAGACGCGGCTCACCGGCTCGGAACGCTCGGGCTCGATCCAGCGCGCCGCGCCCGGCATGGCGCGGCAGGCGGCGTCGAAATTCTCCGGCTTGACGATGGCGAGGCGCAGCTGGCTTTCGATCTCCGGCACCGCCAGCGTGACCGAGAAATGCCGGTTGTCGGCGATGAAGACGCCGAACTTGATGTAGCCGAGATCGGCGCCGCCGGGCGCGCCGTCGCGCGGCGGCTCGCCCTGGCCGTCCTTCAGCTTGTAGTGGCGCGTGTAGTAAAGGATGCCGCAGGGGCTCGATTCCTCGCGCACCTCCAGGCCCGCGTCGCGCAGCCATTGCGGGAACGAGGTGTTGCGCCCGGTGGCGTCGACCACGACGTCGGCGCGCATCTCTTCCACCGCGCCGCCGCGCTCGACCTTGAGGCCTTCGGCGATCAGCGTGCCGTTGTCGCGGCGCGCGATCAGCCCGCGCACGCCCGCATCGGTGACGAAGCTCACGCCCGGCAGCCGCGCCGCATAGCGCCGCAGGACGAGTTCCAGCGTGGTGCGCCGGCTGAACAGCAGCTTGAGGTCCTCGTCGCCCTTCGCCGGCACGTAGCCGCTCGCCAGCGCCGGCGGCAGACCGTCCTCGAAGCCGAACAGGCGCGTGCCCGCGGCCAGCAGCTCGGCCATCAGGTCCGGATAGCGGTCGCGGATCAGCGCCGTCAGGCGGCCGAGGAACGCATGGCTGTGGCGCAGCTGCGTCGCGCCGCGCCGCTCCCACGCGTAGAACGCCTCTTCGGCCGAACCGGCCGGCGGCGGCGGATCGCGGTCGAGGATGGTGATGCGGCGCGCCCCGCCGCCGAACGCCAGCGCGGCGCCAAGGCCGGCGATGCCGCTGCCGGCGACCAGGATGTGTTCGTCGCTCTTCATCGGACCTTCAATCGCGTGGCGGCGAAGGCGAGGGCGCCCCAGCCGATGAGAAAACAGACGCCGCCGAGCGGCGTGACGAAGGCGAAGCCCTTCGCACCCGTCAGCGCCAGAAGATAGAGCGAACCGGAAAAGAGCAAAATGCCGGCGAGGAAAAATGCCGCCGCTGTGGCTGCCGCGCCTGCCGCAGCGTCACGTATGGCGAACGCCGCCAGCCCGATTCCCAGCGCGTGATACATGTGATAGCGCGCGCCGGTCTCGAACAGGCTCAGCGCATGCGCATCGAGCCGTCCTTGCAGGCCGTGCACCGCGAACGCTCCTGCCGCCACGGCAAGTGCGCCGGCGATCGCCGCGATCAGCAGCCACCGGCTCATGCGCAGCCGCAGCCGCCATGGCCCGCGTGATCGCGACCGTGGGCGTGCTGCAGGGGCTCGCGCGACTTGGCGATGGCGCTCTGCGAGATTTCCGCGGTGGCCGCGAAATCGGCGCGCACGGCGGCGAGCTTGGCCGCGTCCGCCATCAGGTCGAGCGCCGTCATCGCCATCGACTTGGCGCCGTCCAGCACCGCCCGATCGCCCTTGTCCGACGCGGCATAGCGGGTGAATTCGGGGTTGTGGATGATGACGCCGGCGGGCGCCACGCCCAGCATCGGATGGATCGAGGGCACGCGGTGGCTGACATTGCCCATGTCGGTCGAGCCGGCATAGCCGGGCGGCAGGTCCTTCACCGGGAAGAATTCGCGTCCCAGCCGGACCGCGTTGCTTTCGTACATCTCCGCCATCGGCCAGTTGGTCTTGAGGTCGAGATAGTCGGTGTCGCCCCACTGGACTTGCAGCGTGCAGCCGGTGGCGAGCGCCCCCGCCTCGAAGCATTTCTGCACCCGGGCCTTGAGCGGCGCCAGTTCGTGCGCATCGACGGCGCGGACGTAGAAGCGGCAGGCGGCGCGCTCCGGCACGATGTTGGGCGCCAGCCCGCCCTCGGTGATGATGCCGTGGATGCGGTCGGTGTTGCGGATATGCTGGCGCAGCTGCGCGATGGACTGGTAAGCCGTGACCACGGCGTCGAGCGCGTTCAGCCCGCGATAGGGCATCGCCGAGGCATGCGCCGAGCGGCCGTGATAGATCGCCTCGACCTCGGCGATGGCGATGCACGGCATGGTGACGAGGTTTTCGTTCGAGGGATGGATCATCATCGCCGCGTCGCAGCCGTCGAAGGCGCCGGCGCGCGCCATGATCTCCTTGCCGCCGAAACGCTCCTCGGCCGGCGTGCCGAGATAGCGCACGCGCCCCGGCAGCCGCCCGTTCAGCTTCGACAGCGCGATCGCCGCGCCATAGCCGCCGGTGGCGATGATGTTGTGGCCGCAGGCATGGCCGATGCCGGGCAGGGCGTCGTATTCCGACAGGATCGCGATGGTCGGGCCGCTGGCCTTGCCGAACGCGGCGGCATAGCCGGTCGGCAGGCTGAAGGCTTCGCGCTGGACTTGGATGCCGTGGCGCTCGACGGCGTCGGCGAGGCGCTTGGCGGCCTTGAATTCCTCCAGCGCCAGCTCGGGCTCGCCATGGATCGCATGGCTCAGCGCCAGCAATTCGTCGGCCATCGCATCGACCGCCGCGCAAACGTCTTTCTTGAGCACTTCCAGGGACATGACAGGTTCTTTCGGATCGCCGCGCGCATCATAGACAGTCCGCGCCTGCTTTGCGAAGGTCGCCGCCATGACCCTTTTTGCCACCGCGCCGGACGGCGTGCGTCTCGCCTACGAAACCGTCGGCGCCGGCGGCGACATCGTGCTCGTCCACGGCTTCGGCTCCAGCCGGGCGCAGAACTGGCGCGACACGGGCTGGTACGAGACGCTGACCGGCGCGGGCTACCGCGTCACCGCGCTGGACTGCCGCGGCCACGGCGACAGCGACAAGCCGCATGCCGTGGCGGGCTACGGCCATGACGAGATGGCGAACGACGTGCTGGCGGTGATGGATGCGGCCGGCCTCGCCTCGGCCTTCGTCATGGGCTATTCGATGGGCGGCTTCATCGCCCTCCAGCTGCTGGTCCGGCACCCCGAGCGGGTGCGCAAGCTCATCGTCGGCGGTGTCGGCGAATCCTATCTCGACTCGCCGCAGAATTTGCGCGACCGCGTCGCCGATCCCGCGGTGCGGGCCGAGATCGCCGCCGCCCTCACCGCGCCCGACCCCGCGACGATCGCCAGCCCGACCGCGCGCGCCTTTCGCGCCTTCGCCGATCAGCCCGGCAAGGACCGGCTGGCGCTGGCCGCCTGCATGAGCGCGCCGACGATGAACCTGCCGCGCGCGGTCCTGGCGACGGCCCGGCGCCCCGTCCTCGTCGTCTGCGGCGAGACCGACGCGCTGACAGGCGGCCCGGACGGCCTCGCCGCCGCCTTCCCGGACGGCCGCGCGGTCACCGTGCCGCGCCGCGACCATATGACGGCGGTTGGCGACAAGGTTTACAAGCAGGCGGTCTTGGATTTCCTGGGAGCGTAACCAGCCAATTGGCGCCTTCTCCCCCGGTGGCCGGCGCGTTAGAGTCGGCGCCCACAGGGAAGGTCATGCGGTCAGCAAGACGAAGCGTGTCGCTCGCCGTGGCCGTCACGGCGCTGTTGTGCGGCGCTGCGGCCGCCGCGGAGGATTGCGCCCCGCTGACGCGCATCACCGCGCTCGATCTGGTGCCGAGCCTGGAGCGCCGCGAGGAATTCGTCCCCGTGACCATCCAGGGCGTGCAGAAGCTCATGCTGCTGGACACCGGCGGCGCCATGACGGAGATCACCACCGAAGCGGCGGACGAGCTGCACCTGCTGCGCCGGCGCGGCAACTTCAAGCTCTACAACATGTACGGCGAGTTCTCGGACCAGTTCGCCGAGGGCTCGCTCGAGGTCACGCCGCTCAGGGCCGACAGCGTGGCGCTCGCCATCGCGCCCGGCACGCGCCTGTTCGGCGACGACACCGGCATCGCCGGCATCCTGGCGCCCGACATCCTCAAGCATTACGACGTCGACGTCGATTTCGGCGCCGACACGATGAACCTGTTCTCGCCGGACCATTGCGAAGGCAAGGTGGTCTATTGGAAGGCGCAGGCCGTGGCGGTGATTCCGATGCGCGTGCTGTCCTCGGGCCACATCATCGTGCCGGTGCTGCTCGACGGCCAGCGCGTGACCGCGACGCTGGACACCGGCGCCTACAACACCACGCTGACGCTGCCGGTGGCGCAGAGCCAGTTCCACCTGCAGCTCGGCGGCGCCGACGCGCCCCGCACTGGCAGCTTCCCCGGCAAGCCGAACGCCACCACCTACCGCCACGTCTTCTCGTCGCTGGCGTTCGACGGCATCGCGGTCAACCACCTGCAGGTCGAGATCATTCCGGATCTCCTGCACCAGGTGCTGGCCGACGCCACGACGCCGGCGACGGGCAGCCGCATCCGCGATCCGCGCAAGCTGGAATCGGATTCCAGCATGCTGATCGGCATGAACATCCTGCTGCACTTCCACATCTACATCGCCTATCGCGAAGAAAAGCTCTATGTGACGCCCACCGAAACCAGGCCGGTGCTGCCGCCGACGGCGGAGGCTCCGCCGCAGGCCGTGCCCGCCCATTTTGCCCAGCGAGTCGAACGATGAGCGCCGCCGAAGACCACGCCAGCAAGCCCACCGCCCGGCTGGATCGCAACGCCTTCGACTGGGCCGATCCGCTCCTGATCGACGCCGACCTCTCGGCCGAGGAACGCATGGTGCGCGACAGCGCCCGCGCCTATGCCCAGGACAAGCTCGCCAGCCGCGTCAAGCTCGGCTTTCGCAACGAGACCTTCGACCGCGCCATCATGACGGAGATGGGGGCGCTCGGCCTGCTCGGCCCGACGCTGCCCGAGGACTATGGCTGCGCCGGCCTCAGCTATGTCTGCTACGGCCTCGTCGCGCGCGAGGTGGAGCGCGTCGATTCCGGCTATCGCTCGGCGATGAGCGTGCAGTCCTCGCTCGTCATGCATCCGATCTACGCCTATGGCAGCGAGGAGACGCGGCGCAAATACCTGCCCAAGCTCGCGAGCGGCGAGTTCGTCGGCTGCTTCGGCCTCACCGAGCCCGATCACGGCTCCGATCCCGGCGGCATGACGACGCGCGCGGTCAGGGAGGCGAACGGCTACCGCCTCAACGGCGCCAAGATGTGGATCACCAATTCGCCGATCGCCGACGTCGCCGTGGTCTGGGCCAAGCTCGACGATGTCATCCGCGGCTTCGTGGTCGAGCGCGGCATGAAGGGCTTCTCGACGCCCAAGATCGAAGGCAAGTTCTCGCTGCGCGCCAGCGTCACCGGCGAGATCGTGCTCGAAGACGTGCTGGTGCCCGAAGCCAACCTGCTGCCGAACGCCAAGGGGCTCGGCGGGCCGTTCGGCTGCCTCAACCGGGCGCGCTACGGCATCGCCTGGGGCGCGATGGGCGCGGCGGAGGCATGCTGGCATGCGGCACGGCAATATACGCTGGACCGCAAGCAGTTCGGGCGCCCGCTCGCCGCGACGCAGCTGGTCCAGAAGAAGCTCGCCGACATGCAGACGGAGATCACGCTCGGCCTGCTCGGCGCATTGCGCCTCGGGAGGCTGATCGACAGCGGCGACGCGGCGGTGCCGGCGATCTCGCTGCTCAAGCGCAACAATTGCGGCAAGGCGCTCGCCATCGCGCGCGAAGCCCGCGACATGCTGGGCGCCAACGGCATTTCCGATGCCTATCCGGTGATGCGGCACATGCTC
>DATMKZ010000006.1:0-3184 GCA_035570795.1 Rhizomicrobium sp.
GCTCAACTGGATAGAGCATCTGACTACGGATCAGAAGGTTAGGAGTTCGAATCTCTTCGGGCGCGCCATTCTTCTTCAGTCAACCGTCAGCTGCCCTTCTTGAGAAACGTGTAGTCGGCTGAGTAGGGCACGGACAGAAACGCCCCTGCTGAGTCGCACGGGCCCTCGGCTACGCCGCCCTTGGTGTTGAGCCTCTGGATTGTCATGACGCCCGTCAGCTGTCCCGATCCACGGTGCGAGGCCGCGTCGAGCTTCAGCAGGGGAATATCCTTCGGCGTCGCGCCGGCGGCGCGACCGGCGATCTTGCCGGTGACCGCGCTGCCATCGGCCAGCTCCCAGCTCGGGCCGGCAAAGTGCCGGCCGACCGTCTTGCCGTCGACGAGCAGTGTCGCAATGGGCTCGCGGAACTGCCAAACGAGCTTTCCGTCCGCGCCGGCCTTGCAGTCGTAGACCTGTGCGCCTTCGGCATGGACGGTTGCCACCACGGCTTCATTCGGAGCGGCGACGGCGTCCGGTATTTGCGCGCTCGCGGCGGCCGCCAAAATGGCGACGGGGCCGGCGAGCGCGATGACGACTGGCCATTGAACCTTCATTTGCGCGTCTCCTGTCGAAATCCACGTCGGTTGAACGCCTGTCGTGCATAACACGCGACACGCTTTGGCAACGCCAAGACAAGCAAACGTGATCGTGCCCCGCCGGCGAAGCACGGCTTGGTATTCGCAGATCAAGTGTGAGAGAGTCCCCACGAGGACAATGGCGGAAGTGTGGACCTTCAAGCAGCAATGAGATCGCCGTCCAGGGCGTGACCGACATGTCGAACCGGATGCTCGCCTATGTCGGTGTCAGCCGTCCCTACCGTTTCGAGCGGGCGATCATTGCCTTCGTGGCGTTCGTCCTGGCGCTTGCTGTCCTCCTGGCGGCAGGCTGGCTGATCGCCATTGAGGAGCTCACCGCATTCGGCCCGCGCGCGTTCTTCTTTCTCTATTTGCTGACGCTCCTCGTCCTTGTCGTGGCCCTCGTGCGCTGGCCGCGCATCGCCGGGGCCTTGCTGATCCTGGCGCTGGTCGACTTCGGCTGGGGCGTCGGTTCGTACGCCTTGCGGCATGCCGCGTTGGGCGGGGCGTCGCTGCTGCCGCCGGACAAATCGGAGCCGCAGCGCTTCCGGTGGCACGCGTTGCTGCAGGCCGTTCCCATCCCCTCGCTCAGCTTCACCAGCGCCACCGGCCTTGCGATCAGCCACACCTCGGAGGGCACGCGCGGCCGCGACCCAGCGCCGGGCGAGCTCGCGGGGCGCAGCGTCGTGGCGACTTTCGGCGGTTCGACGACCTACGATATCGGCGCGGGCGAAGGCGACACCTGGAGCGACCGGCTCGCCGCCGCCCTCGAGCAGGGTGAAAGCAAGGGCCGCTTCTTCGTCGTCAATCACGGCGTGCCGGGCTACACCACCGTCGAACACCTGATCCAGACGGCGTTCTATCAAGCCAAGTTCGGCAAGAAACCGCGCTGCGCCATCTACTATGTCGGCTGGAACGACCTGCGCAACGCGCACATTCCCGATCTCGATCCGGCCTATGCCGACTTCCATCTGCCGAGCCAGGTCGATTCGCTGAAAGTGCGGCGGATCGGCGGCTCGCACGTCACGATCTCGCCTCTGCTCACCATGGTGCTGCGCTTCATCAGCACCAATGTCGACACCGTCCGCTACTTCACCGATCCCTACGGCCGCGATCCGGCGACCGGTGACGACCCGGCGCTCGATGTCCTCTACGAGCGCAACATCCGCGCCATCTCGGCCATCAACCGCCAGCGCGGCGTCACCACCCTCTGGGTCGGCCAGCTCCTCAATCGCGCGCAGCTCTCGGGCGACGGCCGCTACGGCTGGCTGCCGCTGGTGCGCGACCGCGACCTCTGGCTGCTGCAGCAGAAGGCGAACACCCTGCTGACCCGCGCGGCCAAGGAGCTGGGCGACATCCATATCGACGTGCCAACCGATTCATTCGGCGAAGCCGACTTCGTCGACAATGGCCATTTCTCCGTGCAGGGCGCGCGGCGCTTCGCGGACGAGCTGGCGCCAGTCGTGCGCGACGCCTGCCGCTAGGCGATGCTATCCTTCGCATCGAGATGATTTCCCACGTCCCTTGTCGGCATCGGCGACTTCGGCCGAGCCTGCTGTCCTCGACCGGAGCCTGACTGATGCGCGTCATCCTCATCACCGGCGCCTCGTCGGGCATCGGTGCGGCGACCGCCCGTGCGCTGGCGGCGCCCGATACCGCCGTCGCGCTCCATGCCCGGAAGAATCGCTCGGGTCTGGAGAAGATCGCGGGCGTCGTGCGCGGCGCCGGCGCCGAGGCGCTGATCCTCGAAGGCGATCTCGCCGTGAGCGGCGCCGCGCGCGGCCTGGTCGACGAGACGGCGCGGAAATTCGGCCGGCTCGACGTCGTGGTGAGCAACGCAGGCTTCGCCGACCGCCGTCCGATCGGCGAGCTGGATCGCGCCGGCTGGGACGCAAGCCTCGCCGCCATGAGCTCGGCCTTCTTCGAGCTTGCTGCCGCCGCCAAGCCTTGGCTGGTGACGGCGGGCACGGCGGGGCGCCTGGTCGGCGTGTCGTCCTTCGTGGCCCATGCCTTCGCGCGCGGGCTGCCGAGCTTTCCGGCGTCGGCCGCGGCCAAGGCCGGCATGGAGGCGCTGGCACGCGCCTTCGCCATCGAGATCGCACTCTCGGGCGGGACCGCGAATTGCGTGGCGCCTGGCTTGATCGAAAAGGATCCCGAGGCGCACGCGGCGATTTCGCGCGATCGCATGGCGCAGATGAGCGCGCTGGTGCCGATGGGCCGCTACGGCAAGCCGGCCGAGGTGGCGGCCGTGATCGCCTTCCTGTGCTCGCCGGGGGCGAGCTATGTCACCGGCCAGACGATTCACGTCAATGGCGGCGTGACGCTTTAGAGAGACATCGCCAAACGAAAACGGCGGGGCCTTGGCCCCGCCGTCGATCTCGACTGCGCTCGAAGCGCGCTAGAGATGCTTCAGGACGTTCTCGGCCGCGGACACCTCGAAGGCGCCCGGCTTCTCGACGAACAGGTCCTTGATGACGCCGTTGTCGACGATCATGGCATAGCGCTGGCTGCGCGTGCCGAGGCCGAACTTGGAGCCGTCCATGGTGAGGCCCATCGCCTGGGTGAACTCG
>DATMKZ010000007.1:0-63658 GCA_035570795.1 Rhizomicrobium sp.
CTCGTCACGCCGAACCGCAAATACGTGATGCGCCGCAAGCCGCCGGGCAAACTCTTGCCGAGCGCGCATGCGGTGGACCGCGAGTTCAAGGTGATCTCGGCGCTGTATCCGACCGGCTTTCCGGTCGCAAAGCCTTACGTGCTGTGCGAGGACGAGAGCATCACGGGGACGATGTTCTACGTCATGGACTGCGTCGAGGGGCGCGTGCTGTGGGAAGGCGTGCTGCCCGGCATGGACAAGAAGCAGCGCTGGGCGACGTATGACGCGATGAACGAGACGCTGGCGCGGCTGCACAATTTCGATCACGTCGAGATCGGGCTGGCGGAGTTCGGCAAGCCGACCGCCTATGTGGCGCGGCAGATCTCGCGCTGGACCAAGCAGTACCAGATGTCCGAGACCGAGACGATCGACGAGATGAACCGGCTGATCGACTGGCTGCCCAAGCACCTGCCGGCGGAGGGCAAGCCGTCGGTCGTGCATGGCGACTACCGGCTCGACAACATGATCCTGCATCCGACGGAACCGAAAGTGCTGGCGGTGATCGACTGGGAGCTGTCGACCATCGGCGATCCCCTGGCCGACTTTACCTATCACCTGATGCAGTGGCAGCAGGATGGGCGCAACACCACGGCCGGCTCGGTGATGAACGCCGATTTCGAGGCGCTCGGCATTCCGACCATGGCGCAATACGTCAAGATGTATTGCGAGCGCACCGGGCGGAGCGAGACGCCGAACATGGACTATTACGCGGCGTATAATTTCTTCCGGCTGGCGGGCATCCTGCAAGGCATCGTCGGGCGGGTGCGCGACGGCACGGCGGCCAATGCCAACGCGGCGCAGAACGCCTCCGCCGTGCGGCCGCTGGCGGTCAGGGCCTGGCACTACGCCAAGCGCGCCGGGGCCACCGGATAGCGGCGCCGTTAACGCGGCGTTAGGGAACGCGGCACCGCGCGGCAAGCGTTGCTTAACCCTGCCGACGCTATCTTGGCCCGATTGCGGCACAGGCCGCAGACCGGGGCGAGCATGAGCGACGAGGAAGACCGGGCACTGCGCGCCGCGCGCGTCAAGCGCTTCCGCACCCATATCGACCTGGCCGAGCGCGCCGCCCATTTCGGCTATTGGCGCCTCGACCTGACCGACAATTCCTATTTCTGGTCGTCGGGCATGTACCGCCTGCTGGGCGAGGATCCCAGTCAGCGCCGGCCCGACAGCGCTTGGCTGTTCGAGCAGATGACGGCGGACTCCCGCGCCACCATCGAGAGCGCCATCGCCACGGCGATCAAGACGCGCTCGCCGTTCTCCTATCGCACCTATTCGCGCGACCAGGGCCGCGCCGTCCAGATCGTCGACACCCAGGGCGAGGTCGAGATCGGCGAGGACGGCCGCACCACCGCGGTGCTGGGCGTCTGCCACGACGTGACGCAGCAGGTGCGCGCCGAGGAAGCGCGCGAAAAGGCGCAGGCGATGTACCGCCTGATGACCGAGCAGGCGAGCGACATCATCATTCTGTATTCGCCGGACTCCAAGCTGCTGTTCGTCTCCAACGCGCTGGAGCGGCTGACCGGGCGCTCCGCCGACGAGATCCGCGACGGCGGCTACAAGCGCTTCATCCATCCCGACGACACCGAAGAAGCCGGCAAGATGAGCTCCCGCCCGTTCGACGGCGAGATCGTGGTCGCGACCTGGCGCTTCCTGCACCGCGACGGCCACTATCTGTGGCTGGAGACCACGGTGCGCACGGTGTGCGATCCCGAGACCGGCGAACCCGTCAACGTGATCAGCGTGTCGCGCGACGTCAGCGAGCGGGTGGCCGCCGAAGAGGCGCGCCGGAAGGTCTACGACATGTACCGCGTGATGACGACGGAGGCCTCCGACGTCATCCTGCTGTTCGCGCCCGACCGCAAGATCCTGTTCGCCTCGGACGCCATCGGCCGCGTCATGGGCCGCACGCCGGACGAGATCGAGAACGGCAAGTGGATGGACTTCGTCCACCCCGACGACCGCGAGCAGGTCCGCGGCATAGAGCTGCCCCATCGCGCGCGCGAGACGCTGACGGTATCCTACCGGCTGAAGCACGGCTGCGGCCACTATGTCTGGCTCGAGGTCGTGACGCGGGCGCGCTACACCGCCGACGGCCAGTACCAGGGTTATGTCAGCGTCGCGCGCGACGTGACGCTGCGCAAGACCCACGAGCTGGAGATGCAGGCGGCCCAGGAGCGCGCCGAGGCCGCCAACCGCGCCAAGTCCGAATTCCTCGCCAATATGAGCCACGAACTGCGCACGCCGCTCAACGCCATCATCGGCTTCGCCGACCTGATGCGGATGGGCACGTTCGGGCCGCTCGGCAACACGCGCTACCAGGACTACGCGACGCTGGTCTACGATTCCGGCCAGCTGCTGCTCGACCTGATCTCGGACATGCTCGACATGGCCAAGATCGAGGCCGGCAAGCTCGAGCTCAACATGGAGCGCGTCGACCTCGCGGGCACCATCGAGGACGCGGCGCGGCTGCTGCACGAGCGCGCCCACACCGGCGGCGTGACGCTGAGCGTCGACAGCGCCGAGAACCTGGCCTCGCTGGTCGCCGACCGCCGCGCGGTCAAGCAGGTGGTGATCAACCTGCTCAGCAACGCCATCAAGTTCACGCCGTTCGGCGGCCATGTCCGCATCGCCGCCGCCTGCGCCGACGGCGTCGCGCGGATCGCGGTCAGCGACAACGGCATCGGCATCCCGGCGAGCGAGATCGCGCGGCTGGGCAAGCCGTTCGAGCAGGTCTGCGGCGACCCGATGCTGGCCAAGGCCGGCACCGGCCTCGGCCTCGCCCTGGTGCGCTCGCTGGCCGAACGCCATGGCGGCACCATGGACATCCACAGCACCGAAGGCGTCGGCACCGAGGTCAGCGTGACGCTGCCGCTCGTCCAGGCGGGACGGGCCGCGGCGTAGGCCGCCCTACTGCGCCGCCTGAACCCGCTTGGGCATCTCCGCGTGCTTGCCGAATTCGAGGCGGGCGATGACGCGGCAATGGACTTCGTCCGGGCCGTCGGCCAGGCGCAGCGTGCGCTGGCTGGCATACATGCGGGCGAGGCCGGGATCGGTGGTGACGCCGGCGCCGCCCCAGGCCTGGATGGCGTCGTCGATCACCTGCAGCGCCATGCGCGGCGCCGCGACCTTGATCTCCGCGATCTCGCTGCGCGCCACCTTGTTGCCGACCTTGTCCATCATGTCGGCGGCCTTGAGCGTCAGGAGGCGGCACATGTCGATGTTGATGCGCGCTTCGGCGACGCGCTGTTCCCACACCGAGTGCTCGTAGATCTTCTTGCCGAACGCCTCGCGGGTGAGCAGGCGCTTGCACATGATCTCGAGGGCGCGTTCCGCGACCCCGATGGTGCGCATGCAGTGATGGATGCGGCCCGGCCCGAGGCGGCCTTGCGCGATCTCGAAGCCGCGGCCTTCGCCGAGGATCATGTTCTCGACCGGCACCTTGACGTCCTTGAGCTCGACCTCGCCATGGCCGTGCGGCGCGTCGTCATAGCCGAACACCGGCAGCATGCGCTTGATCCTGACGCCGGGCGTGTCGCGCTCGACGAAGATCTGCGACTGGGCGCTGTGGCGGCCGCCTTCGGGATTGGTCTTGCCCATCACGATCATGATCTTGCAGCGCGGATCGCCGACGCCCGACGACCACCATTTGGTGCCGTTGATGACGTAGTGATCGCTCTTGCGCTCGATGTGGGTGGCGATGTTGGCGGCATCGGAGGAGGCGACGGCCGGCTCGGTCATGAGAAACGCCGAGCGGATCTCGCCCTCGAGCAGCGGCTTCAGCCACTTGTCCTGCTGGTACGGGCTGCCATAGCGCTCCAGCACTTCCATGTTGCCGGTATCGGGCGCCGAGCAGTTGAAGACCTCCGAGGCGAAGCCGACGCGGCCCATGATCTCGGCGAGCGGGGCGTATTCCAGATTGGTCAGGCCGGCGCCGTGTTCGCTTTCGTTGAGAAAGAAATTCCACAGGCCCTGGGCCTTGGCCTTTTTCTTGAGCTCCTCCACCACCGGCACCACGATCCAGGGATTGCCCTTGGCGCGGGCCTCGTCCATCTGCGCCGCATAGACCTTCTCGGCGGGATAGATGTGGGCGTGCATGAACTCGCCCACCTTGGTCATCCACTGTTTCTGGCGCGGCGAATAATCGAAATCCATCGGTCTTCCTCCAGTTGCGATAGCGAGCGGGGCGGACTGTACGCGGCGTCCGCGCGCCCTGCCAGATGACAAAAACCGCCCGGGCGGCCGCACGGGCGGAGCTTGTCCGATCGGCAGGGCGGGCCCCCGAGCGGCCCTATCCGGCCGGTCGACGAGCACCCTGGTACGATCCCCCGGTCCTTCGCGAACGGGACGGGCCGCGGGCCGCCGACGGCCCTGGCGCCTGTCCTTCACGCCCCGGCGCACGCAAGTGGACGCCGGACCTGTATGCTTGCGTTGGCGCTCAGCGGGTCGGGGCGGAGCCCCTGCCCAGCGCGCGATGTATAGCCATAGCATCCTCCAGGTTGTCTTGTTGCAAATATGCAACTTTGGATAGCGTGTCAAGGATGCGGCCGGAAAATATTTCGCGAGGCTGGTCCTGAAGGCAGATCAATGGGTTATGCGAGCCGCATGGAAGCCACAACCCTGCTGCCGTCACACGCTTGAGCCCGCGATAGAGCGGCGGCCGCGCCAATTACGCCCTAAAATCCACCTCGCACCGGCTCCGGCGCACGCGCCAGCACCAATATCCAGGAGACGGGGAAGGCCAACGCGTGCGTGAGAGCGAAATCGAAGGCGCGCCAACGTGTACATGATGTATGTCGACGAGAGCGGCGATACGGGGCTGACAAATTCCGGTAGTGGGTCAATTTGAATTTGGATGGGCTGCTTAGTCGTAAACATATAAAAGCCAAGTGCCGGTACTTGCACATTCGGGTGGTGCGTTTGCAAGGGTTTGACCGGGCGGTACGTAAGCCCAAAGGATATTAGAAGGGTTCGGTTGACCCAAAATCGTTTCTGCAATCAACGGCCCGCCGCTCGCTCCTTGCGTGCCATAGTAGACCTGAACGGTAAAGCTTGCCCCTCTAATGGGCTGGCCATTGAAGAGCAATGCTCCAATGGTATCTCCGTAGGCCGCTGTCCAATGCGTATCGGGATAGCCAGCGATTTCAAGCGATATAGATGCGTCTTTCGGAGGCATGTGCCAAGAATTTCTGAGAGCGATACAGGTATTGCCGGTTTGTGCGATGGCGACGGATTTGCCCACACCGACTAACAAGGCGACGGCCATAAGCCCAATAATAGACAGACGATAGCAGATCATGGCAGCCCCCGGGGTTAGCGCAGTGCCTGCGCAGATTCCCACTCCTCAACCACCTTTACAATATCACCCATCTCCCAGAGGCGGGACTCGACGCCTGCGGCCATCGCGGGGTGACTTTGTGAGCGCCGCCGATGCGGACGAAGTTGCGATACATCGTGTGCAGGGCGAAGGCGTAGACGTGGTTCTCAACCTTCTTTGAGAAAGCCTGCGTCAGGCGCGCGTGACGCTTCACATGCTGGCGAATGATGCCGTTGTTGCGCTCGACATACGACGTGCTGACGTATTCCCTGACCGGGCGGCCCCGTGATCAACTCTTTGCGGCAGGTGAGTCCGGCGGCGAATAGCGACGCGCGGCCTCAGCCGAACCGCCGGTAGTGACGCATTTTGAAATTAGCGAGGCATAGGCTCAAGGTGAAGCCTGATGGCGAGCCGCCTTGTCGCCTGTCGCAGATCGTCTTCCGGGTTGGTGCCACAAATAGCGTCTATGTCAGTGGGCACCTTACTCGAATCGAGATCGCCGATCGGGGCAACATTGAACGTAGCATCGGCACTCAGGTATCCGAGTACCCAAGAGACGTCAGCTTTACGATCTGCGGGGCTAGAGCGGTCCTTAAACCACTGGCTACAGGTCTTCTTCCCGTCCCCAAGATTTGTCCGCAGGAACCAAGAGGACTTTTCAGCCGCACACGGGGTGGTAACGAAAGCAATTAGCAAAGCGGTTACAAGGACTTTCATCAGGCGGCCTTCTTCTTATAAGGCCCACGCTTCGCTATTGGCGCTTCCTGAGCCTCCACCTTCACCAACATCGCATAATCAACGTCGCCACCGAAAGCACCTTCAATCGCTTCTAGGCAGGGCTTGTGTCCGTCTGTCGTGATCTGGACGCGATTGCGAAGGCGCGACGCGAGATCGGAAACAAAATCGAATGCGGTTTCTGAGCTACGGTCGCCAATGGTGCGCAGGATGGCGGTCTACAATCCGGTTCCAAATCAGGCATGGGCAGGCCCCGGTTATCGCAACATCCCAATCCTTCGCATCATCGAAGACCCGCATCCGAAGGATTCGAAGGACAGCTATTTCATTCGGGCGTGCGACGTAACCGCTTACTTCGTGATGCAGCGATCTCGCCCGAACAGTTTTGTGCGAAAACAGAGCGCACAAAGATACGTGGCGCGCTTGCTGCCAGTGCTAAATACGAAGGCAACACCGGCCAATGCACTTGGAATTGTGGAGCTATAAAAAAGAAGGGGGGAGAGCTTTCGCCCTCCCCGGTGCAATCCTACCCCTCGGTTATGCCGAGTCTCAGATCATGTAACCATTGTAGTGCTTTGCATCTTGAGATTCAACGTAGAATCAATAGGTTAGTTATATTCTGAAAAGGTTGGATAAGCTGAACCCATGACAGAGGTTGCCACCTCAGAACTAAAAAAGGCCGTCGAATCCCAGCATATTGGCAAAGCCACGGTGCCGGCGGACGAATCCCTTCAGGGCCAGCCCGTCCGGCGCGGCACGGCCCACATTTTTGGCCCGAAAGACCATCCGACCGCCAAACAGGCCTGCGCATGGTCTTACGCGCGCCCGGACGGCAAGCGCCGCTTCTCTGCGGTGCTGCACACCGAGCCTATGGCGTCGCCTCGTGACGCTTTGCGGACCGTTATCGTGGCGGAGGCGAAGACGTGAACGTGCTTGTAGGGCAAGCGTTCTACTGGTTCGGATGCGCTCTTGGGGCGCTGTGTGTGGTGCTCGCCGTGTGGTCGTTCTTCATCCCGGGAGCGCCCGGGAATGCATGGGCGGTCATGCTCCTTGGGGCTGGAATGGCTTGGTTGGGCGGATACCTGATCTACTTCGTGTTAGTGCATGTGCCACGAATCATCAACCGCATGTGGTGAAGTGCGCTCTGAGCGCGTCCAGCTCACATGCCGGCCTCTGCAGCATCCATTTCACAGTCGGCTTGCGCGGTGCGCCTCGATGGCCAACGCTATCCCGCCATATCTCGCCTAATCCAGGCGCATCCCGCTTGCCCGTCAAATTAGGACACCACCCGGTAGTGGGTCAGTTCGAATTTATTGGACTTCAAGCCGTCCTGCGCGCCATTCCTTAAGCGTCACTCCCGCTGAGAAGGCAACCAAACCCGGGCCTAACGCTGCCTCCGCCAGGGCCCTGCACGCTACAGGCTCATGAACCGGAAGAAGGTAGAACGCCGCCCAACATCTAACAGAGATGTTGGGGTGATCGATCAGCTTCAAGAGATCACCGTCCCCTCGATCCGGTAAATTCCTCAATTCTTGCCGAGCGCGCACAACACGACTGTAGGCGCCATTGCAGGCGCGGGTTTTTCCGATTTCGGTGTACTTGCCGTGGGCAATCGCAGCCATTTCGAAGTCGCGCAGACTATTTGAGACCTTCCGTTGCCTCACTGGCGCGTTCCCACTCTCCGATCATCGCCACCATATCAGAGATTTCCCAGCAGCGGCTACGCGCGAAGCTGGCGCCCCCCTCCAAGCGGCCATTTGACAGCCGCACCGCCGCACGGCAAGCAGCTTGCATGCTGCTTTGGGCCGGTCTGATCCTCATCGTCCTCGGCGCCGCGTGCCTGCCCATCGATCGGCGCGCGGCGCATTACCTGTACGACCACGAGAGCGCGCCGCTCGAGCGCTTCCTGGAGAACACGACGCATTGGGCCAAGGCGGCGCACTGGCTGGTGGCGGCGCTGGTGGCGCTCGGCGGCGCCCAGGCCGCGCTGGCGCTGTGGGGCGAGGAGGCGGACGCGCGGCGCGCCTCGAACTATGCGCTGGCCTTCATCGCCTGCCTAGCGGCCGGCAGCGCCATCCTGCACGGCATGAAGCTGGTGGTCGGGCGGCGGCGGCCGCGCGACGACATGGAGATGGGCAAGTACGCGTTCGTCTGGTTCAAGTTCCGCACCGACTACAATTCGTTCCCCTCCGGCCACGCCCTGACCATCGTCTGCGTCGCGACGATCGCGAGCTGCGTCGCGCCCCAGCTGGCGCTGTTGTGGTTCGCCGTCGCCGCCTGGCTCGGCCTGACGCGGGCGCTGCTGACGGCGCATTTCCTCAGCGACGTCTTCATCGGCGCCGGCATCGGCCTGCTCGCGGCGCGCGAGACTTTGCTGTATTTCTTCGCTTCCCTCGTTCCCGGCTGGTTCTGATGACCGAGATGCTCGCGCCCTTCCTCACCCTGGACGGCTGGATCGCGCTGGCGACGCTGGCGGTGCTGGAGGTCGTGCTCGGCATCGACAACATCATCTTCCTGGCGCTGGTGGCGCATCGCGTGGCGCCGGAGCAGCGCAAGCTGGCGCGGCGCATCGGGCTGGCGCTGGCGCTGGTGCTGCGCATCGCCTTCCTCTCCAGCGTCGCCTGGATCATCCACCTGTCGCAGCCGGTGCTGACGGTGATGGGCATGGGCTTTTCCTGGCGCGACATGGTGTTCGTCGCCGGCGGCATCTTCCTGCTCACCAAGAGCACGCGCGAAATCCACGAGATGACGGAGGACTATGAGGCCCAGGAGCACCGCGTCCGCTCGTCGCTCGCCATGGCCGTGGTCCAGATCGCGCTGTTCGACATCGTGTTCTCGATCGATTCCGTGGTGACCGCGGTCGGCATGGTGGAATACCTGCAGATCATGATCGTGGCCGTGGTGTTCGCGATGTTCGTCATGCTGGTGGCGGCCGGCACGGTCGGCGAGTTCGTCGAGCGGCACCCGACGGTCAAGATGCTGGCGCTGAGCTTCCTGCTGCTGATCGGCACGGCGCTGATCGCCGACGGCCTGCATTTCCACATCCCGCGCGGCTATCTCTACTTCGCGGTGGCGTTCAGCGGCATGGTCGAGATGCTCAACCAATTCGTCTCGCACCGGCGCGGGCGCAAGAAGAAGGAGCGCGAGCCGGCGATCAAGCGCCCGCCGGACGGCATTCCGCCGTTGTTTTAGAGCGGATTTGGTTTGAAATTATCCAAATCACTCCGTCATTGCCCGGTCCCGGCTGTTGCCAGGCCCGTACGGACAACCCATTTTTCTTCGCCTGAAAACAAAATGGGTCGCCCGCATGAAGCGGGCGATGACGGTTTTTTTGGCGATTCAATCTAACCCAAATCAACTCGGGACGATCGCGCCGAGCCAGAAACGCGATGCGAGCCTCATGCCGCGCGGAAGCGCTTGATGAGCGGGGTCTCCTCGTCGATCAGGGCCTGGAACGACGGGCGCGCCAGGATGCGCTGCGCGTAGGCGGCGAGCCGGGGCCAGCGCGCCGCGTCGATGCTCTCGCCGCAATGGGCGAAGTTGACGAGCATGGTGCAGACCGAGATGTCGGCGATGGAGAACATGGCGCCGGCGAGGAATTGCTTGTCCGCGACCTCGATCTCCAGATGCGCGAACAGCGGGGGCAGTTTTTCGGCGAGCGTGCGCTGGCATACGGCCTCGTCGGTCTGGCCGCGCATCATCTTCTTGACGATGCGCTCGAAGAACAGGCCGGTGCCGATGTTCGGCGCCAGGGTGGAGTCGGCGTATTCCTCGTACCACAGCGCCTTGGCGCGCTCGAAGGCGTCGGCGGGATAGAGCGCCGGGGCGGGGAATTTGTGCTCGATGTAATCGCAGATGATCGAGGAGTCGGGCAGCGTGTTGGGCTCGGCATGGTCGGTGTCGCGCAGCACCGGGATGCGCTTCAAGGGCGAGATGGCGAGGAATTCGGGTGGCGGGTTGAACGGGCTGACCTGTTCGAGCGTGTAGGGCACGCCTTTCTCGACCAGCGCGACGCGCACCTTGCGCACGAACGGCGAAACCGCTCCGCCATAGACGATCAATGCCATGCCCTGCTCCCGTGATTTTGTTCTCGGCCGATCAAATCACGCCGGCGCCACCACTTCCAGCTTGGGGACGCGCTCTGGGGCCAGGTTGTCGTAGAGGTCCGCGATCAGGTCCGACTTTGTCTCCTGGTGCCTGGGGTCATTCCACAGATTGACCCATTGGTGGGGATCGTTGTTGAGATCGTAGAGCTCGCCTTCCGTGCCGTCATAGCGGACGGTCGTGGCGAAATGCGCATAGGCGGGGAAGTGGGTTTCCAGGCCGTTGGGCTGGCCCGCGGTCGAGGGCTCGTAGCGCGTCAGCGACCAGCCGTCCCGCACGATCGAGCGCAGGTGGAAGCCGTAGCCGGGAAACTGGCTGTCCCATTCGCACAGGGCACGCTGGCGCGAGCCGTCGTCCGCTGCCGGCAAAGGCTTGCCCTGCATCCACGGCGCGGGCGCGACGCCGGCGATGGCGCAGAAGGTCGGCGCCAGATCGACCTGCTCGACCGGCTGGGCGACGAGCGCCGGCGCGAGTTTGGCGTTCGGCGCCGGACGCCAGAGGAACGGCAGGCGCATCAGCGCGTCGGTGTGGAACGGGCCCTTGTAGACGAAGCCGAAATCGCCCTGCAGCTCGCCGTGATCGGTGGTGAAGAGGACGTCGGTGTCGTCGTTCCAGCCCTTCGCTTTGATCTTGGCCATGACCTTGCCGACCGCATCGTCGATCAGCTCGTTCATGACATGCACCTTGGCGTTGATCTCGCGGATGTTGTCATGGCTGAGCTGCTGCGGGCGGAAATTCTGCGGCCCGCCCTCGGCGTTGATGAAATTGCCCTCGTAATATTCGAGCCAATGCGCCGGCTTCATCGCCAGCACCTTGCGGATGGCGTCGGGCGAGCCGGGATGGCCGCCCGGCAGCGGCAGGTCGCGCCAATTGCTGCGATGGTTCTCGCTGGCCGGCGGATCCCAGGGGTGGTGCGGATCGGGAAAGCTCAGCCACAGCAGCCAGTCGTCGTCGGCGCCGAGCGTGTCGAGCCAGTCGAGCGCCAGGCCGGCGAGCCAGTCGGTGTGATAGAGGCCGCGCGGAATCTGGTGGTTGGAGGTCTCCGGCGCGCCGGTGTCGCCGCCGGGCGTGGCGTTGAGCAGCGGCGGCCAGGCGTCGAACACCTCCTTGGATTGGGCGCGCAACCAGCGGCCGTAATGCCCGACGGGGCGGCCGCCGAAACTCGCGGTATGCATGGCGTGGACGGCGTAGTCGAAGCCGCGCCAGGGGCCGAAATCGTTGTCGCGCTGGCGGCGGTTCTCGAGGAACTTCATCTGCGGATCGAATGCCGGCTCGAAATGCGCCTTGCCGATCAGCGCCGTCTTGTAGCCGGCCTTGTCCTTGAGATATTGCGCGAAGCTCGGCGCGCTCTCGGGCAGCGGCACGCCATTGGCGAAGACGCCATGGCTGCGGACATATTGGCCGGTCAGCATGGTCGAGCGCGCCGGCATGCAGACGGTGTTCTGGTTGTAGGCGCGGGCATAGTTGATGCCGCTCGCCGCCAACGCGTCGAGGTTGGGCGTGCGGCAGAATTTGTTGCCGTTGCAGCCGAGCGAATCCCAGCGCTGCTGGTCGGTGGTGATGAACAGGATCTTGCGGCCCATGGCTCAGCCTTTCAGGGGTGCGAGGCAGCCGGCCTCGGCGAGAAGCGGATCGAGATACGCCTTGGCAGCGGCGTCGAGCATCTTATAGGCCTCGCGCAGGTCCCACAGGCAGCGCTGCTGGTAGCGGAACGAACCCTGCGTGTAGGTTTGCCCGAGCAGCGTGACGGAAAAGGTCGGCTCGCCCTTCTCGAAGGCCGCCGCGTTGGCGAGCAGGAACGGGAAATAGATTTCGCCGGCCATCTTGAGGAAGCCCGCGATCGCCGGCGGCAGCGGCGCCGCGGGGTCGCGCCAGGCGCCTTCGATGCCCGAGGCGTCGTCGAGATTCATCAGCCAGCGGAAGGTGAACGGCGCGACTTCGCGCATCAGCTCGTCGGGCGTCGGATCGACGGCGAGCTGGCTGAGCTGGCCGAGCCAGGCGAAATCGGCGAGCGAGGGGCGGCTGCCGAACAGGAACGGCTCCTCGGTGACATGCGCTTCGAACAGCGCCAGGATCGCCCGCGCCGATTGCTCGATGATCGGCGCGTTCTGCGGCGTGCAGCCGACCAGCGCCATGCGGCCGATCTGGCGGGCGCTGAACGCCGCCGCCGATTTCAGGATCGCGTCGCGGCCATGGCCGGTGAGGCGGTCGAAGGACAGCCATTCGCTCATCTGCTTCTGGTCGCGGGCGCGATACCAGCGATAGTGGAACATCGCCTTGGTGCCCCACTCGTCGGCCATGTCCTCGAGCAGACGCGCGAGGAAGGCCTGCGCCGGATCGTCGGGCACGATGGAGCGCTCTTTGTGCAGCCGCTCCAGCGTGAAGATCATCGGCGTGGAGTCGTTGTGCCAGGAGCCGTCGGGGAAGTGAACGATGGGGATCACCGGCGCCTTGACGTGCGCAAAAAGCGAGCGGTCGGCCATGTCGACCTGCTTCCAGACATAGGGGATGCGGCGATAGCGGAAGATGGCGCGCATCTTCATCGAATAGGGCGAGCCGAGACCGCCATGGATGGTGTAGGTCATTGTTTTTCTTCTCCACCCCAACAACCGTCATTGCCCGGCTTGTCCGGGCAACCCATTTTTCCGTCAACCAGAAACAAAATGGGTCGCCCGCATAAAGCGGGCGATGACGGGTGTTGGTTTGACTGGAGCAATGCACCATCCCCCTATGAATGCGAACTTGTGTTCCGGTTCGGAGTTAGGCAGTGTCCGGCCGCGCCGTCAATGAGGATCGCCGTTTTGACGCTGTCCATCGATGTCTTCTGGTCGTTCCGCAGCCCCTATTCCTACCTCGCGACGCCGCGGCTGGCGGCGCTAACGGAGGAATACGACCTGACGGTGCAGGCGCGGCCGGTCTATCCGCTGGCGGTGCGGTCGGGCGAATTCTTCTCCCAGGTCAATCCGCTGTGGATCCCGTATCTGATGCGCGACACGCTGCGCCTCAGCGAGATGCTCGGCCTTCCCTATCGCTGGCCGCGGCCCGACCCCGTCGTGGTCGATCTGCAGACACGGGCGGCGACGCCGAACCAGCCCTATATCCACCGGCTGACGCGGCTGGGCTGCGCGGCGCAGGAGGCGGGCCATGGCCTCGCCTTCCTCAAAGAGGTCAGCCACACGATCTGGTCGGGCACGGTCGACAACTGGCAGCAGGGCGATCACCTGGCCAGGGCGGCGGCGCGCGCCGGCTGCGACCTGGCGGCGCTGGACGCGAAGATCGCGGCCGACGGCGACAAATACGAAGCGATCATCCTGGCCAACCAGGCGGCGCACCAGGCTGTCGGCCATTGGGGCGTGCCGACCATGGCGTTCGAGGGCGAGCCGTTCTTCGGGCAGGACCGGCTCGACGTGCTGTTGTGGCGGCTGAAGCAAAAGGGGTTGGCGAAGCGATGAGACGGATCCTGATCGGCGCGGTGGTCGCCGTCGCGCTGCTGGGCATGGCCCTGGCCGCGGCGTTGCAATCGGTCAGCGTCGACACCTGGCTGTTCCGCATGGCGGTGCGCCACGCCCTGGCCGGCGGTGACGCCCGGCTGGCCGAGGCGAACGAGCTTTCGGTGCTGCTGGTCGGCACCGGCACGCCGCTGCCCGACGTGACGCGCGCCGGGCCGGCCACGATGATCGCGGCGGGCGCGCATCTCTATCTCGTCGATGCCGGCGTCGACGCGGCGCGCAATTTGCAACTGTGGAAAGTGCCGCTGGACAAGATCGACGGCGTTCTGATCACGCATCTGCATTCGGACCATATCGGCGGTCTCGCCGAGATCCGGCTGCAGACCTGGGTGGCAGGCCGCAAGACGCCGCTCAAGGTCTATGGCCCGCCGGGCATCGAGCGCGTGGTGGCGGGCTTCAACGAGGCCTATGCGATCGACGATTCCTACCGCACCAAGCATCACGGCGCCGCGATGCTGCCGCCCGAGGCCGCGAACCTGGTGGCGGTGCCGATCGCGATCCCGCCGGGCGCGACGACGGCGCCGGTGTTCGACGTGCTGGGCCTGAAGGTCATCGCGGTGCGCGTCAAGCACGAGCCGGCCAGTCCGGCCTATGGCTATCGCTTCGACTATGCGGGGCGCTCGGTGACGGTCAGCGGCGATACGATCTACGACGAAGACCTGGCGCGCGCCGCGAACGGCACGGACGTCCTGGTGCATGAGGGCCTGGCGCCGGAACTGGTCGGCATCATGCGCGACGAGATGCTGGCGGCGGGGCGGCCGCGGCCGGCCAAGATCATGCACGACATTCCAGGCTATCACACCGCGCCGGTCGACGCGGCGCGGATCGCCAACCTGGCGCATGCCAGGCTGCTGCTGTTCACGCACCTGCTGCCGATCCTGCCCAACGCCATCGCGGTGCGCGCGTTCCTGAAGGGCGTCGACGACGTGCGGCCGAGCGGCGTGCGCGTCGGGCATGACGGGATGGTGGTGCGGTTGCCGAAGGGCAGCACGGATATGGATATTTCGGACATCAATTAATGATTGTCATCCCCGGCGAGCGTAGCGAAGCGGAGCGAGGGAAGGGGACCCAGGATTACAAGAGCCTCAGGCGCTCATAAGCCTGGGTCCCCTTCCCTCGCCGCGCGAAGGGCGCGGCTCGCCGGGGATGACAGTTTTATTTTTGTTTGCGCACCTTTCTTTCTCAACTCCTCCTTACACGGAAGAAATCCTTCAGCAGCGCGCCGGCCGCGTCCGCGTCGCCGGCGCGGGCGACGATGGGCCTGTGGTGGCAGGTGGGCTGTTCGAAGAAGCGCGGGCCGTGCAGCACGGCACCGCCCTTGGGGTCCGCGGCGGCGAACACCAGGCGGGCGACGCGGGCGAGGCTGATGGCGCCGGCGCACATGGCGCAGGGCTCGAGCGAAACGTAGAGCGTGGTGCCGGTGAGCCGCTCATTGCCGAGCCGGGCGGCGGCGGCGCGCAGGACCAGGCATTCGGCGTGCGCGGTGGGGTCGTGGCGCTCGACGATGCGGTTGCCGTCGGCGGCAAGGACCGCGCCGTCCGCCGCCAGCAGCACGGCGCCCACCGGCACCTCGCCCCGCAAGGCGGCGGCTTGGGCTTGGTCGAGCGCAAGTGCTATGGCTGCGGCGTCATCCATGATCGGACCCAAGCGTTTGGCCAAGACTAGCACGCCCCGATGGTCGCCCAGAACCGACGCCGAGAAGGTGGAGAGCTTCGCCCCGGAGCGGCCCGAGGGCGAGCGCATCGCCAAGGCGATGGCGCGCGCCGGCCTGTGCTCGCGCCGCGACGCGGAGAAATGGATCGCCGAAGGGCGCGTCGCGGTCGACGGCAAGGTGCTGACCTCGCCGGCGCTCAATGTGACGCAGGCCAATGTCGTCACCGTCGACGGCAAGCCCCTGGCGGCCAAGGAGCAGACGCGGCTGTGGCGCTATCACAAGCCCTCGGGGCTGGTGACGACGCACAAGGACCCCGAAGGGCGGCCGACCGTGTTCATCAACCTGCCCAAGAGCCTGCCGCGCGTGGTCTCGGTCGGGCGGCTCGATTTCAATTCGGAAGGCCTGTTGCTGCTGACCAATGACGGCGACATGGCGCGGCGGCTGGAGCTGCCGGCGTCGGGCTGGACGCGGACCTATCGCGCGCGGCTGTTCGGCAAGGTGACGCAGGCCGACCTCGACAAGCTCGCCAGCGGCATCACCATCGACGGCGTCGCCTATGGCCCGGTGGTCGCCGACCTCGAACGCAGCAAGGGGATGTATTCGTGGGCGACGATCGGCCTGAAAGAAGGCAAGAACCGCGAGGTCAAGCGGCTGATGGAGCGGCTCGGCCTGAAAGTGGCGCGGCTGATCCGCGTGCAGTACGGCCCGTTCCATCTCGGCCACCTCGCCGAAGGCGCGGTCGAGGAAGTGCCGACGCGGCTGTGGCGCGAACAGCTTGGGATCGGGCGCAAGAAGCGCTAGGGCGCCCCGCGGGACCCTACGCCAGCAGGTTGGTCGCCGCGGCGACGGGCGCGGTCTGGCTGAAAGCGTTCAGCAGGTTGAGGATCGGCGAGGCGGCGGAGGTCGCGGCGCCGGCGGCGACCTGGGCGGCGCTCTCGAACGCGCTGATGGCGCTGGAGAACTGCGCCGCGCCGACCTGGCCGGTGCCGCTCGGATCCAGGGCGCTGAAATCCGACGTCGCCTGCGTGGCGCTGCCGCCGAGCGCGCTGACGAAGGAGGCGAATTCCGACTGGTCGACCGAGCCGTCGCCGCTGCTGTCCATCGCCGAAACGAGATCGCTGCCGACCTGGTTGGCCGAGGGCGGCATGTGGTGATGATGGTGGCCATGGCCGCGACCGGCGGGGGCCTGCGCCTGCGCGCTCTGGGCATTCTGCAGGTCGCCGGCGAGCTGGCCTTGGGTGAGATTGCCGCTGTTGCCCTGGTTCAGCGCCGAGAACAGCGAATCCGCCTGGTCCTTGGTGCCGCCCTGCTTCTGGATATAGGTCTCCATCTCGCTCTGCGAGATCTCGCCGTCGCCGTCGCCGTCGATCGCGCTCATCAGCTGGTTGAGCGGACTGGAGAGCGGCGAGGCGGCGCCGATGGCGGTGGTGGCGGCGGGCGTGGCGGCAGCGGTCGCAGCGGCGGACGAAGGCGACGCCGTGATCTGCTGCAGCTGGGTGAGCATCGCCAGGATCTCGTTGCTCAGGCTCTGGGCCGGCGGCGCGGATGACGCCGCGGCGCTGCTGCCGCTCGAAGCGGGCGCGCCGGACGAACAGCTGTCGAACGACGCGGCAGGCGCGGCGACCGAGGCTGCGGGCGCCGTCGCCGGAGCGGGCGTCGGCGCAATCCGGTTGAGAAGCGACGAGATATACTGGTTGAGCCCGCCAACGCCGCCGATGGACATGAAAGTCCTCCCAATGATCGCCGCCTGAGCGCGCGATGCCGCAAGGGATTGCACGCCGCGTGCCTCGACGGCGCGAACGGGCGCCCGCGAAAAACAGGATTACGAAGTCCTTACCCGACAAGCTTTCGCGACAGATGCGGCAATTGCCGCCGGGGCTGGGCAGTTCCTGCCGGGGCAGGTTCGGTCGCGCCGGCGCGCGCTAGAGTTGATTTGTTTTGAAATCACCCAACTCACTCCGTCATTGCCCGGCTCGTCCGGGCAACCCATTTTGCTCGGCCAGAAACAAATTGGGTCGCCCGCATGAAGCGGGCGATGACGACTTTTGGAGTGATTCAATCCAACCCGGATCAACTCTAATGCGCCGAACGCATCGCATCGCGCAGCGGCCGGAAGCTGATGCGCTCGATGCCGGCCGCGTCGAGCCGGGCTTTCAACGCCGCATCGACGCCGACGGCGGCGTCGTGGATGCGGATGGCGCTTTCGCTTTTGTCGTAGGCGTGGAGTTCGAGGCCGTCCTCCACCGGGTGGAGGATCACTTCCATGACGCCGGTGCGCGGGGCGGCGATGTAGCGGTCGAAGATGTCCCGCGTCGGCGTGCCCCACTGGAAGCTGAAATGATCGGGATAGAGAACGCCGGCGGCATCGCATTGGGCGCGACCGCCAAAGCCCAGGCGATCGTCGGCGCCCTTGCCAGCCATGCGCAGCGGCAGGCGGTAGTCGCGCGCCAGCTTGACGTAGATCGGAAACAGCTTCTCGCTGACCTGCAGCGTGCCCATGTGATTGTCGAGATGGGTGACGTCGACGCCCCAGGCGAGCGCCTGGTCGATCTGGGCGCGGCACTCGGCCTCGACGTCGGCGGCGTCGGCCTGTTGCCACAATTCGGCGGCGC
Organism: Rhizomicrobium sp.; assembly: GCA_035570795.1. Lineage (GTDB taxonomy): Bacteria > Pseudomonadota > Alphaproteobacteria > Micropepsales > Micropepsaceae > Rhizomicrobium. Next base: position 17,971 of record DATMKZ010000007.1, read on the forward strand.
TGCGCGGCATGTAGCCTTGCGCGTCGCGCAGGGACGGCGCACCCGTCAGCGCGCGCCAGCGATAGGTGGGATACTCCGCGGTCAGCGTCAGGTGAATGCCGATATCGAGGCCGGCGAAACGCTCGACCGCCTCGCGCGCCCAGGGGCACGGCACCATCAGCGTCGCGGAGGTCGCCAGACCGCTGCGCATCGCCGCTTCGCTGGCAACATTGGCGGCGTGGCTCGAGCCGATGTCGTCGCAATTGACGATCAGCAGGCGGGCGTCCGGCGCGAAGCCCAAGCGTTCGGCGAGCGTGGGCATGTGGGCCTCCCTCATCGCTTAATATTGTCATGGCCCGCCGTCGCAGGCCATGACAGGTTGGGAGCTTGATCGGCAATCGCGATCGAGGACGTTCATGCCCACCATTCGCCCGTACCGCCCCGAAGACTTGCCCGCGCTGTACGATATCTGCCTGGCGACCGGGGCGGCGGGGGCGGATGGCTCGCATCTCTATCGCGACCGCAAGATCCTGGGGCATGTCTATGCCGGGCCCTATGCGGTGCTGGAGCCGCAATCGGCGCTGGTGGTGGAGGACGAGGCCGGCGTCGGCGGCTATATCGTCGGCACGCGCGACACCTTCGCGTTCGAGAAGCGGCTGGAGGCCGAATGGTGGCCGGCGCTGCGCGAAGAATTCGCCGCGCCGCCGCCGCCGCGCGAGGCCTGGACGGCGGACCAGCGCATGGCGCAGCTGATCCACCAGCCGCCGCGCACGCCGCGGCGCGTGACGGAGCCCTACCCCGCGCATCTGCACATCAACTGCCTGACGCGGCTGCAGGGCGTCGGGATCGGCCGGGCGCTGATCGCCGCCTGGCTGGCGCGGATGGCGCAAAGCGGCGCCGCGGCGGCGCATCTGGGCGTCGGGCCCGCCAATGCGCGGGCGGTGCGCTTTTACCAGGCTTACGGGTTCCACGAGATCGAGCGCCTGCCAGCGCCCCACAACGTCATCTGGTTCGGCATTGCGACGGCCTGAGCGGCGAATTGCGCTTGGCGAGTGCGGCTGATAGAAGCCCCGCTTCGCCATCCATTTTCAGGTGCCCCGATGCGCAAGAAGAAGCACGAATTGCCGCAGCCCTTCGCCGCCGAAACCAAGGATGCGCGCTTCGCCGGCACCTTCGAGGTGCTGATCCCGGTCGAGGGCCGCAACAAGCCGCTGCGCGTGCCGCGCCAGTTCGACAGCCTGCAGGCCGCCGAGGCCTGGCTGCACAGCCCCGACGGCAAGGACGCGATCGGCGAGCTGGTCGAGGACGAGACCAAGGCGCGCGAGAAGTAGCCGGCCGACGCGAAGACGCGGCGCGGAATTCGCTCCGCCGCGGCGGGGGCGCGCGTCTCCCATGCACAAAGGCGCATGGACGACGATCCTGCGTCCGGGCAGTTTGCGCCGATGCGCGAGACATCCGCCAGGACGCTGCCCCTCAATACGCATTCCACCGTGTTCGCGGTGCTGTTCGCGGTCGGCTTCTGCCACACGCTCAATGACATGATGCAGTCGCTGCTGCAGGCGATCTATCCCAACCTGAAGGCGACCTTCGAGCTCGACTTCGCGCATGTCGGGCTGATCACGCTGGTGTTCCAGCTCACGGCGTCGCTGCTGCAGCCGCTGGTCGGCGCCTATACCGACCGCCGCGCCCTGCCCTATGCGCTGCCGGCCGGCATGGTGTTCACCTTCGCAGGCCTCGTCGGCCTGGCGCTGGCGCCGAGCTATCCCTTGCTGCTGGCGGCGGCGGCGCTGGTGGGGCTCGGTTCGTCGACCTTCCATCCGGAGAGTTCGCGCGTCGCGCATCTCGCGGCGGGGACGCGGCGGGGCCTGGCGCAATCGATGTTCCAGGTCGGCGGCTCGGTGGGCAGCGCGCTGGGGCCGCTGCTCGCCGCCTTCGCGATCTCGCCGGGGCAGCGCACGGGAGTCGCCTGGTTCTCCGGCGCGGCGCTCTTGGCGATCGTCATCCTGTGGCGGGTCGGCGAATGGTATCGGCGCAATTCGGTGACGCGGGCGGCGCGCCACGGCACGCTGAGCGCCAACGCGGCGCTGACGCCGGCACGGCTGCGGGCGTCGCTCGCCATCCTGGTGGCGCTGATCTTCTCCAAATTCGTCTACATGGCGAGCATCGGCAGCTATTTCACCTTCTACCTGATCCACAAATTCCACGTCAGCGTGCCGAACGCGCAGCTGCACCTGTTCGCGTTCTCGGCGGCGGTGGCGGTGGGGACGATCTGCGGCGGGCCGCTGGGCGACCGCTTCGGACGGAAATACCTGATCTGGTTCTCGATCCTCGGCGCGCTGCCCTTCGCGCTGGCGCTGCCTTATGCGGGACTGTTGTGGACCGGCGTGTTCAGCGTCGGCGCGGGGCTCGTCCTCTCGAGCGCCTTTCCCGCCATCGTGGTCTATGGCCAGGAGCTGCTGCCCGGGCGCGTCGGGATGATCAGCGGCCTGTTCTTCGGCCTGTCGTTCGGCATGGGCGGCATCGGCGCGGCGGCGCTCGGCGTGCTCGCCGACCATACGAGTATCGAGTTCGTCTATCGCTGCGTCTCGTTCCTGCCGCTCATCGGACTGCTGGCGGCGTTCCTGCCCGACTTACGGCCGCGCGTAGGCTGAGGCGAAGGTCGCCAGCCCCGGATCGGCGGCGAGGCCGAGATGCGGCAGCGCGAAGATGTCCTCGACGCTTTTGAGCAGGCCGTAATGGTTGACCGGCTCGGCGAGCACCGTGCCCGGCTTGACGAAGGGCGAGAGCAGCACCGCGCCGGTGCGCCCGCCGCCGGGGCCGTAGACGCCCTGCGCCGTCACATTGGGACCGCTCGGCTCGTTGCAGCAGGCGGTGCCGTCGGCGGCGGCCTCGTCGAAGGTGATGACCAAAAGGCCGTCCTTCTTGAACGCCGGCGCGGCGAGGATGCGCGGCACCCACAGCTTCAGCCAGGCGTCGGCCGCGACCAGGCCGCCGGGACTGCCGTTCGCGCAGGCCGGCTTGTCGTGGCCGTCATTGCAGACGCTGGGCACGATGAAGGAAAAGTTCGGCGTCGTCGCGACGCGGCGAAGATCGCTCGTCAGCTGCTCCAAGCGCACGTCGTTCGCGTCGCACGCGCCCGGGCGATCGACGATGGAATGAAAATAGATGAAGGGGTTGTGGCGATAGGCGTAGGAATCGGTCGGCGTCGCGTGCAGCACGCCATTGCCGCCCGGCGCCGGCCGCGCGCAACTCCGCGGCTCCGGCACGGGGACGCCCGGCGTGGCGGGATCGGGGCGCAGCGGATCGTTGCCCATGTCCTCCATATAGCCGCGCCAGGTCAGATGGGCGGCTTCGAGCTGGTCGGCGACGGTTTGGATCGCGGGCGGATAGACGCAGCCATTGCCGGTGGCGATGCCGGCGGCATCGACGGTCGCGGGCGCGCCGGCCGCGCCGGCGAGATCGACGAATTTCGGACAGTCGGCGTTGATCATCGGCGCTTCCGGCTGGCCGCTGATCAGCGCGATGTAATTGCCGAGGCTGGCATGGCCGGTGGCGTAATAGTTGGCGACCAGCGCGCCCTTGGCCGGCAGCACGGTGCCGAGATAGGGCGCCTCAGTCCCCGCGCCGAACGTGGCGTCGTAGTTCTCGTTCTCCAGCACGATGACGAAGACGTGGCGGATGGGGGGTGTGGCGGCCGGCGCGGGCGCTGCGAGGGCCGGCGCGGCGCCGAGCGTGGCGGCGGCTGTTACGAAGGACGCAACAGCGGCGAGACGGCGGATCATGTAAACCTCTTCAGGCTATGATGTTAGCGGCGAATGAGCCTTGCTCAGACGCTGTTGTTTCAGGCCTACAAAAGCGGCCGACCACTTGCAAACATATCTTCTTCAGCTTTTCTAACTTGGGTTTCCTGCCAGTGCGCGTATGTCTCCCCTGTATCGACGACACGCCAATCGGTACGCCCGTTACGACTGGTCCCAACTACTGCCTGAGCTGCAGCGCTAGGGCTGCTGAATGCAACGTCTTCTTCAAAACGCAAAACACCGGGGCGGCTGCTTTGGATGAGCTTTCCGTTCTGCCGAAGCTGATCCCGCAGCGACTTAACGCTATATTGCAACGAGGGAAGCTCGTCCTCACAAGCCTCCGAGCCCGCTAGGACAACCATCTGACCGTCAAATTCGATCGCTTTTGCAGTTACGCCTTTCGCATCAAGCGAGAATATGGGGCTTATGGCGCCATCTTCCGTCGGACGTTTTTGACCGAAGATTGCCCGTTCGCGTTGTTCAACATCACTCGCCGATGTATTTGAAGAGGCGGACGCGCTAACGCCCTCGGTAGTTCTGCTTGGGCGCGGTGTACGCTGGATAAATTGAATTCCTAATACGGGCAGCAACACCTGCAGTTGAACTAAGAACTCCTCCATATCGGATTTGTCGGCTTCGGGAAGAAGCCCAAATTCAGGTTCGGTTTTATTCTCAATTCGCGCTCGACCTTCCTCGCCAATGATCCCGATAATCCGAGATTCCAAATATCGAACGTGCGCTTTCGTCAGGTTTTGATCCTTACTCGTGATCACGCAACACGAGTCCCAAAACTCTTTACGCGCATTGTGCTCTGTCAACCGCGTTACAACACTGTCGCCTTCGCCCACATATACAAGTGTACCGCTAGGTCGGTCGGGGTCTTCTCCGAATAGGAGATATACACCGGTACGCTTCACCTCTTCGCGCTTGATTAGATCGGCGATACGAGAACGCGGCGCGACTAATATGTGACCCGTCCAATTCATGATTTCGGCGGTCATAATTCCACTAGGCGTGCTGTCGGCCAAAAAGATCTTGATCGTCTTTCCCATATCATCCTCAAACGAACCCAACCAAGACGAAGCAACGCCTCCGCTTTAGCTTTAGCGCTAGGTTTGACGCCGGACGGGCGAACCCTCACACATGCTGCCCGCCATTGATGTGCAGCTCGGCGCCCGTGACATAGCTCGATTGGTCCGTGCACAGATAATAGATCGCCTTGGCGACTTCTTCGGGGTGGCCGAGGCGGCGCAGGGGGATGGTCTCGACGATCTTGTCGGTGCCCGGAGATAATATCGCGGTGTCGATCTCGCCGGGGGCTATCGCGTTCACCCGCACGCCAAGCGGCCCGAAGTCGGCGGCCATTTCGCGGGTCATGGCGGCGAGCGCGGCCTTGGAGACCGAATAGGCGGCGCCGGCGAAGGGATGCACGCGGCTGCCGGCGATGGAGGTGACGTTGACGATGGCGCCGTGGGCGGCGGCGAGCTCGTCGATCAGGCCGCGCGCCAGCCACAGCGTCGCGAACAGGTTGACCTCGAAGACCTGGCGCCACAGCTGCCGCGTCGAGTTGAGGACGCCGAGCCGCGCGCCGGCTTCGCCCTTGTCGCTCGGGCCCTTGGGGCTGATGCCGGCATTGTTGACCAGGGCGTGGAGCGTGCGGACGCCGTTCTCGACCGGCAGGCGCTCGCGCATCTCGCCGAGGGCGCGGTCGATGTCGTCGGGGCTGGAGAGATCGACCTGGATGTGGTCCTCCGGCCCGTCGGCCCAGGGGCAGTTCTCCGGGAAGGCGTGGCGCGAGCAGGTGATGACGCGCCAGCCGGCGCTGGAAAAGCGCTTGACGGTGGCGTGGCCGATGCCGCGGCTGGCGCCGGTGAGGATCAGCGTGCGCGGTTCCTCGGTCACGAGTTGGGGCTTGGCGGACATCGGGCAAGGATAGCACGCCGCGCCGGGCGGCACAGCTTTGCCGTTTTGCCGTCATGGCCGGCGCGTGTGTCGGGAATTGGGGGCGGATCGCACTGTTTCGCCGCGCAAGACCTCAACCGGGTGGCCCGCATTCGCGGGCCATGACAATATCGGACCATGGACGACCTGACCGCGCTCGCCGTCGTGCTGGCCGCCGCCGTGATCGCGGGGCTGGTGATGAACCGCGTGCGGATGCCGGCGGTGGCGGGCTTTATTTTGGTCGGCGTGGTCCTGGGGCCGACGGGCTTCGGCTTCATCGCGCGCTCGACCTCGATCGAGACGCTGGCCGATCTCGGCGTCCTGATGCTGCTGTTCATCCTCGGCATGGAGCTGCGCCTGGCGGCGTTCCGCAAGCTCCTGCCGCTCGCCATCGGCATCGCGGTGGCGGAGATCCTCGTCTTCACCGCCTTCACCGCCGGGCTGGCGCAGCTGACGGCGGGGGAAACCACCAGCGCGGTGGTGATCGGCTTCATGCTGGCGATCTCCTCGACGGCGCTCGCCATCAAGATGATGGAGGACGCCGGCGAGACCAGGACGGCGGCCGGGCGGCTGACCGTGGCGGTGCTGGTGGCGCAGGACCTGGCGGTGGTGCCGCTCTTGCTGCTGACCGGCGCGATGGCGCCGCAGGCCGGCGCCAACGCGCTGGCGGTGGCGGGGCTCAAGCTGGCGCTGGCGGTCGGGCTGCTGGCGGGCTTCATCGTGCTCTTGACGCGGATCAAGAGCTTCCGCTTTCCGGCGTCCGAATTCCTGATGAAGGATTTCGACGTCGGCACGCTCGGCGTGCTGGCGGTGTGCTTCGCGGCGGCGGCGGTGTCGGGCCTGCTCGGCCTGTCGCCGGCGCTGGGCGCGTTCCTGGCGGGCCTCGCGGTCGGGCACTCGACGCTCCGGCGCACCGCGCTCGGCCTGGCGCAGCCGGTGCAGAGCATCCTGCTGTTCATCTTCTTCCTGTCGATCGGCCTTCTGATCGATCTTGGCTATGTGCTGCATCACCTGCTCTTGATCGCGATCGTGCTGGCGGTGGTGACGGTGGGCAAGACGGCGCTCAATTTCGTGCTGCTGCACATCGTGGGGCAGCCGGGCGAGGTCGCGTTCCCCGCCGCCCTGTTCCTGTCGCCGGTGGGCGAGTTCTCCTTCGTGCTGGCGACCGCGGCGGCGAGCGCCGGCGCCCTGACGCCGGAGGGCCACAAGCTCGCCATCGCGGTGATCGCGCTGTCGCTGCTGGTGAGCCCCTTGTGGTTCGTCGGGGCGCGGCGGGCGCATGCACTGGCGCTGCGCGGCATCACCGAGGCGGATTCGCTGTTCCAGCAATCCTATGCGCGCGAGCTGTTCTTCCTGAAGCATTGGGGGCGGCGGGCGGCGAATGCCGGGGCGCAGGCGGCCGCGGCGGCGGCGGCGGCGGGCTCATCGGTCGTGGCCGGCACGACGAGTTCGGCGGCGGCGCGGCGGATGCCGCCCGAGGCGGCGGCGGAGGCGGACGCCTATCACGAGCCCTTCGGCGACATCGGCGGCCCGGGCATCCTGCCGACGGCGCCCGGCGGCGACGAGAAGAAGCCCTAAGTCGACGCCGCGTGATTCAAATGTCAGTGCGCCGCCAGCGGGGCGGCGGGTTCGATTCCCGCCGGGTCCTGGTGGATGATGACCTCGGCGTGCGGGAAGGCGCCGCAGAGCTCGGCTTCGACCTCGTCGCTGATCTGGTGGGCGCGCAGCAGGCTCATCGCGCCGTCGAGCTCGATGTGGAGCTGGATGAAGGCGCCGGCGCCGGCGGCGCGGCTGCGCAGATCGTGCAGCGCCGTCACTTCGGGATGGGCGAGCACGATGGCCTTGATCCGGGCGCGGTCGGCATCGGGCAGCTCGCGGTCCATCAGCTGGTCGTAGCTGGCGCGGAAGACGCCGAACGCGGTCCACACCAGCATGGCGGCGACGCCGAGCGCGATCAGCGGGTCGGCCAGCGGCCAGCCCAGCCACTTGGTCAGCACGATGGCGGCGACGACCCCGGCATTGGTGATGAGATCGCCGACATAGTGCTGGCTGTCGGCGCCGATGGCGAGCGAGCCGGTCGCGCGCACCACGCGGCGCTGGTAGACGATCAGGCCGATCGCGGCGACGATGCCGATGGCGAGCACGGCGAGCGCCAGCCGCGGATCGCCGATGGCCTCGGGGTATAGCAGCCGGCCGATGCCCTGCATGGTCAGGAACACCGCCGAGCCGGCGATGAAGGCGAACTGCGCCATGCCGGCAAGCGGCTCGGCCTTGCCGTGGCCGAAGCGGTGCTCGCGGTCGGCGGGCTGCAGCGACGAGCGGATGGCGAGGAGATTGAGCGTCGAGGTGAAAAGATCCATCGCCGAGTCGGCGAAGGAGGCCAGCATCGCCACCGAATTGCTCACCAGGAAGGCGCCGAGCTTGAGCACCGTCAACAGCAGCGAGACGGCGAGCGAGGCCCAGGCGGCGCGCCGCATCAGGGCGGCGCCGGCCGCGTCATGGGCGTCGCCCGCCATCAGGGGAACAGGCGCTCGGTCGCCCAAGGGCCCCATGTCCCGGTGTCGGCGCCGTCGCGGCGGTAGACCAGCCGGTCATGCAGGCGAAACGGGCGGTCGCGCCAGAACTCGATCTCGAACGGGGTGACGCGGAAGCCGCCCCAGCCCGGCGGCCGCGGCACTTTGCCGAGCGCGTATTGCGCGGCGTAGCGGGCGATCTCCTTCTCGAAGGCCCAGCGGCCCTGCATGGGGCGCGACTGGGCCGAGGCCCAGCAGCCGATCTGGCTGTCCTTGGGGCGGGAGGCGAAATAGGCGTCGGATTCGGCGGCGCTGGTCTTGGCGACGCGGCCGCGGACCCGGATCTGCTTGCCCAGCGCCTTCCAGTGGAAGCACAGGGCGGCATAAGGCTGGCCGACCAGCTCGACGCCCTTGGCGCTCTCATAGTTGGTGTAGAAGACGAAGGCGCCGTTCGCGGCTTCCTTCAGGAGCACCATGCGGACGTTGGGGCGGCCCTGGCCGTCGACGCTGGCCAGCGACAGGGCGTCGGGATTGTTGGGCTCGGCCTTCTTCGCCTCCGCCATCCAGCTGTCGAACAGCGCGAAGGGATCGTCCTTGCCGGCGATGCCGCCGTCGTCGATGGGTCCGCCGATGTCGCTCATGGTTTTTGCATAACACCCAACCGAATTCGGCGCCAATTTTTTTGCAAATCGCGCATTCGACAAACGCCTTCGCCGCAATCCGGTTATAATCCTTTGTGACAGTGCGAGACGTTCGGTTCGGATCGAGAGGCAGCGGGCCTGGAATCGGAACCGGCAGGCGGGGAATGGGGCCGCCGACCAGAAATGAAGTACGCGATTGACCGGTTCGCGGCGGGCGCCGGGCTCGAAACGCCGAAATCCACCAGCTTCCATGCGCGTCTGACGGGACTGGACGGCCTGCGCGCCGTCGCGGTGGTCGCGGTGTTCCTGTTCCACGCCGAGATCCCCTGGGCGCAGGGCGGCTATCTCGGCGTCGACCTGTTCTTCGTGATCTCCGGCTTCCTCATCACCGGGCTTTTGACCGCCGAGAGCGAAGCTTCCGGCCGGCTGAACCTGGTGCAGTTCTACTGGCGCCGCGCCAAGCGGCTGCTGCCGGCGTCCTACCTGATGACGGCGGCGGCGGTGGCGGCGGCCGCGCTGCTGGCGCCGGACGCCCTGCCCCGGCTGCGCTGGGACACGCTCGCCTCGCTCGCCTATGTCACCAATTGGGAGCTCATCACCTCGGGCCGCTCCTATTTCGAGGCCATGGGGCGCCAGCCGCTGCTGCTGCATCTGTGGTCGCTGGCGATCGAGGAACAGTTCTACATCGTCTGGGCGCCGGTGATCGCGCTGGTGCTGCCCCGGCTCGGACGACGGACGCTGGCGGCGCTCGCCGGCGTCGCGGCGGTGGCGGCCGCAGCCTGGATGGCGCATCTGGCGGCCAAGATGGGCTATCCCGAGCAAGGCGACCCGACGCGGCTCTATTTCGGCACCGACACGCACGGCTTCCCGCTGCTGATCGGCGCGGTCCTCGGCCTGTTGTGGCGGCCGGGCCGCCAGCGCGGCTCGCGCAATCCGGCGGTGCGCGAGGGCATGTTCATCCTGGGCCTCGGCGCGCTGGCGGCGATGCTGGCGCTGATCGCGCGGCTCGGCGAGCAGACGGCGTGGCTTTATCCCTGGGGGCTGCTGCTGTCGGCGGGCGCCAGCACGACACTGATCGCGGCGGCAACCTGGCGAGGCTCGGCGTTCGGCCGGCTGCTGGATGCGGCGCCGCTGCGCTGGATCGGCGAGCGCTCCTACGGGATCTATCTGTGGCACTGGCCGATCTTCATGCTGACGCGGCCGGACCTCGACCTGCACTGGCCGCAAGGGCCGGTGTTCGGACTGCGCGTGGCACTGACGCTGACGTTGTCGGGACTTTCCTATCGCTATGTCGAGATGCCGATCCGCCAGGGCGCGCTCGACCGGCTGTGGACGGCGCTGAAAGCACCGCAGCTTCGTCCGGGCGCGCTGCGGCGGGGCCTGGCGCCGGCGATCGCGGCGGGCGCCGCAGCGGTCGCGGTCGCCACGGTCCTGATCCTCGCGCCCAACCAAGTCGCGCCGGCCGAGGATGTGCGCGAGGCGCTGAGCCTGTCGGACAGCAACGCGCCGCCGCCCCTGATCGCCAAGCGGCCAGCGCCGGTCATGGCCAGGTCCGTCGCCGGGCAGAGCGCGGCAACCGTCTTCACCGGCGCGGATCTGACGGCGGTCGGCGATTCGGTGCTGCTCGGCTCCAGCGGCGTGCTCAAGAACACGCTGCCGGGGGCGCAGGTCTATGCCGCGATGGGCTGGCAGGCGGCGGACGTGCTCAAGCAGCTCAAGACGCTGCAGCAGGCGAACGCGCTGACGGCGGTGGTGCTGATCCACCTCGGCACCAACGGCTATATCGTCGAGAACCAGCTGCGCACGATCCTATCCATGCTCGCGGGCCGCAAGAGCGTCATCCTGGTCAACACCCATGTGCCGCGGCGCTGGATGGAGCCCAACAACGAACTGATGGACCGCATCGCGGCCGATTATCCCAACGTCGTGCTCGCCGACTGGAAGGAGGTCTCGGACGGTCAGCCGGATTTCTTCGTCTCGGACGGCGTGCATCTCACCATTCCGGGCGAGCGCGCCTTCGTCGCCGAGATCATGCGCGCCGGCCACCTGGCGTCGGGCGCCGCGCCCGCCCGCCACGCGGTCGATCCGAGCCGGGCTTATGCCTTCGCGCCGGGCGACCTCTCCAGGACGCTGGTGCGCAACCCGCAAGCCGCGCCGGCGGACGATTTCTGGTACCGCATGGCCAGTTGCGAGACCGGAGCGAACTGGCAGAACGGCGGACGATTCGCCGGCGGGCTGGGGATTTTCCTCGGCGCCTGGAAATCCTGGGGCGGCGAGCAATTCGCCGCGACGCCCGGACTGGCGACGCCGGCGCAGCAGATCGCGGTCGCCAACCGCATCTCGACCCAGGGCTGGCAGCGGCCCGACGGCAGCATGCAGGCGGCGATCGGGTTCGGCTCGTGGGGCTGCACCCGCGTGGCGGGAAAACTGCCGCCGTCGTCGCCCTACACCTTCACGCCGCAAAGCGTGCTGGCGCAGCAATTCCACCTCGCCGAGCGCGGCGACGTTGTCCGCGATCTGGAATTGATGCTAGGTCTCAAGCGCGACGGCATCTATGGGCGCCATACGCGCAAGCTGCATCTGGCTTATCTCAAGGCCAGGGGACTTTCGCCGGATCTCGCCGCGCCCGAAACCGCCGATTGAGCGCGAGAGTCCTGCCTTGAAGATCGCTCCCGACGCCAGACGCGCCAGTGCCTTGTGCGCGATGTTCGCGGCCCTGCTTACCGCCGCACCGGCAGCGGCAGACGCGGACGGCGCCACCTTCGTGTCGGCGGCACAGGTCGGCGATCTGGTCTGTCCGGCGGCGGGCACGCATCCGCCCAAGGTCACCGGGCCGCCGCGCATGGCGCACGAGACCAACACGCTTGTGCCGACGCTGGCCGAACTCGGCGACCTCGCCAATTTCGTCGAGCGGCCGCCGCCGGCGCTCGACCTCGCGGCCATTCCCGAATTCGCGCTGAAGGACGGCGCCACGCCCCGGCCGCGCCGCATCGCCTTCTGGGGCGACAGCCATATCGCCGCCGGACCGCTGATGGCGCAGCTGCTGGGCGCGATCCGCGACCACAACGAAACCGTCGGCACGCGCTTCCTGCCGCCGACCATGGGCCGCGCCAATGTCCGGCTGCCGACGCTGCACGCCTATTGCATCGGCCATGGCTGGTCGACGGCGCTGGCTTACAAGGAGGCGCAGGTCCAGCCGGTCGGTCCGGCGCTCGCGAGCCGCATCGCCGCCGCCGGCGCCGACAGCTATCTGTGGCTCGACTTCCGCAGCGCGGCGCATGAGGCGAAATTGCGCCAGGTCGCGCTCGTCTACCGGCCGCCCGCCAGCGAGACCGCGCTGGCGATCTCGGTCAATGACGGGCCGGAGCAGACGGTGACGTTGACCGGCGACGCCTTCGCCGTCCGCGCCGACGCGCCGATCGCGACCGTCCGGCTTCGCGTCGTGCGGGGCGAGATCGCGCTGCAGGGTTTCCGGCTCGACTACGCCGAGCCGCCGCTCGTCACCTTCGACGTCTTCGGCCTGCCGTCGTCCACGGCGCGCGGCTGGGCCAATGCCGATACGGCGGCGATCAGCGAAGCGCTGCAGGGCGAGAGCTACGACGCGGTGGCGCTGGAATACGGCACCAATGAGGGCAGCGACCTCGCCTTCGACGCCGGCAAATACGCCGCCGACCTGACGCGGACGCTGGGCAATATGCGCAAGGTGTTCCCGAACGCCTCCTGCGTGCTGATCGGGCCGCCGGACCGCGGCGTGCTGCTCGATCGCTATGGCGGACACCCCGACCTGCTGCAATTCTCCCATATCCATCAACAGATCGCCGCCGTGCAGGCCGCGACCGGCGCCAAATTCGGTTGCATTGCCTGGAACTGGCAGGACTATATGGGCGGGCCGGGCGGCAGCTATGGCTGGGCCCATGCCGAGCCGGAGCTGATGGGCCGCGACCTGACGCATATGACCGCCGATGGCTACAAACGCGTGGGTGCGGCGCTGGCCAAGAGCCTGGGATGGACCGACGACCTGTTTCCCTGACGAGAGGCGCCATGCGAGCAAGAGTGCCGAGCATCGCCTGCCTCTGCCTCGTGGCCGGGCTCGCGGCCGGCTGCGCGACGGTGCATGACGGCGACGAGCTCAAGGCGATCTTCGACCGCGGCCTGGCGGCCTATGACGCCGGCAAATATCCCGAAGCCTTCGCCCTCTTCCAATCGATCGACGACGAGGACGTCGCGGCGCTGCGCAATGAGGGGCTGATGCTGCGCAAGGGGCTCGGCGTGGCCAAGGACCCGGCCGCCGCCGAGGACGCGCTCGAGCGGGCGGCGGAATCGGGCCTGCCGACGGCGCAATACGACCTGGCGGAGATGCTGCTCGACGGCGAGGCCGGCGCGCCCGACCCCAAGGCGGCCCTGCCCTGGTTGACTGAGGCGGCGCAGGCGCATCATCCCATCGCGGAGTACCGGCTCGGCGTCTTCTACGAGGAAGGCACGCTGGTCGAGAAGAACCTGGACTTCGCGCGCGCGCTCTATACCGACGCGGCGGCCCGCGGCGTGCCGGAAGCCAAGGCGCGGCTGGCGGTCCTGACGGCGAAGCCGGTGCCGGGCGCCCAGCCGCCGTCGGTGCCGATCCCTTAATCTTCGCCTGCGCCGCACTATATAGTCGGCTGGCCCAGCGATTCCGATGGGCGGGAGAGAGCATGCGCGATCCGTACGAAATCCTGGGCGTGGCCAAAGGCGCCAGCGAAGCCGAGATCAAGAAGGCGTTCCGCGGCCTCGCCAAGAAAAACCATCCCGACGCCCATCCCGGCGACAAGAACGCCCAGAAGAAGTTCCAGGAAATCTCCGGCGCCTACGACATCGTCGGCGACAAGGTGAAGCGCGCCAAGTTCGACGCCGGCGAGATCGACGCCGCCGGCAATCCGCGCGGCTTCGATCCGCGCCAGGGCGCGCAGGGCGGCCCGTTCGGCGGCGGGGGCGGCGGGGGCGCGCGCGATTTCCACTTCACCTGGGACAACCAGAACGACGCGCAGGAGGGCTTCCGCGCCGAGGACATCTTCTCCGACCTGTTCGGCGGCGGCGGACGCGGACGGCGCGGCGGCGGCGCGCGGCAGCCGGCGCGCGGCGAAGACTTCACGGTCAACACCACGATCAGCTTCGACGAGGCGATCAAGGGCGGCACCCGCCGCGTCATGGTGCCGAACGGCGAGCAGATCGACGTCAAGATTCCGATCGGCGTCAAGGACGGGCAGCAGGTGCGCGTCAAGGGCCGCGGCGGCGCCGGGCGCCATGGCGGGCCGCCGGGCGACATCCTGATCCAGATCGCGGTGGCGCCGCATCCGACGATGACGCGCGAGGGCAACGATTTGCGCATGGAGCTGGCCGTCACGCTGAAGGAAGCGGTGCTGGGCGGCAAGGTGCCGGTGCCGACGCCGACGGGCACGGTGCATCTGAGCGTGCCGGCGAACGCCAATTCCGGCGCGACGCTCAGGCTCAAGGGCAAGGGCATCGCGCCGGCGAACGGCGCGGCCGGCGACCTCTATGTGAAGCTCATCGTCACCCTGCCCGACAAGCCGGACGCCGAGCTGACGAAATTCGCCGAGGTCTGGAAAGCGGAATACGATCCGCGGGCGCGGAAATAGGGGCGGCTTCGGTGCGCATCTTCCGGATCGATGCGCCGCTCGAGGGACGGCTGGCCATCATGCCGCGACCGTTAGGTGGCGAAAGGCTGACGGACGAAATCGTCGAACTGAAGACCGCTGGCGTGACGGCCGTGTTGAGCCTTCTGGAACCATCTGAAGCGCAGGAGCTTGAACTCCTCCACGAACGCGACCTGTGCGCCGCGAACAGCATCGCGTTCCTTTCGTTTCCCATTCCAGATCGCGGCCTGCCACAAGACGAGACGGCATTCGCCGCGCTATGCAAGCGTCTGGCCGAGGCGGTCCTGGCCGGCGGCTCTGTCGCTATTCACTGTCGCGCCGGAATCGGACGGTCTTCGCTGGCAGCCGCAAAAATTCTCGCCCACGCAGGCGTTGGCGGAACCCAAGCCCTCGCGTTGATTTCGCATGCACGACATCTCACAGTCCCGGACACGGACGAACAGCGCAGATGGATCATCGCGCTGGAAATCGGCAGATAGCGGGCCGCTTCTACAATTCGGCGAGCAGCCGAAGACGGCTCGCCCACTTCCCCTGCCGCCGCACGGCGGCGGCAAAACGCGAATCGTCGGTCACGACATGGGTGTCTTCGCGGATGGCCGCCGCCAGGAAGAAGCAATCGTAGATCGGATGCTCGAGGGCGACGGCGATCTCCAACGCATCCTGCGCCTCGGTATCGAGCGGCAAAGTCCTGATCGGCGCGGCAAGCAACGTCTCGAACAGGGTAGCGGCCTCCACTTTGGAAATGGCCTTTATCTGTTGTTTGCGCCACAGCACGTTGCCGGCTTCGGCGATCCAGATCGCGGGCGCCGCGATGCCCTGGTCGCGAAGCCGGCGGGCTACGTCGCTGTGGCTTTCATGAACAACGGTTTTGACGATCACCGACGTATCGGCGACGATCATCGGCTGTCGCGATCCTGCCGGATCTCGGCCGTGGAGTCGCCGAAGTCGCGGCCGCTGTCCTTCAACTGCTTGTACATCCGGTCGATGTCGGCCCAGGGATCGGCTTTCTTGGGCGCGAGATTTTCTTCCAGGAGCGCGCGGTGCTCGGCCTCGGTGCTGCGGCCGTTCTTCTTCGCGCGCTTCTTGAGCGCGGCGGCGATATGATCGGGAACGTCGCGGACGAGCAACTGGGCCATGACGAAAGTGATATCACGTGATATCACCGTTTTCAAGACGCCCTCTTTGGACACAGATCCGATGGACACCATCACCGCCATCCATACCCGTCGCTCCGTCCGGTCCTATGCGGCGCGCGTGCCGGAGCGTGGGGTCGTCGAAGACATCCTGCACGACGCGGCGCAGGCGCCGACGACGCCGGTGAGCGGGGCGTGGCTGTTCACCGTGATCGCAGGCGCGGCACGGCTCGCCGATTTCGGCGAACGCGCCAAGCGCCACGCCCGCGAGCATCGCCCGAGCGCCGAGGGCTATGGCTGGGCCGACCGGCCGGAGTTCTCGGTCTTCCTCGGCGCGCCGCTCGCCATCGTGATCTCGGCGCCGGCCGACAATGGGCAGTCGATCCAGGACTGCAACCGCGCCGGACAGAACCTGATGCTGTCGGCGCATGCCCGCGGGCTCGGCACCTGCTGGATCGGATCGCCGATGCTGTGGCTGCGCGACGCCGCGGTGAAGGCCGAACTCGCGATTCCGCCGGCGCATGCGCCCTTCGCCGCCTTCGCGCTGGGGTATCCGAGCGGCACGCCCACGGGCGAGCCACGGGCGCGGCCGCAGATCGTCTGGAGCTGACACGCGGCGGCGCGGCGAATTTCGCGGATAGCGTGCGCGGGTTTCTGCTAGGCTCGCGCCGCGAACGGGCGATGGGGATGTCATGAAGACGGTGCTGTTGATTTTCGGCGTGCTGCTGACCGTGCTCGGACTGCACTGGATCGGGCAAGGCACGGGATATTTCATCTGGCCGGGCAATCCGGTGATGAACCACCACATCGTCTGGGCCTATTACGGTTGCGGCGCGGCGGTCGCCGGGTTGGTCGCGATCTGGCTGGCGCGGCGATAGAGGGCCAACAGGACAGCAGGCGGGCGGGTTTGCGTGTTCACGCAGCTGACGAAAGTGGCCAAGCCGTAGATCTTCGTCCGGTCATCCACATTCTCGCCGCTTGCCGCCGAGCGCTTCGGTTTGCTACGTTGCCGGCGCCGCGCGACTGGCGAGATTGATGGGGCACCATCGGGGAGCGCGGCACTAACCGGCCGTTCGCCTGGGCAATCGACTTTGCGGAGTCGATCCATCTTCCTGAAAGGGAGACGCCCATGAACGCCTATCGCCAGGCCCTGCACGCTTTCGACCCCGACATCGACGACGCCATCGCCGGCGAGGAACGCCGCCAGGCCGACGGCGTCGAGATGATCCCGTCGGAGAACTACACCTATCCCGAAGTGCTGGCGGCGCTGGGCTCGGTGCTGACCAACAAATATGCCGAAGGCTATCCCGGGCGGCGCTATTACGGCGGACAGGAATTCACCGATCGCATCGAAGAGGTCGCGCGCGGCCGCGCCCGGACCCTCTTCCGCGCCGCGCACGCCAATGTGCAGCCGCTGTCGGGCTCGCCGATGAACCAGGCGGTGTATTTCGCCTTCCTGGCGCCCGGCGACACGGTGCTGGCGATGGATCTCAGCCATGGCGGGCATCTCACACACGGCGCGCCGGTCAGCCACATGGGCAAGGTGTTCAAGTTCGAGCGTTACAAGAGCGAGCCGGGCGGCGGCATCGACTTCGACGCGCTGCTGGCCCGGGCCAAGGCGGTGCGGCCGAAGCTCGTCCTGTGCGGCTACTCCTCCTATCCGCGCGACTACGATTATGCGTCCTTCAAGCGGGTGGCGGACGAGGTCGGCGCGGCGACCATGGCCGACATCTCGCATATCGGCGGCCTGGTCGCGGCGGACGCGATGCGCAATCCGTTCGACGCCGGCTTCGACGTGGTGACGACGACGACGCACAAATCGCTGCGCGGCCCGCGCGGCGGCCTGATCCTGTGCCGGCAGGAACATGCCAGGAAGATCGACGCCAGCGTGTTTCCCGGCCTGCAGGGCGGCCCGCACATGAACAACGTCGCGGGCGCCGCGATCGCGTTCAAAAAGGCGGCAGAGCCCGCGTTCAAGGATTACGCGACGGCGATATTGCGCAACGCCAAGGCGCTGGCGCGCGCCCTGATGGACGAAGGCGCGGCGCTGGTCACCGGCGGCACCGACAATCATCTGCTCGTCGTCGACACGGTGGCGAGTTTCGGCCTCGACGGCCGCGCCGCCGAGGAAGCGCTCGACCGCATCGGCATCACCACCAACAAGCAGGTCATCCCCGACGATCCGCGTCCGCCGCTGCGGCCTTCGGGCGTGCGGCTGGGGACGCCCGCCTGCACCACGCGCGGCATGGACGAAGACGACATGCGGTCGATCGCGCGATGGATCGCGGCGACGCTACGCGCCCCGGACGACGCGGCGGCGACGCAGACGACGCAGGCCGCAGTGCGCGACATGTGCCGGCGCTATCCGGTGCCGGGGATTACCTAGCCGGGCAATCCCGTCGCCCAATGGGCGAGGGCGAGCCATTGCGGCGTGGCGCCGAGCGGGCCGCACAGCAGACCCTTGCCGGTCGGCACGGCGGCGCCTGTCGTCGGTCGCCTAAGGCTTGGCGGCCGGCGGCGGCGGTTGCTGCGGCCCCGGCGGCGGCATCATGCCGTCCGGACCCGGCGGTCCCCAGCGATGCATGCCGCCGCGGTCGTGGCCGTGCATCATGTCCATGCCGAACAGCTTGCCGCCCGACAGGTGGATCGCGACGACCGCGACGATCGACAGCGCCGCGAGCAGGAACACCCACAGGCCGAGCAGCCGGCCGATCAGCGCGACGATGCCTTCGGCCTTGCTCGCGCTCCACAGCAGCGCGTAGCCGACGATCGCCAGCAGCGTGGTGTGAAGCACCACGCCGATAATCATGTGCATATGCATGATGCCCCCCCTCGTCCGTGTACGGACATGTTTCCCCTGCCGCCATGGTATCACGCCGGGCCGTGGCGGCGGCGCCGCCGAGATGAAACTTTCGTCAGTGTTGCAGTGCGGCGGAGGCCCGCAATTACCGGACGATCTTGCCGCTGCGCTCGGCGGCGGCGAGCTGGCGGCGGACGAGGCCGGGGGCGAGGCGCGCCAGCCAGGCCAGCTGCTTGCCGCGCGCGCCGACGATGTGTTTCAGCGCCGGCGAATGCACGCTGTCCCAGATGACGCCGGCGCATTCGGCGACGCTGTAGACCGGCGTGCCGCCGGCGCGCAGCGAATCCGACATCTTCTCGTTGCTGCCGGCGGCGCCGGCGTCCAGGATCGGCGTCTCGACGAACCACGGCATGATGCATTTGACGCCGACGCCATGGCGCGCGAACTCGATGTCGAGCGCCTCCGACAGGCCGCGCACCGCGAATTTGGTGGCGGCGTAGACCGCCAGCTTCGGCGCGCCGTAGAGCGAGGCGCAGGACGAGACGTTGACGAGCTGCGCGCCCGGCGTCTGCTTCAGATGCGCCAGGCCGGCGCGGGCGCCATTGACCACGCCCTTGATGTTGACGTCGAGCTGGCGCTCGATCTCGGCCTCGCTCTGGTCCTCGAGATAGCCATAGGCCGCGACACCGGCATTGTTGAGCAGGACGTCGAGCCGGCCGCCGGCGGCGGTGGTGAAGATCGCCAGCGCGTCGTCCCAGGCGGCGCGGTCGCGCACGTCCAGAAGATAGCTCGCGCCGTTGTCGCGCCCGATGGCGTCCAGCGCCGCCTTCAGGCCGGCGGCGTCGATGTCGGCAAGACCGACGAACCAGCCTTCCCGCGCGAACCGCAAGGCGGCGCCGCGCCCGATGCCCGAAGCCGCGCCGGTGATGAAAATCGCCTTTCTGGCACTCATTTCCCGCTTCCTCCCGGCGCGGCATTATGTACGCGCGGAACGTGTATTTGGACAACACACCAAGATGTCATGGCCCGCAAATGCGGGCCACCCAGGTGAGGTCTTCGCGGTTTTGCCAACAAAAGCCGCAGCCAATTCGGTGGGCATTCGGGCGGCTTCAACTGGGTGGCCCGCATGTCATCCTGAGTGACGCCGCAGGCGGCGTCGAAGGGCGCGGGCCATGACAATTAGGTGCTAGACCGCCCGTACCCGGCCTTCTAATGTGCGCCGCAACAACCATCCATAACGGGGAAGGAAGACACATGAGCAGAGAAGCCGTCATCGTTTCATACGCCCGCACGGGCCTCGCCAAATCCGCGCGCGGCGGGTTCAACATCACGCCGACCATGTCGATGGCGGCGCACGCCATCCGCCACGCGGTCGACCGCGCCGGGATCGAGAAGGACCTGGTCGAGGATTCCTACATGGGCAATTGCGCGCACGGCGCCGGCAATATCGGCCGCCAGGCGGCGCTGCTCGCCGGCCTGCCGGTGACCACGGGCGGCGTCTCGATCAACCGCTTCTGCTCCTCGGGGCTGCAGTCGATCGCGATGGCGGCCAATTCGATCCGCGGCGACCAATCGCAATGCATCGTGGCGGGCGGCGTCGAGTCGATCTCGATCCCCAATCCCGGCGCCGGGCCGAACAATGTCGACAAGAAGCTGGTCGAGGAATATCCGGCGATCTTCATGCCGATGATCGACACCGCCGACATCGTCGCCAAGCGCTACAACGTGTCGCGCGAGTACCAGGACGAGTACTCCCTGGAATCGCAGCGCCGCATGGCGGCGGCCCAGCAGGCCGGCAAGTTCAAGGACGAGATCGTCCCGATGAAGACCAAGATGAAGACGGTCAACAAGGAGACGAAGGAAGAGAAGATCGTCGACTACGTCGTCGACAAGGACGAGTGCAACCGTCCCGACACGACGATGGAAGGGCTTTCGGGCCTGCAGCCGGTCAAGGGCCCGGGCAATTTCATCACCGCGGGCAACGCCTCGCAGCTCTCCGACGGCGCCGCCGCCGTGGTGCTGATGGAAGCCAAGGAGGCCGAGAAGCGCGGGCTCCAGGCGATGGGCCGCTTCATGGGCTGGGCCGCCGCCGGCTGCCAGCCGGATGAAATGGGCATCGGGCCGGTGTTCGCCGTGCCGCGCCTGCTCGAGCGCTTCGGCCTCAAGGTCGACGACATCGACCTGTGGGAGCTCAACGAGGCGTTCGCCTCGCAGTGCCTCTACAGCCGCGACACGCTGAAGATCGATCCGGCCAAGTACAACGTCAATGGCGGCTCGATCGCCATCGGCCACCCGTTCGGCATGACCGGCGCGCGGCTGACCGGCCACGTCCTGATGGAAGGCAAGCGCCGCAAGGCGAAATACGCCGTCGTCACGATGTGCATCGGCGGCGGCCAGGGCGGCGCGGGGCTGTTCGAGGTGTTCAACTGAACGTCACGCAGGACTGAGCGGAATGCGAAAGGCCGGGACGGATGCGCCCCGGCCTTTTTGCTTGTCCGGCCGATGCTACAAGCCGAGCGCTGCGGCGGTCGCTTTCGACATCACCGGGAACGGATCGCGCCAAGCCTCGAATTCGCCGAGCTGGCCGTGCCAGCGTTTCACCTGCGCGAATTCGTCCAGCGGGATCGCTGCCGCCTTCGCATAAGGCAGCGCCACGGCCAGCGAGAAATCGGCCACCGACAACGCGTCGCCCAATATCCAGGTTCGCGTCGCCAGATGCGCGTCGAGCACGGCGGCGAAGCGGCGAAATTCGGCCTCTGCGTCGGCGACCGCCGCGGCGTCCGACGGCCCGATGCGGAAACGCGGCTTGATGACGTTCTCGAAATAGAGCGCGCCGCCGGCGTGGCCGAAATGCATCGCGTTCCAGCTGAACCAGCTGACGACATCGCGCTGACCGCGCCGGTCGCGCGGCCACAGTTCGGCGCCCATGCGGTCGGAGAGGTGGCAGATGATGGCGTCGGCCTCGACGACGACGTGTTCGCCGTCGACCAGGGTCGGCACCTTGGCATTGGGATTGAGCGCCAGCATGGCGGGCGTGCGATGCTCGCCCTTGGTCACGTCGAGATAGACGAACTCGACCGGCGCCTTGAGGTATTTCGCGACGGCGCAGGCCTTGTGGGGCGAGAGCAGGTCGCAGTAGTAGAGTTTCATGCGTCCGCGCCGCCGGCGAACAATGCCTCCAGCTTGTCGAGCGAGCCGCTCCAGCCCTTCTCGTGGCCGCGCGCGGTGGCTTCGTCGGGCAGGCGCGATTGGGTGAAGGTCAGTTCGGTGCCTTCCGGGACGGGACGCAGCGTCATCTCGATCAGCGAGGCTTGCGTGTCGCCGGCCCACTGCCACGTCATGCGCACGCGCTCGGGCGGCGTGACTTCGAGGAATTCGCCACTGGTCTCGAATTCGTCGCCGACAAGCCTGCGGAAGCGCAGCTGGTAGCGGCCGCCGACGCGCGGATCGGATTTGGCGAACAGCACGGGACCGGCATCCGGACCCCACCATTGCGCAATGCCTTCCGCCGTCACCAGCAGGTCGAACACGATCGACGGCCGCGCCTTGATGCGGCGCACCAGCGTGAGGCTTGTCATCTTTCTTTCCTTCGCATTTCGGTTTCTTTTGCCTCAGCCAGCGCGGTGAGCCGGTCGAGCCCGGCGGACCAGAAGCGCTCGTAACGGCTGAGCCACGTCATCGCCTCGCGCATCGGCCTGGGCTGGAGACGCACGGTGACGGTGCGGCCGGCCTTGCTGCGCGCGATCAGGCCGGCGTCGTCGAGCACGTCGAGATGCTTCATGATGGCCGGCAGCTTGATCGCATGCGGCCGCGCCAGATCGCTGACGCTGACGGCGTCCTCGCGCTCGAGCTGGGCGAGGATGGCGCGGCGGGTGGCGTCGGAGAGGACCGCGAAGGTACGGTCGAGCCGCCTGGCCCGGTTCATGGGTGCGCCATCTCCATCGCCGGACTGCCGTCGGACCAATTGGCGACGAGCACGAAGAAGGTCGACACCGGGTCTCCGGGACCGTCGGGGCCGCCGCGCACCGGCGAGCCGGGCAGATTGGCACCCCAGGACGCGGCGTCGGCGTGGTTTACCCAGAACATCATATGCGGATGCCAGTGGTGGCCGGCATCGGACAGATAGCCGCCCTTCGACAGCATGTAGCACATCGCGCCCGGTGCCGGTTCGGCGTTGGCGGCGGCAGAGGTGCGGGCCCGCGCCAGCATCTGTTCCCGGGTGAGGCCGGCCAGCACCCATTGCGTGCGCTCGATATAAGACGGCAGCACCGTGCGCACGGCGGCGGGATTGATGCAGAGCGGTCCGCGTTCGTGGAAATTCCAGAACTCGGCATCGTTGAAGCCGCTGGCCCAGGAGCGCTCGATCACGCAGACGAAGCCGTTGGTGCCCTTCACCGCGGTTTCGTAGCCATGGCTGGTGAGCACCAGAATCTCGGCGGCAGCCGAGACCGACGCCGGCGCCGCACTGCGCGCCAGCGCGATCTCGTCGGCGGGCGCCATCAGGTATTGCGCGAGCGGCGCCCTGGCGGGATAGGCGGCGGGTGCCTGGCCCGCATGGGCGGCCGCCCCGAGCAGAAAAAACACGCCGCAGGCGACCTGCAGAACGATTCCAGACTTCATGGCCGGCCTCCCATAGATTACTTCACCATGTAGCGAAGTGTTTACGACCGGCGGGAAATTGTCAACGGGGGGCGCCATGGCCATCGCCGGCAGGCCTCAGGTCCCGCCGGCAAGATAATCGCGCAGCGACAACTCCGCGACCATTCTGGTCAAGCGCTCTTTCAGGCGCGCCTCGGTCTCGGCGAGCGCCGCATCGCTTTCGAGCCGAGAGAGGGGCACGCGGAAATCCTCGTCCGCGAGCAATTGCCGGACCAGCGGCTTGAGCGCCAGCCAGCCGTTCGGCGGTTCGAACAGGACGGCGAGATGCAGCGAGCGCTCCGCCGCGTTCTCGCAGCGATGCCAATTGCCCGCCGGCACGACCATGGCATCGCCCTGGCTGAGGACCTCGTCGAAGATCGGCGCGCCGGTCGGCAAGGGCGGCACCGTCATGGTCTTGACCGGATTGAGGACCGGCGGCCCCTGGATCAGCCAGCGCTTGGAGCCTTCCAGCTGCAGCACGAAGATGTCTTCGTTGTCGTAATGCACGCTCAGCGCGCCGCCCGCGCCGGTGGTCACCACGACGCTCATCCGCACCAGCTCGCCGGTCTCCGCGCGCAGGCGGGCACAAAGCGCCGCCAGACTCGGCACGAACTCCTCGATATAGCTGAGGATGAGGCTGACGCCCTTGTCCAGGAGCGGCTCCAGCTTGGCGAGATCGACCTTGCCCATCGTCACGAAGAAGGACGGCGCCAGCGCCTGACTTTGCCGCATGACGCGCAGGTGGTCGGGCGGCAGCGCGCCGCGCGCGATCACGCCGCGCAGCGTCTCCCAGTTCAGCAACGCCGCGGGATCGGCGCCCTTCGCGCCGCGCAGCAGCGTCAACCGGCGCCGGCGCAGCAGCGCCAAGAACTCGGCCTTGGGGAGCGGCGCGACGAGGTCCGCGAGATTGGAAATCATATGCCGTCCGTCCGCGCCCATGCGTGGCGCAGACTAGCACCAAAACGTCGCGGCGATAGAGCGTCCTGGAGCGCAAAATCTTGCGACCCGCGCCGCAAGCCTCTACCAGTAAGGCCTGGCGCGGACGGAGAAGCGGCGATGCGTTTCGGGATTTTCTACGAGCATCAACTGCCCAAGCCGTGGCACGAGGGCGACGAGGCGCGGCTGTTTCACCAGGCGCTGGAGCAGGTCGTGCTCGCGGACCGGCTCGGCTACGACTATGCCTGGGAGGTCGAGCATCATTTCCTCGAGGAGTATTCGCATTCCTCGGCGCCGGAGGTGTTCCTCGCGGCCTGCGCGGCGCTGACCAGGACCATCCGCGTCGGACACGGCATCCGCCAGGTGATCCCGAACTACAATCATCCGGCGCGGACGGCGGAAGGGCTGGCGACGCTCGACATCGTCTCGCGCGGGCGGCTCGATTTCGGCATCGGCGAAGGCGCGACGCGCCTGGAGCTCGGCGGCTTCGGCATTCCGGCGCGCGAGAAGCGGGCCCTGGCGCTGGAGGCCGCCGAGCAGATCGCCAATATGAAGACGATGAGCCCCTATCCCGGCTACGCAGGCAAGGGATTCTCGTTTCCCTGCCGCAACGTCGTGCCCAAGCCGGTGCAGAAGCCGCATCCGCCGATGTGGATGGCGTGCACCAACCGCGACACGATCAAGGTCGCGGCGCAGAACGGCATCGGCGCGCTGGCGTTCGCTTTCGTCAATCCGGAGGAGGCGCGCAACTGGGCCGAGATCTATTACGGCATCATCAAGTCGGATTCCTGCGTGCCGCTCGGCCACGCGGTCAACGCGAACATCGCGATGGTGTCGAATTTCTCGGTGCATGCCGACCGCGCCGAAGCGATAAGGCGCGGCCAGGAAGGCTTCGAGTTCTTCGGCTACGCGGTCAACGCGCTGGTGGCGCATGACGCGGTGCCGGGACGCTCGCGGCTGTTCGAGGACTTCCAGAAATCGCGGGCGCGGCAGGACGACGAGATCATCGCGGCGACGCGCGGCGCGGCGCGCAACGCCAGCGGCATCGGCACGCCGGACGACATCCGCGAGCATATCGCCGCGTTCCAGGCGGCGGGCGTCGACCAGGTGATCTTCCTGCAGCAGGCGGGGCGTAACCGCCACGACCATATCTGCGAAAGTCTGGAATTGTTCGCGGGCGCGGTGATGCCGGGGTTCAAGGCCGAGGTCGGGCCGCGCGAGGCGAAGAAGGCGGCGGAGCTGGCGCCCTATATCGCAGCGGCGATGGCGCGGAAGACCTGGATGAAGCCGCTGGCCGACGACGAGATCCCGGTGGTGAAAGCCTCGGTGCAGCGGGCGCAGATCAACGCGGAAACGCGCTGACGCGTCCGCTGCGTCGGAGAAAAAAGGAGCGCCGCGCTGCGGGCGCCGGGGTGGGGGCGTAAGCGCGGACGCTCCTGACCAGACGACGCGGCCGACGCCAATATGGCCGTACCGAGCCCGCGAATCTGAGCAAAAATGCTCAGAATCGTCTGCGATCAGCGGATTCCGTTACGCCGGGACCGCCACGTCCGTTTCGACGGCGCGCTCACCGGCGAAGATTTCCAGCGCCGCATATTTATCCTGCATCGTTTCGCGCGCGCGGCGAACCGCCTCGGCATCGGAGGCGCATTGCATCTGCGTCAGGCGGATGACGCCGCCCGAGGCGTCGCTATAGATGAAGCGGTAGCTGATCATGAATGTTCCCGCGCGTGCCGCGGCCTTTTCGCAAAACGTCGGGAGGCCGAGGGGCCGGAGCGCGCCTTGTGACGCCCGGCGGATGAACGGCGTATGAATGGAAAGACCGGCGCGGCTTGTATGAAGCCATCGCGCCCGCCGGGCATTTTTACTTCCGCTTCTTGGCGCCCGCGCGCAAGGCCGCGACCGTGCCCTTGGCCGTCATCCCGGTGAATTTCGTCCGTTTGCCCTTGCTGGCCAGCATGGCCGGGACGCGCGGCTCCCGCGCCTTCGCGTTTTTGCGCAGTCGCGCCTCGAAGCGTTCCGCGTCGCCGTCAATGTAGGAGAGGCTGGATCGCGACCTGGGTTTTTTCGGCGACTTCATATGGCTTGCCTTGCGGGTACTATTTGTTGCGCGAGGGCGCCTTTTTCTTGATCGACGGCGGATCGCTGAGCACGACGCTGAGCAGGGAAGAGTGCACTTCCAGCGTGCCGTTGTACTTGATGAAGCCGAGCTTGCGGAATTTGTTCATGAAGAAGCTGACGCGCGAACGCGTGGTGCCGATCATCTCGGCGAGAGTCTCCTGCGTCACCTTGGTGATGATGGCCTCGGGCCGGCCTTCCTTGCCGAAATTGGCGAGCAGCAGCAGCGTCCGCGCCAGGCGCTTCTCGCTGGAGTTGAACAGCTGGTCGACGAGATCCTCTTCGACGCGGATGGTGCGCGTCAGAAGATGGGCGACGAAGAGCTGGGAGAACGCCGGCTGTTCCTTGAGCGTCTCGAGAATCGCCACCTTCTCGATTCGCATGATCTCGCAGTCGGTGTGCGCCGTGGCGGTGGACATGCGCTTCTTCTGCCCGGCCAGGCAGCCTTCGCCGAGGAAATCGTCCTTCACCAGGATGGCGATCACCGCCTCGCGGCCCTGTTCGGAGAGCACGGTGACCTTCGCCTCGCCCTTCTGGATGTAGAAGACGGCATCGGCGTCGTCGCCCTGCGCGAAGATCTTGTGGTTCTTGCGATATTTCGCGATGCTGCGCCCGCCACCGACCTGGGCGAGAAAGTCCTTCGGATCGAATAACGGGGCGGTGCGTTTCAAAAGTGGCTCCAGACCGTCCCGGCATGGGACGGTACGCTAACGCACACTATCGCCCCGCGTATCCGGATACACGCCCTCATTGTGATCAATTTTGACCGGACGCATTTGGCGCATGCGTCTAGCGTGCGGCGTCCGGGGGGCTGGAGGCCGACATGAGTCTGCAAGATCGCATCGAAAACGCGCCCGGCCCCACC
This sequence comes from Rhizomicrobium sp., assembly GCA_035570795.1. GTDB lineage: Bacteria > Pseudomonadota > Alphaproteobacteria > Micropepsales > Micropepsaceae > Rhizomicrobium. Next base: position 44,983 of record DATMKZ010000007.1, read on the forward strand.
GACGGGGGCGGCCTGCCGCGCACCTTGCCGCACACCCTGCCGCGCGGGCTCGAGCGCCGCGACTGGGCAAACCATGCGCTGACGGCGACGGCGCGCGAGCCGCTGGCGGTTCTCGACGACAACCTTCGTGTCCTGGCGGCGAGCCGCGCCTATCATCGCCTGTTGCCTCCGTCCCTGCCGGGCCGGCTCTTCTGCGAGCCGCCGGCGCTGGGCTGGAGCGACGTCGCGCGGCAAATCCTCGACGACGTGATGGCCCGCAATATCGCGGTGGAAGACGTCGAGATCGAGCTCGACATCGCGCCGCATGGACCGCGCCGCATGCTGCTCAACGCCCGCCCGGTCGGCGACCGCGCCAATCCCGAAGCGGCGCTGGTGATCGGACTGCAGGACATCACCGACCTGCGCGAGAACGAACGCCTCAAGATCGAGCTGGCACACCAGCAGAGCGTATTCCTGCAGGAGGCGCATCACCGCATCGCCAACAGCCTGCAGATCATCGCCAGCATCCTGCTGCTCAAGGCCCGCTCGGTGACGTCGGAAGAGACGCGCATGCACCTGCGCGACGTGCACAAGCGGCTCATCCTGGTCGCCACGGTGCAGCGCCAATTGTGCGCCAACGGCATGCTCGAGGACATCGAGTTCGGCCCCTATGTGGCACAGCTCTGCCTGGGGCTGGCCGATTCGATGACCGAGGGCGACGACCGCGTCGCGATCGTGACGGCCTCGACCGGCGGCAGGATCAAGTCGGACGACGCCATCAGCTTCGGCCTGATCGTCACCGAACTGGTGATCAACGCGCTCAAGCACGGTTATCCCGACGGCCGCCACGGCCGCATCGCAGTCGACTTCGCCGCCAACGGGGCCGACTGGCGCCTGTCGGTGTCCGATGACGGCGTCGGCCGCGTGCAGGACGCGACGGCGAGCCATACGGGCCTGGGGACCAACATCGTCGAGGCGCTGGCCCGCCACCTGAAGGCGCGTGTCGAGATCGGCGCGCAGGCGGTCGGCTGTACGACCACGATCATCCACGAGGAGCATGCCGGCGCGACGGCGCAGAGCGCTTCGTGAGCGGACAGGAGACCTGCGCCGGAACGGCGACGACTTTCGCCTCGCGCAAATACCGGCTGGGGCGCGACTATTATGTCGAGGCGTGCGCCGCGGACGGCGCACGGCACCGCATCGGATCGTTCAAGTTTCGCGTCCGGGCGGACGACTGGATCGCGCAGCACGCCGCGGACTGGACGTCCGAAAACGACGACAGGGCGGTGCCGCTGGCCGCGTCGGGCCTGCGCCGGCGCTGACGGCGGATCGAAACGGATGTCACCGCGTTCTGTAGGCGAGTGGGCGCATAGGCGCTTCCCCTAACCGGCGCTATTTCCCTTCGGAACCTCGCCCCGGCATTTTCAAAGGACATTGTCATGTTGAACAAGATGAGCCTGTTGCTCGCGGCGACGGCCGTCGTGGTGAGCGCCGGCGCGGCAAATGCCGACTACTATCACCGCCATCATCGCGCCCATGTGGCGTTCGATATCAACAGCGTCGCCTTCGGCTACAATGACGGCTATTGGGACAACGGCCACAGCTGGCATCGCTGGAACAACCAGAACGACTATCTCGGCTATCGCCAGCACGGCACGCACTATCACGCCTGGAGCCACAATCGCGACGGCGATCACGGCTGGCAGAACCACTAGACCCCAGAGCCGCATTCACGTCATTTGAATCGGAATGCGGCTCTAGTTTTTTGAATTGTCGCGCAATTTTACGGAAAACCGGCCATACGCTGCCGCTATGGACCCACTTTTCCGAATTGCGCGCTAGCAAAAAAGGCCGGAGGCATCGCCTCCGGCCTTTTTTCTTTGCCACCGGGTGCTACTTGCTCAGCGCCTCATAAGTCGCGCGCTGGAACATCGGCAGGGCGAGACGGCCGCCCATGCGCTGGCCGGCGGCGAGGTTGGCGAGCGCGCCGGGCTCCAGCGGCATCGAGTTCTGGATCAGATAGATCATGATCAGGTCGTTGGCCGGATCGGCCTGCCACCAGGTGCCGAAGGCGCCCGGCCAGCCGAAGCTGCCGACGCCGCCCATGCCGAGGAAGCCGAGCTTTTCCGGCGCGTCGATCACGCTGACGCCGAGGCCGAAGCCCATGCCGTCCCACATCGGAATGGCGCCGAGGAAGGGAATGGCGCGCTGCGCCGGCGTCAGCCGGTTGGTGCACATCAATTCGACGGTCGACGTCTTCACGAGGCGCGTGCCGCCGAGCTCGCCCTTGTTCAGCATCAGCCTGGCAAATTTCAGATAGTCGTCGGCGGTCGAGATCAAGCCGCCGCCGCCGCCGCAGAAATTCGGCGGCGCTTCGTATTGCTTGAAGGGCAAGGGCTCGAGAACGTTCTTCTCGGCATTCAAGCGGTAGACCACGGCGGCGCGGCCGCGCTTTTCCACCGGCACGTAGAAATCGGTGTCGCTCATGCCGAGCGGCGCGAAGATGCGCTGCATCAGGAAATCGCGGAACGGCATGCCGGCCATGCGCCCCACCAGGAAGCCGAGCACGTCGGTCGAATGGCTGTAATGGAAGCGCTCGCCGGGCTGGTAGAGCAGCGGCAGCGTCGACAGGGCCTTCATCCAGGCGTCGGCGGTCATGTCGTTGTTGAGGACGTCGCCGAGGACGCGCTGGTATTCGTGCGCGATGGGACCCAGCGACGAGAAACCGTAGGCGAGGCCCGAACGGTGGGTGAAGAGATCGTCGAAGGTGATGTCGCGCGCGGCGGGAACGGTGTCGCCCAGGGGGCCGGCTGCCTCTTTGAGGACGCGCAGACTCTTGAACTCGGGCGCGAATTTGGTGATGGGATCGTCGAGCTTGAACTTGCCCTCCTCCATCAGCATCAGCGCGGCGATGGAAGTGATGGGCTTGGTCATCGAGGCGATGCGGAACAGCGTGTCGCGCTCCATCGGCAGATTCCTGGCGATGTCGCGCTGGCCGATGGTATTGAGCTGCGCGATCTCGCCATGGCGATACAGCAGCGTGACGAAGCCGGACAAGTCGCCGGCCGCGACGATGGGCTCCAGCGTCGGCGCGATCCTGGCGAGCCCCTCGGCGGAGAAGCCCTTGGGGTTGGTGACGACCTTGTCCATGGGGAAGCTTCCTGGGTTTGTTCTGCGAGGATGGTGGCAAGGAATGAAGCGGGAGTCACGCGGCGGCGCGCCCACTCGCGCATACGCTGCCGCTATGCGCCGCCCGCGGAAGAGCGGGCGAGACACCTCCCCCGCAAGCGGGGGAGGATAACAAGCACGAGAGCGCTATGCCGACAAACCCATCATGCTCTCGAAATTCCGCCGATAGAAGCGGTCTTTCGCGGTCGCATCGATCCCTTCCATCGTGTCTTCGAATTTCTTGATCGGATCCCGGCCGCCTTCGATGTGCGGATAGTCCGAGGAGAACAGGAAGACGTCGTCGCCGGCATCCTTGATCATGCGGCCGATGTCCTCGCCGGGGAACGGCGTGAACTTCACATGCTCTTTCACGATCTCAGAGGGGCTGCGCGCCAGGCTGCCGACGCCGGGATCGGATTTCTTGAACATCTTGTGGCCGTGGTCGAGGCGGCGCAGGAAGTCCGGCACCCAGCCGCCGCCGAGCTCGATGACGCCGCCGCGCAGCGCCGGGAAGCGCGTGAAGACGCCGTGGAAGGTCAGCGCAGTGAGGAACATCTGCGGCGCGAAGTTCATCACCATGTAGTCGAGGATGCGAAGGTTCTCGCCGCCGCCCAGCCAGTCGTCGGGCCGCGGCTGGCCGTTGTTCTCGTACTCCTTGCGCAGCGTGCGCGTGCCCTGCCCGATATGCAGCATGAACGGCAGGCCGTGATCGACCAGCGCCCGCCACACGACATCGAGATCGGGATGGCCGGGCGATTTGTCGCCGGCTGGCGCCGCCGCGATCCACACCGCCTTGCAGCCGAACTTCGCGGCGTTGGCGATTTCCTGCGCCGCGAGCGCCGGATTGGTCAGCGGCACGACCGCGATGCCCATCAGCCGCGCATCGCCTTCGCAGAACGCGCCCATGGCGCGGTTGTGGGCGCGGGCGCCGCCGTATTTCAGGCGGTCGTCGGCCTCGCCGAGGAACTGGGTCGGCGCGAAGGTCGGGAACACGAGCTGGCGCACGAAGCCGAGATCGTCGAGCGCGAGGCGTCTTTCTGCTGGGTCAAAAGCGCCGTAGGCCCCCCAGCCCTTGGCGCCGCCGATGATGTTGGCTCGCAGTTCATCGGCCTTGGACGGATCCTTGCGGCGCTCCAGCGCGTTGGCGATGGCTTTTTCCGCGAGGCGCCCGGCGCCGCCGAGTTTCAGCCGTGGAATCGACGCCCTGATATCGGGATCGGCATGGTCGGCGACCCAGTCGAAAGTTTCCATGATGTGGCTGTCCGCATCGCACATGATGCGCGTTCCCGCATATCCCATGACGAATTCTCCCTTGGCCGGTTCTTATCGTTCTTCGAATTGTGGGTATGGTCCGGCGATCCGTCAACTGCGCTGCCGCGGGGGAAGCAATTGTCCTTGAAATCCCTGTTGTTTCCGGCCACAGAGGCGTTGCATGGCAAGGCGTGGGAGCGGCGGGAATGGCGTTTGAAGGACTCATGAAGGGCAAGCGTGGCCTCATCATGGGCGTCGCCAACAACCGCTCGATCGCCTGGGGCGTCGCCGAGGCGCTGCACAAGGCGGGCGCCGAACTCGCGTTTACCTACCAGGGCGACGTCTTCAAGAAGCGCGTCGTGCCGCTGGTCGAGCCGCTAAGGCCGGCCGCGCTGATCGATTGCGACGTCTCCAACCAGGGCTCGATCGACGCGGCGTTCGCCGAACTGCAGCGGGTCTGGGGCACGCTCGACTTCGTGGTCCACGCCATCGGCTTCTCCGACAAGGAGCAGCTCGACGGGCGCTATGTCGACACCACGCCCGAGAATTTCCGCATGACGATGGACATCTCCTGCTACTCGTTCACCGCGGTGGCGCAGCGCGCCGAAAAGCTGATGACCAATGGCGGCGCGATGGTGACGCTGACCTATTACGGCGCCGAGAAGGTGATGCCGCACTACAACGTGATGGGCGTCGCCAAGGCGGCGCTGGAGGCGAGCGTGCGCTATCTCGCCGAGGACCTCGGCAAGAAGCAGATCCGCGTCAATGCGATCTCGGCCGGGCCGATCAAGACGCTGGCGGCGAGCGGCATCGGCGACTTCCGCTACATCCTCAAATGGAACGAGTACAATTCGCCCTTGCGCCGCAACGTGACGATCGAGGAGGTCGGCAATTCGGCGCTGTACCTGCTCAGCGACATGGGCAAGGCGGTGACCGGCGAGTGCCTGCATGTCGATGCCGGCTACCACGTCGTCGGCATGAAGGCGGTCGACGCGCCCGATATCGTGGTCGGCAAGAGCGGCGATGGCGCTTAGCCTGCGGCCCGGACTGACGCTCTATTTCGCGCGTCACGGCGAGACCGAGGCCAATGTCAAAAAGCAGTTCTCGGGCGTCAAGGACACGCCGCTGACACAGCGGGGCCAGGCGCAGGCGAAGGCCGTCGGCGCCATCCTGTTGCGCGCACTGGGGCCGCAGCCGGCCTGCGATTTCATCTGCAGCCCGCTGACGCGCGCCAAGCGGACGATGGAGATCGCGCGGGCGGCGCTGGGCCTGGCGCCGAACGGCTACCGCACCGATCCGCGGCTGCAGGAGATCGACCTGGGCATCTGGGACCAGCTGACCGACGACGAGGCGCGGGCGCTCGATCCCGAATTCTTCGCGCGGCGCGCCGCCGACAAATGGCATCTGCGCATTCCCGAAGGCGAGAACTATGCCGACGTGGCGAAGCGGCTGACGAGCTTCGTGGGCGATCTGGTGCAGGACAGCGTGGTGATCAGCCACGGCGCGGCGACCCGCATCCTGCGCGGCCTGTTCGCGGGCCTCGCCTGGCAGCAGATGTCCGACCTCGACGAGCCGCAGGGCGTGGTGTTTCGCGTGCGTGGCGATGTGGTCGAGCGGCTGGACCCGTGAACGGGCACGTCACGCTCTACATCGCGCGCCATGGCGAGACGGAGATGAACGTCGCCGGCCGCTATCCGGGATATGGCACGACGCCCTTGACCGAACTCGGCCGCCGGCAGGCGCGCGACATCGGGCGGATATTGCTGCGCACGCTGGGTCCGCGACCGGCGGCTGTCTTCGTGGCGAGCCCACTGCTGCGGGCGCAGGTGACGATGCGCCTGATCCGCGAAGAGCTTGCCCTGCCCGCGGACGGCTTCGAGACGGACGCGCGGCTGCTCGACATCGATCACGGCAGCTGGACCGGCTTCACGCCCGACGAGATGCGGTTGCGCGAGCCGCAGAACTATCGGGCGCATATGGCCGACAAGTGGAACCTGCCGATGACCGGCGGCGAGAGCTACGCCCACCTCGCGGCGCGGGTGCGCAGCTTTCTCGCCGGCGTGACGGCCGACACGGTCACCGTGAGCCACGGCGCGACGACGCAGATGCTGCGGGGGCTGGCGACGGGAATGGCAGATGCGCTGATACCCGAACTCGACGAGCCGCAAGGCGTCGTGTTCCGCGTGCGTGATAAGGTGAGCGAGAGACTCGATCCCGCCTGAGCCATGCGCCAACTTCGCGACCTCACGCTCTACGTCGTCCGCCACGGCGAGTGCGAGCACAACGTCGAAGGCCGCTATGCCGGCTGGGACGACTCGCCGCTGACCGCGGCGGGCCGCGCGCAGGCGCTGGCCAATGGCGCGCTGCTGGCCGAGGTCGCGGGCGATCTTGCGGCGCTCGACTTCGTCGCCAGTCCGACGCATCGCGCCTGCGTGACGATGGAGCTGGCCCGCGCGGCGGCGGGATTGCCCGCGACCGGCTATCGCAGCGACCGCCGCCTGATGGAAATGGACTACGGCGATCATAGCGGGCGCGCCATCGCGGAGATCCGCGCCCTGCCCGACTATGCCGCCTACCGCCACGGCCCGTGGGCGCATGTGCGGCCGGGCGGCGAGAGCCAGGCCGTGCTCCATGCCCGCGTCGGCGCGTTTCTCGCCACGCTGCGGCGCGATACGGTGCTGGTCGGCCATGCCGGCTCGGTCCGGATGATCCGCGGCCATGTGCTCGGCCTGACGCCGGCGCAGATCCTCGACCACAGGCCGCCGCATGCCGGCGTCATCCGGCTTGCCGCCGGCAGCGAGACCGTGTTCGCGCCCTGACGTCTTTCGCCCGAACGGACGATGGGCTACTCAGGGGCCATGTCGCACAATAGTTTCGGCCACCTGTTTCGCGTCACGACCTTCGGCGAGAGCCACGGGCCCGCGATCGGCTGCGTGGTCGACGGCTGCCCGCCCGGCATCGCGCTGACCGAGGCCGACATCCAGGCCGAACTCGAACGACGGCGGCCGGGCCAGAGCAAATTCGTCACCCAGCGCCAGGAGCCCGATACGGTGAAGATCCTGTCGGGCGTGTTCCAGGACGAGCGCATGGCAGAGCAGGTCACCACCGGCACGCCGATCGCGCTGTTGATCGAAAATGTCGACCAGCGCTCCAAGGACTACAACGAGATCCGCGACAAGTTCCGCCCCGGCCATGCCGACTACACCTATCTCGCAAAATACGGCGTGCGCGACTATCGCGGCGGCGGGCGGCAGAGCGCGCGCGAGACCGCGACGCGGGTCGCGGCGGGCGCGGTGGCGCGCAAGGTGCTGGCCTCGCTCTATCCGCAGGCGCGCATCCGCGGCGCGCTGGTGCAGATGGGCATCATGGACATCCTGCCGAAAAACTGGGACTGGGACGAGGTCGCGCGCAACCCGTTCTTCTGCCCCGACGCCGACGCCGTCGCTCCGTGGACGGAGTATCTCGAGGGCGTGCGCAAGGCGGGCTCCTCGGTCGGCGCCGTGGTCGAGGTGGTCGCGGACGGCATTCCGGCCGGCCTCGGCGCCCCGGTCTATGCCAAGCTCGACGGCGATCTCGCGGCCGCGCTGATGAGCATCAATGCGGTCAAGGGCGTGGAGATCGGCGACGGCTTCGGCGCCGCCGTGCTGACCGGCGAGGAGAACGCCGACGAGATGCGCGCCGGCAATGACGGCAAGCCGCGCTTCCTCGCCAACCATGCCGGCGGCATCCTTGGCGGCATCTCGACCGGCCAGCCGATCGTGGCGCGCTTCGCGGTCAAGCCGACGTCGTCGATCCTGTCGCCGCGGCTGACCATCGACACCCAGGGCAACGAGACCGAGATCCAGACCAAAGGCCGCCACGACCCCTGCGTCGGCATCCGCGCCGTGCCGGTCGGCGAAGCGATGATGGCGTGCGTGCTGGCGGATCACGCGCTCAGGCAGCGGGCGCAGATGGGGTAGCGCCGGTCTGACGGCCTTTTTTTCTTAGAGCCGTTTGGATTGAGTGGACGCACAAACCCTCGGTGTCATGACCCGCGAAGGCGGGCCACCCAGTTCGGTTCTGCACGATAGCGCCCGATCAATCGAATTCTCATACTGACTTCGGGCTTAGAGCACACGTCACCTGAGTGGCCCGCCTTCGCGGACCATGACAAGTTTGGTTGCGATTCAATCCCAATGCGTTCAATACGAAGCCAGATTGCCGCTAGCGCCCTGGTCGGAAATATCGAGCTGGACCCCGTCGCCGTCGTCCGGAATCGTGAAATGCAGGCGCGTCGGCTGCTTGGCGCCGGCGCAGGTGCAGACGTCGAACGACACCGCCGACGCCGTCTGCGCACCGTGCGCGTCCAAAATCGTCATGCGGGGCTTAAGATGGTTCGGCTTGCCGTGGGCGGGCGCAACAATGACGGGCGGGATCGTCAGCACATAGTTACCCCTCTTCAGATGGTCGAAGGTGACGCTGCCATGAGCGTCTGTCGTGCCATTGGCGACGATGCCCGCGGGATCGTGCTCGAGAGGGATCGGGGTGCCTTGGGAAGGCGTCACTGCGGCAAAAACCGCCGTACTTGTGAGCGCCAAAACCGCGCCGGCCAACACCGCGCGGGCCAGATTCATTTTCATGCTTGTCCCCCCTCGGTTCAGTAGGACGTCAAATTGCCGGCGCTGGCCTGGTCGGCGATGCTCATCTGCATCGTGACCGTGCCGCCGCCGTCCGGAATCGTGAAGCCGACGCGCGCGCCCTGCCCGCCATCGCGGCAATACGGGAAGTCGACCGAAACGGGTTCGGGCGGTTTCTTGTCGAGGCCGACGATGAGAATCTCGCTCATCGTGATCCTTAAGGACGGAGGCGGGTTGGAGCCCGGATCGCCGCCACTGCCGAGCGGGATCGCGAAGCCGACTCCGACGCCGCCGGACTGCGAGCTGCCATGGCCCCGATCGGGATGGCCGTCCACGCCCTCATGGCCCGAGGACGAATGTCCGCCGCCGCCGAACATGCCGCCGCCAATTCCGATGCTGAGGCCGCCGCTGCTCTCCCGTTTCGGCGGCGGGTTGGCGTTGTCGATCGCCGCGGACAGAGCCTTGCCATCGACGACGATCTCGTAGTGGCCCGGTGGAAGGTCCTTGAAAGACAGCTGGCCGTTCTCGTCGCTCTGCGCCCTGCCGACCGGATTGCCGTCCTTCATGGCGGTGGCAAGTACCCCCACGAGTATTGTCGAGCCCTTGATCGCGTCGCTTGGCGTGGCCCAGACGACCGTCATGGCGCTCAGCAGGATGGCCATTGTGCGAATGAGTTTGGTTTTCATAGCGGTCTCCCCAATGCGAACCCGGCGGTCAGCCGAGGCCGGCGTGAAATGCCCGCTTTTTGTCCGCCGGCACGGCGTGGGCGTCGAGAGAGAACGGTTAGTCCGAACGGACCAGAGGTCAGGCGAGCCGCGAGAAGAGCTGCACCGCCTCGGCCTGGTTGGCGGTGCCGCTTTTGCGGAAGACGCCCTGCAGGTGGTTGCGCGCGGTGTTGAGCGCCATGCCGGCATTGGCGGCGGCGCCGGCGAGGTTTGCGCACCGCACGAGTTCGACGGCCAGATCGGCCTCGCGCTCGGTGAAACCGAAGGCGGCCATCAGCAATGTCTTGGACGGCACGCGCACCGCCGCCAGATCGTGCAGATGGATGACGCAGGCGATGCCGAGGCCCGCCAGGAAACGCTCCGTCCTCGGCGCGGGCATCACCCTGAGCACATAGGGCCGCTTGCCGTTGGAGCGCGTCACCAGCATCTCGCCGCCCGGCCGGGATTCGGAGGGCGGCGTCCGTGCGATCGCCTCGCCGATCAGCTGCGACAGCCGCCGCGTCTCCGGCCCGCGGCGCGTGACGAGTTGACTGTCGCAGAAGCCGAGCCCATCGCCCGCCGTCAGGATCGCATGCGCAGCGTCGTTCATGAACGTCGGTACGCCCGACGCACTCAGCAGGATTATGCCGTCCGCCTTGCGCGCCATCGCCTCCAGCAACGCCGCCTGCGTTGCGGCGCGCGTCTCCACGACCTGGCCGAGCGAAAGCGCCTGCTCGATATGCGGCGCCAGGCGGCGGAAGGCGCGGATCGCGGCCTGCGATGCATGGCCTTCGGCCTCGCTGCTGAGCAGCGTCAGCCAGCTGATCGCGCCGTCGGGAAGACGCGTCACCGCGCCCAGTTGATATTTGACGTTCAGCGCGTCGCTGCACGCCTTGCTGCGGGGATCGCGATTGATTTCCTCCACGTCGTAAAGCGCGTGGTCGAAATAAATCGAGCCGGGGCGGACGGCGTGGAAGTATTTGACCCGTGGATCGTTCTGATAGACCTCACCCATGTAGAATTTGGCCGCGAAGTCCTCGGGAAACGGATTGGTCGTGAAACCGACGAGCCGGCCGTCCGAGGAATGCGTCTGGATCAGCGAGCCGCCGGTGCCGAACAGGCTCGCGATATGCTTCAGCGTGCCGAGCCACGGCGCGTCCCCCATGGCGGACGCGTAAAGGTGCCCGACGGCAGCGTCGTGTTCGTCGCGACTGAGCATGAACGCCCCCGGTAAACGCCTGCGAACACCTTCGGCAGGCAGCCGGATGCTAGTCCAAAGAGGGCGGGCGGGACAGCTTCGCCGGCGGCCTGCGCCGGAACGACGTGATTGCGTTCAAGCCAAACTTCGTTACCGCCAGCGCGGCACCGTCGCCGCGACGTTGGCGCCGATGGAGAGCTGCGGTTCGGACGGCAGGGCGTTGATCTGCGCCTCCTTGCGGCTGACGCAGGCGCGGATGGCATCGGCGAGGGCCGGAAAATCGCCGACCGTGGGCAGCGAATCCAGGAAGCAATTGTCGAAGAAGGTGTAACGGTCGTTGTCGCCGCAGCCGAAGGACGGCCGGTCGGGACGCGCCGCGGTCATCACGAAGCGATTGGCGCCGGACAGCGGATCGATGAAGACGCCCGAGAAGCAGGCGGCGACGAAGACCACGGTCGGCCGGCTGCCGCAGGCATTGTCGATCATGCTCGCCATGGCCTCGGGCGCCAGCACGCCCTCGCCCAGCACGATGCCGTCGGGCGAGCCGTGGCTGGTGAAATAGAGCAGGCAGCCGCCGGTGGTGCGGTTGGAGAGATCCCACAGGTCGTTGGCGATGCTCTGCTTGTCGGAATGCTCCGTACCCGGATGGCTGTCGGAGCGCACCGAGAACTGGATGGTGTTGCCGGGCGCAAAGCCGAGGCGGGCGAGATCGGCGGAGACGTCGCGCCGCGCATTGTCGAACACTTCGGACGGCGCGCCGGAATGCGAATGCCAGTCGCCGGCGACGACGATGGCGGCCCAGTCGGAAAAGCCCGCCGCGGCGGCCGGCGCGGCGAACAAGGCGGCGCAGAGCAGCGCCAGGACGGCTACGGCGTAACGCATGAATTCCCCACCCCCGCCGCCCGAACGGAAGTCGCGCTCAGCGCGCGAAGGCGGCCACCAGCTCAATATGCGACGACCACAGGAATTGGTCTACGGGGGTGACGGTGCCGATTTTGTAGCCGCCGCCTACCAAAAGGGCGGCGTCGCGGGCGAAGCTCGCCGCGTCGCAGGAAACATAGGCGAGACGCGGAACCCCGGAGCGGGCGAGTTCGCGGACCTGGGCCTCGGCGCCGGCGCGCGGCGGGTCGAGGATCACCGCGTCAAAGCGGTCCAGTTCCGCCGCCGTCACCGGCAGCTTGAAGAGATCGCGCTTTTCGGTGGTGACCGGCTTCAGGCCGGGCGTGGCGCGGGCCGCGGCGGCCAGCGCCGCCAGCAGCGCCGGTTCGCGCTCGACGGCGTGGACGCGGGCGTGGGCGGCCAGCGGCAGCGAGAAGGTGCCGCAGCCGCAGAACAGGTCGGCGACGCTCTTGGCGCCCCGTACCGCCTCGAGCACGCGGGCGGCGAGCGCGGCCTCGCCGGCCCGCGTCGGCTGCAGGAAGGCTTCCGGCGGCAGCTTCACATCGGCCGTGCCGAAGCGCACCACGGGCGCGGCGCTTTCGAATACCAGCGCGCCGTTCCAGACGATGCGGATGGCGCGCAGCGACGGTGCGGCCCTGGCCAGCGCCGCGGTCAGCGCCGGCGTCAGCCGGGTGCTGGCGCGAAATGCGATATCGAGGCCGTTGTCGGCCTCGGTGACATGGGCTTCGGCGTGCTGGCCGGGGGCGAACAGGGCGTTCATCGTCGCGCGCAGGCCCGGCACGAGCGCCAGCAGCGCCGGCGTCAGCAGTTCGGATTCCGTCATGTCGACGACGACGTGCGAGCCCGGCGCATGAAAGCCGACCAAGGTGCCGTCACCGTTCTTCACGATCTTGAAGACCGCGCGCCGGCGGCTGCGCGGCGGCACGGCGACGACCTCGGCGATTGCGGCGGCGACGCCATAGCGCGCCAGCGCTTTGGCGACGAGAGCGCGCCGGCCCGCAGGCGCGCCCGCGCTCACGCCTTCTGCGCGGCCAGCAGGAATTCGCGATTGCCGTCGGCGCCGTCGATCGGGCTCGCCATGTTGCCGAGCACCGACCAGCCGCTCTGCGCGCCCAGCCATTTGGCGAGATCGGACAGCGCCGCGTCCTGCGCCTCGGCGTCGCGCACGATGCCGCCCTTGCCGACGGCGAAGCGTCCGACCTCGAATTGCGGCTTGACCAGCGCCACCAGGAAGGCGCCCGAGCCGGCCATGGCGAGCGCCGGCGGCAGCGCGAGACGCAGGCCGATGAAGCTGACGTCGGCGACGATGGCCTGCAGCGGCTCGGGCACGTGCTCGGCGCCGAGATCGCGCGCGTTGATGCCTTCCTTGGAGACGACGCGGGCGTCGCGCTTGAGCTTGCCGGCAAGCTGGCCGTGGCCGACGTCGATGGCGTAGACGCGGGCCGCGCCGCGCTCGAGCAGGACTTCGGTGAAGCCGCCGGTCGAGGCGCCGATGTCGAGGCAGACGCGCCCCTCGGGCGAGAGCGTGAAGCGGTCCAGCGCCGCGTTCAGCTTGAGCGCGCCGCGCGAGACGTAGGGATGCGGCTTCTCGTAGGAAATGGCGGCGTCGGGCCGCAGCGTCTGCGACGGGCGCACGATGACGTCGCCGTCGGCGCGTACGCGGCCCATGCGGATCGCGGACTGCGCCTCGGTGCGGCTCTTGGCGTAGCCGTGCTCGACGAGGAAGACGTCGGCGCGAAGGGATTCGACTGCGGTGGTCGTTGCCATTTCTTCTTCTTTTTCAAAACGGAGCGGGGCGCGCGAAGATCGCGCATCGCGCCAACCTCCAGGCCATGGCGGAGCTTACGCTATTTTTTCGACCGCCGCCGCTTCATTTTCGCGGCCCAGCGCATTCAGCACGGTCCGCACGATCGCCTTGGCGTCGAGGCCGGCGGCCTCGTACATCCGCTCGGGCGTGTCCTGGTCGATGAAGCGGTCGGGCAGGACCATGGGCCGCACCTTGAGGCCGCGGTCGAGCAGGCCTTCCCAGGCCAGGTACTGCATGACGTGGCTGCCGAAGCCGCCGACGGCGCCCTCTTCGATGGTGACCAGCATTTCGTGCTCGCGGGCAAGGCGTCCGACGAGATCGGTGTCGAGCGGCTTGCAGAAACGGGCGTCGGCGACCGTGACCGATAGTCCGTAGCCGGACAATTTCTCGGCCGCCAGCATCGCATCGAACAGCCGCGTGCCGTAGGACAGGATCGCGATCGAGGTGCCTTCGCGCAGAATGCGGCCCTTGCCGATGGCGAGCGCGACGCCTTCGGGCGGACGTTCCAGGCCCCAGCCCTCGCCGCGCGGATAGCGCAGCGCCGACGGCCGGTCGTCGATCCCGGCGGTGGTCGCCACCATGTGCATCAGCTCGACCTCGTCGGCCGCCGCCATCAGCACGAAGTTCGGCAGCGTGCCGAGATAGGCGATGTCGAAGGAGCCGGCATGGGTCGGGCCGTCGGCGCCGACGAGGCCGGCGCGGTCCATGGCGAAGCGCACGGGCAGCGACTGGATCGCGACGTCATGCACCACCTGGTCGTAGGCGCGCTGCAGGAAGGTCGAATAGATCGCGCAATAGGGCTTCATGCCGTCGGCGGCGAGGCCGGCGGCGAAGGTCACGGCGTGCTGCTCGGCGATGCCGACGTCGAAGGTGCGGTGCGGGAACGCCTTCTGGAAAAGATCGATGCCGGTGCCGGACGGCATCGCGGCGGTGATGCCGACGATGCGGCTGTCCTTCTTCGCCTCGGCGATCAGCGACTCGCCGAAAACCTTCTGGTACGAGGGCGCTTTGGCGTTCGACTTGTTCTGCTCGCCGGTCAGCACGTTGAATTTGACGACGCCGTGATATTTGTCGGCGCTGGCCTCGGCCGGCGCGTAGCCCTTGCCCTTCTTGGTCACGACATGGATGAGGATGGGACCGGTCTTCATGTCGCGGACGTTCTCGAGCACCGGGATCAGGTGATCCAGATTGTGGCCGTCAATCGGACCGACGTAGTAGAAGCCGAGTTCCTCGAACAGCGTGCCGCCCGTCACCATGCCGCGGGCGTATTCCTCGGCGCGCTGAGCGCCGACCTTCATCGGCCGCGGCAGGACGCTGGCGATCTTCTTGCCGATGTTGCGCAGGCCGCGATAGGAGCGGCTGGAGACCAGGCGCGCCAGATAGGCGCTCATGGCGCCGACCGGCGGCGCGATCGACATGTCGTTGTCGTTGAGAATGACGATCAGGCGCGCGTCCATGGCGCCGGCATTGTTCATCGCCTCATAGGCCATGCCGGCGCTCATCGCGCCGTCGCCGATCACCGCGACGACATTGTTGCTCTCGCCTTTGAGGTCGCGTGCCACCGCAAAGCCGAGACCGGCGGAGATCGAGGTCGAGGAATGCGCCGCGCCGAACGGATCGTATTGGCTCTCGGCGCGCTTGGTGAAGCCCGAAAGCCCGTTGCCCATGCGCAGCGTGCGCATGCGGTCGCGGCGGCCGGTGAGGATCTTGTGCGGATAGGCCTGATGGCCGACGTCCCAGATGATGCGGTCCTTGGGCGTGTCGAAGACGTAGTGTAGCGCGACGGTGAGTTCCACGACGCCGAGGCCGGCACCGAGATGGCCGCCGGTGACGGAGACGACATCGATCGTCTCCTTGCGCAATTCGTCCGCGAACTGGCGCAGGTCGCGCTTGTCGAGGCCGCGCAGCTGATGCGGCTCGCTGACGGTGTCGAGGAGTGGCGTTTTTGTGGGCAGGGCCATGTCTGATCTATCTTTGGCGCGCCAGTCCTGCGCGTTCCTGTTGCAGTGCGAAAAAGTTCGACCTTTTCGTGGCGCAAATCAAGACGAAGCGAGGTCCATGGGCTCCGCGCCGGTGGCGCCGCCGGCGCCGTGGACGATCTTCTCCAGCCGGTTTTCCGCCGCTTTGAGCTTTTTCTCACAATGCGCCTTGAGCGCCTGGCCGCGTTCGTAATGGGCGATCGAATCTTCCAGGTCGACATCGCCCTGCTCCAGGCGGGCCACGATCTGCTCGAGTTCCTTCAGCGCGACCTCGAAGCTGAGGTCGTCCACCGGGCTTGAATCGGGCTTGGTCTTGGCGGCCATGGCAATCTCCAACGCACTCAAAGGTGAAACAAAATATAGCTACTTCAAAGGCTTGCTGTCTATGACCGCTTGCCGTCCGGTGTGCCGGGAACGACGTCGAAGGCGATCGCCAGGCGGTTGTCGGCGGCCTGGAACGGCACCGTGCCGTGCCAGAAATAGGACGGAAACAGGACCAGCTTGCCGACCGCCGGCTGGATGACCCGGCCCGGGCGGTCGCGCTCGCCCAGGCGGAACTTGGACTCGCCGAATTTCAGGCCGCCCTGCCCGCCGACCGCGATCTCGTCCGGCAGCGCGACATAGTAGGCCGAGCTGATCCAGCCCTGGTCGTGGACGTGGTTGGTGTGGAAACCGGACGGGCGCAGGCGGCAGGACCACGAGCCGGCGAACGCGAAATCGGCGCTCTTGCGCGCCAGCAGGGGATGCGCGGCATCGCCGGGAAGACTGGCGATGTAATCGGCGACGGCGGCGCGGATCTGCTCGCGCACCGCTTCGATGGCGCGGCTCTTCTGCGTGAACAGACTGCCGGCGGTCTGCGTGCCGTTGTTCAGTGTCTGGTCGAGCGGCGCGATCTTGCGCGTGTGCAGGCGCTCGAGTTCTTCGGCAAGGGCGCGATTGAACGCGGCGACGTCGGAGAATCCGGGTGGCGGCGCGATCTCGTATTCGCGCACGAAGCTGGGATCGATCAGCGCATCGTAGCGGCTGTCGCCGCGCTCGCGGGCGGCGAGCGCAAGATAGGCGAGCGTGATCTGATCGTGCGGCGCCAGCGCCAGCGCTTCGTCCAGAACGCGCAAAGCCTCGCCGGATTCGCCGCGCTTGAGCAGCGCTTCGCCGAAATCCTGGCGATGGCGAACGCTCCCGGGCTCGGCGGCGATGGCCTCCTGAAACAGCGGAAAACTCTCATCCAAACGCGTTTGCAGCACCAGCGCGCGGCCCAGCGCATTGGCGATGTCGGCACGCTCGGGCGCCTTGTTGCGCGCCAGGCGGAGCAGCGCCTCGGCCTCGATGGAATCGGTGAAGCGCATGCGCAGATTGGCTTCGGCGAGCAGCAGGTCGGGCGTGTCGCCGATCTTGCCGCGGGCATACGCATAAGACTGCAGGCTGCGCACGTCGTTGCCCATGCTCCAGGCGAGCGCGGTGAAATCGTAGAGCGCCGGAAGAAAATCGGGTGCGGCTTCGAACGTCCTTTGATAGGCGAGCAGCGCATCGCTCTCGCGCCCGGCCTGCGCGAACGCCTTGGCGAGCACGTAGCGCGCTTCGTGGCGGCCGGGTGCGAGCGCGACGGCGGCCTGCAAAACCGGAATCGCTTCGGCGTGACGCTCCAGCGCGCTGAGCGCGATACCGCGATAGTAATGCGCATCGTAATAGCCGGGCGCCGCGGCGGCGGCGCCATCCAAGAGGGCGAGGGCGTCGGCGGCGGCGCCGGTTTCGCCGAGGATGGCGCCGATCTGCACCTGGGCCTGGATATACGCCGGACGCAGCGCGAGCGCGCGGCGCTGCGCCGCCAGCGCTTCCTCGCTGCGTCCCTGTTCGCGCAGGACAAGTCCCAGATGGTAGTAGGCGTCGGGATAATCCGCTTTCAGCGCGATGGCCTTGCGGTAGGCCGATTCGGCGCCGGCCTGATCGCCCCGGGCATAGAGGATGTTGCCCAGGTTGTTGTGCAGCGCGGGCTCGCGCGGGGCCGCAGCGATCGCCCGGCGCATCAGGGATTCGGCCTCGACATAATCGCCGCGGGCCCGCACCAGAAGACCCAAGACATTGAGCGCATTGGGTAAATTCGGCTGTCCCTCAACCAGCGAACGGCACAGACGCTCGGCGTCGGCGAGCCGCCCGGCCAGGCGCAACTGGTCCACCTGGGCCAGGACGGCACCGGGATTTTGAGGCGCGGCGCCGAAAATCGGCTGGCCGGGGGTGCCAAGGGCCATCCAGGAATGCTCCAAGTCGGGTGAAAAGATCGGCCGGCAGGTTAGCTTTTGAGTCGGACGGGCTCAAATGCTTCCGGGATTCTTCGTTTGCACTGCGGGACATAGTTTATTGCAGGGCAATATTCCCCTGACTCCGAGCCGCCGAATGTACTTTTATTCCAAAGTATAGTTTGCCCCCCGCGAGTCGCCTGGGGAACGGCATTTTATTGACACCTAAATGCAACATGCGTCGCGCGAATTGCGCAATACAGCAATTCCGTTTTGACCCTCAGGCCGCCCGGACGTAGCTTTCCCGCAATTGAGGCAAAACCGCGTCGCCGAACCGTACGGCGCACCGGGGCAGGGCTGATCTCCAGCCGAACGTTCGCTTCAGGGCAACGTCGTTTCGACAGAACCAAGGGGGTTCCACAAGTGTTTCAAGTCTCAAACTCCAATCTACGCGCCGCGCTGATGCTCGGTGCGGCTACCGCCTCGGCGCTCAGCCTCTCGGCACCTGCCAGAGCTGACACCGCGACGGAAACCGTGGTGGTCACCGGCTCGCGCATTCCGCAAGTCGGCATCTACTCCTCGAGCCCGGTCACCGCGCTCGGCGACCACGAACTGAAGCTCGAAGGCACGACGAACATCTCGGGTGCCTTGCAGACCCTTCCCTCGGTCGTCAACGACGGCGACGGCAACACCGTGAATAACGGCACCGCCGGCATCGCCACCGTCGACCTGCGCAACCTCGGCACCAAGCGCACGCTGGTCCTGGTGGACGGCAAGCGCCTCGTCGCCGCCGACGCCTCGCTCGACGTCGACACCAACCAGATCCCGGCCGCGATGGTC
>DATMKZ010000008.1:0-33965 GCA_035570795.1 Rhizomicrobium sp.
GGCGCCGAGCTGCATCAGCATGCCGATGCAGCGGCCGGTGACATCGTCGGTCGGCGGATCGAGCAGCGCGCCGTGATCGGCGAACGGAATGTTGTTCAAATAGTAATAGGCGTTGTCGGCATCGAAGGCGCCCCAGCCGCCATTGCGGCTCTGCAGGCCTTCGACCCATTCGCGGCCCCGCGCGATCGGCATCTTGTAATCGGCGGACGGCGCGGCGCGCTCGCGGGCGCGGTCGAGCGCCATCACCACCACGGCGGTGTCGTCGAGATCGGGATAATGGGCGTTGTTGTACTGGAAGGCCCAGCCGCCGGGGCGCACATCGGGGCGTTCCTCGGCCCAGTCGCCCTTCACGTCGAGCACCTGGCGGTGTTCGAGCCATGCCAGGCTCTTGGCCACGGCGGCGTCCGCGGCGGCGTCCTTGGCCTCCATCAGCGCATGCGCCACCAGCGCCGTGTCCCACACCGGCGAGACGCAGGGCTGGCAATAGGCCTCGTCGTCCTTGATCACGAGCAGCAACTCGACCGCTTTGCGCGCCACGGCGCGGCGCGGATCGTCCGGCGGCACGCCCAACACGTCGTACAGCATCACGCTGTTGGCCATGGCGGGATAGATGGCGCCGAGCCCGTCCTCGCCATTGAGCCGTTCGGTCGTCCAGTCGACGCATCTGTCGATGGCGCGCCGGCGCAAGCCCTTGGGCCACGGTACGACCTTCAAGACCTTGTCGAGCGTGTTGAAGAAGAACGACCAGCCGGCCGATTGGTGCGGCGCGCGCGGGCTGATCACCGGGACGCCCGCGACGAACAGCTCGGGCACATGGATGCGCCTCGGATTGCGCGCCACCGGCCTCAGCGCGGCCAGCACCAGCAGCGGCACGATCACGGTGCGCGCCCAGTACGACATCTTGGAAAGATGGATCGGGAACCAGCGCGGCAGCAGGATGAGCTCGACCGGCACGGTCGGAACGTTCTGCCAGGACGTCTCGCCGTAAAGCGCCAGCAGGATGCGGGTGAAGACATTCGCCTTGATGGCGCCGCCGCGGGCGCGGATCGCATCGCGGGCACGCACCATGTGCGGCGCGCCGATATCGTCGCCGATCATCTTGAGTGCAAAATAGGCCTTCACGGTGGCCGAGATGTCGAACGCCCCGGCGTGATAGAGCGGCCAGCCGCCATGTTCGCCCTGAATGCGGCGGAGATAATTGCCGATCTTACGCTCGAGCTCGAGGTTCGGCGTCTCCGCCAGGTAATGCACCAGCAGGACGTATTCGGACGGGATGGTGGCGTCGGCCTCGAGCTCGAACACCCAATGGCCGTTGTCGCGCTGCGCCTTGAGCAGTGCTGCAGTAGCGTCGCCGAGCATGCGGTCGACGGCGATCGTCCCTTCGCGTTCGATGACCATCTGGTTCATGGGCCGATTATACGGAGCTTCGCGCCAGAGCCAATCGCGCCGCCGCGTGGCCGGAGCGGACGGCGCCCTCGATGGTGGCGGGCAGGCCCGTGTCGGTCCAGTCGCCGGCCAGCAGCAGGTTCGCCCGGCGCGTCACGGGGCCGGGGCGCAGGCGCTGCTGCTCCGGCGTCGCGGCGAAGGTGGCACGGCGCTCCTTGACGATCTGCCAGGGCGGCAGCTCGGCGGGCAGGTGCAGCACTTTGGACACATCGGCCCAGAATCGCTTCGCCAGCGCCTCGCGATCATCGTCGACGATGGCGTCGGCGCCGCTGACGGTGATCGAGATCCGGTCTTCAAAGGGGAATATCCACTGCACCGCGCCGCCGATCACGCCCAGCATCGGCGGCAGGCCCGCCGGCGCCGCGATCTTGAAATGCGCGTTGACGATGGCGCGGAAATCTTCGGGTGCCACGATATCCGGCAGCAATTCTTTGGCCGCCCAGGGCGGCACGGCGAGGATGACGGTATCGGCCGCGGCGACGGGGATCGTCTCGCCGGGAAGCTGCAAAGACGCGATGCGCTCGTCCTCGAAGCCCAGGGCGCGGACGCGCTGGCCGATGCGAATGTCCGCCCCCCTCGCCGCGAGGAATTTCACCGCCGGATCGACGAAGGCGGCGGCCAGCGACGGATGGGCGACGCGGATGCGATAGGCGCTGCCGCCCCTGGCGAAGGTTTCGCGCACCAGCGCACCGGCGAGGGCCGCGGACGCGGTCTCGGGCTCGGTGTTGAGCGCGCCGATGAAGAAGGGATGCAGCAGCCGTTCCCAGAGCGGGCCGCGACAGGTCAGCACGTCGCCGATGCGCTTGTCCGGCCCGGCGAATAGCAGCCTGGCCAGCGGCAGGTAATCGGCCGGCCGCGTTCCGGGAACGCGGCGCTTGGCATCGAACAGCCAGAACGGAATCGGCCCCTCGTCCGGCGCGATGGTCCAGCGCGCGCCGCTGTCGATATCGACGAAGGAGGTGCGCGACTTGTTCGGACCGATGAGGCCGGCGCGGCCGCCGATCGTGTCCAGATAGGCCATCACGGCTTGGTTGCCGGAGAGCACGAAATGGTTGCCATTGTCGATCACCGAGCCCAGAACCGGGTCGAAATAGGAGCGGCAGCGGCCGCCCGCCTGCGGCGCACCTTCGAGCAGCACGACATGCTTGCCCGCCTGCGCCAGCATCACGGCAGCGGACAGGCCGGCGAGGCCGCCGCCGACGACGACATATTTCATGGCGGCCTTGCCGGCCGCGAGGGCCGTGCTCATCCGAACAGCCCGTGACGCAGGACGATGGCAAGCAGCCTGGGCTTGCTCAAGCTGACGCGCCTGCGCGGCGGCGCCCAGCCGACGGCTTCGGTCCGGCGCAAAATCTCCTCGTACACCGCGCCCATCAGGCGCGGCGTGCCGATGCGGCCGCGCGGGCGCCGGGCCAGCACCGCGGCGGTCGCCGCATAGTGCCCATGCGCGTCGCGCGCCACCTGCTTGCAGACGCCGTCGATGCGCGGATCGGCGATGACGGCCTTGGGATCCTGCGCCGCGATGCCGGCGGCGGCGATATACTCGCGCGGCAGGTAGAGCCGGCCGATGCCGGCGTCCTCGTCGATGTCGCGCAGGATGTTGGTGAGCTGCAGCCCCCGTCCCAGATGATGCGCCAGCACGAAGCCCGGCTCTTCGTCCATGCCGAAGACCTTGATCGACAGGCGCCCGACGGCGCTGGCGACGCGCTCGCAATACAGATCGAGCGTCGCGAGGTCGGGCGCGACGATGTCTTGCGCGACGTCCATGTCCATGCCGTCGATGACGGTGAGAAAATCCGCCTTGCGCAGGCCGTAGCGCGCGACATGGGCTGCGAGAAATTCGATGCGCGCCGGCGGGCGGCCGTCATAAAGCTCGTCGAGATCGACGCGCCATTGGACCAGCGCGGCGTTGCGCTCCGCCCTCGTGCCGATGCCGTCGTCGGCGATGTCGTCGACGATGCGGCAGAAACCGTAGATCGCGAACATGGCTTCGCGCTCGGCCTTCGGCATCAGCCGCATGGCCGAATAGAACGAGCTGTTGGACGCCTTCTGCTGGGCGGCGGCGATGACGGTTTCGGGTTCGCTCATGGACGCTGGACTTGTTCGACGCCGCCCCTTTTAGGGCGAAGTCGGGCGCCTGCAAACCGCATCAGGGCGCGCAGAAGGAGCCCGGGCATCTCGCCGCGGCGATGGTGGACGCGCTCGCTGAGCGGATCGCGGCTCAGGAGGCGCCGGTCGAGGTCCTCCGCCAGGGTCTGGATGACGCTGACCTCGAGGGCGAGGCGGCGGTCCCTGATCTGCGCCGCGAAAGGCCGGGACCGGTCCAGGAGGCCGGCAGTGCGGTGGGCAAGTCCAGCCAGGACGGCGCGCAGGGCGGGCGGCGCCTTGGGCTGGGCCAGGACCTCGACCGAAAGGCCGGCGGGCCCAAGGACGTCCAGCGGCAGGTAGACCCGGCCGAGTTCGCGATAGTCCTTGGCACAATCCTGCAGGTGATTGATCACCTGCAGCGCGGCGCATAGCGCGTCGTTGGCCGGCCAGGCGGCACGGCTCTCGCCATGGACATCGAGCACGAAGCGCCCGACCGGCATCGCCGAATAGCGGCAATAGTCGATCAGCTCGTCCCAGCTCGCATAACGCGTCTTGCTGCAGTCGCGGCGGAAGGCTTCGAGCAGGTCGAGGGCATGCTGGCTGGAAAGCCCGCGGGCGGCGAGGACGCGGCGCAGCGTCGCGGCCTCAGGCGAGACGTCGGACTCGCCGGCGACGCCGGCCCGCATCTGCTCCAGCAGCGCGAGCTTGGCGCCCGGTGTCGCGCCGGGATTGTCGGCAACATCGTCGGCGGCGCGGGCGAAATTGTAGAACGCCATGATCGCGGGACGATGCTTCCTGGCGATCAGCACCGAGGCGACGGGGAAATTCTCGTCCTTATGGCTCTTGCCCGAGGCGAGGTCGGCGGCGGTCATACTTGCCCCGCCGCTTGCGCCCGGCCCTTCCACATGCCGCCCTTACCGCGCCAGTGCTGCACCGCCGAGTCGAGCGTGAACAGCGCGTAGACGAGGCCGATCAGCGGCAGGGCAAGGCCCCAGAGCGGCGAGACGCGGTAGAATTTGGCGATCGGCTGGAAGGCCAGCGTCATTGCGGCCCAGGCGAGGATCCCGGAGGCCTGCGCCCCGTCGCGCGCGAAGATCGCCAGCAGCGGCGCCGCGCCATAGACCGCGATCATGCCGACGAACGTGCCCAGCAACGCCAGGGGCGAATAGCCGAGCTGCGCGTAGGCGCTGCGCGCCACCATCTGGCGGATCTCCGCCATGCCCCGATAGGGGCGGATGCTGGCGGCGCGTTCGGTGAGGCCGAGCCAGATCGGGCCCTGCGCCTTCAGCGCCCGGCCAAGGGCGCAATCGTCGATGATCTCGGAACGGATGGCGTCGATGCCGCCGGCGCGTTCCAGCGCCTCGCGGCGCGCCAGCATGCAGCCGCCGGCCGCGGCGGCGGTTTTCTTCCCGGGATCGTTCACCCAGGCGAACGGATAGAGCATGTCGAAGAAGAAGACGAAGGCGGGGATCAGATAGGCCTCCGCCCAGCTTGTGCAATGCAGCTTCACCATCAGCGAGGTCAGCACCAGCCCGCCGCCTTCCGCGCGCGCCACCAGATGGCGCAGATTGTCGGGCCCGTGTTCGATGTCGGCGTCGGCGAGCCAGAGGTAATCCGGCGCCCCCGCCGCCAGGGCGCCCTGCTTCATCGCCCACAGCTTGCCGGTCCAGCCCGGCGGCCGCGGCGCGCCCGTCAGCACGCTCAGGCGGCCGGCGCCCGGCAGAGCGCGCGCCGCCTCGGCGGTGCCGTCGCTGCTCTGGTCGTCGACCAGGACGACCTGGAAGGCACCCGGATAATCCTGCGCCAACAGGCTGCCGACGGTGCGCGCCACGACGTCCGCCTCGTTGCGCGCCGGCACCACGGCGACCACCGACGGCCACAAGGCTGGTTGTGACGGCGCGTTCGCGTCGTCGCGCTCGGCCATCACCCAGAACATGCCGCGGCCGGCCAGCAGATAGAGCCAGATGGCGACGGGAATGAGGGCGAGAAGCGCGATCATTTGAGGTAACCGGCAGCGCGGAACCAGCTCACCGCGTCCGCGATCGCATCCTGCCACGGCCGCGCCGTGAAACCGAGCTCGCGCGCCGCCTTGGCGGAGGAGAAGAACATGTGGTGCCGCGACATGTTCAGTGCATCGACGGTGAGCATCGGTTCCTTGCCGGTAAACCGCGCCGCGAACTCGGCGCCGAACGCCAGCGGATAGAGCGGGCCGCGCGGCAGCTGAAGGCGCGGCGGCGTGCGTCCCACGAGCGGCGCGATGACGCCGAGCATGTCCTTCAGCCGCACATCGGCGCCGCCGAGGATGTAATTCTCGCCGATGCGGCCCTTGTCGAGCGCCAGGAGGTGGCCGTGCGCCACGTCGTCGACATGCACGAGGTTGAGCCCGGTATCGACGAAGGCCGGCATGCCGCCATTGGCCGCCTGCACGATGATGCGCCCCGTGGGCGTCGGCTTGACGTCGCGCGGCCCGATCGGGGTCGAAGGGCTGACGATCACGGCCGGGAGGCCCTCGCCCACCATGCGCTCGACCAGGCGCTCGGCGACCAGTTTGCTCTTCTTGTACGCGCCGATGACCGTCTGGGGTGTGTGGCGCGAGGTTTCGTCGACCGCCCGGCCATGCAGCGGCTTCAGGGCGGCGACGCTGGAGGTGTAGACGATGCGCTCGACCCCGACGGCACGGGCCGCCTCCATCACGGCGCGGGCGCCGTCGAGGTTGTTGCGCACGATCTCCTCAGGATCGCGGGCCCAGATGCGATAGTCGGCGGCGACGTGGAAGACGTTGCGCACACCCGCCATCGCCGCGATCATCGAAGCGCGGTCGCGCATGTCGCCCTCGACGATCTCGCAATCGAGATCCGTCACATTGATGCGCACGCTGGTGGCGCGCATCAGCACGCGCACGCGGTCGCCGCGGGCCGCCAGCGCGCGCGCCACCGCCGAGCCGACGAAGCCCGAAGCGCCGGTGACGAGGACGGGATCGCCCATCAGGCTGACGCCGAAACGGCGAGGGCGCGGCGGCCCTCGAAGAACTGCCAGGCCAGCAGCACAGGCACGCCGACGACCACGTCGCGGGCCCGCTTGAGCAGCGAGACGGCGAGGCCAACCTCGGATGGCAGCCCGAACAGCGGCATCAGCGCGGCATAGCCGGCCTCCTGCACGCCGATGGCGGCGGGAATGAAGACGGTGGCGCTGCGCAGGGCGGCAAGCAGCGCTTCGATGGCCAGCGCCGAGAAGAAATCGAGCCGTGCGCCGATCAGCCGGACACTGAGCCAGATCAGGCCGCCGGCGGCGATCCAGGAGACAAGATGGATGGTCGAGGACAGCGCCAGGCGCGCGGGCGACGCGTACATCGCGCGCATCTGCTCGCCGAAGGCGGCGGTGTGCTTCAGCGCCGCGGGCGCGAAGCGACCGGCGAGGCGCTCGGCCAGGGCGCTGCCGCGCTGCTGCAACACGACGAAAGCGGCGATGCCCGGCACCAGCAACAGCGTGCCGAGGATCAGGCCGTCGACATAGGGCGCGGTGGCGGATGACGCGCGCAGCTGCGCAATGCACAGGGCGATGCCGATCAGGATGAAGACGATCTGTGCCATCAGCTCGGTGGTGACGTCGGTGATGGCCGAGGCAAAGGCAAGCGGCGGCGCCACCCCGCGCAGGATCACGGCGCGGGCACCGATGACGATGCCGCCGAGCTGCGAGAACGGCAGGATATCGCCGGCGCTGTCGCGCGTCTGACGGCCGATGGCGAAGGTGAGGAAATCGCGCCAGCCGCCATGCGGGATCAGCATCAGCCAGGCGCTGCCCAGCATCGCGACGACGGCGAGACCGGCGACCAGCAGGAGCGCGAAGCCCGCGAAGCCGACCGCGGCGATCGCGGCCCACACCGGTTCGACGCCGATATGGAACAGCAGCCAGACCAGCAGGGCGAACCCGGCCAGGGTCGCGGCGATGACACCGAGCTTCGCCTTCATGGCCGGGTCAGGCGGCGGCCCGCTTCGGTCCGAAGAATCTGCGGAACGTGCGGATCATGAACGGCACGAAACGCGGCCGTTTCAGGCGCGGGTCCCAGACGCCGAGGCGGCGGTCGTTCTCCGCCAGGCAGGTGTCCATCAGCTTGAAGATGTCGATCTCGTCGCCGCCGAGCTGGCTGGCGCCGTTGACGGTGAAATTGTTGTCCTGCTGGCCGTTGCTGACGTCCGAGGCGATGCCGATGCGCTCGTAGACGAGGAACGCCCAGACCGCGAGGACCTTCAGCTCGAACCAGGGCCGGCGCCACAACGGCATGTTGCGGCGGTACCAGGCGACCCAGTTGACGAAGAACAGGATGTGGCGGCCTTCCTCGTGCACCACGGGCTCGAAGGTGTCGACCAGGTCGGCCGGGAAGAAGCCCGACTGTTTCGCGGTCTCGAACAGGCCGAAGGCGAAGAAGCTGTCGATGCACTCGCTGTAGCCGGTGACCATGAAGGCCCATTCGGGATTCGTCGGGCGCGGGTAGGCCGGCTCGGGCGCCAGCTTGATGCCGTAGGCCTCGACCAGGTTGGACAGCACGTAGCGGTGGCGGCGCTCCTCGAAGCCGTTGAGCTCGACCGCCTTGCGCAGCAACGGATCGGCGACCAGTTCGGCATAGGTGCAGACGTTGAGCCCGGCGCGGTTCTCGGTCTGCACTGCGATGTCCCAGATCGGCAGGGCGGTGATGCGCGCCTGGGTGTCGGCATCGAGCTTCGGCCAGTCGATCACGGCGGGGCGGTAGGGATTGAAACTGTCGAGCAGCGTCTTGCAGAACAGCCGCTTGTGTTCCTCGCTACCCCAACGGATGCGGCCCTCCGGCACGGCGGGGCCGGTACCGGTAATTTCGGGAAAGGTCAGTGCCGTCATGGTCGCGTCCGCTTGGAACTGGTGATTCTACAAAGGGTGGCCTCGCCGCCAAGGCCCTAGAAATTGCTTAACGGATATAGGGACTTGGCGACGGCTCGGCCATAGCAGACCGAGCCGATTTCCGCAAAGGCGAAGGCCGGGAGCCGCTTAGTGGCGGCGGTCTTGCGCACCGTGCCAGATGGCGGCGATCTCAACGCCGTCACGCGGCGTGAACTTATATTGGATGACATAAGGCCGAGCGGTCATCAGCTCTCGCGTATCCGGGCGTGCGATGCGGCGTCCACGCCGCGGAAAAAGTGCCAGGCCATCGCATGCGGCGTATAGCGCCAAAAGCATCCGGCTGGCCGCCTTGGGATTGTCCCGGGCAATGTGGCGATAAATCTTCGTCAAATCGCGAACCGCGCGGCGAGAATACGTTACTCGCATTCCGGCGGCGGCAGTTCGCGATCCGTGCCAAGCGATTCAATCCAAAGCCGCACCTTTTCAGCCGGCACCATTCTGCCTGCCGCGATATCGGCGAGTCCCTCGTCGACGGCCGCCAAATAATCCGCTTGCTCTTCGGGCGTCAGCTTTTCGAATTGAAACCAGTTTTCCGATTCGGCTTCGGCGACGGGCTCAGGGACGGGTTTAGGTGCCATAAGGCTAATATTACGCCCTGCAGAAAGCACTTTCCAGAGCCATTGCACGTTCAAGTTGTCCGTCAAAAATCCGCGAAGCCGCCCTTGGCGATGGCGGAATTGCGCGAGGCTTCGACGACGCGGGGGGCGACGAGCGCGTCGCGCTCCTCGGCGTAGCGGTAGCCGGGCGCGCTGCCGGGATAGGAGCCTGTGGCGGGGTGGAGATAGAGCTCGCTGAGGCCCTCCGGAAGATTCTCGATCAGGCCGAGCACCCGCGACGCCGTCATGGCGCCAGACCAGGCGAGGCCGAAGACCTGGTCGGGCACGACGAGGCCCGCAGCTCGAAAACGGGCGCGCGCGAGCTTCGCCCAGGGCGTCGTCGCCAGCGCGAACGGCAACTTGGCGCGCGGCTCGGCCCGGCGCAGCACGTCATGGGGCTCCAGCGGCACGCGGATGGCGCGCAGGCCATAGCGCTTGCCGATGCGCAGGATCGCCGAGGCGATGGTCGGGTGCAGGTGGAAATGCTTGTGGGTGTTGACGTGGTCGAGCGCGAGGCCGGTGGCGCGGAAGGCATCGAACTGTGCCTCGATTTCCGCCTCGATTTGGCGGCGCACGGCGGGGAAGAAGAACATGTTCGCGGCGGCGCGCGCCATGGCGTTGCGGAAATTGCCGCTCGCGTCGACGAGGTCCGGCACGGCGGCGGCGGGCAGCGTCGGCCTGCCGTCCACCAGGACAAGGTGAAGACCGATACGCAGGCGCGGATTGGCCTTGGCGATCGATACGGCACCACCGGCGGCGGGGGCCGAGACCATGAGGCTCGCCGCCGTCAGGATGCCGTCCCGGTGTCCCTGCTCCACCGCATCGTTGACCTGGGGCGCGGCGCCGAAATCGTCGGCGGTGACGATGAGGCCTTTCATGGAGTGGCCGAAAAGGCTGGACTGTCCCACCCAACCAACAACGTCATTGCCCGGCTTGTCCGGGCAACCCATTTTCGGCTTTCGGAAAAGGAAAATGGGTCGCCCGCATCAAGCGGGCGATGACGAAAGTTGTGCTGTGAACGCAAAACCAATCCGTTACGAAACGATCATGTCTTCGCGGGTGCGCAGGAACTGGAAGAACTCCACGCCCTCGCGCAGGCGGCGCACCAGCATGTCGCGGCTGGTCAGCATCTCCTTGACGATCTCGGCGATCTTCGACGGGCGGAAATAGAACTTCTTGTAGAAGTCCTCCACCGAATTGAAGATCTCGGTGTGGCCGAGATTGGGATAGGAGAGCGGCGCGATCTGCGTGCCGTCGTCGGTCAGCAGGTCGACATCGGAGGCGAACCAGCCGTTCTCCTTGGCCTGCTTGTAGAGGAAGGTGCCGGGATAGGGCGCCGCCAGCGACACCTGGATGGTGTGCGGGTTCACCTCCTTGGCGAAGGCCAGCGTCTCCTGGATGGTCTCGCGCGTCTCGCCCGGCAGGCCCAGGATGAAGGTGCCGTGCACGACGATGCCGAGCTCGTGGCAATCCTTGGAGAAGCGCTTGGCGACCGGGACCAGGAGCCCCTTCTTGATGTTGTGCAGGATCTGCTGGTTGCCGGATTCGTAGCCGACCAGCAGCAGGCGCAGCCCGTTCGCCTTCATCACTTCCAGCGTCTTGCGCGGCACGTTCGCCTTGGCGTTGCACGACCAGGTGACGCCGAGCGGGCCGAGCGCGCGGGCCAGCTGCTCGACGCGGTCGTGGTTGTCGGTCAGCGTGTCGTCGTCGAAGAAGATTTCCCGCACCTGCGGGAAATTCTCCTTCACGTATTTCACGTCCTCGACCACGCGGGCGATCGACATGAAGCGGTATTTGTGGCCGCCGATGGTCTGCGGCCACAGGCAGAAGGTGCAGCGCGATTTGCAGCCGCGGCCCGTGTACCAGGACATGTAGGGATGCAGCAGGTAGCCGCCGAAATAATTCTCGACCTTGAGCTGCTTGTAGAGCGGCAGCACGGACGGCAGCTTGTCCATGTCGACGAGAATTTCGCGCTCGGGATTGCTGACGATCTCGCGCGCCGCGTTGCGATACGTCAGGCCGGTGATGGTCGACCAGTCGGCGCCATTCGCCAGCTCCTGGATCGTGAAGTCGTATTCGTTGCGCGCCACGAAATCGAGCGCCTCGCAGGCTTGCATGCTTTCCAGCGGCTCGACGGCGACCTTGGCGCCGATAAAGCCGATCTTGGCGCCCGGATTGAGGGCGCGGATCATGGTCGCGGTACGGCAGTCCGACTTGAACGACGGCGTCGAGGTGTGGATGACGATGAGCTCGTGGCTCTTCACGTCCTCTTCGATGTCCTTGAACGACAGGCGGTGCGGCGGCGCGTCGATCAGCTTGGAGCCCGGCACCATGGCGGCGGCCTGCGCCAGCCAGGTCGGGAACCAGAACGATTTGACCTCGCGCTTCATCTGGTAGCGCGCGCCGGCGCCGCCGTCATAGCCGTCGAAGGACGGCGCCTGCAGGAAAAGCGACTTCATCTGAAACCTCACAAAAGGGCCGAAACCCTTACAATTGGGACATGGCGCCCGAGGCCTCGACCTCGTAGCGGCTGCCGCGCCAGGCCACCTTCTGGCCGAAAAACGACGCCATGAAAACACTTACCGATATAGTGTCGCGGAGCGGCAACAGCCAGAGCGGCCCCGCGGCCACGCCGAAGGCCTTTTCCACACGGAACTTAAGGATAAAGCGGGCGGCCAGGGCGGCGGCGACCGCGGCGAACGGCACCAGGCCGCCGCCCAGCAGCACCAGGCCCGCCAGCGCCAGCGGAAAGGGATGGGTCACCACGGTTGCCAGATGCGACCAGGGGCGCAGGACGCGCACCGTGCGGCTCCAGCGCAGCTCGTGGCTGAACAGGTCGCGCACCGTCTCCTCGGTGCAGCGATGGCTGACGGCGAGCGGCAGCACGGCGACGCGCAGGCCGCGGCGGCGCACGGCGCGGCCGATCTCGTAATCGTCGGCGAGGTAGTCGGCGAAGGCCTCGAAGCCGCCGACCTGGTCGAGCGTGGCGCGGCGCAGCGCGATGGTCGAGCCGAGGCAGGCATCGGCGATGCCCCACCAGGTGCCGAACACCATGCCGGGCAGGAAATCGTAGGACGTGCCCATGGCGGCGAGCGTCGACCAGGCACTGGCACCGGGGCGGCCGGTGTAGGGACAGGTGACGGCGCCGATGCCGGGCTGCAGCAGGGCGCCGACGACACGGCGCAGGTAATCGCGCGGCACGGCGATGTCGCTGTCGCTGAGCACCAGAACGCCGTGCCTTGCATGCTCGGCCATGTTGATCAGGTTGGAAACCTTGGCGTTGGAACCGTAGCGGCGCGCGTCGATCACCAGTTCGATGTCGACGCCCGGATGGCGCGCTTTGAGATGCTGGACGATGGCGATGGCGGGATCGGACGGGTCCTGCACGCCGAACACGATCTGGATCGGCGCGTCATAGTCCTGGGCGAGAAAAGTATCGAGGTCTTCTTCCAGGCCGGGCGAATCGAAATGCAGCGGCTTGAGCAGCGTGACCGGCGGCAGGCCGAACACCGCCGGCGCCCGCGCCGCGGCGAAACGGCCGACGACGCTCGCCGACAGCAGCGCATAGAGCGCGCCGGCCAGCGACAAGGCGACAAGAATCCAACCTATGGCATGCATAAGCAGTTGCAACGGTAGCGCTCCGGACGTCCCAGCCCCCGCTAAGACATCTCCCTAGCATCGCATTTTCGGCGAGGTTAGTGAAATCCTGCCCAGATACGCGGTTAAGCCTGTTACGGATTACGGCAGCGTTATCCCGTTGTTCGCAAGCGTGATTTCCGGCGGGTTCCCGGCCAGCGCGACCGCCAAGTGTGCTTTGGCCAGCACGGTCCTGGGCGGAATCGCCAGATGCACCGTCACGGTGCGGGGCACCAGGTCGAGCGGCGGCTCCAGCGGCGGCACCGCCACCGAGGCGACCGGCCTGCCGGCGGCGGAGTTCAGCGTGAGCGTGCCGGCCGGGGTCGCCACCGCGCCGAGGCTGTGCAGCGTGACGTCGAGACCGCCGCCGGCGGCATGGACGTCGGCCGGCCCGATTCCGATGTCGGGCCGCGCCGAGACCGGCGGCGTCGGCGTCTTCAGCGTGAGCTCGATCACCAGCGTCTTGTGCGGCGGGAAGACGAGGGCGAGGCCCGCGCCGCGCTCGAAGACGACGGTCTTGCCCTGCACGGCGCCGTCCGGCTTGTCGTCATCGTTGGCGTCGAGGCCGGACGTCATCGTCCAGCTGCCGGCGTCGATATTCTGGCCGGTCATCGTGGCGGCGAGCGCTGCGTTCGTCAGGTTGTAGGCGATCACGCGGAAATGCGTCGGCGAGGCGTCGCGGATCAGGAGCGCGACGTTCTCCGCCGCGGTCGGCGCGCCCGCGAAGCGCCAGCTCACCAGATGGCCGGGATAGATCTGGTTGCGGCGCAGCGCCATGCCGCCGAGCCGCGAGCGCTGCAACAGGTCGCTGAACAGCTCGACACGGTCGGTCCACCATTCGTCCTCGGTCACCATGCTCATGCGATCGAGATCGGTCGTGATCTCGCTGGTGTAGAGATCGGCGAGGTACTGCTTGTTGCCCGTCATCTGCCAGGCGATGAAGCGGTTGAAGTCGACCGGGCGGGCGCCGTTGTCGCGCGCATCGACGCCCTTGCCGGCATTGGCGGCCTTGGCGATGTCGCGGCCCCAGCTCGCCTGCTTGTTCAGGAGCTCGACGGCGTTGGCGTTGAGCAGCGACAGCGCGCCGTGATCGCCCTTGCCGACGACGCTTTCGATCGGCGCCAGATACTTCGCGTCGTTGGTCCAGCGCCAGGCGGTCCACATCAGTTCGATCGGCCCGACGACGCCGTTGCTGCCGGCCGTCAGCGTGCCGCGCGCCTCATCGCTCAGAGAGTTAATGTCCTCGGGGAAGACCGTCTCGCCCTTGTCGTTCTTGGTGGCGTGCGCCAGATAGGAATCGGCCAGCGCGACGATGAGCTTTCTGATCCCCGGATTGCCGTTGTATTCGGCGAGCAGGATGCCGGGGTGCAGGATCAGATAGGAATAGGGCTTGGACCACGCCCAGGGTCCTTCGCGCACCACCCGCGTGCCGCTGAACAGGCTGGAGAGCATGTGGGTGTGGCCGCCGACCGGGCCGGCGATACGGGCATAGCCACGCGCGGTATCCATCAGCCGCTCGATCGCCTTGGGATCGCCATCGGCGAGATAGGCGTCCTCGCTGCGGGCGTTGATGCCTTCTTCGTAGGAGTGGAGCTGGTCGGTCAGGATCGTGCCCAGCCCGCCCGTGATCATGCCGTTGCGGTCGACCGCATCGGTGAGCAGGTCGAGCGAGCGCTTGATCTTGTCGGCGTCGTCGCCCATCAGCGCCAGCGGCGGCCATTGCTCGGTCAGGTCGTCGTCGTCGGAGATGCCGCCGCCGAAATCGCCATAGGCGACCTGGCGGTGATCGATCCACCAGTCGATGAACTGGCGCACCAGCTTCAGGTCCTGCACCTGCCGCGCCGCCCAGAGCGGCACGCCCTTGGGCACCGGCGGCAGCACGACGGGCGGCCAGCCGGCTTCGGGCGCGACCTCGGCCCAATAGCGATGTGCCGTGACATTGCCCGGATCGGCGCGCAACAGGTCGGTGATCTCGCGATAGAAGCGCTCGAAGCGCGCCAGGATGCGCGTCGAGGTGTGCTCCTCGACGAAATACGCGAAATTGTCCCGCATCTGCGCCAGGCGGTCGGCGACGTGCTCCGGCAGCGCCTTGTCGCGCGGCTTGAAGATCAGGCGGATGCGCGTGCCGTCGAGCGAAGCAGCGGAAAAGCCGCCGCCCGCCGCGGCGATGGTGAGGTAAAGGCTCGTGTCCGGCGGCAGCAGGCGGTCGCGGGTGTCGAGCCACAGCGTGCGGGCCTCGCCCGGCTTCACCGAGACCGAGATGTCCATCAGGTTGCGCGCCGGCCAGATCGGATCCTTGACCTGGATGTTGAGCGGCAGCAGGGCGCCATGCGTCGGCTTGACGTTCAGCGCCGGCAGGTCGATGGCGATGCCGTCGAGGCCGCCGTCGATCAGCTGCCAGCCATAGCCGTAATGGCTCTGCGCCAGGCCCGCGCGCGGCGTGCGCAGATCGGCCGGGATCAGGACGTGGACGATGGGCAGCGACGGCGCCGTCTCGGCGGCGCGCGGCGCGGCCGCGGGCGCACCGTCCGGCAGCGCGACGACCGTAGCGCGCTCGTCGGCGACGAAGCGGCCCTTCACGAACGCGATGAGGCTGTCGAGCGTCGGATAATCGTGCGGCGCGGCAGCGGCGCGTATCGTGTAGCTCAGCGCCGTCTCGCCCGCCGGCGGCGCGCCGGGCGCGACGTCGTAAGCCGCGAGCTCCTGGATCGGGGATTCCTGCACCGCATTGTCGAAGCGCAACCGGCCGCCGGTGAGCGTCGCGAAATCGTGGACGCTGCGTTCCAGCCCGGCAGGGCGCGCGGCGAGCAGGTGCTCGGCGCCGCTGGCCGGCAGGAAGGTCAGCGTGCCGTTCGCGGTGCCCTGGAATTCCAGATGGTTCCAGGGCTCGTTCGGCAGCGTGAAGGTGATCGCCTTGCCGCCTTCGACATAGACGTTCCAGTCGGGCAGTTCGAAATAGTCGTGGCGGCCGGGAATGCGCGAGCGGTTGTAGACGCCGGGCCAGGTGGTCTCCGCGATGCCGTCGCTGCCGCCCACCATGCGCTCCTCGAGGTCGCGTGCGTCGGTGAACTCGACCTTGCGGATCCAGGTCGACGGCGCTGCGAGATAGGCCGGCGGCGCGGCCGTCCAGCCGTAACGCAGCCACCATTCCGCGCGCCATTTGGGATCGGCGAGATCGCGCAGCGGTGCCGGATCGCCCGCCACGTCGTTGCCGGCGGCGAGCGCCGCGATGCTCGCATCGGC
This sequence comes from Rhizomicrobium sp., assembly GCA_035570795.1. GTDB lineage: Bacteria > Pseudomonadota > Alphaproteobacteria > Micropepsales > Micropepsaceae > Rhizomicrobium. Next base: position 15,942 of record DATMKZ010000008.1, read on the forward strand.
GAGCATGTGATCGTAGATCGACAGCTCGTCGACATCGCCGCCGCGCATATACTGATATGCTGTCTGCACCTGCATCGGGCCGATGGTGCGCGAATGCGGCCCGAACTGGTCGAGCGCAGTGTCGTAGATGCCGGCGCCGTCTGTCCGGCCGGCGAGCACGCCGTTGACATAGAAGCGGATGCCCCGGGTCTCGTCCCAGGCGAGCGCTAGGTGCAGCCATTCGTCGGGCTTGGGCAGGACCGGCAGTGCATACGACACGCGCACCCGTGCCAGGCTCGCATCGGTCACCATCGCGTCGAAGCCGTGGCCGTTGTAATCGATGCGCAGCCACGTCATGTCCCACGAAGTGTGGTCGCCATAGCCGACGCGGAAGATCGGAAACTGGCCGCTGCCGAGCGGCGTGCGGGCGCGCCAGAAGAAGGCGAGCGTGCCGCGCTGGGCGAAGATATTGCCGGCGGCGTGCCACGAGACCACGCCGTCGTCGGCAAGCTGCAGATAGGCGCCGGCATGGCCGCCGGGAACCACCTTGACGCGGTCGGCGATATTGGGCGCGGCGACGCCCCTGGCGGTGTCGGCGGTCAGGTCCTTGTCGAAGGAAAGATGGAACAGCAGGCCGGAATCGCCGGCCGGCGCGGCGGCGGCGCCGACACCGAACAGGCATGCCGCCAGCGCTGCCGCTCGCAGAACTCCGCTACCGAACCGCATCGTTTCCATCCCACTTTTTCACTATGGTAACCGGTGTCATGTCGAGTGGGAAGTGAAGCTTCGGTCATTCCCGCCAGGACCTGTGATCACGGGGTGTAGTCGAAGAATTCCCAGGAGCCGAGCCACGAAAGTCGCTCCGCCACGCCGCTCCAAGTGTCGGCCTCCGTGCGGTAGACCGCGCGCTCGATGAAAGCTCTGAGCGCGCGATAGTCGTACTGCGCGACAAACAGGGTGTGAATCCCGCTCGTCACCGCAGAGCCATTCATACGGTTCGCGGCGAACCAGTCGGGCGTGCAGACTGTGATGCTGAACAGTTCGGCGCCTTCGGACTCACTCGGTCCGATCATCGCGTCAAGCACGACACCGAAGGAATCGCCATTCGACGACCAATTCTCGAGATCATCGACAGTCGTACTAGACAAACTTTTCAATTTTGCCCGCACACAATCCTCGTATTTTCGGAACCCTCACGCGTCGAACATGATCACCGAGCGCGCCAGTTCGCCGCGCTTGAGCTCGTCGAAGGCCTCGTTGATCTCGGCCAGCTTGATGCGGCGGCTGATCATGTCGTCGAGCTTGAGCTTGCCGGACATGTAGAAATCCACTAGCCGCGGCATGTCGACCGGGAAGCGGTTGGAGCCCATCAGCGAGCCCTGGATGCGGCGCTCGCCGAGGAAATCGAAGCCGTGCAGCTCGATCTTGGTGCCCAGCGGGATCATGCCGATGACGTTGGCGGTGCCGCCGCGCGCCAGCATGCGGAAGGCCTGCTCGGCGGTCTGTTTGAGGCCGATGGCCTCGAACGAATGATGCACGCCGCCCTTGGTCAGCTCCATCACCTGCGCCACGGGATCGCCGTCCTTGGCGTTGACCACGTCGGTGGCGCCGAAATGCTTTGCGAGGTTGAGCTTGCTGCCGTTCATGTCGATGGCGATGATGCGCCCGGCGCCGGCGATGGCGGCGCCGTTGATGCAGGCCAGTCCGACGCCGCCGCAGCCGATCACCGCGACCGTCTCGCCGGGACGCACCTGCGAGGTATGGATCACCGCACCGACACCGGTCATCACCGAGCAACCGATCAGCGCGGCGCGGTCGAGCGGCATGTCCTTGCGCACCTTCACGCAGGCATGCTGGTGGATCAGCATCTGCTCGGCGAAGGACGACAGGTTGAGGAACTGGTTCATCGGGCCCGCGGCGCCCGCAAGGCGCGGCTCCTCGCCGCCCTGGCGCCTGGTCTCCGGGCTCTGGCAGCGCGACATGTGGCCGGTGAGGCAATGCTCGCAATGGCCGCAGAACGCCGAGAGGCAGGTGATCACGTGATCGCCCGGCGCCACGGTGCGCACCTCGCTGCCGACCGCTTCGACGATGCCGGCGGATTCGTGGCCCAGCACCACCGGCACCTGCGCCGGATACGAGCCCTCGATGAAATGCAGGTCGGAATGGCAGACGCCGGCGGCGACGGTGCGGATCAGCACCTCGTGCGGCCCGGGCTTGTTGATCTTGACGTCTTCGATGGCGAGAGGCTTGCCGACCTCGCGCAGGACTACCGCTTTCATGTGTTTCCCCTTCGGTTTTGTTTCTTACCCCACGGTGTCATGGCCCGCGACTGCGGGCCACCCAGTTGAAACCGTAACGATGTCGCCAATTTCGCTGTACCTATTCTTGCAACTTCGCAGCGTGTCGTCACCTGGGTGACCCGTTCATACGCTGACGCTATGAACTCGCGGGCCATGACAGTGGGGGTTAACTACCGCCGTCGATATTGACCTTCTGGCCGTTCGCATAGGGGTTCGCATCCGACACCAGGAACGTCACCACGGCGGCGACGTCCTCCGGCACCGAGACGCGGCCGAACGGCGAGGAAGCATCGAGCTTGTGGATATCGCCGCCGGTGCGCGCCTTGGTCAGGCGCTTGCCCATCTCGGTGACCGTCAGGCTGGGCGCCACGATGTTGGTGCGGATGCCGTGGGCGCGCTCCTCCTTGGCCAGCGTCAGCGCCAGGGCCTCCATCGCCGCCTTGCCCATGTTGTAGGGCGCGCCGTTCGGCCCCATGCCGCGCGTCGCGACGGAGGAGATCATCACGATGTCGCCGCGCGTCTCCTTGCGCATATGCGGGATGACGAGCTTGCACAGGTAATGCGGCGCGAAGGCGTGGACGCGCAGGACGCGCTCCATCTCGGCCGGATCGGTGTCGGCGACCGACTGGCCGCGCGACGCGATGCCGGCATTGTTGACGAGGATGCCGATGGAACCGAAATCCTTCAGCACGTCGGCGACCATCGCCACGTCCTCATCCCAGTTCTCGACCGAGGCCGGATAGGCGCGCGCCTTGCGGCCGAGCGTCTCGATCTCTGCGACGGTTTCCCTGGCTGCCGCTTCGTCGCGGCGATAGTTCACGGCGACGTCGGCGCCGGCCTCCGCCAGGCTCAGCGCGATGGCCCGCCCGATGCCGCGCCCGCCGCCGGTGACGAGTGCGACGCGGCCCTTGAGTGAGATCTGCATGGTCGTTTCCTCTATGTATTCGTATAATTCGGTTTGCGCTTCTCCAGAAACGCGGTCATGCCTTCGCGCACGTCGCTGGTCTGCGAACACAGGATCTGGTTGCGGTCTTCCATGTTGATCGCCGCCTCGAGGCCCGGCGCATCGATGCTCATGTTGAGGCATTCCTTGGTCAGGCGCAGGCCGAGCGGCGCGGTCGTCAGCATCTCCTCGAGATACGGCTCGGCGGCCTTTGCAAGATCGGCATCGGGCACGACCTCGGACACCAGCCCGACGCGCAGGGCGCGCTCCGCATGGATGAAACGACCCGTCAGCATCAGCTCCGAGGCGACCGAGACGCCGACCAGCCGCGGCAGGAAATAGGAAACGCCGATATCGCAGGCCGACAGGCCGATGCGGATGAAGGCGGCGTTCATGCGCAGGCTCGCCCCCGCGATGCGGATATCCGAGGCGAGCGCCAGCGCGAAACCGCCGCCGCAGGCCGGACCCTGGACCAGCGAAACGATCGGCTGGCCGCAACGGCGCATGCGCAGCACGATCTCGCTGATGCGGCGCTGGCTGAGGAGGCCGGCGTCGGGGCCGCCCATATTGGGGCCGTCCGCGTTCCGCCGGGCGCCCGACTGTTTGAGATCGAGCCCGGCGCAGAAGGCGCGCCCGGCCCCGCGCAGCACCACGATGCGTACCGAACGGTCGAAATAGAGCTTGCCGAAATAGTCCAGCAACTCGTCCACCAATGTCGTGTTGAGCGCGTTCAGCGCCTCCGGCCGGTTCAGGGTGACCCAATCCACCGCGCCCTGTTTCTCGATCAAAAGCGTCTCGTAAGCGTGCGACATGGATGGTCTCCGGCGCGGGGATTGAGGGCAACATTACATCGGGAATTTCGCGCGCGGGCACGCGGAAATTAGCTTGCCCAGGGGCAGCTTTTTTTCGTGTCGCCGCGGGTGTACGAACGGCGGGAGACCTCAAAAACACGGCGAAACCCATGCGCAGCATCGGCCATTTCCTCAACGGCGCAACGGTGGCGGGCACCTCCGGCCGCTTCGGCGACATCTACAATCCGGCCACCGGCGAGGTGCAGGCCAGGGTGGCGCTGGCCAGCCGCGCCGAGCTGCGCCAGGCCGTGGAGCATGCGCAAAAGGCGTTCCACACCTGGTCGGCGATCAATCCGCAGCGCCGCGCCCGCGTCATGTTCAACTTCAAGGCGCTGGTCGAGAACAACATGGACGCGCTGGCGCAGATGCTGTCGGCCGAGCACGGCAAGGTGATCGCCGACTCCAAGGGCGACATCCAGCGTGGCCTGGAAGTCATCGAATTCGCCTGCGGCATCCCGCACCTCTCCAAGGGCGAGTACACCGAAGGCGCCGGCCCCGGCATCGACATCTACTCGATGCGCCAGCCGCTCGGCGTCGTCGCCGGCATCACGCCGTTCAACTTCCCGGCGATGATCCCGATGTGGATGTTCGGCGTCGCCATCGCCTGCGGCAACACCTTCATCTGCAAGCCGAGCGAGAAGGACCCGTCGGTGCCGATGCGACTCGCCGAGCTTATGATGGAGGCGGGCGCGCCTGCCGGCGTGCTGCAGGTCGTCAACGGCGACAAGGAAGCGGTCGACGCGATCCTGGAGGATCCCGACATCCAGGCGGTGAGCTTCGTCGGCTCGTCGGCGATCGCGCATTACGTCTACAGTCAGGGCACGGCGCATGGAAAGCGCGTGCAGGCGATGGGCGGCGCCAAGAACCATGCCATCATCATGCCGGATGCCGATCTCGACCAGGTGACCAACGAGTTGATCGGCGCGGGCTACGGCTCGGCCGGCGAGCGCTGCATGGCGATCAGCGTCGCGGTGCCGGTGGGCGAGAAGACCGCCGAGGCGCTGGTCGCGCGATTGAAGCCGCGCGTCGAATCGCTGCGCGTCGGCATCCCGACCGATCCCGACGCCGATTACGGTCCGCTGGTCACCGCGGCGCACCGCGAGAAGGTGAAATCCTATATCGACCAGGGCGTCGCGGAAGGCGCCAAGCTCTTGGTCGACGGGCGGGGCTTCAAGCTCCAGGGCTACGAGAACGGCTATTACATGGGCGGCTCGTTGTTCGACCATGTCACGCCCGAAATGAAGACCTATCAGGAAGAGATCTTCGGGCCCGTGCTGCAGATCGCGCGCGCCAAGGATTTCGACGAGGCGCTGTCGCTGCCGTCGAACCACCAATACGGCAACGGCGTCGCGATCTTCACGCGCGACGGCGACGCGGCGCGCGAATTCGCCAGCAAAGTGAAGGTCGGCATGATCGGCATCAACGTGCCGATCCCGGTGCCGCTGGCCTATCACACCTTCGGCGGCTGGAAGCGTTCGGCGTTCGGCGACGTCAACCAGCACGGACCCGAAGGCGTGCGCTTCTACACCCGCGTCAAGACGGTGACCGCCCGCTGGCCCAAGGGCGGCGTGCGCGAAAAGGCGGACTTCAATATTCCCACGATGCGATGAGCGACGACGCCGAAATCCTCTTCGAGCATCGCGGCGCGGTCGGGCTCATCACGCTCAATCGGCCCAAGGCGTTGAACGCGCTGACGCATGGCATGGTCGTGGCGATGCACGCGAAGCTGCGCCAATGGGCAGGCGACGATGCTGTCAAAACCGTCGTCATCCAGGGCGTGGGCGAGCGCGCCTTCTGCGCCGGCGGCGACATAAGGGCGCTCTATGATTCCGGTAAGGCCCGCACGCCTTATATAGTTGACTTCTATCGCGACGAATATCTGCTGAACGCATGCATCAAGCATTATCCCAAACCGTATGTCGCGTTACTGCGCGGTATCGTAATGGGCGGCGGCGTCGGCGTCTCCGTGCATGGCAGCCACCGCATCGCCGACGAGAGCGTGCTGTTCGCGATGCCGGAGACGGGGATCGGATTGTTTCCCGACGTGGGCGGAAGTTACTTCCTGCCGCGCTGTCCCGGCCAGATCGGCATGTATCTCGGCCTGACCGGCGCGCGCCTGAAGACCGCCGATACGCTTTATGCCGGCGTGGCGACGCATTTCGTGCCCGCTGCCGAGCGTGAAATATTGCTCGCGGCGTTAGTGGATGGCGCGCTTCCGGACGTCGCGATGCGCGGACTGGCTGAAGAAGTACCGGGCACCTTCCTGCCAGAGCATCGCGAGAAGATCGACGCTCTGTTCTCCCGCGCTTGCGCCGAAGACATTCTCGCCGCGCTCGACGCCGACCATACCGACTGGGCCGCCGATACCGCAAAAACCATCCGCGCCAAATCGCCGACCGCGACCAAGCTCGCGTTCCGGCAAATCCGCGAGGGTGCGAATTTGTCGTTCGACGATTGCATGCGGATGGAGTTCCGCATGGTGAACCGCGTCATTGCGGGGCACGAGTTCTACGAGGGCGTCCGCGCCACCATCATCGACAAGGACGGCGCGCCGAAATGGAACCCGGCGACACTGGCCGAGGTTACCGACAAGGATATCGACGCCTATTTCGCGCCATTGGGAGAACAGGAACTCCCGCTGTAACCCCGCTCCCCGCCTACCGTCATGGGCGGGCTCGACCCGCCCATCCAACTTGGAGCGCCATCGCAGCGTGGTAGAGTCATTGGCGCGCAGACGCGCGCCGGATGGGTGGCCCGGTCAGGCCGGGCCATGACGGTTTTTAATTGGGAGGATCACGGTGACCACCATCGCATTCATCGGCGTCGGCAATATGGGCGGGCCGATGGCGCGCAATCTGCTCAAGGCGCAGGACAAGGTGGCCGCCTTCGACGTCAGCCCGGCGGCGCTGAAGCCGGTGACCGAGGCCGGCGCCAAGGCCTCGGCGACGGCGCTGGACGCGGTCAAGGACGCCGAGGTGGTGATCACCATGCTGCCGGCCGGCAGCCATGTGCGCTCGGTCTATCTCGACGAACAGAGCATCCTGACCGCGGCGCGCAAGGACGCGCTGCTGATCGATTGTTCCACCATCGACATCGATTCGGCCCGCGCGGTGCATGTCGCGGCACAGAAAGCGGGCTTCGATTTCCTCGATGCGCCGGTGTCGGGCGGCGTCGGCGGCGCCGAGGCCGGCACGCTCGCCTTCATGTGCGGCGGCAGCGACGCGGCGTTCGCGCGCGCCCGGCCGGTGCTGGAGAAGATGGGCAAGCGCATCGTCCATGCCGGCGGTGCCGGCGCCGGCCAGGCCGCCAAGATCTGCAACAACATGCTGCTCGCGATCTCGATGATCGGCACCTGCGAGGCGTTTGCGCTGGGCGAGAAGCTCGGCCTCGAGCACGGCAAATTGTTCGACATCATGTCGGCGGCATCGGGCCAGTGCTGGTCGCTGACCACCTATTGCCCGGTGCCGGGGCCGGTGCCGACGGCGCCGTCCAACCGCGACTATGCCGGCGGTTTCGCGACCGCCTTGATGCTGAAGGACCTCAAGCTGGCGCAGGCCGCCAGCGCCGGCGCCGGCGCGACGACGCCCCTGGGCGCCGAGGCACTGCAGCTCTATTCGCTGTTCGCGGCGCAGGGCCATGGCGCCATCGATTTCTCCGGCATCATCAAGATGCTGCGCGGCGCGGCCTGAGCTATGGCCCCTGCCCGACATCGCCGCCGCCCTGGTCGCCGCCCTGGGCTGGCGGCGGCGCCGGATGACCGCCGCCGGCGGGCGCTGCCGGCGGCAGCGAGCCGCCATGCGGACTGGCGCCGGTTTCCTGGCTCGCGCCGGGCGGCAGCGGCGCAACGGACCAATAGACGTCGAGCTTGAACGGCACCGGCGCCGTGTCGGGGCCGGCGTTGTCGTCCGTGGCCTCGGAAATCACCGCGAGTTTCACCTTGCCGGCCGGGCCGGCCGGGATCTCGACCACGCTCAGCGGCCCGTCCGCGACGTCGACGGTGGTGTCGATCAGCGAAGCGGGATCGTCCGCGTTGTAGACCACGACGCGCAGCGGCTTCTTCGACGGCGTATAGGCGGTGATGAGATAGCGCGTGTCGCCGGCGAGCGCAAAGTCGAAGGTCGCGGCCGAGCGCTTGTCGAACAACGGATCGGCTGCTCCGGTGGCGCCGCTGCGCGCAAAGCTGGCGAGCTTGCCTTGCGTGTCCGCGAACTGCCGGGCATAGACCGCCGCCACTGCGTCCGGTGCGCGACTCCAGCGCGCCACGGCGGCCGACCACATCGCCTTGTCGGCATCGAGCGCGTCGTCGGCCTTGCCGTCGATGAGATCGCGCAGCAGGTCGACGCGCTGGGCGAAATTGACCAGCGCCGCGTTGGGGATGCGGCCGTCCTTGCTGGCGATGTTGTTGCCGCCCGAGAGCAGCGCCACGACCTGGCCCTGGGCGTCGAAGATCGGGCTGCCGCTGGCGCCGCCGGCCGACGGCAGCGAATGCTCGATCAGCTGCGCCGGGCCGCCGTCGTCGGTGAGGAAGAAATTGCGCACCGAGGTGACGATGCCGACCTGCGAGGTCGGCGTCGGCGCCGCCACGTCGAAATTGACGAGGTTCTCGGCAGGGTAGCCGATAAAGGCGATGGGCTCGCCGGCATGCAGCGTCGCCAGTGCATTGTCGCGCGCCAGCGGCAGGGGATCGGGCAGGCCGTCCTGGCTGTCCGGAACGAGGATCGCGACGTCATAGGCCGGCGACAGCTCGACCTCGCGCAGCATGCCGGCGCTCGCCTGCTTGTCGGTATCGGCCATCAGCGCGTTGAACGCCGCGTAAGCCGGATGGATGATCGCGTCTACGATCTCGTATTCGCGGTGCGCCGCGTCCGGCGAGCGCACGACGAGGCGGTAGTGGTTCTTGCGCGCGTCGGCGAGCAGGCTGCCGACATGGGCGTTGGTGGCGAAGCCCTTCTTGCCGTCGGCCAGCGCGACGACCCAGGCGGTGGCGCCGCTGTGCGAATTGCCGGAGTTGTCGACCTCGTCCACCAGGAAGACGGATCTCTGGTACTTGGCGATGATGGCGGAGAAATCGGTGCCGGAGGCGGCGTTGGTATAAAGCGGCTGGGCCTGGTCGCTGAGATCCCAATAGGCGAACAGGCCGAACAACAGGCCGAGCGCGACGACGGCGCCCAGCACATGCGTCCAGCGCGCGGCGCCGCGCGCGATCTCGGGCAGCGCGTCGCTGCGGCCGTGCGCCTCGGTCGCGATGATGCCGGCGGCGCCGGCGCGCGCCGGCTCGAGCAGCAGGCGCGGGCCTTCCGGCGTGCCGAGGCGAACCTCCTGCGCCGTCGACAGCTCCTGCCCGTCATAGGCGTCCTTGCCGTAGAGATAGACGCGGTGCAGCGGGTTGATGACGAATTTGTAGGCGCCGGCCTCGCGCCGGATGGCGAAGTGGTCGTGCCCGACGATCGCCATGTCCTCCGGGAACGGCACCTCGTTGCCCGCCGTGCGGCCGATGCGGATTTCCTCCAGGCTGTCGTCGAAGCTGAGGACCTTGTCGCGATAGGGCGGCGATTTGTAGGTGATCTTGAGCGGCATCGTGTCCCCCTGCGCCGCGGCAGTTTAGGCAATCGCTTCGCCGCCGAGCAAGGCGATCGAGCGATTCGCCTGGACCTTCGAGCCTGCAATGTCGCCCTTGCGTGCGGCGAAGCGCGCGAAGGCCCCGGCATAGAGCGCGCGCGCCACAGCCCCCTCGCCCGCCAGCAGCCGCGCCTCGGCCTCGGTCACGAGGTCGTAATAGTCGCGCTGCGCCGCGACGTCGATGCCGGCGGCGGCGAGCTGTTCGTTGCGCAGCGTGAAATTCCCGGCGATGCGGGCGGCAGCCGCGCCCGTCTTGTCGTCGCCGCGCCACAGCGCGATCGCGGCGGCGTTGACGCCGAGATAGAGATTGCGCTCGCGGCTGACCTGCCAGCCTTTCTGGTACAGCTTCTGCGCCTGGGCCAGCGCATCGGCCGGCCCCTGCTGCGTCTGCCAGCAGGCTTTCAGGGCCCCGGCGGTGATGCCGAGCGTTTCCTCATCCTCCGAATAGCGGCTGGACAGCGTCTTCAGCCGCGCGATGGCTTCGTCCGGGCGGCCGGCGCGGCGGCAGCCGAGCGCATAGAGCTGATTGAGGCGCAGATCGTCCGGCACCTGGGCCAGCGCCGCCGCAAGCACGGCCTGGGCCTGCTCCGCCTGGCCGCAGGAGATCAGCGTCTCCGCAATCATCGCCGACAAGGCCGGCAGCCCCGCCACGCGCGCGTCGCACAGCGCCAGCAGCCGCCCGGAGATGTCTTCGTTCGTCGCCTGCGCGCGGCGCAGCAGGGCGAGGACGTCGGCGACGGTGCCGGTGGCCAGCGGCGAGGCGATCCCGAAACTGTCGTCGGCAGGCTTGCTGCGCGGGCCGCGGAAATAATCCTCCAGGTACCATTGCAGCCAGGGGCCGAGGCACAGCGCCGCGAACGCCGCATCGTGCGCCGACAGCGGGCGCAGGATATGGCGTGCGTCGTTCGACAACCGGCGCAGCGCATGGCCGAGATAAAGCACCGGGCGCGAGATGCAGGACAATCTCTCGAGCGTGTCGAGATTGGCGAACACCTGGTTGCCGGGATCCAGGTTCAGCGCCGCGACGGCGCGCGCCGAGGTCACCTCCAGCGCCCGGCCGCAATAGAAGATCGCGGCTTCCGGCATGTCCTCTTTGAGCGCGCGGTTGATGGCGGCGAGGTCGCGCGCGAGATCGTAGCCGTCGATCATGCCGCAAAGCCTCGCAGCAGGCGCGCGGCGTCTTCGGCGGTGGGGCGCGCCGCACCCTTGTCGTCCATCAGCGCGGCGACCAGCTCGTCCGGCGTCTTCGGCGCCGCGCGGCTGCCGAACAGCGCCGATTTCCGCGTCGGGCCGAACGCCGCATTGGGCCGCTGGCCGTGCAGCCACTCCCACAGAATGACGCCGAAGGCATACATGTCGTCGGATGCGGCGGGCGCGTCGCCCCGCGCCTGCTGGGGCGAGAAATATTCCGGCGAGCCGCGCGACACCGAACCCGGCTTCTGCGCCAGGCCAGCGATATGCGCGATGCCGAAATCGACGATCACCGGCGTGCCGTCCTCGCGCAGCATGATGTTCTCGGGCTTGAGGTCGCGGTGCACGACGCCCTGCGCGTGCAGCGCCGCCAGCGCCTCGGCGGCATCGGCGAGCGTGGCGCAGACCGTCCTGGCGTCGCGCGCCGGCCTGCCGTCCAGCTTTTCGCGCAGATCGCCGCCGGCGACGAACTCGACGGCGAGATAGACGTTGCCCCGCGTATCGCGGCCGATGGCGAAGACCTTCACCAGGCCCGGATGGCGCGCCCGGTTGGCGGCCTCCATGTCGAGGCGGGCGGAGTCGAGCAGGCGCTCGCGCTCGGCCCTGGCGTAGCGCGATTCCAGGTCGAGCAGCTTGAGCGCCACCTCGCGGGCGCGCTCGACGTCGAAGGCGCGCCACACCGTGGCAAAGCTGCCGCCACCGAGGCGCTGGCGCACGATATAGCCGTCGACGGCGCCGGCCGCATCGGCGCCGATCGGCCTGCCGCTCTCCTCCGCCACGTTCTCGCACAGCGTAAGCCGCTCCATCAGCTCGCCGATGCGCACGCGGTAGCGTGACAGGCTGCGTTCGCGCGCCCGCTTGAGCGCGACCAGGACTTCGCGCTCGGCCTCAGGCCGCTGCCCATCCGCCAGCAGCACTTCTGCGAGCGCCAGGCGCGCCTCGATCTCGAGCGCAGGCATGTCGGCCTCGCGGAAGCCCGCCACCGTCTTGTTCAGCAGCGCGACGGCGCGCGGGCGCTCGCTCGCCGCGATCAGCCGCGCCTCGACCCAGCCGAGCATCAGCCGGTCGAATCCGGACGGCGCCACGCCGGCGTGGCGGCGCGCGTCTTCGAGCAGCGCCGCGGCCTTGTCCGCGTCCTTGCCGGCCAGCGCGGTGATGGCGCGTTCGAGCAGCGTCTCGAATGCGAGCTGGCCGAGGCCGGCATCCGCCGCGATGGCGTGCGCCCGGGCAAGTTGTTCCTGCGCCGTCGCAAGCTCGCCCTCGTCGCGCGCGAGTCCCGCAAGATCGGTCAGCACCCGGGCCTGGCCGCGCGCGTCGCCGGTCTCCTCGGCGATGGCGAGATCGAGGTCCAGGAACCCCCGCGCCTCCGCGCCGCGGCCGAGCAGGGCGCAGTAGCGCCCCAGATTGCCCAGCGTGATCGCGGCGCCGACGCGGTCGCCGATCCGCGTCTTCAGCGCCAGCGCGCTGGCATAGGACACCAGCGCCGCGGTCTCGTTGCCCAGTCCTTGCTGCACCATGCCGAGCGTGTCGACGACTTGCGCTTCGCCGGCCTGGCTGCCGGCGGCGCGATAGGATTTTTGCGCCAGCGTCAGCGCATCCAGCGCCTCGCCGGCCTGCATCAGGCGAAACGCGGCCACGCCCAGCAGATGAAAGGCCCGCGCCGCGAGCAGCGTCGTGGTCGCGAGGCGCGGGGTCAGCGCGCGCATGGCGGCGGCAACGGGTTTGGCGCCGTCCGGCGCGGTCAGGTCGAGAAAACCGGTTTCGACCGCCGCGGCGTCGGCGAGCGCCGGGTCGGCGGCGGCGGCCGCGAACGCCGCCCGTGCGGCGTCGACGCGGCCGAGCCCGGCGAGGGCGACGCCGCGCGCGAAAGATGTCGCCGGATCGTTCGCGCTCAGCGCCGCGACGGCGGCGAAACGGCCCGCCGCGAGGTCGGCTTCGGCGGCGAGCGGGACGGTCGCGATCCACATGCCGGCGCTGCCTGGCCTTCGGTTGGGACCGGAGAATCCTAGTCGATGCGCGCGCTGGCCCACAAGGACGCGCCGTGGCCGCGGCGACTATAAGACTTTTATTTGCCGCTGCCGCCGATATGGCCTATCCACGGGGCGGGCGAGGACGCGAAAGGGATACGGATGGGCCATGCGACGGCTCTGGCCTTGTGGGCGCTGCTGGCGCTGCAACTCAAGCATTTCCTGTGCGATTTCATCCTGCAGACCGAGTATCAGGTCCGCACCAAGGGCATCTATGGCCATGTCGGCGGCTTCCTGCATTCGGGGCTGCACGCCGTGGGCACGATTCCGGCGCTGCTCATCCTCGGCGCCTCGCCCAAGGCGGCCGCGATCATCCTGGCCTGCGAATTCCTCGTCCACTATCACACCGACTGGAGCAAGTCGCGCATCGACCGCAAGTATCAATGGGGCATCGCCGACCAGCGCTACTGGATCCTGTTCGGCACCGACCAGTTGATCCACCAGCTGACCTATCTGGCGATCGTCTACGTCTTGCTCGCGGGGCTGCTCCCCTAGTTCGGCTGCGCAGGTTCCGCCCACAGCACGCGGCTGAAGAAGGTCTTCATCCGCGCCACCAGGTCCTGCTCCACCGCCGCGACCTGGATCGTCTTCTGCGCGATGGCGGCGCGTTCCTGCTCGCGCTTGGCGAGCACGTGGCTGAAGCGCTGCAGCAGTTCCGGCGACCTGCCCAGCAACGCCTCGACCGGATCCTTGGTGATCTCCAGCACCCGCACGCGGGTCAGCGCGGTGACGGTGGCGTTGCGCGGCGCCCCGGTCATCAGCGACATCTCGCCGACCACGTCGCCGGTCGCCAGCACCGCGACCTCGCGCGGGTCGTTGTTCTGGCCGAGCACGCTGACGCGCGCGGCGCCCTCCAGGATGATGAACATCGACGAGGCCATGTCGCCCTGCACCATCAGGTTCGTGCCGCGCGCGAAATCGACCGGCCGGCTGAGCCGCGAGAGCTCCTGGCTCTGCTCCTCGTCGAGCACATGGGCGAACAGGCTGGCGTGATGCAGGGCGCCGCGGATCTCGTCCTCGCCGAGCGCCAGTTCGAGGTCGGGCGCCTCCACCAGTTCGATCTGCGTCACCGGCCCCGGCATGCGGTTCTGCAGGATGACGTCCTGCAGCGCCGCCAGCACCAGCGACTTGGCGACGGAGGGCTCGATCTGGTCGGGGTAGTAGTAGAAGCGCACTTCGTAATCCATCGCATCCGAGGTCATGCGGGTCATGATGACGGAAGGCTCGGGCGTGCGCGCAAGGCCCGGGCGGCGCGCCGCCTTGAAGGCCTCGCCCAGCAGCATGTCGACGACGCGGTCGGACGGCATGCGGTTGTCGACGCCGATGGTCACCGAAAGCCGCTTGGCGTCGGCCGGGCGGCTGTGGTTCATCACCGGATTGGCGGTGACGATGTGGTTGGGCACCATCAGCCGGCGGCCGTCGTCGAGTGCGAGGAAGGTCGAGCGCCACGTCATGTGGGTGACGCGGCCATAGACCGGCTCGGGCAGCTGGTCGGTATAGATCGTCAGCCAGTCGCCCAGCGAATAGGAGCCGTCGAGATTGATCGACAGGCCGGCGAACAGATCCTGGATCACGGTCTGCAGCGCGATGCCCAGCACGATGGCGGTGGCGCCGGAGGCGGTGATGAAACCGGTGAAGGAGAAGCCTTCCTGCCACCACAGGCCGATCGAGAGCCCGAACAGGAACAGCGCGATGGTCAAAAGGTCCTGGATGAGCGCCGGCGTCTCGCGGTTCAGCCGGCGCTGCAGGTAGCGCAGCCAGTAGAAATGCCGGATCAGCCCGTCGACCAGCAGCGTCGCCGACACCACGATGGCGACGACGACGCCGTGGCTGATCTCGTCGAGCGTGGCGGCGGCGACGTGGCCGCCCAGCATGCCCAGGCCCCAGAAGCGCGTGAGCAGCAGGACGACGAGGAGGACGACGTACCAGGCGATCATTTTTCGGTCATCTTGATCTTGATGCCGGTCTCGCCCTGCGCGAGACGCTCGATCCAGAACTGCACCAGGGGATCGTCCGGCGCATCCGCGGCCAGGCCGGCGAATTTCTGCGCCGCGCTGTCGTCATGGTCGCGGACGGCTTCGAAGGCGGCCTGGTAGCGCGCAAGCAGGTCTTCGCTGACGGCCCCATCGTGCAACGGCTCCCAGACGTCGAGTGCTTCCGTCTTGCCCTTCAGGACGACCGACCCGATCGGGCGGAATTTGATTCCCTGGCATAGCACTTTCGCCGCGTCGCTGACACAGAGCCGCGTGCCGAAGGTCTTGTTGAGGCCTTCGAGCCGCGAGGCCGCGTTCACCGCGTCGCCCGAGGCGGTGTAGCTGAAGCGGTCGCGGGAGCCGAAATTGCCGACCGCCGCGGCGCCGGCATGAACGCCGATGCGGGTGATGCCGAGCGGGATGCCTTCCGCGTTCATCTTCCGGCGGAACGCCTCGGTGAAGGCGTCCATGTCGAGGGCGCAGCGCACCGCCTTGGTGGCATAGTCCGCGACCTCGACCGGCGCGTTCCACAGCGCGAACACCGCGTCGCCGATGAACTTGTCGACCGTGCCGTCGTGCTTCTTCACGGCGCCCGTCATGCCGTCGAGATAGTCGTTGAGGACGCGCCCGACGTCCTTGGAATCCAGCTTCTCCGCCATGGTGGTGAAGCCGGCGATATCGGTGAACAGCAGGCTCATGTCGCGGCGCTCGCCGCCCAGCACCAGCTTGGAGGGATCGTCGACCAGCTGCTGCACGAAGCTCGGCGGCAGGTAGAGCGAGAAGGTGTTGTGGATGAACTCGCGCTGCTGGCGCGCCTCCAGGCCGGCGATGGAATCGACCGCGGCGAAGGAGCCGGCCACCGCGAGGCTGGGCGCGATCAGGCCGATCAGGACGTGGACATGCGGATAGAGCACGAACACGCCGAGCGCCCACAGCGCCGCGATCAGCATCGCCACCGCGCCGGCCCGCAGCCACAGCGAGAATTCGAGCAACCCAAGCCCCGCGCCGAGGGCGGCGAACGCCAGCACGATGAGGAAATTGCTCCACCAGGTCAGCTGCGGCGGATCGCGGTGGTGCAGCAGCTGCGAGATCGCATTCGCCATGATCACGATGCCGGGCATCGTCGCCTTCGGGCTCGTGGAATCGGTGGCATAGGGCGTGCGGTGATGATCGACCAGGTTCAGGTCGGAGCCGATCAGCACGATTTTGTCCTTGAACGTCGCCTCCGGCAGGATCGACGTGATCGGCAGGCAATGCCCCGCGATCGGCACGCAGGCCGTGATCTGGGAGAACGCCGGCTGGTTGTCGCCCGCATCCGCCCGCCACACGATGGGCACGCGCGCGTCCGCCGTTTTGACGCCGACGAGGGCGGCGACCTTGCGCGGCACGCTGAGCAGGGTCTGGCCGCCGGCCGCCGGTCCGCCCGGCAGGATCCAGCGCACCGTGTCGGTCTGGTCGGTGCCGATATTGGCCAGCGCCCGCATGTTCGCCGGCACGAAGGCGTTGAGATAGGCGGTCTGGTCGGCGGCGACCGTCGAACCGGCCTCGAAATAGCTCACCACCGTCGGCGTCTGCATCGCATGCAGCGCGGCGCGCAGCGCGTCGTCCTTGTCCTTCTCGGTCGGCTGGTCGAACAGATAGTCGAGCACGATGGCGCGCGGATGCTTGGCATCGAGAGACGTCATCAGGCCGGCGAGGAAGCCGCGGTCGAGCGGCGAGCGATAGGGGAAATGCTGCATCGTGCTCTCGTCCACCGCCAGGATCAGGATGCCTGGATCCTGCGGCTCGGGCGGCGAGCGGAACGCGATCTGCCAGTCCTCGACGAAACGTTCGGCGCTGGTCAGGAACGAGAGATTGCCGACCGCATAGACCGCGAGCAGCGACGCGGCGAGCGCGATCGCGACCGCGGTCGCGGCCTTGTGGCGGGCCAGCGCCTTCAGGCGCGCCAGGAGCTCGTTCATTTGCGCGGCCGGAGCAGCGCCTCCGCTTGCGCTTCGCAGCCCTTCTGGACCATCCAGGCGGCGCGCATGGAATCGTTGGCGAGACTGGCGGGCACGGTGGCGACGGCGAGCGCGTATTCGGTGCCGCCGTAATTGACGACATAGGCCGCGCCGCCATGCACCGGCACGTCGGTGGTCACCATCACGCGGTCGAGACCGGCCGGCCAGGTCGCCTGGCTCTTCCAGCTGCGGTCCACCGGCATTACGACGAGCGTGGTCGGCGCCTTGGCATCGGGCCGCCAGAACACCGGCTGGGTGTTCTCCTCGAGGCAGACATTGCCGGCATGGGTGACGTCGAACAGCCAGGGCGCCGGCAGCTTGTTGGGCGCCGCGCCGCGGGTCACGCCGGCCTCGCCGGTGCGCGCGTTATGCTCGGTGCCGAGCGCCGCCAGCGTGGCGCCGAGGCTCTTGCCGCCGCCGCCGGCCGACGGCGGCTGGCTGTAGGGCCCATCGATGCTGAGCGTGGCGCCGGCGGCGCTGATCAGCGTCACATGCTGGCCCTGCTTGAGGACCAGCGGCTTGGTCGAATCGACCGTCGCGCCGGGCTTGAGGCCGATGCCGCGCGCCTCGACGACGATCAGGCTGTCGGCGGATGCCGCGCCGGCCGATGCCAGCAGCGCCACCGCCGCCGCGAATGCCAGAAATGTTCCCCGCCCCATCGTCCCGTCTCCGCTAATGCGCGCTTGCCGTGCGCAGGGCCGTGCCGCCGTCGCCGATCAGCGTGAAGGCCGCCCAGTTGAAAGGATGCGCCGTCGCCGGCGCCGCGATCAGGGCGAGCTGCGATTGGCGCAGGGCCTCGGCGAGATCGTGCGATGGGTCCTTGGCATAGCGCGCGAAGACGCCGGTCATCAGCGTCTGCGTCGCCGCCGAGGGCACTTCCCAATGGCTGGCCAGCACGGCGCGGGCGCCGGCATTGAAGAACGCGTCGGCGAGGCCTTCGAGCGCGCCGCCGCCGAGCTTGGCGCCGCCGCCAGCCGCCGTGTTGCAGGCCGAAAGGACGACGAGATCGGCATTGAGCTTGAGCGTGGCGATCTCGCTCGCGGTGAGGAGGCCGTCGGTCGCCGGCGTCGCCGCCGGCGTCGCGGGCGGCGACAGGACAAGGCCGGGCTCGGCCTGGCAATGCAGCTCGCCCGGCAGCATG
>DATMKZ010000009.1:0-4384 GCA_035570795.1 Rhizomicrobium sp.
GTCGCCGTTGGTGACATTGAAGATCTCGTTCTTCGCCTTCTCCGACTCGCCCGACCAGGCGATGGCGCGCGCCAGAAGGTCGGCGTCGACCGCCTGCGCCACCCGGCCGCCGCCGCCGGGATAGTCGAGCGCCGTCTTGCCTGCGCGCCGCATCATCGCCGCATAGACGCCGAGCGCCGGGATCACGTTCATGGCGCTGCCCACCGAATCGCCCACGATCAGCACCGGTCGCAGGATCGACCAGCGCCACGCCTTGCCCGCCTGCCGGGCGCGCAGGTAGCGTTCCTGGTTCCAGTAGAAGTTCCGCTGCTCGTGCATCTCCGAGCGGTTCTCGCGCGCCGGCACCGTGAGAGGGCGGACATGCACGCCATAGGCCTTGGTGCCCTGCAGCAGGGTCACGTGGCGGAGCCCCGGCGCGACACTTTCGAGGGGGTCGAACAGGTTCTGCAGCATCGCCTCGTTGGTGCGGATCTGCTCGTCTTCCTGCCAGCCCGCGACCAGTTCCGGCCGCTCGTGGAGCGCGGCATAGACGAGATGGGTGACGCCGGCGCACTCGGGCGCGAGCTTGGCGCAAGCGGCGGCGTCCGTGAGATCGAGCGGCAGCCAGCGCGCGCCGAATGTTTCGTCCGGGCGGCGGCGCGAGACGGCGATCACCTCGCAGTCCGGCTCACTCGCGAAATGTTTCATGGCGGCGTAGCCGACCAGGCCGGTGGCGCCGGCGATCAGGACTTTCTTCTGCGTCATGCGGTCATTATCGCATAAACACAAATAAGAACCGTCTATGCTTTGCTTGGCCGGCTCGAGGAGGATCGATGGAATTCGACGTGTTCCGCTCGGCGGCTGCCGGCGCGGCCCTGCTCGCCGCGTTCACGCTCGCGGCCTGCCACGACAAGGGAACGCTTCAAGGATCGCGCGTGGAAAATGTGCGGGTCGACGGTCGGCGCTTCGAGGTGCGCGTGGCGCCGGCCGATGCCGAAGGCGAGTTTCGCATGCTCGTCGTGCGCGCGACGATCGTCCTCAATCCCGACCCGGAGGCCGAACGCAGCCGTGCCGAGAATGTGGCGAAACCGTTCATGGAGCGAAGCTGTCGCGGTCAATCCTACAAGGTGCTCGAAGACGAGCTGATCGACAACGTCACCTTGAGCCTGCGTTTTCGTTGCCTGGCGTGAGCGCAACGATCCGGCGCGCCGTGAGTTGACTCCGGGCAATCAG
Organism: Rhizomicrobium sp.; assembly: GCA_035570795.1. GTDB lineage: Bacteria > Pseudomonadota > Alphaproteobacteria > Micropepsales > Micropepsaceae > Rhizomicrobium. The sequence continues at coordinate 1,213 of DATMKZ010000009.1, forward strand.
GAGGCCGCCATGCAATCCAGGCTGGTTTGGCAAGACGCCGGCGAACGGACCTTCGTCCTCGTTCTCGACGCCGGCGAGGAGGCCTTTGCCGCCATCACCGCCTTCGCCGCGCGGTCCAACCTCGCCGGCGCGTCGTTGACGGCGCTCGGCGCCTTCGAACGCGCGACGGTCGGCTGGTTCGATCTTGCTAAAAGGACCTACAGGCCGATCGAGATCGACAGCCAGTGCGAGGGGTTGAGCCTCTTGGGCGACATCGCCACCGGCGACGACGGCAAGCCCAGCCTGCACATGCACGCGGTGCTGGGCCTGAGCGACGGCACGACCCGCGGTGGCCATTTCCTCAAGGGGATCGTGCGGCCGACCCTGGAAGTGACGATCGTCGAAACGCCGGCGCGGCTCCGCCGCCGCAAGCGGCCGGAACTCGGGATAGCATTGATCGACCTATCCTAGGGGCTCCGATGTACGGCGTTGTCTGTAACGCTCAATCGACCTTCGCGCCCGACGCCTTGATGACGGGCGCCAGCCGCTTCTCGTCCATGGCGCGGTAGGCGGCGGTGTCGGCGGGGCTCATCCAGACCCGCGTCGCGCCCTGCTGGTCGAAGCTCGCCTTCACGGCGTCGCTGTCCAGCGCCTTCCGGGTCAGGGCCGACAGCTTCTCCACCATGGCCGGCGGCAGTCCGGCCGGGCCGCAGATGCCGCCCCATGAGGTGATCTCGAAGCCCGGCAGGAACTCCGCCATGGTCGGGATCTCGGGCGCGGCGGGGTGGCGTTCCTTCGAGGTCACGGCGAGGCCGCGCACCTTGCCCGAGCGCATCAGGCCGAGCGGGCCGGGAATGTTGTCGAACATCATGTCGACCTGGCCCGCCAAAAGGTCCTGGTAGGCCGGCGCGCTGCCGCGATAGGGCACATGCAGCAGGTTGAGCCCGGCGAGCTGCTTGTAGATCTCGCCGCTGAGGTGCGGGCTCGTGCCCGATCCGGAGGAGGCGAAGGAGTACTTGCCGGGATCCGCTTTCGCCAGCGCGCTCAGCTCGGGCACCGTCTTGACGGGAAGATCGAGGCGCACCATCAGCATGTTGGGCACCGACCACATCATGGCGATGGCGGTGAAATCCTTGCCGACGTCGAACGGCAGCTTGCCGTAGAGCGTGGGCGCGATCGACTGCGAGGCGATGGTGTAGAGGCCGATGGTGTAGCCGTCGGGTGCGGCCTTGGCGATGGCGTCGGTGCCGACATTGCCGCCCGAGCCGCTCTTGTTGTCGACGATGAATTGCTGGCCGGTGAGCTCCGCCAGCTGATTGCAGACGATTCGCGAGAGCGTGTCGGTCGGCCCGCCCGGCGGAAAGACGTTGATGTAGCGCACCGGCTTGTTCGGCCAGTCGTCGGCCGCGCGGGCGACGCCGGAGGCGATCATCGGGGCGGCCAGCGCGCCGCCCGCCATCAAGCCTCCTGAGAGCACGAGCGCGCGACGGCGCGGCAGGGTCAGTCTTTTCACCTTGGGTCCTCCAGTGTTTTTCCTTGGCTCGGATTTTATACAGGTGAAGGCGGGACACGCCTGCGGCATGCAGACCCTCGGCGAGAGCGCTTGACGGGAGCGGCGAAAACCCGGTTGATTCGAGCACGGCGGTGGAGGCCACCATGAGACGGCTGATCTGGCTCGCCCTTGCGGCCCTTGCCGGCTTCGCAGGCGGATGCGTCGACAACAAGTACTCGCCCTTCTCCTTCCAGGATTTTCCCGGCTACGCGCCGCCCGGCGCTAGAGCCCCCGCCGATCCGCACCGCACCCCGACCGGCTATGCCCCCTAGTGGCTTGAACTCAGCCGAATGAGCAAGTCTTTTGCCGTCGCGTTTGGAATGCCTTGCGCCTCGGCGTATTCGCGAACAGCGCTCAGCGTCTGGCGGCCGATGACCCCGTCGATGGCGCCTGGGTTGAAGCCGGCAGCCGCAAGCCTGCCTTGCAGGTCGCGGATTTCGTCGGGCGTCAGCGGCGCAGCACTGTCGGGCGTCGGCTTGTCGACTTGTTGCGGGACAGATGGCGAGGAGATGGATGGCGATGAGACCGGTGCCGACGAGACCGACGCTGGAGCCTCTGCCTTCAGGCGCACGAGCAGCTCTCGTGTTGCGTTTGCGTTCGGAAGGGCCCGCGCCTCGGCGTATTGGCGAACGGCGCTCCGTGTCTGGCGGCCGATGACCCCGTCGATGGCGCCAGGGTTGAAGCCGGCAGCCGCGAGCCTGCCCTGCAGGTCGCGGATTTCGTCGGGCGTCAACGGCGCAGGACTAGACTGCGCGGTCGATGGCATTTGCAACGCCGGCGAGTCGACCGGAAGGGGGTCCGTCGGACGCGAGACCGGCGGAGGTGAGGCCGTTCGAGGAGAAGCCGGCGGCGCGGAGGTGAGTGCCGTAGCGACCGGTAGTGCGGAAACCGGCGGCGAAACTCCTGTTTCCGGCTTGTCCGTGGAAGGGACGCCGGCTTTCGTCTGTTCGGTAAGGCTGGATGGCAATCGCTGCGAAGTTTGAACCGTCAGAGCCCAGACCGCCAGAACAGAAACGCTTATGAATGGCAGGAGCAGGACGGCCGCCCAAACATGACCGGCGCGAACGGAGGCGAACAGAGAGAAGGCGGACTGGCTTGCCGGTTCCTCCGGAGGGCCGTCCGACGGCGCTGCGGCGGCAAGTCTTTCGGCTCTCGCCGCAAGCTGGGCGGCGAGATACGCATATTCGTTCTTGTCATCAGCCGGCGACCTTGGCGGGGATGCTTGTTGGGGCAAACCACTCGGATGCCGTGGTCGATCGATCGTCATCCGACACACCGCTTAGATAGGAACGCTTGAAGTTACTGCGGCGCCAACAAAGGGATTGTGATCAATCTATGGCATCGCGCGTCGCGTGTCCTCGCAGGCGATCGTCAGATCGAGTCACTGCCGGCTTGCACGGCAGCCGGCCTGTCATCCAGCAGATCGCCAGCCAACGGCGCGGTCCAGGCGTTGTAGCCATAGACCCAATCGGCGTCGGTGACGCCCTTGCCCCAGCTGTTCTGCCGCGAGGTGAGCTGCACCCGCGCGGTGCGTTCCTGCCGTGTCGCCTCGTAGGTCGCGAGCGCGCCCGCGATGCCGTCGCGATCGACGGCCGCCAGGCAGCGCGACAGGATCGCCGCATCCTCGATCGCCATCGCCGC
>DATMKZ010000010.1:0-39770 GCA_035570795.1 Rhizomicrobium sp.
ATGCAAACGTTGCGATTTTCATGGATATCTCCTTGGGCGATTTTACCGGGCATCGTCCGGTACCTTTTCAACGTCGCGCGCCCGTGCGCGTTCCGGCGCCGACCAAGGCGATATTGCGGCACGGTTCCCGGAACCGGCATCGGGCCGGCTCGTTCCATTCCAGCGGGAGAGCAAAGCCGCGCGGCTCCTTCTGCGAAACGTTCCGCCGCTGCAAAAAAAGGTGGCCGCTATGTGCAACGGTGCGGCTGCTGAGACGGTACGCGGAACTTCGCCCCGTCCGGCGTGTTCCTAACCGAACGGCATTGAGGATTTGAAACATGCTTGGCACGATTTTGATCATCGTTCTGTTGCTGCTGCTGTTCGGCGCTTGGCCGTCTTGGCCGTACAGCCGCGGCTGGGGCTACTACCCGAGCGGTGGGCTTGGCCTCGTCCTGGTTGTCGTTCTGGTCCTGGCCCTGATGGGACGATTTTGAACACGCGGGAGCCGAGCGTGCGATGACCAAGAAGAAACTGCTGGAAGACATCGTCCACGATCCGTCGCGCTTTCATCGCGCGCCGTTCGATGTCGTGCGCGACCGCCGCTTCAACGACGAAGAGCGTCTGGAGATTCTCACGGCCTGGGAGCGCGAGATTCGCGAACAGGATGGCGAAAACGAAACCCAGCGTCTGCAACTGGTTTGCGATGCCAAGGACGAAGTGGCGCGTCGCGTCCGTCCTGCGGGACAGCAAGGAGCATGACATGTCGCACCCGATGACGGAAAATCCAGCGCCCCGGCGCGTCGTACCCACCGAACAGGCGCGCCAAGGCGAGGCAACCGGGCATGTCCGCTATGTGCTGGGCGCCAGCCTGGTCCTGGCGGTCGTGGCGGGCGTCTTTCTCTACGTGTACTTTATGTAACCGGTCGCGGGCCGTATCCCTTGACGCCGCGCGGGGCTGTTGCCACCAAGGCGGCGCAAGGAGAATCCGTGCCCGTCTCGCCTGTCGACCCGCCTGCCGTCGAATTGTCCGTCGTCCTGCCCACGTTCAAGGAGCGGGGCAATGTGGCTGAACTGGTGCGCCGGCTTGATGTCGCACTCGCTGGCATCGCCTGGGAAGCGATCTTCGTCGACGACAACTCCCCGGATGGCACCGCCGATGCCGCCAAGGCCATCGCCGCGAACGATCCGCGCGTGCGCTGCCTGCGCCGCGTCGGACGCCGCGGCCTCGCCGGAGCCTGTATCGAGGGGATCCTGTCGTCCAGCGCGCCTTATGTTGCCGTCATGGATGCCGACCTGCAGCACGATGAGCGCGTCCTCGCCGCGATGCTCGCCACCTTGCGCGGCGGCGGCACCGACCTTGTCGCCGCCAGCCGCTACATTGCGGGCGGCAGCGCGGAGTCGTTCGACAGTTCGCGCGGCGCCCTCAGCAGGCTCGCCACCACGCTGACGCGCAAAATCCTTGCCGTGCCGCTCAGCGATCCGATGAGCGGCTTCTTCATGCTGCGGCGGGACCGCTTCGACGCTATCGCCGCGCGCCTGTCGCCGGCCGGCTTCAAGATACTGCTCGACATCGTGGCGACTGCTGGCCCGTCGCTGCGCGTCGCCGAGCAGTCCTACGTCTTCGGCAAGCGCGAGCAGGGCGAAAGCAAGTTCAACATCCAGATCGGCGTCGAATTCCTTGGACTGATGTTCGCCAAGCTGACCGGCGATCTGGTCGATCCGCGCTTCATCGTCTTCGCGCTGGTCGGAACTATAGGCCTTGTGGTGCATCTTGCGGCGCTGAAATTGTCGCTGCTCGCCGGCGCTCCGGGCTTTGCCGTGGCCCAGTCGATCGCCACCTTCGTCGCCCTGACCAGCAATTTCTTCCTCAACAACGAGCTGACCTATCGCGACCGCCGCCTCAAGGGGCTGTCGATCCTGTGGGGCTTCATCGGCTTCTGCGCCATCGGCACGGTCGGCGCGCTGACCAATGTCGGCGTCGCGTCGTGGCTCTATTCCGAGGATCCGGTGTGGTGGGTCGCCGGTGCCGCCGGTGCCGTCATGGGGGCGCTATGGAATTACGCGATGTCGAGCCTGTTCGTCTGGCGCACGCGATGACGCCGACGACGCAGCGGTTCCTTATCGCCATCGTCCTTCTGACGGGGCTGCGCGCCGCAGCCGCGGCGCTGCTGCCGCTGTCGGCGGACGAGGCCTATTACTGGCTGTGGTCGCGGCATCTGGCGGCCGGCTATTTCGATCATCCGCCGGCCATCGCCTATGTCATCCGCTGCGGCACGGCGCTGTTCGGCGCGACGTCGCTCGGGGTGCGCTTGGGCGCGCTCGTTCTGTCGGTGGCCGCCAGCGCGCTGGTCTGGCGCGCCGGCGCCATTCTGCTGGCGGGCGAGGAAGCCGGCGCGCGCGCCGCCCTGTTCTTCAACCTGACGCTGATGGTCTCGGTCGAGACCCTGGCCGCGACGCCCGACGCGCCGTCGATCGCGACTGCCGCCGCTGTGCTTTATGCGCTGGCCAAAGTCCACCAGTCCGGCACGGGCGCGTGGTGGCTTGCCGTCGGCGCCGCCGCCGGGCTCGGGCTGCTTTCGAAATACACCGCCTTCTTCCTCGGCGCCGGAATCCTGGTCTGGCTGCTGCTGTCGCCCCAGGCGCGGCGCTGGCTGTTCACCCCATGGCCCTATCTCGGCGGCGCGCTCGCGCTCGGCGTTTTCCTGCCGAACCTGCTGTGGAACGAGGCGCATGGCTGGATGACCTTCGCCTTCCAGTTCGGCCGCATCGCCGGCGGCCATTTCACACTGCGTTTCCTGTTCGAATTCCTCGGTGCCCAGCTCGTCCTCGCCTCGCCCTTCATTTTCGTGCTGGCGGCGCTGGCCCTGGCGTTCCGGGCCCGCGACCGCGACAGCACGACGTTCCTGCTGGCGGCGCTGGTGTTTCCCTCGGCGCTCTATTTCCTCATCCACTCGCTGCACGACCGCATCCAGGGCAATTGGCCGTCCTTCCTGTTTCCGGCGCTGGCGCTCGCCGCGGCCGAGGCGTGGATCCACCAGGATTGGACGGGCTGGACAGCGCCGGTGTGGCGCTGGTCGCGGCGCCTGGCGGTGCCTGTGGCCACCGTCCTGCTGCTCGCGGTCTACGCCCAGGCGCTGTTCGGCCTAGTGCCGTTCGGGCGCAGCGATCCTCTGGCGCGGCTGCTAGCGGTGGGCTTCGATGGCGTGGCGCGAAACATCGCGGCCGCGCAGCGCAGCAATACCGCCGCCGCCATTGTGACCACCGACTATGCCTCGACGTCGTGGTTCTCGTTCTACCTGCCGGACCATCCGCTGGTGATTCAGGCCGACGAGCCCTGGCGCTATCCCGACGCGGCGGTGCCGGATGCGAGCGTGCTGTCGCGGCCGCTGCTTTATGTCGTGGAGGAACGGCTCGACAAGCATGGCGAGTTGGCGGGCCAGTTCGCGACCGTGCAGCTGGTCGCCCGGTTCGACCGCTTGCGCCACGGTGTGCCGATCGCGCATTACGTGGTCTACCGGCTCGGCGGCTGGAACGGCACGGCTTTTGGCCGCGCGCCATAGGGATTTAAATTTCCAGGGAAAAGAGATGAGCGGACACCCGATGCGGGCTGTCGAAGGGGCTGGGGCGTTCCGGATCGGACGTCCGCTCGGATCAGATAACGCGGTCCCCCAAACTGGGTTGCAGGTTTTTTGAATATTTTTAGCCGGCCGGCGTTTGCGTCGTACAGCTGCTGCGGTGGCAGGCGGAAACGGTTTGATTCGATTGCGTTTTTTGTGAGTCCCGGTCGGACGCGCCGATCACGAGCGTCAGCAGCAGGCCGGCCGCCAGCAGGCTTTCGAGCGGATGCTGGCGCAAATTCTGGGGCAGCCGCAGCGTCATACCGGTGGCCTGCCGCGCAAGGCGCCGGAGAAGGCGCTGACGATCAGCAGGATCACGAAAACGATCAACAGGATTTTGGCGACGCTGGCCGCGAGGCCCGCCAAGCCGAAAAACCCGAGATAGCCGGCGACCAGCGCTAGCAGCAAAAACATCAACGCGTAACCAAGCATGGCCGAATTCCTCATCCCACTCGGGCAGGAAACGCAGCGGCGTTGCAGCAGTTCCGGCAAGCGCAATCGGTGCCGCGCGGGTCTCCACCGCAACCGGGGCGAGCCTGCGGCTTACACCGTGTCAGGTAATCGCAGTTTAAGAGCGCTTGCGACTGGCGAGGAAAATCTCGGCAGCGGCGACGAGCCCGGCGCCGGCGATGGCGATCCAGGGCGTCTCCTTGGCGATGGCAGCGAACAGCACGGTCCACAGGCCGTTGGGCGCGACAAGGGGCTTGGGCTTGGGTTTGCTGGCCAGCATCAACGTGACGCTCGCCCACAGCACGGGCGGCCCGACGAACACCGCGCCGGTCACCGCCGCGCCACCGGCAACGCCGAGCGTCGGCGTCAGCGCGGCGGCCAGCGCATAGCTGAGAAATCCGACACCGAAAGCGACCAACAGCAGGCCGATCGTGGCCAAGACTGCCATCGCGGCAATGCGCGCCCCCATGACAGCCCCTGTCAGCGGCGCAGAAGCAGCGCCAGGAAGGCCCCGGCGCCGACCGCGATCGCCAGCGACGTCAGCGGCTGCTCGCGCACGGTCTCGCGTAGCGATTCGGCGCTCTCTGCGGTCCACTCTTCAATGTCTTCGGCCGCTTCGAACGCGGACTTACTGGCCTGGGCGGCGACTTCCTCGGCCAACTCATAAGCGCGTTCCGCCACGCCCTCGGCCTTTTTCATTGCGTCTTTGGCCTGTGCCGAGGCCGCGCCGCCAACGTCGCCGGCAAGCGCCCGTAGATCCTTCTGCAGCGCCTCCATGTCGGTGCGCAGGGCCGAGAGTCTGGTATCGATATCGCTTTTCGCAACGCTGCCTTTGGCGGTCATGAGTAAGTCTCCTGTGGCCCGGAACGTGAATTCCAGGGGGAACGTCCCACAATGCCCCAAAGTTTCGGGCAAGGGAACTTTCGTTTACGCGGCTTTCTTGGCCGCGGAGTGGAAGAACAGGGCCTGTCCGACCGTCGCCTGCACCGTCTCGGGCAGGAAAGGCTTGGCGATCAGATAGGTCGGCTCGGGCCGTTCTCCGGTGAGCAGCTTTTCGGGATAGGCGGTGATAAAGATCACCGGAATGTCAAAGCTGTTAAGGATCTCGGCGACCGCATCGATGCCCGAGCCGCCTTCGCCCAGGTTGATATCGGCGAGGACGAGACCGGGACGCTCGGAATGGGCCTTGGCCACCGCTTCGGCACGCGTCGCCGCCGTCGCCACCACCTTGTGACCGAGATCGGTCACGAGATTCTCCAGGTCCAGCGCGATAATCGGCTCGTCCTCGATGATAAGGACGCGGCTGGCGAGCTGGCGGTCGATGGTCTGCTGCGCGTCGACGATGGCGCGTTCGACTTCCTCGGCGGTTTCGTCGAGGATGAAAGCGGCTTCCTCCAGGCTGAAGGCTTCGACCGCCGTCAGCAGCAGCGCGGCGCGCTTGCTGGAATCCAGGGCGCTGAGACGGGTCTCGGGCGTCTGTTTGGCATCGACGCTGCGCTGTGTGCTCTCGTCCAGCCGGCCCGAGGCCGACGACCAGATGGCATGGAAAACGCGGTAGAGGCCGACCCGCGGCGCCACGCCCTCGACCAGCGACTGGTCGCCGGCGAGCAGGGCCGACAGCGCTGCGCGCACATAGGTATCGCCGCTGGCCTGGGTGCCGCACAACGCGCGGGCATAGCGGCGCAGATAGGGCAGATGTGGGGCGAGCGTTTGAGACATGCTCATGAAAAACTGGCTCCTTCGACGGGGCTTTGGACCTTCACTACCACGATGGAATGCTCCTGCTCGGGAAAAGTTCCCGCGTGCGGCGGAACCAACGGGCGGCCCGGGACGTTGGGTTCTCTGAAGGGAACAGGTGGGCGGTAGAGTCTTAGTAAGGGGCTGATTTTACTTCATAATCAGCCCAAATTGGAGAATGGCTTTGTCTGGCGCACCGCAACAGCGGAATTGGAATTTGTCTAAAGAACAGAACCCCAACCGTGAAAAGGCACGCGCCATCCGGGCCCGCCAGCGGGTGATCGGCCGCGAGCTACGCCGTATCTATGACGGCGTCGCCCAGGAGCCCGTGCCGGACGAATTCATGGATTTGCTGCGCAAGATGGATTCTCAGGAATCCGGCGTCGACAAGTCCGGGAAGAAGTCGTCATGACCGCGCACCACGCCATCACCCACCACGAGCCCCCACAGGCCGCTGGCGGCGACGATTTCAAGACCGAGCTGCTCGGTCTGGTGCCGTTCCTGCGTGCTTTCGCCCGCTCGCTGTGCGGCAGCCACGAAGGCGCGGACGACTTGGCGCAGGAAGCTCTGGTCAAGGCGTGGCAGTCGCGCGACTCGTTCGTGCCTGGGACCAATCTGAAGGCTTGGCTGTTCACCATCCTGCGCAACCAGTTCTATTCCGACCGCCGCAGGGCTTGGCGCCAGGCGCCGTGGGACCAGGAAGCGGCCGAGAAGATTCCCGGCGGCGGTCAGGACCAGGGCTGGTCGGCGGAATTGTCCGACACCGCTCGTGCCCTGCGCGCCCTCACCGACGAACAGCGCGAGGCGCTGATCTTGGTCGGAGCGGGTGGATTCTCCTACGAGGACGCCGCGGAAATCTGCAATTGCGCCGTCGGCACGGTGAAGAGCAGGGTTGCACGGGCGCGAAAGGCGCTTATTGCAATTCTCGACGGCGACGAGGCGTTGCCGCAATCCGACCGCCCGCCCGAAGGAGGGGCCGCCCGTGAGATCATGGCGCAACTGGATCGCCTCGCGCCACCCGAGGGCCCCGACGCCGCTCGCCGCCGACGCAAGGGATCCGACGACTGAACGCGGCTGGCCGCTCCGGGTAAGCCTGCTTTTCTGGCTCACCATCGCTCTGCTTCCGATTGCCATCGTCAGCATCCTGCAAGGCTTTGAACGCACGCGCCTTGATGTCGGGGAGGTGCATGACCGCCTCGTGCAGTCGGCGCAGACCGCCGCCGGGGACGAGACCACGCTCTTGGCCTCCGCCGAGCAGATCGCGCGTGCCCTCTCCAACATCGGCGACGTCCGGCAGGTCAGTCCGGTCTGCGACGCCGTGCTGAGCGATGCGCTCATCGGCGTCAAATATTTCGCCAACATCTCGCGCCTCGACGCGAGGGGCACCACCGTCTGTTCGGCGTTGCCGCTGGCCAAGGGTACCAGCGCCGCGGGCAAGCCGATCTTCCAGCGCGCCAGGACCTCCGCGATGTTCGTGGTCAGCGGCCAGATACAAAGCCTGGTGCTGCACCAGCCGGTGATCGCCGGCATGCTGCCGCTGCACGATGCACACGGAAAATTCGAAGGTGTCGTCTCGGTCGTGCTCCAGCTGCACTGGCTGGATTTCATGGTGCGGGCGCAGGATCTGCCCAAGGGCGCGGTGGTCTTCATCTACGACCGCGACGGCCACGTCCTGGCCTCGAACAATTCCGATGTCGCCCTGCCGCTGACCGACGCGGCCCTGCAGCCAGGCGAATGGGAGTCCGTCCGTTCGGCCAGCGACAATGCCGGCAACAACTGGACCTATGCCTCGGCCCCGTTGCGCGGCAGCACTATCCGCGTCGCCTTCGCCATGCGCGAAAACCGGCTGTACCTGCCGACCTACCTGCATGTCGGCGTCGACTTCCTGATGCCGATCCTGATGATCGCGCTGGCCTGGGCCGGCATCTGGTTCGCCACCGAGCGCCAGGTGACGCAGTGGATCGCCTATCTGCGGCGCATCTCGGCGGCCTATCGCAGCGGCCATTACAGCATCCGTCCGCAGCTCGACGATGCGCCGCGCGAATTCCGCAGCCTCGGTGCCGACCTCTCCGACATGGCAGATTCGATCCAGGACCGCGACCGCAAGCTGCGCGATGCGCTGACGCAGAAGTCGCTGCTGATCCGCGAGATCCACCATCGTGTGAAAAACAATTTGCAGATCGTCATGAGCCTGCTCAGCCTGCAGGCCGGACAGCTCAAGGATCCCGCCGCGCGCGACGCGCTGATGCAGGCGCAGGTGCGCATCAATGCGCTGGCGTTGGTCCACCGCATCCTGCACGAGATCGAGGATCAGACGACGATCGACCTGAGGCGCCTGCTGCACGAGTTGGCGCAGCAGATCACCGAAGGCATGCGCGGCGAGAACATGGCGGTCCGCGTCGAAGAGAAGCTGGTGCCATGCGAGGTCTCCGGCGACGTCGCGGTGCCGCTGGCGCTGTTCGCGGTGGAAGCCCTGACCAATATCTTCAAATATGCCTTTGCGCCGGGCCAGGAAGGCGTCGTCGCGATCGAACTCGCGCCGCTGGACGACGGCCGGCTCAGGCTCTCGATCTCCGACAACGGCGCCGGCTTCGACGAGGCGACGGCGCAGAAATCCGGCATCGGCTCGCGCCTGATCCGCACTTTCGGGGCGCAGATCGGCGGCACCTCGGCGCTATGCTCTACGCCTGGCAAGGGCACTACGGTCGAGGTCGTGTTCCGCGATCCCGCCGCCGCCGCGCCGAATGCCGCATAGTTTCACCAGGAACAATTGAAACGCCTCCCACCTGCAGCCGTTTTCGGTGCGGTGCGTGAAAGACGCGCCGTCCGCAAACTGTGGAGACACGCTATGGCCAATCAGGACAATAACCGTACCCAGAAACAGGACATGGGCACGCGCCGGCAGCCCGAACAGCAGGACCAGTCCCGCGACACCGGTGCCGGCAAGCAGGGCAAGAGCGGCAAGCCGGATCAGAACTCCCAAGCCGGCCAGACGCGCCGGGCCAATCCGGATCAGGGCGCGCGCCACTAGCTTTAGCCGCGTGAAAGGGACCGGCCCGCAAGGGCCGGTTTCTTTTTGCCCGGCGCGCAGGGCCGCAGCCTCTTCCAAACCGGCGATTGTCTCGCGAACGGGGCGGGCGCATAACGCGTTCGCCGATTTTCAGGAAAGCGATTCATGGCGGATTCCTTCGATGCCGTTGTCATTGGCGGCGGCCCGGGCGGCTACAACGCCGCCATCCGTCTCGGCCAACTCGGTCTCAAGACCGCCTGCATCGACAAGCGCGGCAGTTTCGGCGGCACCTGCCTCAATGTCGGCTGCATTCCGTCCAAGGCGCTGCTCAACGCCAGCGAATTGTTCGCCGAAGCCGCCGGCGGCCATTTCGCCAGGCTCGGCATCAAGGCCGAGGTCAGCCTCGACCTGCCTGCGATGATGGCGCAAAAGGACAAGGTGGTCGGTGAGCTGACTCGCGGCGTCGAATTCCTGCTCAAGAAATACAAATCCGAGGCCATCGTCGGCGAAGCCCGCATCGCCGCCCCCGGCAAGGTCGAGGTCAAGGGCAGAGGCGGCGCCATCCGCAGCCTCGAGACCAAGCATATCGTCGTCGCCACCGGCTCCGACGTCGCGGCGTTGCCCGGCGTGACCATCGATGAAAAACGTATCGTCTCGTCCACCGGCGCGCTGGCGCTGACATCGGTGCCCAAACGCCTGCTGGTCGTTGGCGGCGGCTATATCGGGCTCGAACTCGGCTCGGTGTGGCGGCGCCTCGGCGCCGAGGTGACGGTGGTCGAATTCCTCGATCGCATCACGCCCGGCCTCGACGGCGAGATCGGCAAGCAGTTCCAGCGCATCCTGGCGCGGCAGGGCATCAAATTTCAGCTCTCGACCAAGGTCGTCGGCGTCGAGAAGAAAGGCGAGGCGCTCGCCGTCACCGTCGAGCCGGCGGCCGGCGGCGACAAGACCGTGGTCGAGACCGACATCATGCTCGTTTCCATCGGCCGGCGCCCCTTCGTCGACCATCTTGGGCTCGACAAGGTCGGTGTGAAACTCGATGCCCGCGGCCGCGTCGTCACCGACGCGCATTTCGCCACCAGCGTCGCCGGCATCTGGGGCATCGGCGACTGCCGCGAAGGCCCGATGCTGGCGCACAAGGCCGAGGACGAAGCCGTCGCCTGCGCCGAGCGCATCGCCGGCAAGGCAGGCCACGTGAACTACGACGCTATTCCCGCCGTGGTCTACACTGCGCCGGAAGTCGCCAGCGTCGGCAAGACCGAGGAAGAACTCAAGGCCGCCGGCATACTCTACAAGGTCGGAAAATTCCCCTTCACCGCCAACGCCCGCGCCAAGACCATCGCCGCGACCGACGGCTTCGCCAAGGTCATCGCCGACGCCAAAACCGACCGCGTGCTCGGCGTGCATATCCTGGGTGCCGAGGCCGGCAATTTGATCGCCGAAGCCGCGCTCGCCATCGAGTTCGGCGCCTCGTCGGAAGACATCGCCCGCACCAGCCACGCCCACCCGACGCTCAGCGAAGCGGTCCGCCAGGCCGCGATGGGCGTCGAGGGCTGGACCATGCAGATGTGAGGTGTTGTGTGATGCGAAATCGTAAAACACAATCATCATGGCCGGGCTCGACTCGGCTACCCCGTGGCGAGCACCAGCGAGCATGTGACTCTGGGTGGCCGGCTCGGGGGCCGGCCATGGTGAGATAGGATATGTCCCGTCCGGCTTGTAGTAGCCTCAGCCTGACCGTCCGCACGGCGCGCAGCGCCGCCGAGATCGACGACGCGGCCGCGCTCTATGTCAGGAGTGGTACGGCGGCGTTCACCTGGCGCCCCGAAAGCCATTTCCGCGCCGCCGACTTTCGGATGTTCGCGCAGGACGAAGAGGTCTGGCTGGCGCTGATGGGCGAGGCGCTCGTCGGCATCCTCGCCGTCTTCCGGCCCGAGAATTTCATCCATTGTCTTTATGTCGATCCCGACGCCCAGCGCCTCGGCGTCGGCCGTGCCCTCGTCGCCCATGTCCGCCGCCTTGCCGGCGCCCCGCTGACGCTCAAGCTCGACGTCCCCAACCGCCGCGCCATCCGGTTCTACGAAGCCACCGGCTGGCATCGCCTGACCGGCCTCGACGACCAGGGCGTCGACGACGCTGGCATCACTTGGGCGCGGTATCGGTTGGATTGACCGCAGGCGTGCGCACATGCTCCGGCCGGACGCCGAGGCCGACGAAGCGCGCCGGCCATTGCCTGAGCCACGCCCAGCGGTTGAGCAGATGCAGGATCAGCGGCGGCCGCGGCGTCACCTGGCTGCGGATGGTCGGCGCCAGGATGTTGTTCTGTATCCGCACCTGGGCCCATTGCGTGATACGGGTGGGAAATTCGCGGCGCTTCTGCACGCGTTTCAGATCGTCCAGCGACGGCGCGCGGCGTTTCAAGACCGGCGCCAAAAGGTTCGCGGTCGCCACCGCGTCCTGAATCGCCAGGTTGATGCCGATGCCGCCGACCGGCGACATAGCATGCGCCGCGTCGCCGATGCACAGAAGTCCCGGCCGCGCCCAGCGCGTCAGCCGGTCGACCGCCACGCTGAGCAGCTTGACGTCGTCGAAGCTCTGCACGCTCTCCACCCGGTCGCGCGCGAAGCCGGCCAGCGTGCGCAGCCGCGCGCGAAAGCCGCCGAGCCCTTCGGCCTTCAGCGCCGCGAGCCCGCCCTTGGGAATCAGCATGGCGCACTGCCAATACGTCGTGCGGTACAGCATGATGAAAAGCCCGCCGCCGGCGAAACGCGCCACCGGCTCGTGCGGATCGCCCACCTCCGCCGGCAAGCGCAGCCACAACACGTCGAACGGCGCGCCGAAATCGGTGACCCTCAGCTTCGCCTTGGCGCGCACCGCCGAATGGCGGCCGTCGGCGCCGATTACCAGCCGCGCCAGGATGTCGCCGGTGCCGTCCGGCGTCTTCACCCGCACGCCGACGATGCGCTTGCCGCGCGCCAGCAGCTCCTTCACCTCGGTCTCCATCGCGATGTGGAAATTCGGCAGGCGCCTCGCCTCGCCGGCGAGAAAGTCGAGGAACTCCCATTGCGGCATGAAGACCATGAACTTGCAGCGCGTCGGCAGCCGCGTCAGGTCGGCGACGGCGAAGCGGTCCTTGCCGATCTCGGCCGAGATCTCGCGCACCTCGTCGTGCGGCCGCGCCAGGAGTTTCTCCAGCAGGCCGAGCTCGTCCATCAGCTCGAGCGTCGAGGGATGGATGGTGTCGCCGCGGAAATCGCGCAGGAAATCGGCGTGTTTCTCCAGCACCCAGACGTCGACGCCGGCGCGCGCCAGGAGGTAGCCGCACATCAGCCCGGCCGGCCCGCCGCCGGCGATCACGCAGTGTGTCGTCAGAGAATCCACACGCTGACGCTAGGCGCGCCGCGTCCGCCGCTCAAGTCGCCATCGTGCGGCAATGTTCCACGCGGGCCGGAAGGCGATAGCTCGGCCTTGGTTCCCTCAGACACAAGTCGTGTCCTCGTTGGTGCAGACGGTCTTGGTCCAGCCCGTGCCTTTGGTGATGCGCACAAGATAGAAATCGTGCCAGCAGCCCAGCAATTGCGTCGTCTGGTCGCCGTCGGCGTGGGCCACCACGATGTCGCTGCGGATATCGTGTCTCGCATACAGCACCGCGCCGTTCTGCAACCCGCTGAGCCCCACCGTGCTTTTGTGCACATAGCCCATCCCATGGAAGATCGTCTTGTCGCCGTGCGCATTGTCGATCTGGGTCGCAGCGCTGATCGCGTACCAGTCGCCTTGCTGCGCCGCGATCTGCAGCATGATCCAGTCGCCGGTATCCTTCAGCGTCGCGATCACCTTGCCGCCGGGCGTGGCGCGCACGTTCAGCCCCTTGGGATCGGTGTCGGTAACGTCGACGGCAACGTTGCAGACCGCATCGGCGGCTCGCGCGGCAGGCATCAGGCTCAGGAGCGTCAGGGCGGCAGCGGCAATCGTCTTCATCGGATTTTCCTCAAACGCGCGGCACACCAGTGTAGCGGCAGCATCGCCAAGGCGGAAACGCTGCGCTAGGCTTCGGCCAGGAAAATCGAGGGCCGTTCCACATGCGTGCCAACCGCTTGCGCGAGGCCTGGGCCTCCGGCCGCGCCGTCACCAATCTGTGGCTATCGCTGCCCGGCGCGTTGGCGGCCGAGATCTTAGCCCATCAGGGCTGGGACAGCCTGACCATCGACCTACAGCACGGCCAGTCCGATTACGCGGCGATGTGCGCCATGCTGACGGCGATCTCGACCACCGACACCGTGCCGCTGGTGCGCGTGCCGTCCTACGATTTTGGCGACATCAACCGCGTCCTCGACGCCGGCGCCTATGGCGTCATCTGCCCCAATGTCGACACGGTGGCCGAGTGCGAATGCTTCGTCTCGGCCTGCCATTATGCGCCGGCCGGCACGCGCAGCGTCGGGCCCAAGCGCGCGGTGCTTTACGGCGGCCCCGACTACCTCGCCAAGGCGAACGAAACCATCCTCACCATGGCCCAGGTCGAATCGGCCACGGCGCTGGCCAATGTCGCGGGCATCGCCAAGGTGAAGGGGCTCGATGTCGTCTTCATCGGCCCGACCGATCTCGGCCTGTCGCTGGGGCGCGAGGCCAGAGCCGACCAGACCGACCCGGTCGTGGTCGCCGCCATCGACGAGATCCTCGCCGCGACGAAGAAGGCGGGCAAGCGCTGCGCGATCTACTGCAAATCCGTCGCCTACGCCAAAGCGATGATCGCCAAGGGCTTCGACTTCGTCGTGGTCACGTCGGACGAGGCGCTGCTGTCGGCCAGCGCCGCCGTCGCCGCACAGTTCGACTAGGGCGAGGTGGACGGCAAGGGCGGACGCGGCGCCGAATCGTCGACGCCGCGCAGCAGCTTGAGCGTTCTGACCAGCGCCGCGCCGGCGACAAAGGAGTTGTCTGGTCCCGCTGGGCTCAGCACATGCGCGGTGAGGAAGCGAAAGCCATCGCGCAGCCGGCTCGGAATCGTCCGCCCCAGGTGGTCGGCGCCATGCACCAGGCGATACTCATGTGCGATGCCGTGATCCCACAGCACGCGGTGCAGGAACTCGTTGCCTTCGTCGAGGTGGAACATGTCGGCGTCGCCGACTTCGAGATAGATCTGCAGGCCCGATTTCACGATCGCGTCGCGCCGCGCGATGGCGATGTTCGCCGGGTTGAAGCCCTGCCAATACGCGCGGTCCACCGGATCGCCGAAACGTTCCTTGAACAGCGTGTCGCTGCGCTGGAAGGAATTGCGCACCTTCACGGCGTCGAACGACAGCGCCGGCTCGATCCCGGCCTCCAGTGACACAAGGCCGCCGAAGATCTCCGGATGATCAAAGCCGAGCCGCAGGCTGCCGAGCCCGCCCATGGAAATCCCCGATACCACGGTCTTGCTGCGATCGGGCGACACCCGATAGGCGGCGCGAATATGCGCCAGCAACTCGGTGACGATGAAGGTCTCCCATTTCTGCGAGCCGTCGTGATAATCCATGTAGAACGAGCGCTGCGCATCGGGTGTCACAACCACCAGCGGCGGCAGGTCGCCCGCCGCCCACGCCGCCTCGATGGTCGGCTGCATCTTCGCGAGGAACCCGTTGTCGCCGTCGCCGCCATGCAGCAGCAGGAGCAGCGGATAGGGCGTCGCCGCTTTCGCGTCGTAACCTGGCGGCAGCAGGACGGTGTATTTCGCCGGCCCTGGTACCAGCCTGGTTTCGATCTCGCCGCTCTCCAGCCGTCCGGCGGCGGAGGTGGGCGCCGCGGCCGCCACGCCGAGCGTCAGCGCGCCCAGTGCCAGCATCAGGCGCAGCGGTTCTTGCCAGGACATGCGGGGCCTCTCGGTTGGACGGCGAAACATTAACGCCGCCGGCGCGGTTTTCCGTCAAACTGTTGCCGCCCGGCCTCTTACCAAGCGACGCGAACTCGCCTATATTTAGTGAGCAACAAGCTTTGAAAGGAGGTGATCCAGTGTCTCATTGTCATTACCTGCGGACGTCGAAAGCCGCGACCTGGATCCTCGCCCTTCGCGAGGTCAGCGGCGCGTAAGCGACGCCTAGGCGGACCGGACACGGACCGCAGTAAGACAATGGAAGGGCTGCCCTGACACGGCAGCCCTTCTTTGTTTTTGAGATGGGCTTTGTTTTCGGGGTGGACTTCGTTTTTTTGGGTAGGCTTCACGCCGGCGTGAAGCCGAAACAGGCGCGGCGCCGCCCTCTTTGTGCTACCAGCAAGGCCGAAACAACGATCCGCGCCCACGCGGACTTTGGGGAGTACGCCATGTCCATCCGCCATCTTCTCTTTGCGCTTCCGCTCGCCTGCGCGGCGGTCGCGCTGGCCGCGCCCAACGTCGCGCCGGACGGTCCGCACGGCGTGCAGCGCTCGGCCATGGATGTCTCCGTCCGCCCGGGCGACGATTTCAATCTCTATGCCAATGGCGGCTGGCTGAAGACGGCGACCATTCCGCCGGACCAGGCGAGCTGGGGTTCGTTCTCCACCCTGCGCGACAAGGCCGCCAGGCGCACCGCCGATCTGATCGAGGACATGGCGAAGGTGAAGGCCGTGCCCGGCAGCAACGAGCAAAAGATCGGCGATTTTTATGCCAGCTTCATGGACGAGGCGGGGATCGAGGCCAAAGGCCTCGCGCCCGTCCGACCCGAGCTCGATGCCATCGCCGCGATCGCCGACAAGCAGGCGCTCGCCCGCGCCCTCGGCCATTCGGTGCGCACCGACGTCGATGCGCTCAACAACACCAATTTCTTCACCGAGAACATTTTCGGCCTATGGGTGGCGCCGGGCTTCGACGATCCCGATCACTACACCGCCTATCTGCTGCAGGGCGGCCTGGGCCTGCCGGACCGCGCCTACTACATCGCCGGCGATCCCAAGAACGCCGAGATTCTTGCCGCCTATCAGGCGCACATCGCCAAGCTCCTGACACTGGCCGGCTTCGCCGATGCCGACGCGCGCGCCCTGGGCATCGTCGCGCTGGAGACGCGCATCGCGCTGGTCCAGGGCAGCCGCGCCGACAGCGAAGATGTCCTCAAAGCCAACAATCGCTGGAGCAAGGCCGATTTTGCCGCCAAGGCGCCGGGGCTCGATTGGACCGCATTCTTCGACGGCGCTTCGCTCGGCAGCCAGAAACAGATCACCGTTTGGCAGGGCAGCGTAATCCCGGGCGTCGCGGCGGCGGTCAGCGATACGCCGCTTGGCGTCTGGAAGGATTACCTCGCCTTCCACCTGCTCAACCATTACGCGCCGATCCTGCCCAAGCCCTTTGCCGATGCGCGCTTCGCGTTCTACGGCGCCTTGCTGTCGGGTACGCCGCAACAGCAGGCGCGCTGGAAACGTGCCGTGATCGCGACCAACGCAGCGCTGGGCTGGGCGGTCGGAAAGTTCTACGTCGCGCGCTATTTCCCGCCCGCCTACAAGGCCGCGGCGCAGGCGATGGTCGACAACATCAAGGCCGCCTTCGGCCGTCGCATCGACGCGCTCGATTGGATGTCTCCGCAGACCAAGGCGAAAGCCAAGGCCAAGCTCACCACGCTCTATGTCGGCATCGGCTATCCCGACGTCTGGATCGGTTACGCCGCGCTCGCCGTCGCGCGCGGCGACGCACTCGGCAACCAGCGCCGCGCCGAGCTGTTCGAATACGACCGCAACATCGCGCTGCTCGGCACCGCCGTCGACCGCAGCACTTGGTGCATGACGCCGCAAACCGTGAACGCGGTGAACCTGCCGTTGCAGAACGCGCTCAACTTTCCGGCCGCCATCCTCGATCCGCCGTTCTTCGATGCCAAGGCGGATCCGGCGTTCAACTACGGCGCCATGGGCTCGATCATCGGCCACGAAATCAGCCACAGCTTCGACGACCAGGGCAGCCAGTTCGACGCCGACGGCCGGCTGACCAATTGGTGGACCGATGCCGACTTCGCGCATTTCCGCGATTCGGCACTCAGGCTCGCCGACCAATACTCGCATTACAGCCCGTTCCCCGGCCTCGCCGTCAACGGCCAGCAGACGCTGAGTGAGAACATCGCCGACGTCGCCGGCCTCTCGGCCTCGTTCGACGGCTGGCGCGCCTCGCTTGGCGGCAAGCCGGCGCCGATCATCGACGGGCTCACCGGCGCGCAGCGCTTCTTCATCGCCTACGGCCAGACCCGCCAGCAAGCGACGCGCGACGCGGCGCTGCGCCAGCAGATCATGACCGACGGCCATGCGCCCGCGATGTACCGCGCCCAGGCGGTGCGCAACATCGACGGCTGGTACGACGCCTTCCAGGTCACACCGGACGAGAAATTCTATCTCGCGCCGAACGCGCGCGTGCGGGTCTGGTAGCTATTTCTCCGGAGGCGCATTCAGCGCCGCCAGCGCGTCCTTGGCCCGTTTGTTATCGGGCTTGAGCGCCAGCGCCCGTTCGAACGCGGCGCGGGCGCGCTTCTTCTGGCCATCGGTGTTGTAGGCGCGGCCGAGCCCGAACTGCGCATCCGAAGACTGCGGATAGGCCGCGGCGTTCGCTTCCAGCAGCGCGATGGCCGGCGTGACGTCTCCCATCTTCAGGATCTGGTAGCCCGCGATCTGCATCGTGATGTCGGTATCCTCGTCCGGATAAGCCATTTTGTAGTCGTGATAGGTCCAGAGCAAGGCGTCCGTATCGGTGCGCTCCAGGAACATCTGGTCGAGCAGCGTCTGCGGCCGCGTACGCTTCAGCACCGGCGGCGCGAACAGCGCCGGGTCCCAATCGCGATTCACCTCGATCGCAGTCGTCTGGAAGCGGTTGAGCTCGTGTCCGTCGGACAGTGCCACCTCGCGGTTCAGGAACGCGAACAGCACGCCGTTCACGGCGCGATAGTCGCTCCAGCGCGTCTCGCTCGCCACATCGGTGCCGAAAGCGTGCACCTTGGCGACCTTGCGGTCGGCCACGATCAGCCAGGATTTGGCGTCGACGAATTCGTCCTTCTCGAACCCGTCCAGCATGCGCACGCGCAGGTGATAGGCATCCTGGCCGTCGATCTTTTCGACGCCGAGCACGACGATGGTTGAACCGTGCGCTTTGTAGTCCACCAGGTCGCCCATGACATACAGGCCATGCCGCGCCGCTGCCGACGCCGCGCCGACGGTGCGCACCACGATTCCCGGATCGCCATAGAATTCCCAGGCGCTGCCGTCATAGCCTTCCATGAAATCGCTCGAGCGATGATCCGGATCTCCGACCAGCTTGTAGAACGGCTTCATGCGCGCCAGCACGGCGTGGTCGTCCGAATGGCCGTTCTCGGTATAGACGCCGCGGATCAGCGTGCTGTGGATCGCCGCCACCGCCGCCGCCCCGCCGATGGCATCGACATAGTGCGCTACGATCTCCTCCGCTGTCGGCAGCGCCGCGGAAGCGGGCGAAACGAAAGCAAAGCCGGCAAACGCGGCAAGACGGACTATTCTTCGAAGCATGTTGGGTATCCGACGTGGTGGGCAATGAGAAACGGGCAGTCAGGCCGAAGCAACCTCCTGCCACGATGTTGTGAAGATACAGACTGGGCAGCGGGCCGCTCTCGCCGCAAGGACAAACAGCCCACCAAACCCGCCATCGGCATCATTCCTTGACGCGGTAATCCCCGAATGCCGCATCGCGCGCGTCGAGCCCCTGGGTCACGCCGTTCCGGAATTTTGCGAAGGTCTCCCGCGAGGATTGCGTCGTCAGCGCCAGCGCCTGGATTTCGGTGCCGGCTCGGATCGCGGCGCGCAGGCCCATGATCTCCATGGCGCGGTGCACCGAGCGTTTGTTCATCTGCTGCACGTCGGTCGGAATTTTGGCGATGCGTTCGGCGACGGCGAGCGTCTCGCTCTCCAGACGCTCCGGCGCAAAGGCGCGGTTGGCGAACCCAACGCGCACCGCCTCTATTCCGCTGATAGCGTCGCCCGTCAGCATCATCTCCATGGCGGGGCGCAGGCCGCACAGCCAGGCATGGAACTGGTTGTCGGGCGGACTCATCATGCGTACCGGCGGGTACCCAATCTGGGCATCGTCTGCGACATAGACGAGGTCGCACGCCGTCGCCAGTTCCGAGCCGCCCGCCAGGCACCAGCCATGCACCTGCGCGATCACCGGCTTGGCAAGGTCCCATATCCGAAAACAGCCCTCTACCGCATGGCGCGCCCATTGCCCGGCGCCGGCGGCGGTCTGATAAGGAAGTTCCTGTGCTGCGCCCTCGTGCGACAGGTCGTAGCCTGCCGAAAAGCACGCTCCCGCGCCGCGCAGGATCGTCACCCGGACCTCCGCCTCGCGATCCGCCGCGTCCAGGGCCGCGAACAGTTCGCGGCGCAGGTCGTTGGACAGCGCGTTGCGCTTGTCCGGCCGGTTGAGGGTCAGCCGCCGCACGAACGGCGCCGGCGCATCGCTGACAATCAGGGGCTCGCCCATGGAAATCCCGCCTTTCCTTGCCCCGATGTTAAGACTGGCACCGCGGCTCTGCCATGGTCTTGCCGGATTTTGTTGGCTAACCTCCGCGCCGGGCAAATCAGGGGGCAACCATGCCGAACAGTTTCACCACCTCGTCGACGCAGGGATTCTTCTCGCGTCTGATGAGTTCCTTCGTCGGAATCCTGCTGGGACCGGTCTTGGTGGTCGGCGCCATCGTGTTGCTGTCCTGGAATGAGGGCCGCGCAGTGCAGGCGATCCGCGGCCTCGCCGAGGCCTCGGGTGTCGTCGTCGAAGCGCCGGCCGACACGGTCGCGCCCGCCAATGATGGCAAGCTCGTGCATGTCGTCGGCAAAGCGGAAGCTGCCGGCCCGATCGCCGATTCCGACCTGTCGCTGAACTTCCCCGACCAGGTCGCGGTCGACCGCACCGTCGAGATGTATCTGTGGCGCGAAAAGAAGGAAGAGAAGACCACCGACAACACCGGCGGCAGCCAGACCACGACCACGACCTACACCTACAACCAGGTCTGGTCGGAAGAGCCGATCGATTCCACCGCCTTTGCGCATCCTGAAGGCCACGAAAACCCGCAGATGCCGTTCACCTCGCACAAATATGCGGCGGACGACGCCAAGCTCGGCGGCTTCGCGCTGGACGGAACGACACTCGCCATGATCGACACCGACAACGCTCTGAAGCCCGACGCGCCGGACGGTTGGACGCAGAACGGCGCCAATCTCTACAAGGGTGCCAATGCGGCGACGCCGGCGGTCGGCGACATGCGCGTGCACTATACCAGCCTGCCGAGCGGCACGACGATCTCGGTGCTGGCGGGGCAAAGCCATGACGGTTTCGTGCCCTACACGACGTCGAACGGCTACACCATCCATCTCGCGCGTGCCGGCAATGCGGCGGCCAAGGACATGATCACCGCGCAGCAGCAGGCCGAGGCGATGATGACATGGATCCTGCGCTTCGTCGGTGCCTTCGTGATGTTCATCGGCTTCACGATGTTCTTCGGGCCGATCGCGACGCTGGCCGCCATCCTGCCGTTCCTGGGCTCGCTGGTGCGCGGCGCTACGACGTTCTTCGCCTTCGTGCTGACCATCCCGGTGACGCTCATCACCATCGCCATCGCTTGGCTCGCCTTCCGTCCGCTGATCGGTGGCGGGCTCCTGATCGTGGCCGCCGGTATCGGCTATGCGCTGTGGCGCTGGCACCATACGCGCAGCGCGCCGCATGTCGCGGCCGCCGCGGCGTCGGCACCGCCGGCGCATTGATCGCCGGATCGAGAGGAAAACGGCGCGGTGGGGCATCTCCACCGCGCCGTTTTGTTTTGAGGCTGGGTCATGAGCCCGTGACGGCGACGCCGTGGGGCGCAGGCCGGCGCGCTGGTGTCGGCCGCCTCTTCGCGATGTATCGCCGGCGACGCGAAATTTCCGACACTCGACGTCTTCTGAGCCGAATCTACTTCACGATCTCGACAGCCTGCATCATGCCCTGGTCCTCGTGGTCGAGGATGTGGCAGTGCAGGACGAACTCGCCATCGAAGTCAGTATAGCGGCTGCGCATCAGGATCGGGCTGCCCGCGTGGACGAGGATCGTATCCTTCCACACCGTCTCCGGCTGGCCGTCCGGCCCCGGGCGCGTCATCTCGAACGGATTGACGTGGATGTGGAAGGGATGCGTCAGCGCCAGCGACGTCGTCGCCACCGCCAACGTCCATTGCGACGCGGTCCCCAGCTTCAGCTGCCGCACCAGGCCTTGTCCATAGGGATCGCGGTCGACCATGAACTGCACCGGGCAGGTGCCCGACGGGCACGGCTTGCAGGGTCCCTTGCCGCTGCAATCGGCCTGCTCGATGGAGAAGGTCATGGACTGCGGCGTGCCGGTCAGTTCTGCGTCGGTGATCGGTTGGAAGGGCGCCAGCGGCGCCAGCTCGGCGTTGGTCGGCATCGGCATATCGTTCGGCGGGCCCGCCACGTCGATGACGGCGATGACCCCGGTGGGCTGCACTTCGTTCAGGGCAGCGGTGAACGCCTCGGCAAACAAGGCGCCGCCCTTTCGCTTCAGGCCGGGCGCCGGCAGGCGGGCCTGCAGCAATTGCAGGCCGGACAGCGGTGCGCTCAGCAGGTAGTAGCGGGCCGACGTCTTGCCGGCCGGCAGCATCGGCGCCTTGAACAGCACGTCGCTGCGATAACCCGGATCGAGTTCCAGCGGCCGCGTCCACGCGTCGATGCGGCCCAGCGTGTTGCCGTCGGTGGCGATCTCGTTCAGCGGCCCGCCGCCCTGCACGAACAGCGGCAGCGTCTCGCGCACGCCGCCATGGATGAAGCGCCAACGCTCCACCGCCCCGGGCTGCATCGTCACCACCGGCGCAATCTGGCCGTTCACCGTCACGCTGCGCTTGGAATCCGCCCAGCTGCCGGGGCTGAATTGCGCCAGGCTCTCGATCTCGCCCTGCTGGTCGTAGGAAATCTGCTGCAGGAGGAAGATCCGCTCCTTGGCGGCCTTGATCTCGGGAACGTCGTCGAGCCCGCCCTCGACGATCAGCGCGCCCTCCATGCCGCTGGAGACCTGCACTGCCGTCGAGCCATGGACATGGGCATGGTACCAGAAGGTGCCGAACGGGTGGTCCGGCGGAATGGTGATCGCATAGTCCTGGCTTTTGCCGGGGCAGATCTCCAGGAAGACGTTGTCGCTGTTGCCGGACGGCGAGACGTGCAGGCCGTGTGTGTGCAGGTTGGTGACATCGAGGGGGTGCACCATGTTGGAATGCGCCATCGGACAGGGGATCGGATTGCCCTTGGCATCCTTGCTCGGCGGCAGGTCGTTGCGCACTGTGATCTTCATCGTGTCGCCGCGCGTCACGCGCAAGGTCGGGCCGATCAGCTTGCCGTCATAGGTGCGCAGATGCACGCCGCAGCCGGCAATGCTCGTCGTTACTGGGTCGGTATAGGCGATCGACAACGTCGCGGTCAGGATGTGATCGGTGCCGGCGCGGATCACCGGCGCGTCGGCGAAGGGCTGCAGGCCGTATTTCTGGATGTCGATGTCCTGATAGGCGCAGGCCGGGTTGCTCGGCGCGGCCGGCGGCACGGCCGCCGCCATGGGCATCGCCATCGGCGCCTTGTGCGGCTTGGCAGCCGGCGCATGCGGCTTGGCCGGCATGGCGGCCAGCGCCGTATCCAGCAGCGGCGCCGCCAGCAAGGCGACAATCAGCAATAGTGTCTGAACGGAAAACAAGCGCATTTCAGCCCCCGCAAAAGCGCACGCAAACAAGGCTAACAGAGAGCAGGGCTGCCAACTAGTATGTTCTGGACAATAAAGATCGTGCCGCTCCGGAAGAATCGCAATAATCGCCGGACTGCGCGACTGTCCGTGGCGTCGCGGCCCCGAAATATCGAATACAGTACAAATAAGATATTCGCGACCACATTACACCTGTCTCGTCGATTGCAGTACTATAGATGCATTCTGAAAACAGACGCGTATCTGTCACGAATCGTTTTTTGCGTTGGATATTGCCATTCGAGGCGTGCAGTCCGTACTTCGCCCTTCCGGGTATGCGTGTCGCCGACAGGCGTAGCCGAACCTGCCGGCGCAAGATTGGCGATCCCAGTGCGAGATTTGCGCGCGGAGGATAAAGCTTGGCGCACGCATTCGACGTCTGCGTGTTCGGTGCCGGTCCCGCGGCACTGGCGGTGGCGACGCGTCTGCTGGATCGCGGACAGACGGTCGCCGTGCTGGAGTGGACGCCGCGGATTCGTTCGTGGGGCGGCGAGCCGGCCTGCTGCGGCCGCCATCGGGCCCGCAGCGGCCGGCCGCGACGCCGCAAAGCCCCGCCTGGTGGCCCCGGACCGAGTCGAACGGTCACGTCCCTTTCGGAACTACGGATTTTAAGTCCGGTGCGTCTACCAGTTCCGCCACGGGGCCAGGGCGCCGTCGAGCGCGGGGTCAAACTGTGCGGCGACCGGCGTTCCGTCAAGACGGTGCCGTTCGGTCGACCATGCAGAGCGTGGCGTCTTCCCTGCTGAACGATTTGTGCGACGAGGCACCGTCGGCGACCTGATGGGGCATGCGCCGCCGATACGGGGTCGCGCACGACGATCGGGCCACTGCACCTCAGCGCGCTCTCGCAGGTCACGCCGTCATTTGATCGGCGGCACGGCGGATGCGGCGCATCTTGTCCAGCAGTTTGGCCGCCGCTAACCTCGCAGGACGCGCTCGCGGATGACCTTCGGTGCACGGCCATAGCCTCAGCTTCGTCCTCACCGCCGGCGGCTTCATCGTCGCGGTCCTAGCGCTGGTCTTTCAGATTCTGTCCTACCGGCGTGGAAAATAGTGCAACCGGAACCCTACCGCAGGTTGAGCGCCGAGAGGAAAGCCCAGTAATTCCAAGGCCTAAGGCAAAACCCACCGGCATTGACAGGGCAAAGTCGCCGACTATAGTGCGCCGCCTTCGCGGGGGGATGTCCCCCCGCAGAACCTAGCGGAATGATCCGCCAAGTCCGGACGAAGCATGAGCAAGCGCGCTGAAAGCAAATACAAGATCGACCGCCGCATGGGCGAAAGCATCTGGGGCCGCCCCAAGAGTCCCGTCAACAAGCGTTCCTATGGCCCCGGCCAGCACGGTCAGCGCCGCGCCAAGAAGCTTTCCGACTATGGCACGCAGCTGCAGGCCAAGCAGAAGCTCAAGGGCTATTACGGCAACATCACCGAGCGCCAGTTCCGCAAATATTACACCGAAGCCTCGCGCCGTCCCGGCGACACCGGCGAGAACATGATCGGCCTGCTCGAGCGCCGCCTCGACGCCGTCGTCTACCGCGCCAAGTTCGTGCCGACGCCGTTCGCCGCGCGCCAACTCGTCAGCCACGGCCACGTCAAGGTCAATGGCCGCAAAGTCACCATCGCGTCCTATCAGGTGAGCGACAAGGACGCGATTGAGCTGTCGGCCAAAGCCAAACAGATGGCGCTGGTCCTCGAAGCGACCAAGAGCTCCGAACGCGACACGCCGGACTACGTCAACGTCGACCACGACAAGATGACGGCCAAGCTGCTGCGCACGCCCAAGCTCTCGGACGTGCCCTACGCCTCGCAGATGCAGCCGCATCTGATCGTCGAGTTCTATTCGCGCTAAAATCGGCAAAACCGCATATGGACAGGGCCGCGGCGCAATCCGCGGCCTTTTTCATGGGGTATGTCGGTCGCTACGCGAGGGCCGAGGCCTGACCTCCCATGAACCCACGGTCAAAAAGACATGAGGCGCAGACCAGCCTTGCGGCCTTTCCCATTGTAATTGCTTGGGGCCGCCTTAGCTTTGAGCGGACAGCGAGGCAGGATTTGCGATGAGCTATACGGTCTTCGGCGACAAAGGCTCAGGCGCGTTCTCCGCCGAGGCGGTGCTGGCCGAGGCCGGCGCGCCGTACGAATTTTATTCCGTCTCGCTGGAGAGGAACGAGCAGCGCAAGCCCGAATTCCTCGCCATCAATCCCAGCGGCAAGATCCCGGCGCTGCGGCTGCCGGAAGGCGAGGTCATTACCGAATCGGCCGGCATCCTCCTGACCATCGCCGATCATTTTCCCAACGCCCGGCTGCTGCCGCCCCAGGCGAGCGCCGCCCGGGCCCAGGCCTATCGCTGGCTTGCCTTCATGGCGTCGGAGATCTATCCGATGGTGGAAATCTCCGATTATCCCGAGCGCTTCGCGCCGCAAGGCGCGGACGCCGAGGCGCTGCGCGTCAAGGCGCGCGAGCGCATCCGCGAGCGGCTTCTGATCGTCGAACGCTTTGCCGCCGGGCCCTGGCTGCTGCCGTCGGGCTTTTCGATCCTCGACATCTACGCCTCGATGTTCACGCGCTGGCGCGGCAGCATCGGCCGCGACTGGCTGGCCGAAGGGCATATCCCCAGGCTCTCCGAACTGGCCGCGAACCTTGCCGTGCGCCCCGCTATCGCGCCCGTATGGGCCCGTCACTTTGGCAGCTGACGGATCGTATCTATATTGACCGCAGGCGAACGGGGAGGCCTTCATGGTTTCGCGGCGGATGATGGTTGTGGGCGGCGCCGGCGCAGCCGTGGTGGCGGGCCTCGGCTACCGCATCTGGGACCGCGGCGTATTGTCCGGTCCGCAAGGGGCGCCCTACGAGCCATGGAGCCATTGGCAGGGCAGCGTCATCGACGGTGTCGCGCGGCCGCTACATGCCGCGATCCTCGCCGCCAATCCGCACGATACACAGCCCTGGCTGTTCGAGCTCGATAACGATTCGATCACGGTCTATGCCGACCGGGCGCGCAACCTGGGCAGCTTCGATCCGTTCCGCCGCGAGATGCATCTGGGCCTCGGCGCCGCCATCGAGAACCTCGTTCGCGCCGCCGGCGTCTACGGCTACACGGCTTATGTCCGTCCCGTCGCCGGCAGACTGACGAATTCGCCTGGGCTGGAGCCGGTCGCCGCCGCGCATATCACGATGGACCCCGGCGCACCGTCTCGCGACCTGCTGTACGAAGCGATTCCCGACCGCCACACCAATCGCGGCCGTTATCTCGAAAATCCGGTCGCGGCGGAGCAACTGCGCGGCCTCGCCGACCTCGTCTCCGGCGCCGATGTCCGCGTCGCCTTCCTCACCGATCCCGCGGCACGCCGGGACATGGCGGCGCTTATCGTCGAGGCGACGACGCGCATCGTCGCCGATCCGCAGATGTCGGCCGACAGTGCACACTGGATACGCACCGGCCGCCGCGAAGTCGACGCGCATCGCGACGGCGTTACCGTCGATGCCGCCGGCCTTTCGACTGCGACGGTGATGCTCGGCAAGCTGCTGCCCGATCTCAGCCCCGCCTCGCAGGACCAGTATTGGCTCGCCAACACGCGCGACATCCAGGTGCAGGCGCCGGTGCTCGGCGTGATCCTGGTCAACGATCGTCTCGACAAGGCCGGCGCCATTGCTGCCGGCCGTGCCTGGCAGCGCCTGCATCTGGCGGCGACGCATCTGGGACTCGCCGCGCAGCCGCTCAACCAGCCGATCGAATGCGCCGACCGCAACGCGATGCTGGGACGGCCGGACACCTATCAGAATGCGCTGATCGGGTTGGCGCGCGCGCCGGGCTGGCAGCCCACCTTCACCTTCCGCCTGGGCTACGCGGAAAAGCCGGCGCTGCTGTCGCCGCGCCGGCCTTTGGACATGGTGATGAAGAGTTCGGGTTACGCCTGAGCGAACCTCGACCGAAGCTCAGGCGTTTTCGAGCGCAATGCCGTGCTCGGCGAAGAACGCCGCCAACTCGTCGCTCTCGAACATCTCGCGGATGATGTCTGCGCCACCGACGAACTCGCCCTTCACATAGAGCTGCGGAATCGTCGGCCACTCGGAATAATCCTTGATGCCCTGGCGGATTTCGGGGTCCTTGAGCACGTCGATGGCTTTGAACTTCACGCCGAGATGCGACAGGATTTGCACCACCGCGGCCGAGAATCCGCATTGCGGGAAAACCGGCGTGCCCTTCATGAACAGGACCACGGGATTGCTTTTGACTTCAGCGTCGATGCGCTCGCGGGTATCGGTCATATTGTGTCGCGCTGGGTAGCGCCCTCGTAATGTTCGGTCGCCCCTGATGTAAGCTCGATGCTGCAATGCGTCAAGGTTCGGTCTTGCGCATAGCGGCTCCGCAGCCCAGAAAAGCCGCAAGGAACCTCGATGAATCCCGCCCTTCCGCCGCGCCTTGCCGCCGCAGCAGACGCTCTGCTGGAGGGTGTCTCGCGGAAGAACCTTGCCGGCCATGCCGCGGCGCTGTCCGGCCATTATCGCCAGGGGCATGGCTCCGCCGTCGCGGTCGGCGAGGACCAGGACGCGCTCGCCTATCTCGTCGCGCGGCTGCCGGCGACGTATGCCGTGGCGGCTTCGGTATTGGCCCAACTGCGCGACGCGGTCCCGGACTTCGCACCCGCGTCGCTGCTCGATGCCGGCGCCGGCCCCGGCACGGCAAGCTGGGCGGCGCTGGAGATCTGGCCCGCGCTCGCGAAGATTGCGATGACGGATTCCAATCCCCGCTTCCTCGCCTTGGCCCGCTTGCTCGCGGCCGGTCAAGAGACGCTGTCGCGTGCCGATTTCATTGCCGCCGATCTCGGACACGCCGGCGCGCTGGCACGCGCCGAACTGGTGATCGCCAGCTTTGTGCTGGCCGAGATCGCGCAGACCGCGCAAGCCCGCCTGGTCGAAAAACTGTTCGCCGCGACGAGAGACGTCCTCGTGCTAGTCGAGCCAGGCACGCCGGCGGGCTTCGCGCGCATCCGCGACGCGCGCACGCAACTGATCGGGCAAGGCGTCCAGGTTCTTGGCCCCTGCACGCACGCCAATGCCTGTCCCATGATTGCGCCCGACTGGTGTCACTTCTCGCAGCGCCTGCCGCGCAGCCGCGCCCATATGCAGGCAAAAGGCGGCCGCGTGCCTTATGAAGATGAGCGCTATTCGTGGCTGGCCGTCAGCCGCACACGACGCTCGGCATTTGCGGGCGCGGCGCGGGTGCTGGCGCCGCCGGAGGATTCCAAGCCTGGAATTGCCTTGAAGCTCTGTACGCCGGACGGCCTCGAGAACCGCTTCGTGGCGCGCCGCGACAAGAACGGTTTCGCCGCGCTGCGCAAAACCGGATGGGGCGGCGTGGTCCCGGCGCGCTAGACGCGGCTCACGATTTGCAGCCCGCGTTCTTCGGCAGGCCTTCCGGCTTGCCCCAATCGTTGTGCGGCACACCGTCGTAAGGCTTGGCGAAATGCTGCTTGATCGTCTGGAACCCTGTCGGCACGGGCGAATTCGGATTGCCGTAGGTCACGACCCAGAAATAATCGTAATTGTCGCCTTCCCATTTGTCGGGCACCTGGCTGCCGAGCGTGTCGAGGCCCAGGAGCTGCCGAAGCGTCACCTTCTGACCCGGATAAGCCTTCTCAAGCTTCTTGTTGGCGATGTGCTTGTGCTCCCACACCATGACGACGGTCTTACCGTTCCAGGCGGGATTGTTCAGCACGTCGGCCGCCGCCTGTTGCGTGCGCGCGTTCAGCACGACATCGGAGTCGCCCAGCGGGCTGCCGGAGATCGGCACTGCCGAATAGGCGATCAGCGGCGCCGACCAGGTCCGCGCTGCCGGGCTGGCGAGTTCGATCGTATGCAGCGTGATGGCGAAGAAGGCGGCTGGCGTCTCCCCGACGGCGAACAGCGAATCGGCCCCGCCCTTGCCGATAAACTGCACCGACAAGGCCAATGAGCGCTGCACCCCGACCGTGCAGAGCGCAAAGCCGTCCTGCTTCTCGCCATGGCGCAGGATGATGATCTTCGCGGGCACCGCCAGCGCGCTCGAACAGGTCCCGAAGACGAGTGCGGCGCTCAAAACCAGACGCGTAAGCATGTTGCGACCTCCCTGAAGGCCGGCAACTCGGCCGGATCGTTCAACCTTTCACTTGCGTCGTAAGCTGCAGCGCATGCAGCACGCCACCCATATTGCCCTTGAGCGCAGCGTAGACCATCTGGTGCTGCTGCACACGGTTCTTTCCCTTGAAAGCGGCCGAGGCGACGACCGCGGCCCAGTGATTATCGTCGCCCGCAAGATCGGTCATGGTCACATCCGCGTCGGGAAACGCGTCCTTGATGAATTTCTCGATCTCATTGCCCTTCATGCCCATGGCTCAGTTCCCGGCAGCAGCTCTTCGCCGCTCATATAGCGCGGAAACCAGCTCTCATGGGCGGATTTCAGCGCCGCGACCGCGATCTCGCCGACGCCCTCCACCAGCAGCGTGTCCGGCGCGGTGCAGCCGATCAGGGCATGCGCCACGCCATGGCGATGCGCCGTCTCGGTCACGCGCGGGATCATCGCCGCGGGGAAGGCGACGACATAGCGGCCCTGGTCCTCGCCAAACAGGAACGGGATCGGATCGCTGCCGGCCGGCAGCCTGACATTGACGCCCATGCCGCCCGCCATCGCCATCTCCGCCAGCGCCACCAGCAGGCCACCGTCCGACAGGTCGTGCACCGTGTCGATGCCGCCGGCCTCGATCAGCAGGCGCACGAAATCGCCGTTGCGCTTCTCGCTGGGCAGATGCACGCGTGGGCAGGCGCCCTCTTCGCGGCCCTCGATCTCGCGCAGATAGATCGACTGGCCCAGATGGCCGCCAAGACGGTCCTTGCTCTCGCCAACCAGCATCAGAACGTCGACATTGCGCTTGAAGGCGATCGTCGCCATTTTCGCGACGTCTTTCATCAGGCCGACGCCGCCGATTGCCGGCGTCGGCAGGATGCCCTCGCCATTGGTCTCGTTGTAGAGCGAGCAATTGCCGCCGATCACCGGGAAGTCGAGCGCCCGGCAGGCCTCGGCGATGCCGTCGATCCCGGCCACGATCTCGCCCATGATTTCCGGCTTCTGAGGATTGCCGAAATTGAGATTGTCGGTGACGGCGAGCGGCCGTGCGCCGACGGCGGTGAGGTTGCGCCAGGCCTCGGCCACGGCCTGCTTGGCGCCTTCGAAGGGGTCGGCTTTGCAATAGCGCGGGGACACGTCGGTGGTGATCGCCAGGCCCTTGGTCGTGCCATGCACGCGCACCACAGCCGCGTCGCCGCCGGGCCGCTGCACCGTGTCCGACATCACCGTATGGTCGTATTGCTCCCATACCCAGCGGCGCGAACACATGTCGGGGCTCGCAAGGATTTTCTTCAGCGATTCCATCACCGGCCGCGCCGGGTCGAAGGTCGGCGTTCCCGTCGCGGCGGGACGGATTTCGTAAGGCCGCTGGTATTTCGGCGCCTCGTCCGACAGCGCCGTCACCGGCATGTCGGCGACCACGGCGCCCTTGTGCTTGACCACCAGCCGGCCCGTGTCGGTGGTGACACCGATCACCGCGAAATCCAGCTCCCATTTCCGGAAGATGCGCTCGGCTTCGCCTTCGCGCCCCGGCTTGAGCACCGCCAGCATGCGTTCCTGGCTCTCCGACAGCATCATGTCGTAGGCGGTCATGTCGGCTTCGCGCTGCGGCACCTTGTCGAGGTCGAGTTCGATTCCGCTGCCGCCCTTGTCGGCCATCTCGGCGGATGAGGATGTCAGCCCCGCCGCGCCCATGTCCTGGATCGCGACGATGGCGTCGGTCGCCATCAGTTCGAGGCAGGCTTCCAGCAGCAGCTTCTCGGTGAAGGGATCGCCGACCTGCACTGTCGGACGCTTTTCGTCCGAGGCGTCGTCGAACTCGGCCGAAGCCATGGTGGCGCCGTGGATGCCGTCGCGGCCCGTCTTGGAGCCGATATAGACCACCGGATTGCCGGCCCCCTTGGCGGCGGACAGAAATATCTTGTCGGTTCGCGCCAGGCCGACGCACATCGCGTTGACCAGGATGTTGCCGTTATAGCTCCTGTGGAAATTGACCTCGCCGCCGACGGTGGGCACGCCCATGCAATTGCCATAGCCGCCGATGCCGCTGACCACGCCCGACACCAGCGCCCGCGTCCTGGGATGCGCGGGCTCGCCGAAGCGCAGCGCGTTCATCATCGCGATGGGCCGCGCGCCCATGGTGAAGACGTCGCGCATGATGCCGCCGACGCCGGTCGCCGCCCCCTGATAGGGCTCGATGAAGCTGGGATGGTTGTGGCTCTCCATCTTGAAGATGCAGGCGTCGCCGTCGCCGATGTCGATCACGCCGGCGTTCTCGCCCGGCCCCTGCAGCACCCACGACGCCTTGGTCGGCAGCTTGGCCAGGTGCACGCGGGTGGATTTGTACGAGCAATGCTCCGACCACATCACCGAGAAGATGCCCAGCTCGACAAAGCTCGGCTCGCGGTTCAGCAGCCGCTTGATATGGGCGTACTCGTCCTCGGTGAGCCCGTGTTCTTTGACGAGGGCAGGGGTGATGGCGGTCATGATAGCGGCTGCTCTCGCGAACGTGGATCGGGATACCAGCGAACGGCGTCGCCGAGAATTTCGATGGGCGGATGCTCGCTCGTGACGAGGCAAAGTCCCATAAGACCATCCTTGCGAATCAACGCCGCGTCCAGGATCACCTTGGCGACGATGGGCGCGCAGTCCGGAGCGTGGCCAGAGCCTGAAATTACAAGTGAACCGGGCTCGGGCCCTTTGTAGTCAGGGAATCCTTCGGAATTCCACCATACATCCTTGATGCGGAACGTAGTTGCGCCGCCTTGCGCTTGCCAGGCGAGAATGGTCGAATCGTGCAAGCCGCCGCGCTCCCACAACCACTGCTCATCGACCGTCTCGTAGGGGCTGGCGTTCATCCAGACCTCTACGACAGCGTCTCAATCAAGCTCTCGAACAGCGCGCGCCCATCCGTGCCGCCGAGCAGGGGGTCGACCACGCGCTCGGGATGCGGCATCAGGCCCATCACGTTGCGCTTTTCGCTGAGGATGCCGGCGATGTCGCGCGCCGAACCGTTGGGATTGTCGCCGCCCGCATAGCGGAACACCACGCGGCCTTCGCCTTCGAGCCGGTCCAGCGTCTCTTCGTCGGCGACGTAGTTGCCCTCGCCATGCGCCACCGGGAAATGCACACGCTGGCCGTGCTCGTATTTGCGCGTGAACGCCGATTGGGTTTCATCCACTTCCAGCCCGACCGGGCGGCAGACGAATTTCAGGTCGGCGTTGCGGATCAGCGCCCCGGGCAGCAGATGGCTCTCGGTCAGCACCTGAAAGCCGTTGCAGATGCCCAGCACTGCGCCGCCACGCTCCGCATGCGCCTTGACGGCGCGCATCACTGCCGACTGGCTCGCCATGGCGCCGCAGCGCAGGTAATCGCCGTAGGAAAACCCGCCCGGCAGCACCACGAGATCGACCGGCGGCAGTTCCGCGTCCTGGTGCCAGACCATATGGGCTTTCTGCCCCGTCATCTGCTCCAGCGCCACCGCGGCATCGCGGTCGCAGTTCGAAGCCGGAAACACGATGACGGCACTTCTCACCGCAGAACTCCCAAACAAAATTTGTCATGGCCCGGGCCATGACAGTCGAATTCGATCGTCACGTCTTGAGCTCGATCTCGTATTTCTCGATCACGGTGTTGGCGAGCAGCTTCTCGCACATCGCCTTCAGGTCGGCCCTGGCCTTGGCCTCGTCGCTTTCCGAAAGCTCGATGTCGATCACCTTGCCTTGGCGCACTGCGCCGACCGCGCCGAAACCGAGCCCGTTCAGCGCATGCCCGATGGCCTTGCCTTGGGGATCGAGGACGCCGTTTTTGAGGGTGACGAAAACACGCGCTTTCATTGTTTATCCGTTGTGCTCGTAGCCAGTCGGAAACCAGATGCCGCGCCAGACGACGGAACCCATATTCGGCACCACGTGATCTTGATCGAGCGAGCGCACATCGATATCGGCAACGATCTTGCGAACGTGGGGGAGTGCGGCTCCCGAGAAAATTCGATCCCTGATCAGTGCCGTGGCGTCCTTCTCATCGTACGCGGTCACGCCGCAACCCAGTTTCAAAATTGCCGTCGTATCTTGCCCCAGAGACTCAAACTCGAACCAGTACCGGCGCAAATTCGGATCGTTCGCCGCCACGGCATCACCGCACCAATTGCGGTCCCTTGCTCTCGCCCTGCACCGATTCGGGCATGATGCCGAGGCGCCGCGCGACTTCCGAATAGGCCTCGACCACGCCGCCGAGATCGCGGCGGAAGCGGTCCTTGTCCATCTTGTCGTTGGTGGTGACGTCCCACAGGCGGCAGGAATCCGGGCTGATCTCATCGGCCAGCACGATGCGCATATAGTCGTTCTCCCACAGCCGCCCGAACTCGACCTTGAAGTCGACGAGCTTGATGCCGACGCCGAGGAACAGGCCGGAGAGGAAATCGTTGATGCGGATCGTCAGGTTGACGACGTCGTCCAGGTCCTGGGGCGAAGCCCAGCCAAAAGCCGTGATGTGCTCCTCGCTGACCAGGGGGTCGTGCAGCGCGTCGTTCTTGTAGCAATATTCGATGATCGAGCGCGGCAGCACCGTGCCTTCCTCGATGCCAAGCCGCTTGGACATCGAGCCGGCCGCGATGTTGCGGACGATGACCTCCAAGGGGATGATCTCCACTTCCTTGATCAGCTGCTCGCGCATGTTGAGGCGCTTGAGGAAATGCGTCGGCACGCCGATCGCGTTCAGCTGCGTCATCAGGTATTCGCTGATGCGGTTGTTGAGCACGCCCTTGCCGTCCAGCACCGCCTTCTTGGTGGCGTCGAACGCGGTCGTGTCGTCCTTGAAATACTGGATCAGCGTCCCGGGCTCGGGCCCCTCATAGAGGATCTTGGCCTTGCCCTCGTAGATCATGCGCCGGCGTTTCATCTCGATGTCCTTGTGACCGCCCGAACGCCAATCGATTCACGCGAAGCGGCAAAAATAGCGGCGCGGCAGCCGCGCGGCAACGTTGCGAAAGGGCGCATACGCCCCTATCTGTGTGCTGTCCACAAGCCCAGCGCCGGCAGGGCGGCGATGCACCGGGCACGCGCCGATTAATGGTTCCAATCCAAGGGGTTACGCATGAGCGGTTCGTTCGACGATCGGCGCAAGGGGTTCGAGGCGAAATGGGCGCACGACGCCGACATGCAGTTCAGGATCGTGGCCCGCCGCAACAAGCTCCTGGGCCTTTGGGCGGCCGGAGAAATGGGCAGGACCGGCGATGCCGCCGCCGCCTACGCCAAGGACGTGATCGCCGCCGACATGAAAGAGCCCGGCGAGGAAGATGTCTTCCGCAAGCTGCGGCGCGACCTCGACGCGGCAAAGGTCTCCGACCACGCGATTCGCCACCAGATGGCCGAACTGCTCGATACCGCCGCGGCGCAGGTCCAGAGCGAGGCGAAGAAATAGACTATCCCGCGCGCAGCCGCGCCAGCGCCTCGGGGAAACGGCGCGACAGCGGCACGGCGAGTTCGCCAAGCTCCACGGTGTAATCGCCCGAACCTTCGGGCTTCAGGCCGGTCATCTGCACCGCGTTGACCAGCCAGGAACGGTGCACGCGCACGAAGCCGCGCGGGCCGAGCTCGCTCTCGATGGCGCTCAGCGGCGTGCGCATCAGCGGCTTGCGACCGTCGCGCAGCACGAATTCGACATAGTTGCCGGCCGAGCCGACCGCGAGAATATCGCGCACCGCCACCCGCACGATGCGCGCGCCGTCGCGGATGGTGTAGAGGCCGGCCGTCTCCACCGGCACGGCCGGCTCGCGCAGCAGCCGCGCCACCACCCAATAGATCGTCACCATCAGCAGGTAGGCGAAGACGTCTTTGCGGAATTCGAAGACATACTCGCCGCGGATCCCATCGTAGACGTAGTGATGGCCGGCCAGGGCATAGATCGCCTTGCGCAGCATCAGGAAGGTGCCGACATGCAGCAGCGAATAGAGCGGGATCGCGGCGGCATGGACGAGGCCCGTCCGCCACCAGGGCCGGCTTTCCAGGGGCGCGATCTGCAGCGCCAGCCAGGCGATCGTCGAATAGGCGATGAAGCCGACGGCGCTGGTCGCCTCCCAGACGATCGGCGCCGCCAGCCCGAAATCGGGCCGGTAGTGCTGGTCGTTCCACACCGAAATCATGTCGAAGCAGACGATGAACACGGCAAGCGCCGCCAGGCCGATCAGGTAGACCTTGCCGTTCGTCCCGGAAAACGCGCCGCCGATCCCAAGCCTCTGCCGCATATCACCGATCGGCCGCGAACCGCCCCGGCGCCCTTTCGGACGCACGGCGTCTGACACAGATTGGGTCGGACCGGACATCGGCCCAGTATAGGGCGTCCGGCATGGCTTTCGGGAGGCGGATTATGACAAACCGGCTGGTCGCACTTCTGGCGGCGCTGCTGCTCTGCGGTGGGGCGAAGGCGGCCGATCCCGGCTGGCCGGCCTATGGCGGCGACCAGGGCGGCCAGCGCTATTCGGCGGCGCGCCAGATCACGTCCGGCAATGTCGCGGGCCTCGCCGTCGCCTGGAGCTACTCGACCGGCGAACTGGCCGACCCGGCGATCAGGCAGGCCGCGTTCGAGAACACGCCGATCCTGGCCGAGGGGCGGCTCTATGTCTGCTCCTCCTTCGACAACGCTATCGCGCTCGATCCCGGCACGGGCCGGCAGCTCTGGCGCTTCGATCCCAAAGTGCCGCGCGACCTCGAGCTTGCGAATTCCTACAATTGCCGCGGCGTCGCCTATTGGCAGATGCCGGGCGCGTCGGGCGCCTGCGCCTCGCGGATTTATTTCGGCACCGTCGATTTCCGCCTGATTGCGCTGGACGCCCGGACCGGCAAGCCCTGCACCGGTTTCGGCAACCGCGGCACCATCGCCATCGATCCCGGCGGCAAGCTGGAACGTGTCGGCCAGGTCGGCATCACCTCGCCGCCCGTGGTCAGCCATGGCGTCGTCGTGGTCGGCTCGTCGATGGACGACAACCAGCGCGTCCACGAACTGCCGGGCACGGTGCACGCCTTCGATGCGGTGACCGGCAAGCCGCGCTGGCAGTTCGATCCCCTGGCCGGGGCGCCGTTCCGCGCCGGCTCGGCCAATGTCTGGGCGCCGATGTCGATCGACGAGGCCCGCGGCCTCGTCTTCCTGCCGACCTCCAGCCCGTCGCCGGATTTCTACGGCGCGGCGCGCGCCGGCGACGATCACAATGCGGGTGCCGTCGTCGCCATCCATATCGAGACGGGCCAGGTCGCCTGGTCGTTCCAGACCGTGCATCACAATGTCTGGGACTACGATATTCCCGCGCAGCCGACGCTGGCGACGGTGACGTATCGCGGCCATACCGGCCCCGTCGTGATCCAGGGCACCAAGCAGGGGCTGATCTTCACGCTCGCCCGCGACACGGGCGTGCCGTTCATCCCGGTCGAGGAGCGCGGGGTGCCGCAGGACGGCGCCCCCGGCGAGAAGCTGTCGCCGACGCAGCCTTTTCCCGTCGCGCCCGCGCCCCTGGCGCCGCACGGCATCAAGCCGGACGACGCCTTCGGCCTGACCTTCTGGGACCGCGGCAAATGCCGCGACGCCATCGCCGCGGCGCGCAACGAGGGCTGGTATACGCCGCCCTCGACGCAGGGCTCGATCGTCTATCCCTTCACCGGCGGCGGCATCAACTGGGGCGGGTTGTCGTTCGACGCCTCGCGCGACGTCGTCTACGTCAACACCTCGAGCGCCATGCACATGGTGACGCTGATCCCGGCGAAGGATTTCCGCCTCTATCGCGCCGCCCATCCGCATCACGAGATTTCGCCCAATGCCGGTGCGCCTTATGCGATGCGCCGCGACGTGGTGCTCTCGCCGCTCGGCCTGCCCTGCAATCCGCCGCCCTGGGGCCTCTTGCACGCCATCGACATGCATGACGGCCATCAATTGTGGGCGGTGCCGCTCGGCACCACCGAAGACTTGCTGCCGTTCAGCGAATATCTCTTCAGCAATGTCGGCACGCCGAATTTCGGCGGCCCGATCTCGACCGCCGGCGGTCTCGTTTTCATCGGTGCGGCGCTCGACAACTATCTG
The DNA here is from genome assembly GCA_035570795.1 of Rhizomicrobium sp. Classification (GTDB taxonomy): domain Bacteria; phylum Pseudomonadota; class Alphaproteobacteria; order Micropepsales; family Micropepsaceae; genus Rhizomicrobium. The sequence continues at coordinate 36,678 of DATMKZ010000010.1, forward strand.
CGCGCCTTCGACGCGAAGTCCGGCGCCGAATTGTGGCGCGGGCGCCTGCCCGCCGGCGGCCAGGCGACGCCGATGACCTATGTCTGGAAGGGCAGGCAATATGTCGTCATCGCCGCCGGCGGCCACGAAAAGTCCGGCACTAGGCATGGCGACACGGTGATGGCGTTCGCGCTGCCGAATTGAGGTCGCCTATACAACCGCCGCTGGCGAAAACAACGTACGCTGCGTTACACTCCGGCCAAAGAAGGCGGGCGGATATGAGGAAACTGTATGCTGCGCTTTGCGCGGCTTTGCTGTTCGGCTGCGCGGTCTCGGCCCGCGCCACGGACGACAGCCTGGACACTGCCCGGAGCAGCGTCGGGGACCTGCGCCAATCCCTGCAAGCGGTGATCGCCAAATCGCAGGAGGCCGGCGCCGATGAAGCGGCTATGTCCGATACGCTGAAGGCGATCCTTGCCGATCCCGCCTTCCGCGAATTGTCGGAGCAGGAGCATCACACCGCCTATCTGCTCTATGGCGCGGTGCTGTACGATCTCGGCAGGAACCATGACGCGCAAGCGCTGATCAAGCAGGCAACCGCGATGCCGCAAGCCGACGGCTTCGACTGGCACCTTCGCCTGAGCAATTCGTACCGGCTGGCCGATTACGCCGACGCGGCGCGATCGACGGCGACGCTGGCGTCGCGCTGGCCGGAAAAGCTATCCGATATCTCCTTTCAAGCAATCGAAACCATGAACCGCGAAACGCAGAAGGATCCCACCGCGGCGGAGGTCGGCGCGGATATGCTGGCCGCATTGCATGCGATGAAATGGCAACCCGACGATCCGTTCGAGACACCCGACGGGCTCTGGCTGACCCTGCTGCGCATCCGGCTGGAACGCCACGACATCCATGGCGCCAGGGATTTGGCAGACGAACTTCGCGCGCATGTCCCGCTTCTGCAGATGCATGCCGACAGGCGCTTCGACGCCTTGGTCCAGGCCGATCCCAGGCACTTCGACGTTATGAAGGCCTATGGTGCCGAACTGGCGGATTTGAAGGCCAAGGCGGCCGCCGCGCCCGACAAGCTGGAAGGCGTCAACACGGTCGCAGAATTGCTGCTCAATCTGGATCGCGCGCCGGAAGCAATGGCTTTGATCACCGGCGCGCTCGCCCGCCTCGCCGCCAAACCCGACGCCTTCAGCGATGCCGGCGACAAATTGAATTGGACGCTGGATGTCCGCTCGCGTATTCTGTTCGCGCTTGGCCGCAGCGACGATGCCCTGGCGGCGCTGGCCGAAGGCGCGTCGCACAAAGAGGACGGTGCCGTCAATGTCAGCCAGGCGATCAATCTTGCAGACGCTTACGAATATTACGACCGGCCCAACGACGCCCTGGCTGCGGTCGCGGCGTTGGATTTCTCCAATGCAAGTCGCTATGGACGCATGGCGCTGGAGGATGCGCGCGCCTGCGCCTTGTTCGAACTCGGCAACACCGCGGCGCTCGGCCAAGTTCTCGACTACATGAAGGCGCATACCATCGACGGCGCGCGGCCTTATCTGAACACCATGTTGTTCACCGGGGATCTCGACGGTGCAGCCGCGGAAATCATCGCCGAATTGAACGATCCGGCGCGCCGCTTGGATACCCTTTATTATCTTCAGGACTACCTCCCCAGGCCGCACGCCTCAAAGCGTGAGGACGCTGTCCATGCCGCATGGCTCGCCATGCGCGCCAGACCCGACGTGTCCGGCGCCATCGCCCGCGTGGGGCGCATCGAGTCCTATGCGATGCTGTCGCCGACCTACTGAAGCGGCCAAGACGGCTGCGCCAGCCACCCGCCGAATTGACTTCCCTCGCGGCAATCTCTGCATAAGATCGCGGCAGACTTCCGTGAGGTTCGTCATGGCCACCGATCTCGACAACGCGCTCGTTTCCAACGTCACCTATGGCGACGACGCCGCGATTCACGGCCTGCTGACGAAATTGCGGCGCGAGGATCCGGTGCATTGGACGGCGCCGGACGGCTTTCGCCCCTTCTGGGCGATCACCAAACATCCCGACATCCTGGAGATCGAGAAGCTCAACGACCAGTTCCACAACGAACCGCGCTCGGTGCTGATGAACATCGAGGCCGAGACGGGTTTCGCCGCGATGTGGGGCGGGCCGGACCCCAAGACCGGCCGCGTCTCGCCGCTGCGCACGCTGATCGACATGGACGGCGAGGATCACCGCGCCTATCGCGGCCTGACCCAGGCCTGGTTCATGCCGGTCAATCTGCGCAAGAGCCTGGAGGCGCGCACCGTCGAGCTGGCGAAGCGCTATGTCGACAAGATGATGGCGATCGGGCCGGAATGCGACTTCACCAAGGACATCGCCGTCTACTACCCGCTGCATGTCATCATGTCGATCATGGGCGTGCCGGAAACGGACGAACCCAAGATGCTGCAGCTAACGCAGGAGCTGTTCGGCGGCGGCGATCCCGACATGCAGCGCAAGGAGCGCGGTCCGGGCTCCAACGTCATCGCCGACTTCTTCATGTATTTTAACGCGATGACGGAGGCGCGCCGCGCCCATCCCGGCGAGGATCTCGCCACCGTCATCGCCAACGCCAGGATCAACGGCGCGCCGCTCGGCCCGATCGAGACCGCGTCCTATTACATCATCGTCGCGACCGCGGGCCACGACACGACCTCGTCCTGCATCGCCGGCGGCCTGCGCGCCCTGATGGAGAATCCCGATCAGCTGAAGAAGCTCCAGGCCGATCCGGGCCTCCTGAACAGCGCGGTCGACGAGATCATCCGCTGGGTCACACCCGTGCAGCACTTCATGCGCACCAATATGGGCCCCGACTACACACTGCGGGGCCGCACCATCAAGACGGGCGATGCTCTGCAGCTTCTCTACATCTCCGCCAACCGCGACGAGGAGGTGTGGGCCGACGCCGGCAAATTCCGCGTCGACCGCGAGAACAACCGCCACGTCGCCTTCGGCTATGGCGCGCATCTCTGCCTCGGCCAGCATCTGGCAAAGATGGAAATCCGCGCCTTCTTCAAGGAGCTGATAAGCCGGCTGGACGCGATCGAGCTGACCGGCGAACCCAGGCGCGTAAAG
>DATMKZ010000011.1:0-107508 GCA_035570795.1 Rhizomicrobium sp.
GCGCTAGCGAAGGTGCCGCGCGTCGAAGGCGGCAACGGGCAGGTCTATCTGGCGCCGGAGACCGCGCGCCTGCTCGACAACGCACAACAGATCGCGACGAAGGCCGGCGACAGTTTCGTTACCGCCGAATATCTGCTGCTCGCCCTGGCGCTCGCGCCGGGCACCGACAGCGCCAGGATCCTCAAAGACGCCGGCGTCACCGCCCAGGGCCTCAACAAGGCCATCGCCGACCTCCGCCAGGGCCGCACCGCCGACAGCGCGACGGCCGAGAACGCCTATGACGCGCTCAAGAAATACGCCCGCGACCTCACCGACGCGGCGCGCAGCGGCAAGCTCGATCCGGTCATCGGCCGCGACGAGGAGATCCGCCGCACCATCCAGGTCCTCGCCCGCCGCACCAAGAACAATCCGGTGCTGATCGGCGAGCCCGGCGTCGGCAAGACCGCCATCGCCGAAGGCCTCGCGCTGCGCATCGTCAACGGCGACGTGCCGGAGTCGCTGCGCAACAAGAAGCTGATGGCGCTCGACATGGGCTCGCTGATCGCCGGCGCCAAGTTCCGCGGCGAGTTCGAAGAACGCCTCAAAGCCGTGCTCAACGAAGTCACCGGCGCCGAAGGCAAGATCATCCTCTTCATCGACGAGATGCACACCCTGGTCGGCGCCGGCAAGGCTGAAGGCGCGATGGATGCCTCCAACCTGCTCAAGCCCGCGCTCGCCCGCGGCGAGCTGCATTGCGTCGGCGCCACCACCCTCGACGAGTACCGCAAGCATGTCGAGAAAGACGCCGCGCTCGCCCGCCGCTTCCAGCCCGTCTTCGTGAGCGAGCCGACGGTGGAGGACACGATCTCCATCTTGCGCGGCCTCAAGGAGAAATACGAAGTCCATCACGGCGTGCGCATCACCGACAGCGCCATCGTCGCGGCGGCGCAGCTGTCCAACCGCTACATCACCGACCGCTTCCTGCCCGACAAGGCGATCGACCTGATGGACGAGGCCGGCTCGCGCCTGCGCATGCAGGTCGATTCCAAGCCCGAAGAGCTCGACGAGCTCGACCGCCGCATCATCCAGCTCAAGATCGAGCAGGCGGCGCTGAAAAAGGAAACCGACAAGGCGTCCAAGGACCGTCTCGCCAATCTGCAGAAGGAGCTTGCCGAACTCGACGAAAAAGCCTCGTCGCAGAGCGCGAAGTGGCAGGAAGAGAAGAAATCCGTCCACGACGTCCAGGGCCTCAAGGAAAAGCTCGACCGCGCCCGCATGGATGCCGACGTGGCGCAGCGCAAGGGCGACTTCGCGCGCGCCGGTGAGCTGACCTATGGCGTCATCCCCGATCTCGAACGCAAGCTGAAGGCGATCGAGGACCAGGACGGCAACAGCCTGGCCAAGGAATCGGTGACGCCCGAGCAGATCGCTAGCGTGGTCTCGCGCTGGACCGGCATCCCGGTCGACAAGATGCTCGAAGGCGAGAAGGACAAGCTGCTCAAGATGGAGAGCGCGCTCGAAGGCCGCGTCGTCGGCCAACACGAGGCGGTGCGCGCCATCGCCAATGCGGTGCGCCGCGCCCGCGCCGGCCTGCAGGACCCCAACCGTCCGATCGGCTCGTTCCTGTTCCTCGGCCCCACCGGCGTCGGCAAGACCGAGCTGACAAAAGCCTTGGCCTCGTTCCTGTTCGACGACGACACCGCCATGGTGCGCATCGACATGAGCGAGTTCATGGAGAAGCATTCCGTCGCCCGCCTGATCGGCGCGCCGCCGGGCTATGTCGGCTATGAGGAGGGCGGCGTGCTCACCGAGGCCGTGCGCCGACGTCCCTACCAGGTCATCCTGTTCGACGAAGTCGAAAAGGCGCACGCCGACGTGTTCAACGTGCTGCTGCAGGTGCTCGACGACGGCCGCCTGACGGACGGGCAGGGCCGCACCGTCGACTTCAAGAACACGGTGATCATCCTGACCTCCAACCTCGGCACCGAGCTGCTTTCGACCGGCGAGGAGACCCGCGAGGCCCGCGCCGCCGTGCTGGCCGCGGTGCGCGCGCATTTCCGGCCCGAATTCCTCAACCGGCTGGACGAGATCATCCTGTTCCATCGCCTGTCGCGGCAGAACATGGACAGAATCGTCGAAATCCAGATCGGGCGCCTCGACAAGCTCCTGGCCGACCGCAAGATAGAGATCACGCTCGACGCCAAGGCGCGCCACTGGCTCGCCGACGCGGGCTACGATCCGGTCTATGGCGCGCGGCCGCTCAAGCGCGTGATCCAGCGCCGCCTGCAGGACCCGCTCGCCCAGCTGCTGCTCGAAGGCAAGATCCTCGACGGCGCCAAGGTCGTGGTCACTTCCGGCAAGAACGGCCTCGTCATCGACGGCACCGAATTCGCGACGCCGGACGACGACCTCGACATCGACCACACGCCGCAGACGAGTAGGGCAGTGCATTAAAAAACCTGTCATCCCCGGCCGAACGCCGCGCAGCGGCGTGAGGGGAAGGGGACCCAGGCAGTCAAGCTTCTTCGGTGGAACAGAACGACTTGAACGCGTTCTGCAAGCATCCGTAAGCGTCGGCGCCTGGGTCCCCTTCCCCTCGCTTCGCTCGGCCGGGGATGACAACCCATTTTATTGAGCTATCCCAGGACGGTTTTGCCGAACATGCCGGCGGCGTCGCCCGCAAGCCTGGCTGAGGCGCCGCGCGGCGAGTGGCGCGGTGCCGCTTTCCTTTGTATCGTCGCACCCATGCTGACGTTCGAAGAGATCACGACGCGCGAAACCTGGGCCCGCTTCGCGCCCGGCTTTCACATCGGCGACGAGGCCCGCTTCCGCGCCGCGCCCGCGCTCGAACTCGGCGCCAACCGGCGCGAGGAGCTGATGGGCCAGCTGGTGTTCGACGGCTATTTCCAGGAGAGCGGCCTCGACTGGGGCCTCGACGTCGCGGCGATGGCCGCCGCCGTGCGCGCCGTCTCCGCCGCCGGCCTGCTGCCGGTCTTCGCCTTCGTGTTCGACGAGTTCTGGCTGCCGTTCCGCAAGCTGCGCCTGTGGTATGCCGGGCTGCTCGGCGACTACGCCTTCATGCCGGATTTCTGGGCGTGGAATCTCGAGCCCAGGCGCGGCGACGTCGGCTGGCCGCCGCATCGCGACAAGGGCCATTACGCGCTCGCCGCCGACGGCACGCCCAAGGCGCTGACCACCTGGATCGCGCTGTCGCGCGCCGAGCCGCTCAACGGCTGCATGTACATCGTGCCGGCGTCGTGCGATCCGGTCTATGGCACGCCGAGCGACAACGAGATCCGCTTCGACCTGCAGAGCGTGCGCGCGCTGCCCGCCGCGGCCGGCGACGTCCTGATGTGGAACCAGTCGGTGCTGCATTGGGGCGGCCGCACCGCGCCGCGGGCGACGGAGTCGCGCGTCTCCATCGCCTTCGAGTTCCAGCGCGCCGACATCGCGCCCTACAACAAAGTCGTGCTGAAGCCCGACGTGCTGCCCGGCTTCGAGGCGCGCCTGGCGCTGATCGCCCAGCAGATCCTGCAATATCCCCATGCCAGGACGTTCGACGCGGCCACGCTGGCGATCGCACGCCGGCTCGCCGGCTAGAGTTGATTTGGTTTGAATTGAATTGCCCCAAAGCCGTCATCGCCCGCTTTATGCGGGCGACCCAATTTGTTTCTGGCCGAGCAAAATGGGTTGCCCGGACGAGCCGGGCAATGACGGTATGGAATTGAATGATTTCAACCCAAATCGACTCTAACGCGCCTTATAGCCCTGCCACAGCCAGGCGAGCGCGCCGGGCAGCGTGGCGTCGGCGACGCGCGGATCGACATGCCGCCCGCCTTGCGAGAACACGAAGCGATAATCGTAGCCCTTGGCCTTCAGCGCCGCCGCCATGCGCCGGTTGGCCAGCGGCCAATTGTGCCAGCTCTCTTCGGGATCGTCGTGGTGCAGGTCCTTCTCGCCGACCTCGAGCCACAGGCGCAGCGGCTTTTTCTCCGCCTCGGCGATGAGATGGTCGTGATACTCCCAGGCGCCGCGCGGCGTCTGCGCGTTCGGCGGCGATTGCTGGTTCACGAAAGTGCCCGAGTACGACAGCACGCGCCGATAGCGCTCGGGATGAAACCACGCCATGGTGAAGGCACACGCCGCGCCCGAGCTCGCGCCCATGGTGGCGCGGCCGTCGGGATCGTCGGTCAGCGTGACGCCGGTCTCCAGGATGACGCGCGGCAGCACCTCGCTCTCGACGAAGTCGCTGTAACGGCCCGACAGCGTGTCGTATTCCAGGCCGCGCTGGCTGCCCTGCGCGTCGCCGCCGCCGGAATCGATCAGCACCGCGACCAGCGCCGGCACGCGTCCCTCCGCGATCAGGTTGTCGAGCACGCGAGGCAGGCGATTGAGATAGCCGTAGCCGTCCTGCACCACCATGAGCGGCGCCGCCGTGCTCCGCACATATTGCTGGGGCACATAGACCCACACCGTGCGCAGATAGGGCGCGGCCTCGGACTGCTCATGCTCCGCCGCCGCGATGCGGTTGCCATGGGCGTCGCGCCGGCGCGTGATCGCGTTGTCGAGGCGCCTTATGCCGGGATAAAGCCTGCTGCTGCGCGATTCCATCGTGAAGGCGTGGACGGTGCCCACCGGCACGCCCGGCCGGACGGCGCATTCCGGCGCCGGCGTGTAGTCCGGCCCGATGACGACCTCGTCAGCCGCCAACGATCTCCTCCGTCACCACGGAGAAGTTCACCAGCGTCGCCGCCCCGAAGGCGGTCGAGATCGCGGCGTCCGTGGCGTCGCGGCCGCGTGCCATCAAGATGCGTCCGATGCGCGGCCGGTTGTGCCGCGCGTCCCAGGCGTACCAGGCGCCGCCCAGATAGACGTCGAACCAGGCGCTGAAATCCGAGATGGGATCCGGCGGCATGCCGATATCGCCGAGATAGCCGGTGCAATAGCGCGCCGGGATGTTCATGCAGCGGCACAGCGCCACCGCCAGGTGCGCATAGTCGCGGCAGACGCCGACCTGTTCGTAATTCGCATCCGCCGCGCTGCGGTCGGCGCGTGCCTGCTGATAGTCGAACGCGATGCGGTCATGCGCATAGTCGCAGATCGCCGCCACGCGCGCCCAGCCCGGCGCGACATGGCCGAACAGCGACCAGGCGAGGCTTGATAGCCGGTCGGTGTCGCAATAGCGGCTGCCCAGGAGGAAGACGAGCACGTCGTCGGGCAGTTCGTCGACCGGCAGCTGCGCCGCGCCTTGCGGGACCGGATCGGGCTGGCCGCTGTCCGCCACGATCAGGTCGCAGGTCAGGCGCGTCACGCCCTTGGGCGCCACCAGCCGCGTGCAGACATTGCCGAAGCCGTCGACATAGGTGCGATACGGCACGGCGGGCGATACGGCGAAATTCTCCGGGCTGCGCAGGTCGGCATGGCGTTCGGGGCGTACATGCAGCATCAACAGCAGCGGCGTTTCGGCGGCGCAGTCATAAGCGATGTCGTAACCGGCGCGGATCAGCAACGCACACCACCTTTTGCTAGCGCAGGCGTACCACGCGCTTGCGCTGCTTGTCGCCCGGTTCTTCGGCGACGACGTCGACCTCGACGTCCATGCCCAGATAGTCGCCGTCCTCGCCGTCCCAGGTGCCGTAGAGCGGCACGGCCTGCGCCGGATCGCGCACCACCGCCACGCGGATCAGGTCGCGGTTGCCGACCAGCCCATTGGTGGGGTCGAACTCCGCCCAGCCGCCGCTCGGCAGGAAGACGCGCACCCAGGCATGGGTGTTGCCGCCGCCCTTGTGCGCCTTGTGGCCGGCGCGCTCGGGCACGTAGAGATAGCCCGAAACGAAGCGCGCCGCGAGGCCGAGCGTGCGGCACGCCTCCATCATCAGCACCGCGAAGTCGCGGCAGGTGCCGCGTCCGAGCCGCAGCGTCTCGATCGGCGATTGCGGCGGACCGCTGGCCCGCCCCTGGTATTCGAGCTCGTCGTGGATGGCGAGCGTCATCGCCGCCAGCACATGCGGCGCGTCGAGCTTGGTCAGGCCCAGCAGGAAGCGCCGCGACCAGTCCGCCAGCACGCGCTCGGGATCGGGATAGAGCCGCTCCTTGGAGGGCAGCAGATCCGGCTCGTCCACCGCGTTGTAGACGAAGGGAAAGGCGTTCAGGCCCCAATCGGGCGCGCGCGGATCGTCGAGCGAGTTCTCCGGCTGATGCTCCAGGCGGTTGATGCTCTCGAACACCAGCTCCTTGGCGCGGCTGCCGAAGCGCGCGATGCCGATCGAATTGCCGAACACGTCGTGGACGTAGCGGATCTCCACCGGCTTGGGCGTGATCGTCAGGATGGATTCGAGCACATGCTGGTCGAAGCTCTCGCGCGGCCGGAACATCATGCGATGCTCGCCGAACGCCACGCGCCGGGCATAGCGATAACGCGTCAGGTGCCGGACGGTGAGGATGGTCATGCGGAAGCGGGACCGGGCGATTCTGCCGCCATCATGGGCCATCGCGCCCGTGCCATGGCGTGGCGGAAGGTCGCGCGCCGCCTAGCGCAATTCGGAAAAATGGGTCCATAGCGGCAGCGTATGGACGTTTTTTCCGTAAAATTGCGCGACAATTCAAAAAAGCTGGAGCCGCATTCCGATTCAAATAACGTGAATGCGGCTCTAGCGCGCCTTCGCCTGGCGCAGATCCGTCGCCACGTCGGCGACCTTGGCTTCCAGCGGCGTCGAAGCCAGGACCGCGTCGGTGTGCAGCCGCGCGATCAGGAAGTCGCGCAGGTCGCCGCCGGACAGCACGCGCCCCTGCGCGATCTTCAGCGTCAGCGGATTGACCTGGACGCCGCCGACCAGCGTTTCGTAATGCAGGTGCGGGCCGGTCGACAGGCCGGTATTGCCGCTATAGGCGACGATCTCGCCCTGGTGCACATGGCTGCCGGGATGGATGCCCGGCGCGAAGCGCGACAGGTGGCCATAGGCGAAGCCGTAGCCATTGCCCATGTTGACGCGCAGGTAGTTGCCGTAGCCGCTGGAGCGCCCGGCGATCTGCACCGTGCCCGTGCCCGAGGCCATCACCGGCGTGCCCACCGGCACCGCGAAGTCGATGCCCTTGTGCATGCGGGTGTAGCCCAGCACCGGATGGAAGCGCATGCCGAAGCCAGACGAGATGCGCGCGCCGTCCACCGGCGTCTTCATCAGCATGCCGCGCACGCTCTCGCCATGGGCGTCGAAATAGTCCGGCGGCTGCGTCGGGTCGGGCTGGTAGCGGTAGAGCGCGTATTCGCGGCCGCCGGTGCGCATGACGGCGTAATCGATGTTGCCGTCGCGCGCCGGCTGGCCGTCCGGGGTGTAGTAGTAGCTGTAATAGACCTCGAAGCTGTCGCCGGGACGCAGGTCGCGCTGGAAGTCGACCTTGTAGGAGAACATCTTGATCATCGCGACCGTCACGTCGGTCGGGATGCCGGCCTGGGTGGCGGCGAGATAGAGCGAGGAGTCGATCGTCGCGCCGGCACGGTGCTGGTGCTCGACCAGCTGCTTGACGACGTCGTTGGCGACGAAGCTGTTGTCGGCCTGGCGCGCCACGGTGATGTCGTGCTCGACCGACGGCGAGAACGAGATCGACAGCAGGCGCCCGAGCGGCGTCACCGCCACCGGCGTCACGTCGCCATTGGAGTCGGTATCGTCCTCGTCGCTGGGCGACAGCGTATTGATGGTGGGCGCCGCCGGCGGCGCGCCATGTATCACCTGCGGCACGCTTTCACCATGTGCCGCTTGCGGCACCGACTCAAAAGTCACGGTGAAGCTTTGGCCGGCCCGCGCATCGCGCAACTCGTAGACCTTGGCCAGCGCCAGGATGGCGGCATTGGTGTCGTCGCTCGGCACGCCGGCGTCTTCCAGCACGCCGGCCAGCGTGTCGCCGGATTCCAGCGTCAGCGTGCGCGACTCGATGCCCGGCGTCGGGTTGCCGTTGTCGCCGTTCTCTTCGTCGGCCAGCGCCCGGTCGAGCTGCGCCGGCGGCGGCGCGGCCTGGCGCGCGGCGTCGCCAGGACCCGAAACCAAATTGCTGCCGGCCTGGACCAGCTGCGTGAAGAGCTTGTAGGGCAGGAAGGTGGTGGACGCTTCGCTGGTCTTGACGTGCAGCGGCGGCATCGCGCTGGCGGCGAGCCACGCCATCGAGCCCGCGACCAGGCCGGTGATCGAGGTCGAGACCACGGCCCAGCGGCCGTCGGTGGTCGAGAGCGCGGCAGCAGCCGAATTCAACGAACGGCGCAGATCGAAACTGCGCGGCACAACGCTACGACGATCCACGTCGGCTCCTGTCGTTCAGTGCTGACACGTGAGGGACGTATCAACCCCAGCCCAGAATTATGCTTCCAGCGGACGGCCGGCGTGCGGGAAGCATATAGCCTTGCGCATTATAGGGCCGTCAACCCTTACGGCTCGGTTAACGAAGTGTTGCGATTCGCGGAACTCGGGTTCCGCGATTCTTTATCCGCCGCCGCAAAACGGCGGTGAATCGCATCGCGCTCTTGCATGTGGTGGACATCCTTCCGGCCGATGCGCCCCCGTGCCGGCAAAATCCTGTTTGACCACGCTCGCAGCGTGCGATGCCCGATTGCGCTAGGCCAAATCGTCGGCAAATGCGTTACCAGCTAGTTCCGGAACAGGGTCGCTCTGTCCGCAATTTGGCTTGGCGCCGCAGCCATCCCGCAAATCGCTTGGAGACTATCGATGGCAGCGTTTGAAACCGGTGCAGCCCGGCCGACCCATGTCGAGGAAGCGATTCAGGCGATGACGGCAATGCATGAAGCCCATCATGCACAAGCCTCCCGACTGGAACGCTTGATCGATCAAATCACCGCGACGGTCGCCAAACCGAGCTTCCTGATCTATGTCGCTGCAACGATTGTCCTGTGGATCGCCGCGAACTCGCTCCCGCAAACGGTCGGAGCCAGGGCGGCCGATGCATGGCCTTTCACGCTTCTGTCGCTCATGGTGTCGTGTACCGCGCTTTTCATCTCGGTTCTCATCCTTGCAAGTCAGAGACGGGCGGACCGCCTCGCGAACCTTCGCGAACAGATGACGCTTGAGATGGTGCTGCTCACCACGCAGAAAACGTCCAAATTGATCGACTTGATGGAAGAGCTGAGGCGCGACAGCCCGGACGTCAAGGATCGCGTGGATCAGGAGGCCATCGAAATGGCCGATATGCCCGATCACGAGACCGTGTTGAACGCGATCCAGGAAATCAACGCATCGCCTGCGTAGGGAACTCTCGGGCTCAAGCTGCTCCACTTCATTCCACCGCTTTGCGCCGGACGACAAAAAAAGCCCGCGATGCTTTCGCACCGCGGGCCGATCCGGCTCCAAGGGGGGCTTACAGCCGGACGAGAAGACCTTCGGCGATCTTGCCGTGCACCCAGCCGATGGCGCGCGCGATGTGCAGGACGACGAAGAACAGCAGCACGCCGCACAATCCGAACACGATCAGGCCCGGCGCGGTGTGCAGGAAATGCTGCAGGTAGGGCGCGTTCGAGATCTGGACATGCGACTCGCCGGTGATCAGCGCGGCGATCGCGCCTGCGGTGACGCCGAGCGACAGGGCGAGGCCGACCACGCCGATGACGAAGTAGATGATGCCCAGCGGCAGGCGCAGCAGCATGTAGAACAGCGACGACCAGGTGCGGATGTCGCTGAAGGTTTCCTTGATCTTGCTCCACAGGCCTTCGTCGGCGCCGGGGCTGGCCGGCAGGCGGCGCGGCATGCGCACGCCGAGCAGGGCTTCGACGATGCGGCCCTCGACATGGGCGAGCACGCGGATCGAGGCGATGAAGAGCAGGAAGAACGGAATGCCGATGATCAGGATGGCGAAGCCGAAGGACATCGAGATGCCGACCACCGACCAGACGAAATAGAAGATGCCGGTCGGCAGCGCCAGCAGCATGTAGAGCAGGGCGCCGTAGGTGCGCGGATCGGACACCACGTTGAAGAAGCCGAAGCGGCGCTCGTCGCGGGCTTCGGGCTGCGGGAAGGGCGTCGAAATCGTGTGTTCCATGTCTCTGTACTCCTCGGCGATCTCCGCGGGCGTGCCGTATGTCTCGACGACGGTGGCGAGGATCTGGGTTTCGTTCAAATCGGGGTTTTGTGCGATCTCGCTGTTGAGATGGTCTTCGCAATCGGCGAGAGCGTCGCTGATCAGCCCCGCGGGCGCCCCTTTCAGGGCGCCGCGCAGCTGCGCGAGATACGCGCTGACCGTGTCAGGCGGCGGCGCCGGCATGACCATCAGGGATTGCTCCAGGGGTGATGCCCGCCTGCAGGGCGTCGTCAACGAACTCGCGCATGTCGCGCCAGGCGAACTGCCATTCGGAGAGGGCTTTGCGGCCGTCGTCCGTGATGTCGTAGTAGCGCCGGGGCGGCCCGAAGGCCGAGGCCTCGACCCGGCTGTGCAGCAGCCCGGTGGCGTTGAGCGAGCGCAGGACGGGATAGATCGCCCCCTGCTTGAAGATCAGCCCGCCTTCGCCCTCGGCTTTGACCGCCTTGGCGATTTCGTATCCGTACATTTCGCGTCCCGCGCGGGCGAGTACCGCCAGCAGGACGAGCGATGAAAGCCCGGCCATGAGTTCTTTACGGAATTTGCGTGTAAACGGGGATTCCTCGGTCACAACGCTCTTGTCCGCCTCCCAACTATTGCGAAGTGATATCTAGCACGAACTTCACACTATGCAAGGGTCCACTGTACCGAAGTTCAAAATATTTCGATTCGCCTCGAATAGAGATATCGTCCGCGAACAGCGCTGACAAAACAACTTTTGCGGCTATGGACCTTGCGGGCCGGGCTGAGTATTCCTATCTGTGATTTCTATCCAGCCGCGCCGCGTGGTGGATGGCTGGAAGGGGGGTACCCCCCTCCAATTTCCAGAGGTTCGAATGCCGTTAAATGTTCATCTCAGCCCATGAAATAAGGGCCAACGCGATTGTTGGGAATTATCGAGACGTGAATTGAGAAGAAGGCTCTCCTCGGAAGTCGAAAACAAGTAGATGTATCCAGCCGGCCAAGACCCACTACATATTGATTTGAGACGCCGAATGGCCAGGCGCGGGCCTCTCAACCAAAAACAACTATATTGCCGAGATTTCTAGGACTGCGCATGAAATCAAAGTGATGAACCTAGATGCCTATCTCGCCCGGATCGGCCTGAACGACCGCCCGCCGGCGACCCTCGAAGGCCTGCGCACCCTCCACCGCGCCCATCTGACCGCGATTCCCTACGAGAATTTCGACGTCCAGCTCGGCCGGCCCGTCGCCATCGAGCTGCCGGCGATCTACGACAAGATCGTCCTGCGCCGCCGCGGCGGTTGGTGCTACGAGATGAACGGCATGCTCGGCTGGGCCCTTGGCGAGCTCGGCTTCCGCGTCCGCCGCGCCACCGGCGCGGTGATGCGCGAGGCGCTGGGCGAGGTCTGCACCGGCAATCACCTGGTGCTGCGCGTCGAACTGCCCGAAGGGCTCTACCTCGCCGATGTCGGCTTCGGCGACGGTCCGCTCGATCCGATCCAGCTGGAGGAGGGCGACTTCAACTCCAACGGCTTCACCTACGGTCTTTCGCGCATCGATGGCGACTGGTGGCGGCTGCGCCATCACGAGCATGGCGGGCCGAAATCGTTCGACTTCAATCTCGATGCCGCCGACGAAGCGCTGCTCGCCGCCAAATGCGCCGAACTGCAGACCGCGCCGGACTCGACCTTCGTCCTGAACCTGTTGTGCTTTCGCCAGCGCCTCGGCGCGGTGGAGAATTTCCGCGGCCTGGTGCGGCGCACCGTGACGCCTGCGGGCGTCGTGGCGCGCGCGCAGGCCGGCGCCGACGAGATGCAGGCAACGCTGAACGGCGTCTTCGCCCTCGACCTGCCGGAAGCGGCCGCGCTGTGGCCGAAATTCATCGCCCGCCACGCCGAAATCCTGGCGCAGCAACAGGTGGCGTCGGCATAAGCTATTTCTTCGGCGCCGGCTTGTCGGCGACAACGCTGAGCGTCACCTCGCCATTGTGCGCCCAGGTCGTGTCGGTGGCGATGTCGCTGCCGGTGTAGATCACGAAGGTGGCGTAACCCGTGCTCGCATAGGTTTGCTGCACGGTCTCGTTGACCCGCGAGATCAGCCGGCCGACGCTCGGCGGATCGGATGCGACCAGCAGGTAGCGCTCGCCCGGATGGCTGCGGTACAGCGTCGTCAGGTTGGTGCCGCGAAACAGGAAGCCGTCGATCGGCAGGTCGCGCAGGAGCTTGCCGTCGCCATCCAGCACGCTGGCCCGCGGCGCGAACAGCGAGCGTCCCAGCGGCACGCTCGACAGGCTGATGGTGTAGGGGCCGCCGCCCGGCAGGGCGAACAGGACGTACAGCGATTTGCCCGCCGGTCCGGCCAGGCATGGCGTCTGTGCGTCGATCGTGGCGACCGCCGGCTTCTCGCGATCGCCATCGACGGTCGCCGCCGTCGCCAGGGCCGCCGCAAGCGCCGGTTCCGGCACGCAGCTGCGGTCCGCGAGATCGAGAATGGGCGCCACGTCGGGCGGTGCATGGGCGCAGGCCGCCGCCGCCAGGACCGCGAGGAGGGCGATGCCGCGGCGCAAATGCATCATCTCACTGCACCAGCGTGCCGATGGCGGTCGCGGTGCCGGTCAGCGCGGCATCGAGGCCTTTGACCGCCAGGGCGGGATCGGCGGTCAGCGTGTCGAAGTCGGCAAAGGCGTAAGCCGGGTCGGGCGACAGCGTCACGGTCTTCTGCGGCGCGCCGATGGGATTGTAGATGATGGAATCCTCCATCAGCACGGCGCTGTCGCTGGCCCGCACCAGCCGGCAACGGACATTGACGAAGGGACGATAGGGATTGGACTTGGCGATACCGGCCGCGATGTAGCCATAGTTGAACACCGCAACGTCGAGATAGGCGTCGACATCGCCGCCCTTGGGATAGTCCTTGAGCAATCCCGATCCCGACCTTGTCGTCGGCGTGTCGGACACGGCATAGCCATGGGCGCCGAGCGCCGCCTTGACGTCGTCCAGAAAGACCGCGTCCGGCTTGACGCCCTGCGCGGCGAGCAGCGCCGCGAAGGACTTGTTGCGGTTGGCCAGCATCGAGGCGTCGACCAGCGCGCCGATCAGGCCGAAGGATTGGCCGACATCGCTGGCCAGGATGACATTGGGCGTGGAATCCATCTGCGGCTGCAGCAGGCCGATCTTCTTAATTCCGGGATTGGCGACGTGATCGAACGGAATCTCCGGCAGCGTTCCGCAGGCCGCAAGGCCGGCAAGCATCAGGCACGCGAGCGCGCGCCAAGCCGATTTGATCATTGTCCCCCCAACACCTTGCCCCGCCGGCGTCCGCGCATGCGCTCCGCCGTGTGCGACAGTTTGCAGGAATCCGGGCGCAGGGAAAGTGGAGGGCGGGCAAAGAAAAGCCCGGCGCAACCTCGGTTGCACCGGGCTTTGGTCTTCAAACCGTATCAGTCGTGAACGGAGAACTCGGCCGTCTCGCAAAGATTCTGGTTGCGGAACTCGGCGTGACCGCCGTCCGAGAACACGGCCTTGATGTCGTATTCGCAGGTCGTGCGGCCGTCGGCGATCGTGACTTCGAGGTCTTCACCCGGCGCGACGGTGCCGTTGAGGATGTTCTCTTCCCACGAATCCGTGCCGACATGCGAGACGTAGACTTCGGTCATCGGGGTCGAGGTGTCGTTCTTGACTTTGATCTGCAGGTCTTCGGCGAGCGCCGGCGTCGCGATGAGCAACGCTGCTGCCATGGCATAGGCGAACAGTTTCATTGGTTATCCACTCCTTCGGCGCAGCCCCTGCCACGCACCAATGTGGACACAAAACACACGGATTGTGGAAAGATCAAGGCCGGGTGCGATGTTAATTGCTTGCAAGAATGACGTTTCGCACGATTGGGTAAATTTGCGTCTGCCAGCGGGTTCCCGAAAAGACGCCGTAATGGCCGACGCCGGGCTGCACGTAGTGCTTCTTGCGGAAGAGCTTGATCGACGAACACAGGTCGTGCGCTGCGACGGTCTGTCCGACCGAGCAGATGTCGTCGCGCTCGCCTTCGACCGTCAAAAGCGCGGTATTGCGAATCGCCGCGGGTTCCACGCGACGGCCGCGATACTCGAAAATGCCCCGCGGCAGGTGGAACTCCTGGAACACCTTGCGCACGGTCTCCAGGTAGAATTCGGCCGGCAGGTCCGCGACCGAGAAATACTCGTCGTAGAACTTGCGGTTGGCGTCGGCCTGCGCGTCCTCGCCTTTGCGGATGTGGTCGAACAGGTCGATATGCGCCCGCACGTGACGCGGCAGGTTCATCGACAGGAACGCCGAGACCTGCACGAAGCCGGGATAGACGCGGCGATGGGCGCCCGGATAACGCCGCGGCACCGTGGTGATCAGGTTCTTCTCGAACCATTCGATCGGATGATCGGTCGCCAGTTGGTTGACCGCCGTCGGGCTGACGCGCGTGTCCACCGGACCTGCCATCAGCGTCATGCTGCGTGGCTGGCAGGGGTGGTTCGACTGCGCCATTACGGCCACCGTCGCCAGCAGGGCGGCACAGGGCTGGCACACCGCCACGACATGCGCGCCGGGCCCAAGATGCTCGAAGAATTCGATCGTGTGGGCGATGTATTCGTCGACCCCGAAGCTGCCCGCGGCCAGCGGTATGTCGCGGGCGCTCTTCCAGTCGGTGATGTAAACGTCGTGGTCGGCCAGCATGGTCTTGGCCGTCTGGCGCAGCAGCGTCGGGAAATGTCCCGCCATCGGCGCCACGATCAGGACCCGCGGCTGCTCGACATTGGTTTGCTTCCTGAAGTGGAGCAGGGTGGCGAACGGCGTCTCGAGGGCGGCCACTTCGCTGACCGGCACGGCGCGCCCTTCGACCTCGACGGTCTCGATCTCGTAGGCCGGACGCTCGTGGATCAGATGGGCGCGGTTCACGATTTCGGCGGCGGCGGCGATGCTCTTGAAGAAATAATTGGCGCGCGGCCCGGCAAAGGTGTCGGTCAGCGCCGCGCTGGTCAGCCCCGCCCAGGCGCGCAACGGCGCGAGCAGATCCGACTGGGTCTGGTAGGCGTCATACAACATCGCGCGCTTGATACGCCCCCGGAGCCGACCTTTTTTGCGGTGCGGCAATATTTGACCGATTTCACGCTTTGTCCGCGCACAAAGCTAGTGCATTTTATGCTGCAGTGCGAAACAATTGGTTTACGGCCCAGCGGAAGAATCGTTCCATGAGCAAAGCACTCCTGACGATTTCGAGCAAAAACTACTCCTCCTGGTCGCTGCGCGGCTGGCTGCTGTGCCGCATGGCGGGCCTGGATTTCGACGAAAAGCTGCTCTCGAACGACGATCCGGGCGCCCGCGCCGAGCTTTTGCTGCTGTCGCCGTCATTCCTGGTGCCTTGCCTGACCGATGGCGCGATCAAGGTCTGGGACACTCTCGCCATTGCCGAGTATTTGCACGAAGCCCACCCCAGAAGCGGCCTGCTGCCCAGGGATCTCAAGGCCCGCACCCATTGCCGCGCCATCTCGGGCGAGATGCATTCGGGCTTCTCGAACCTGCGCTCGGCGCTGCCGATGAACCTGAAGGCGCGCTATCCCGACTTCAAGGTCTGGGCCGGCGCCCAGGCCGACATCGACCGCGTGGTGGCGATCTGGCGCGACTGCCTGAAGACCTATGACGGGCCGTATCTCTTCGGCGACAAGCCGACCCTGGCCGACGCGATGTACGCGCCGGTCTGCACGCGCTTCGTGACCTATCACGTCAAGCTCGACCGCATCTGCGCCGATTATTGCGACACGATCCTCAACCTGCCGGACATGCTGGAATGGCTCGAAGCCGCCAGGGCCGAGCCCGACGCCGTGGAAGAACTCGAAGCGGAATTCTGATTGCGCTAATGCGGCGTCGTGTAGCCGAGGGCCTTGGCGTGCGTCAGATCGGCATCGGCGCCCGCCCCATCACCCTTCACGCGCCGCACGGCGGCACGAAGAAAGAAGGCAACCGGATCGCTCGGGTCGATCGCAATGGCGCTATCGTAGTCGGCCAGTGCGCGATCGTAATCGAGGCTGCGTCCATAGGCCGAGCCGCGGAATTTGAGATAGTTCGCCCTGGCCGTCGCCGACAGGCCAGGCTTCGACAGAGCCTCCGTGCAGCCTTCGATCGCCTTGCGGGGATCGGCGACGAAGCACTTCATCAAATCGGACGCCGGCATGGTTGCGTCGACGGCACCCGGTTGCGGTACCGCCGGCACCGGCACACCGGCGCCCGGTTGCGGTACTGCCGGTACCGGCACAGCGGCACTCTCGTCCGTATCGTGGCGTGAGAGCCGCTGGTCCGCGAAATAGAACAGCGCTGCGGCCAGAACCAGGCCCGCCGCGGCGAGCGCCAGAATCTTCGGCGACGGCAGCGCAAACGGTTTGGCCGCCGTCGTGTCGGTGCGCGGCAGGAAAGGGCTCGCGACATCGCCCGCGGCCGCCGAAAGATGCGGTTGCGCCGGCACCAGCGTGCCGATCTGGTCGGCAAGCTGGCCCATCGCCTTCTCCCAATCGCCGAACAGGTCGATCCACTGCCGCGTTGCCAGTTCGTAGGAAAAGCCCTCGTCCGGGACGACGTCCTCGATGCGCACCGGAATGACCACCAGCCGCCGCCGGCTCGCCAGCGCCAGTTCCTTCTTGATCTCGTCGGAAGTGTTGGTGTTCGACGAGAAGATCAGCAGCAGGACCTTGGCGGCGTTGATCGCGTGCACGATGGCGATCTGGTAGTTCTCGCCGGGTCCGATGTCGCGCGACGATATCCAGCAGGGATAGCCGCGGCTCTCGAGCGCGGCCCCGATCGTCTCGGTGACCTTGCGATCCTGGGATGAAAAGCTGATGAAAACCGACCGCTTTACCGCGTCCATGCCGTCATGCGCCCCCGCGCCCAAGAGGACCGGCGCTACGCGCCGCTCTCGTTCGCCTTGCTCTGCAGCTGCACGTAGTTCTGGATGCCCATCTGCTCGATCAGGCGCATCTGCGTCTGCAGGTAATCGATGTGCTCTTCCTCGCTTTCGAGGATATGCACGAACAGCTCGCGGCTGCCGAAGTCGCGGGCGTTCTCGCAGTGCACGATCGCGGCCTTGAGGTCCGGATAGGCGATCATCTCGAGCGACAGGTCGCAGGCCAGCACTTCCTTGACGTTCTCGCCGATCATCAGCTTGCCGAGATCCTGCAGGTTCGGCAGGCCGCCGAGGAACAGGACGCGCTTGATCAGCGCATCGGCGTGCTTCATCTCGTCGATCGACTCTTCGTATTCGTGCTTGGAAAGCTGCGACAGACCCCAGTCGGCCAGCATGCGCGAGTGCAGGAAATACTGGTTGATCGCCGTCAGCTCGTTCTTGAGCACGACGTTGAGCCAGCGGATGGTCTCGGGATCGCCGGCGATGCCGGCATGCGGCTCGGGGCCGGGCGCGGCTACTCCGCCGCCTGCAGCTGGCGCGGACGCGCCGGGGCGGCGTCCAGAATTTTTTCGATTGTTTCCTGGCATCGGCCGCAATTCTTTCTGACATTGCAGTAGGAATAGACGTCGTCCGAAGACGCTGCGCCCTGTGCGATGGCGCCGCGAATCTTCGTGTCGTTCAGCCTATTGCAGACGCAGACGATCATCCAAGGACAGACCTCAGCCGGTCCACCAGATATGGTGCGATTGAGAATGATTGTCAACAGCAGGCTTTGGCCATGGCCGCAAAACCCAGCAAAGCCGGCTATGCCGGAGCGGCCTCGGCCTTGGCCATCTTCTCGACCTGGACGTAGTCCGTCTTGCCGGTGCCCAAAACCGGGATGTCGTCCACCGCCATGATCCGGCGCGGCACGGCGAGGTCGGCAACGCCGTGATTGTGCGCCCAGCCGACCAGGTCGTGCCGGTTGGCGTCCTTGTTGGTGGTCACCAGCACGATCTGCTCGCCCTTGCGCCCATCGGGAACGGCGATCGCGGCATGGTTGTGATCGGGCCACAGCGCCGAAGCGATGCTTTCCACCACGGCGAGTGAAACCGTCTCGCCGCCGATCTTGGCAAAGCGCTTGAGCCGGCCGCGGATCGCGATGAAGCCTTCCTCGTCGATGGAGACCACGTCGCCGGTGTCGTGCCAGCCGTCCTGCGGCGGCTGGATGACGCCGGGCTTGTCCGCCTTGATGTAGCCGAGCATGACGTTGGGGCCCTTCACGAACAGCCGGCCGGCGTTCGCGATGCCTTCCACCGGCTCGAGCCGCGCCGTCATTCCCTTCATCAGGCGTCCCACCGTGCCCGGACGGTTCGCTTCCATCTGGTTCGCCGCGATCACCGGCGCCGCCTCCGTCACGCCATAGCCTTCGAGCAGTTCGATGGAATACTTCTTGCGCAGCAGCGCCCGCGTCTCGTCGCGCAGCCGCTCGGCGCCGCACACCGCGAGCCTCAGCGAATTCAGGTCGCCCTGATCGCCGGCGCGCGCATATTGCGAGATGAAGGTGTCGGTCGAGAGCAGGATCGTCGCGCCGGTTTCGCGGATGCGCTTGACGATCTCATGCGGCTGCAGCGGCGTCGGATGGCAGACGATCTTAATGCCCAGCAGCAACGGCATCAGCGAACCGACGGTCAATCCGAAACAGTGGAAGGTCGGCAGCGGATTGAACAGGATGTCGGTCTCGTACAGCGCGATATGAGCCCGCACCTGCTCGACATTGGCGAGCAGGTTGGCATGCGACAGCGCCACCCCCTTGGGTTCGCCCTCGGTGCCGGAGGTGAAAAGGATCACGGCCGGCGTCGAATGCAGCGCATGGCTGGCGACCAGGCTCGGCACGAAGGTCCCGACCGCGGCGAACAGCTTGTCTAGCAGCGACAGCTTCTGGCGGACGTCCTCGAGATAGACGATTTCATGGTTCTCGGAGAGCTCGTCGATCATGGCGTCGAACTTGCCGATCTGAACGAAGCGATGCGCCGTGACGATGCGCTTGATCCTGGCGGTCTTCAGCGCGCTCTTAAGGCCCGCGATGCCGCTGGTGAAGTTGAGCATCGCCGGCACGCGGCCATAGGCCGACACGGCGAAGAACGCGATCACCGCGCCGGCGCCGGTCGGCAGCAGGATGCCGACCGACTCGCCGGATCTGGTGCCGCGCTTGAGGGCATGGCCGAGCGCCAGCGCCGCGCGCACGATGTCCTCATAGGTCATGACGCGGTCGTCGCCGTCGACCAGCGCCGCACGCTCGCTGCCGAAGCGCGACCGGGCCTCGATCAGCGCGTGAAAGACCGGTTGCTGGGACCGGCTGATGTCGAGAGAGGCAACGGCTTCCTCGCCGGATGCTGCGGCGATGCTCGCGACGCTCAATGTTCCACCCCAAGGTTGTTCTCAGGCCGATACGCCAAGAGCGGCGCAGGCGGCCAAGTTCAACCCATACTATGGAATTTTTCGGGCGACGCCTCTGGCGAAAACTGGAAGATTACTTTCCTAGATCAGCGGAACCGCTCGAGCCAGTGGCTCAGGCGATCGGCAATCTGCTCGCGGACCTCGGCGGTGTTGATCGAGGACAGGACGCGGCTCACCTGGTCGCGCCAATGGCGGGTTTCGGCCCACGCCCGGTCGGCCTGCGGCGCCACGGCTGCCGCCAGCGGCACCAAGGTGGCGGCACGCAGCGGGGTGACGATTTCGTCTTGGAAGCGCCGCGTGCCCAAAAGCGCCACGCCCAGCGCGGCAAGGCCCGCGATGCCGGCGACGACGATCATCGTGCGCACCGGCAGGGCGCTCAGCAGCGAGCGCGGCGCCTTCCTGCGGCGCGACGGCACGGCGGTGCGCGCGAGCGCCTTGTTCGCCGGCCTGGTGGCTTTGCGGGTTGTCATCACAATCTCCTTCGAACCGTAGGCAACGCATGATGCCGGCAAAAGTTCAATTTTCCATGCTTTCGCGCCGCGAAATGACTATATCAGGCTTCGCATGACCGTCGTGATCGATCGCACCAACCCGCCGCGCCATCCCGAGAAGGCGCACCGCGCCGATTCGCCCATCCCGCGCAAGCCGGACTGGATTCGGGTGCGCGCGCCGGTGTCCCGGGAATATGCAGCCACCAAGGCCATCGTGCGCGAGCATCATCTCCACACGGTGTGCGAGGAGGCCGCCTGTCCCAACATCGGCGAGTGCTGGACGCAGCGCCACGCCACGATGATGATCATGGGCGACACCTGCACCCGCGCCTGCGCCTTCTGCAACGTGAAGACGGGGCTGCCGGGACCGCTGGATGCGGATGAGCCGGAAAATGTCGGCCGCGCCGTTGCCAGGCTCGGCCTCAAACATGTCGTCATCACCTCGGTGGATCGCGACGATCTCGCCGACGGCGGCGCGGCGCATTTCGCGGCCGTCGTCCGCGCCATCCGCGCCGCGAGCCCCGGCACGACGATCGAGATCCTGACGCCGGATTTCCTGCGCAAGGACGGCGCCATCGAAACCGTGATGGCGGCAGCGCCCGACGTCCTCAACCACAATCTGGAGACTGTGCCGCGGCTCTATCTCGGCATCCGGCCGGGCGCGCGCTACTTCGCGTCGCTGCGGCTGTTGCAGCAGGCGAAGGAGTTGATGCCGTCTGGCTTCACCAAGTCCGGCCTCATGGTCGGCCTCGGCGAGACGCGCGAGGAGATCATGCAGGTGATGGACGATCTGCGCGCCGCGAGCGTCGATTTCCTCACCATCGGCCAGTACCTGCAGCCGACCAAAAAGCACGCGGCGCTGCAGCGCTTCTGGACGCCCGACGAATTCAAGGCCCTGGAGGCCACCGCGCGCGCCAAGGGCTTCCTGATGGTCTCGGCAACGCCGCTGACGCGTTCGTCCTATCACGCCGACAGCGACTTCGCGCAAATGCGCGCGGCGCGCGCCCTGCAAGCCGGCGCGTGACCCGGCACGCCGAAACCCGTCACGTTCCGTACCCGGCGGACCTGATGTACCAGGTCGTCGCCGACGTCGAGAAATACCCGCAATTCCTGCCCTGGGTCGTCGCCTTGCGCGTGCTGTCGCGCGAGCAGGTGAGGGGCCGCGACGTCGTCAACGCCGAGATGGCGGTCGGCTATGGCGCGCTGCGCGAGACATACACCAGCCGCGTCATCCTCGATCCCGCCGCGCGCACCATCGACGTGGCGCAAACCTCGGGACCTTTCAGGCAACTCGAGAACCATTGGCGCTTCACGCCGGACGGGCAGGGCTGCCGCGTGGAGTTCTCGTTGGCCTATGAATTCCGCAACCGGCTGCTCAACGCGGTCGCCGGCGCCGCCTTCGGCAAGGTCTATGTCAAAATGGCCGATGCCTTCGAGGCGCGGGCCAAGGCGCTGTCAAATCAGCCGGTGCAGCAGGCTTAGCGCCGCCTCGCAGGTCTTGAGGCGCACTTCGGTGCGGCCGATGTCGCCGAAGCGGTGCGCCTCGTGCAGGATCGAGCGGCCTTCGCGCGCCGCGGCGACATGGACGAGGCCGACCGGCTTCATCGTGGTGCCGCCGCCGGGCCCGGCGATGCCGGTCACCGCTACGGCCAGCTGGGCATTGGAATTCTCGATGGCGCCTTCGGCCATCATGCGGGCGACGGCTTCGGAGACCTCGCCCATGTCGGCGATGAGATCGCCGGGCACGCTCAAAAGATCCTGCTTCGCCCGGTTGGTGTAGACGACGAGGCCGCGATCGAAGACCGCCGACGAGCCCGGAATCTCCGTCAGCAAACTCGCGATCAGACCGCCGGTGCAGCTCTCCGCGGTGACGATGCGCAGCTTGGCCTGGCGCGCATCGGCGATGACGACTTCGGCAAGACGGAGCAGGGCGGAAGAGAACATTGCGGAACCTTCGGTTGGACTCTCAGACTAGGCCCTGCCAGTGCAAGCCCGCAATGAGGCTGGCCGACAGCGCGCCGGCGATCATGTCGTCGGTCATGATGCCCCAGCCGCCCGGCAGCTTCTCGCCGAGCGACACCGGCCACAGCTTCGAAATATCGAAGAAGCGAAACAGCGCAAAGGCGAGCGCAAAGCCGACCAGCGACAAAGGCGCCAGCGCGCAGGCCAGCCATTGCCCGGCGACCTCGTCGATCACGCATTCGGACGGATCCTCGCGGCCGAGCCGTGCCGCATGTGCGCCGGTCGACCAGACGCCGACGACGAAGGCGACGACGCTGGCGCCGGCCAGCGCGAGCGGCCCCAGTTTCCAAAGGATCAGCCAGGCCAACGGCAACGCCACGGCGCTGGCGATCGTTCCGGGCGCGATGCGCGCATAGCCGACGCCGAAAACCGTCGAAAGCAGGGTCGCGATCATCGCCTGGCGATGGGAAAGACATACATGTTCGCCGGCGAACCCTCGAGCTGACCGCCGGCGGAGCGATAGAGGCCGTTGCCGGCGTCGTTGTGCAGCTCGGTCAGCACCCACATCTCGCGCCAGCCGCGGGCGTGGCAAAGGTCTTTCAGGAATTCCACCATGGCACGGCCGGCGCCCCTGCGCTGGTGCGCGTCGACGACGTCGACTTCGTAGAGCAGCAGGTCGGTGGCTTCGAAACGATGCAGGACGTGGCCGTAGATGCGCCCCAGCACGTCGTCGTTCTCGTTCAGCGCCACCACCATCACATAGCTCGGCTCGCGCAGCAGCATGGCGGCGCGTTCGGACGTCAGCGCGTCCGGATAGAAGATGTTCTCCGCCCGCTGCAGCAGCGCCTCGTCGCCGGGCTTGAGCAGCACGATGTTCATCTAGGGCAGCCTCACGGTGGCAATAGCTTGCGCCGCCAGCCCTTCGCGCCGGCCTTCGAAGCCGAGGCCTTCGGTGGTCGTCGCCTTGACGGCGACGCGCGCGATATCGAGCCGCAAGATCTCCGCAATCCGCGCCCGCATCGCCTCGCGGTGCGGACCGATCTTGGGGCGCTCGCAGATGACGGTGACGTCGCAGTGGACAATGGCGCCGCCCTTGTCCGTCACCAGCGACGCCGCATGCGCGAGAAATTTCCAAGACGGTGCACCGCGCCAGCGCTCGTCGCTGGGCGGAAAGTGCTGGCCGATATCGCCCGCGCCGATGGCGCCAAGAATAGCGTCGGTCAGGGCGTGCAGGCCCGCATCGGCGTCCGAATGGCCTTCGAGCGCGTGATCGTGCGGCACTTTCACGCCGCACAGCCAGACATGGTCGCCCGGCATGAAGCGGTGGACGTCATAACCCATGCCGGTGCGGCTTTCGCCGAGACGGGCGCGCAGATGCTCCTCGGCCCGCGCGAAATCCTGCGGTGCGGTGACTTTCATGTTGCCGTCTTCGCCAGGCACGGCGGCGATGTGCAGACCGGCGCGCTCGGCCAGCGCCATATCGTCGGTCACATCTTCCGCCGCGTAGTGGCGATGCGCCCGCAATATCTTGGCGAACCTGAAGCCTTGCGGGGTCTGGGCCCGGTGCAGGCCGTCGCGCGGCACGGTCACCCATTTGCCGGCGTCGTTGCGCTTGAGCGTGTCGGCCACCGCGAGCAAGGGCACCGCGGCATCGCTGCCGGCTTCCAGCGCGGCGATCACGCCGTCGATCAGGGCGGGCGAGGCGAGCGGCCGGGCGCCGTCCTGGATCAGAACGAAATCGGGCGCGGTGCCGGCCAACGCCTCGAGCCCGCGCCGCACCGATTCCTGTCGTGTCGCGCCGCCGGTTATGGCGGGCAGCAGATCGAGCCCACGGACGCAATCGGCGTAGGCTGCGTCCTGGTCGGGCCCGATGGTCACCAGGATGCTGCCGATCCGGGGATGGCGCGCAAAAGCCTCGACCGTCCAGCGCAGCATCGGCTTGCCGAGCAGCGGCGCATATTGCTTGGGCACCGCGCCGCCGGCCCGTTCGCCCCGGCCGGCCGCAACGATCAGGACGGCAACGCCAGACATGGCTTCTCCCGAAAATGAGCCCAAGGGGTAGCATGAAAGCCCCGTTCGGCGAGGAAAACCAGCCGCCTACGCCGCGCTGCAACATTCCTGTTGCCTAGTTTGTGAACAGTGAAATACCATGCCTATTCAGTAGGCAGGCTTACATGGAACCAAGCGCAGCAAAGCCGGAAGACGCGGCGGCCATAGCGGCCATCGCCGGCGCGCTCCCCATGCCGCTGCTGGTCATCGGCCGCAGCCTGAATGTCGTGTTCGTCAATCCGGCGGCAGAACAGTTCTTCGGCAGCGGCGCCGGGCTGCTGGTGCGCCAGAACCTCGCCGATCTCGTGCCGTTCGGCAGCCCGCTGCTGCAGCTGGTCACGCAAGCCCGCGAGCGCGGCGCCTCGGTCAGCGAGCGCAATGTCGACCTGACCACGCCGCGCAACGCCGAGCGCATCGCCGACGTCAATGTCACGCCGCTGCCCGAACCCGGCGACGCCGTGGTCGTCATCCTGCAGGAACGCAGCCTGGCGCAGCGTATCGACCGCCAGCTGCTGCACCGCGGCGCTGTGCGTTCGATGCACGGCATGGCGGCGGTGCTGGCGCATGAGATCAAGAACCCGCTCGCCGGCATCCGCGGCGCGGCGCAGCTGCTCGAGGAATCCGGCAGCGAGAGCGACAAGACCCTGACCCAGCTGATCTGCGACGAGACCGACCGCATTCGCGCCCTGATCGATCGCATGGAGTCGTTCGGCGACACGCGCGCCATACCGCGCACGCCGGTCAACATCCACGAAGTGCTGGACCGGGTGCGCAAGGTCGCCGAAACCAGTTTCGCCAGGGGTGTCACGATCGTCGAGACCTTCGATCCGTCGCTGCCGGCGGTACTTGGCGATCGCGACCAGCTTATTCAAGTGTTCATGAACCTGGTGCGCAACGCGGCCGATGCGCTGCCCGAGAGCGGCGGCGAGATCACGCTGACGACGGGCTACCGGCCCGGCGTGCGGTTCGGCGCGGCGGTGTCGGGCGAGCGCCTCAGCCTGCCGCTGGAGGTCACGGTGCGCGACAACGGCGCGGGCGTGCCGGCCGACCTGATGCCCAACATCTTCGACCCCTTCGTCACCACCAAGCCCCGCGGCTCGGGCCTCGGCCTGGCGCTGGTCGCCAAGATCGTCGGCGATCATGGCGGCGTCATCGAGTGCGACTCCGCTCCGCGCCGGACGGTTTTCCGCATCCTGCTGCCCAAGGCGGCAGACCTGAGCGAGGGAGGTTGAATTGCCCGCCGGCCTGATTCTCGTGTGCGACGACGATTCCGCCATCCGCACCGTCCTCAACCAGGCGCTCGGCCGCGCCGGCTACGACGTGCGCACGACGGGCACCGCGGCCGGCCTGTGGCGCTGGGTGTCGGCCGGCGACGGCAATCTCGTCATCACCGACGTGGTGCTGCCGGACGAGAACGGCTTCGACCTCATCCCGCGCATCAAGAAGATCCGGCCCGACCTGCCGGTCGTGGTGATGAGCGCACAGAACACCATCCTGACCGCCATCACGGCCGCGGAACGCGGCGCGTTCGACTACCTGCCCAAACCCTTCGACCTCAAGGAACTGACGGCGGTGGTGCAGCGCGCCCTCGCCAGCCCGGGCACCAGGCGCGAGGCGGCGGCCGAGCCGCGCAGCGAAGACCGCCTGCCGCTGATCGGCCGCTCGCCGGCGATGCAGGAAATCTACCGCGTCATCGCGCGGCTGACCCAGACCGACCTCACCGTGATGATCATGGGCGAGAGCGGCACCGGCAAGGAGCTGGTGGCCAAGGCGCTGCACGATTACGGCAAACGCCGGCACGGCGCCTTCGTCGCCGTCAACATGGCGGCCATCCCCAAGGAACTGGTCGAGAGCGAATTGTTCGGCCATGAGCGCGGCGCCTTTACCGGCGCGACCAACCGCGGCATCGGACGCTTCGAGCAGGCCGAGGGCGGCACGCTGTTCCTCGACGAGATCGGCGACATGCCGCTGGAGGCGCAAACCAGGCTGCTGCGCGTGCTGCAGCAGGGCGAATACACCACCGTCGGCGGGCGCACGCCGATCAGGACCGACGTCCGCATCATCGCGGCGACCAACCGCGACCTGCGCCAGCTCATCCAGCAAGGCCTGTTCCGCGAGGACCTCTACTATCGCCTCAACGTCGTGCCGATGCGGCTGCCGCCGCTGCGCGAGCGCACCGAGGACGTGCCGGATCTCGTCCGCCACTTCCTGCACAAGGCCGAAGACGAGGGGCTGCCGTCCAAGCGGCTCGATGCCGACGCCTACGATCTGCTCAAGCATTATCGCTGGCCCGGCAATGTGCGCGAGCTCGAGAACCTGATCCGCCGGCTCGCGGTGCTGCATTCCGGCGACACGATTCCGGCCAGCGTGATCTCCGGCGAGCTCAAAGAGCCGGCCCGGCTCAGCGACGCGGAGGAGGGCGACGATGCGGCGTCCTTGAGCGTTTCGGTGGAACGGCATCTGACCAAGTATTTCCTGGCGCATGGCGACAAGCTGCCGCCGCCGGGGCTCTACGACCGCATCCTGCAGGAGATCGAGCGGCCGCTGCTGTCGATCTGCCTGGCGGCGACGCGCGGCAACCAGATCCGGGCGGCGCACCTGCTGGGTCTGAACCGCAACACGCTGCGCAAGAAGATACGGGACCTGGGATTGGAAGTGATCCGCGGCCTGCGCGCCGAGTAGGGCGCACGGGGGAAGGAGCGTGTCCGACGCGACCGTATCGATGCCGCTGTCGCAGCTCGGGCCCTGAGTCTCGGGGGTGATTTCGGGGAGTGGCGCCAATGGCGGCCTTTTAACCCAGTTGCGGATTTACATCGCTGCTTTCTTGCAACATGCTGTGGCTTGGCTACACTGTGGCGGATTGTCGAATGCCGCTAACGATTTAGCGGCCGCCAGCGGATATCGATGACAACTGCGAACCTTGTAGAGACGCCGCCGGCCGGCGGACTGCTCAATTGGCTTCGGGCGGTATCGCGGCCGTCGCTGCTGGCTTTCGGCGTCGGCATCCTGGCGGTGCTGTCCGGCGTCGCCACCTACATCGTCGTCATGGGGCTGGTCCCCTACAAGCCGACGCCGGCGGGACTGGTCGTCATCCTCCTGGTCAACCTGACGCTGGGTGCGGCGCTGGCGGCGCTGATCGCCTGGCGCCTGACCCGGCTGTGGAACGCGCGCCGCTCGGGCGCCGCCGGCGCCCGCCTGCACGTCCGCCTGGTGGCGATGTTCAGCCTGATCGCCGTCGTGCCGGCGATCTTCGTCGCCATCTTCGCTGCGGTCACGCTCAATCTCGGCATGGAGGCCTGGTTCTCGTCGCGGGTGCAGACCGCGCTCGACAACGCGCTCGGCGTGGCGCGCCAATACGTCCAGGAGAAGGAACGCGGCATCATCCTCGATGCCGGCGAGATGGAGGTCAAGCTCGAGCAGGACCCGACGCTGTACGACGCCAACAAGCAGTTCAAGGCGGCGCTGATGTTCGAGAAGATCGAGAACATGACGAGCGCGCGCGGCCTGTTCGGCTCGTTCGTCATCGACTCGCACGGCAACGAGCTGGGAAAGGCCTCGGCGCTGGCCTATTCGGCGGCGCTCAAGCCCAGTGCGTCCGATCTCGGCGAAGCCCGCGCCGGCAGCATCGTGGTCGACGGCAATCCCGACACCGGCATCGTCCACGCGCTGATCTATCTGCCGTTCGTCAACGACGCCTACCTGCTGGTGGTGCGCCAGGTCGACCCCAAGGTGCTGGGCTACTATTATCGCACCAAGGTTTCGGTCGGCGAATATCAGCGCCTGGAGCAGAACCGCTACCAGGTGCAGCTGATCTTCGAGGCGCTGTACGTCGTCGTCTCGCTGGTGGTGCTCCTGGGCGCGGTATGGCTCGGCCTGTGGGCCGCCAACCGGCTGGTGCGGCCGATCTCCAGCCTGATCAGCGCCTCGGAGCGCGTCTCGGAAGGCGATCTCAAGGCCCAGGTCGAGGTCGAGCGCGACGACGACGAGGTCGGCCTGCTCGGCCGCGCCTTCAACCGCATGATCACCCAGCTCGACGGACAGCGCACGGCCATCATCCACGTCAACCGCCAGAACGACGAACGGCGCCGCTTCACCGAGGCGGTGCTGGCCGGCGTCAGCGCCGGTGTGATCGGCATCGACCATGACGGCATGATCACCATCGTCAACCGCGCCGCGGCGCGGCTGCTCAATGCGGCGCCGGAGGA
The DNA here is from genome assembly GCA_035570795.1 of Rhizomicrobium sp. GTDB lineage: Bacteria > Pseudomonadota > Alphaproteobacteria > Micropepsales > Micropepsaceae > Rhizomicrobium. Next base: position 28,079 of record DATMKZ010000011.1, read on the forward strand.
ATTGGAGGGCCGCCACTATTCGGAATCGGTGCCCGAACTCGCGGCGCTGATCCGGCGCGCCATTTCCGAGCCCGTGGGCCGGGCCGGCGGCGAAGTCGCGGTCAAGCGCGGCACCACCTCGCGCGCCCTCAGCGTGCAGGTGTCGAGCGAACGGGGTAACGACAGCAGCGGCTATGTCGCGACCTTCGACGACATCACCGACCTGGTCTCGGCGCAGCGCACCGCCGCCTGGGCGGACGTGGCGCGCCGCATCGCGCACGAGATCAAGAACCCGCTGACGCCGATCCAGCTCTCGGCCGAGCGCCTCAAGCGGAAATATGCCGGCGAGGTGAAGACGGATCCGGAAGTCTTCGCGCAATGCACCGACACCATCATCCGCCAGGTCGGCGACATCGGGCGCATGGTCGACGAGTTCTCCTCCTTCGCCCGCATGCCGACGCCGGTGATGCGGCGCGAGAACGCGCAGGAACTGATCCAGCAGGCGGTGTTCCTGCAGCGCGTCGCCAATCCGCAGATCGCGTTCGAGACCAGGCTGCCCAAGGACCCCGTCTATGTCGAATGCGACGGGCGGCTGGTGGCGCAGGCGCTCACCAATGTGCTCAAGAACGCGGGCGAGGGCGTCAATGCGCGCTTCGCCAAGGGCGACGACGCGCCGGGCCGCATCGTCATCGCGCTGGAGCCGGGCGCCGAGCGCATCGTCTACCGCGTCACCGACAACGGCGTCGGGCTGCCGCACGAGCATCGCGACCGGCTGACCGAGCCTTACGTCACCACGCGCGCCAAAGGCACCGGCCTCGGCCTCGCGATCGTGCGCAAGATCCTGGAAGACCATGGCGGCGAACTGATCCTGCAGGACGCCGGACACGATTCTCACGAGCACAATGACGGCCAACACGGGGCGGAGGTCGTCCTGATCTTCCCGCCGCGACAAAAAATCATGAAGGACAAGGGACCAGCGGATGAGCAAGAGCGGATCGCAGATCGCGTCTGAAATCCTGATCGTCGACGACGAAGAGGATATTCGCGACCTGATCGCCGGAATACTTCGCGACGAGGGCTTCGAGACCCGCGTCGCCGGAGACAGCGACGGCGCGCTGAACGCGGTGCGCGTGCGCCGGCCGCAGCTGGTGGTGCTCGACATCTGGCTGCAGGGCAGCAAGCTCGACGGCATCCAGGTGCTGGATACGCTGAAACGCGAGCAGCCCGACCTGCCGGTGATCATGATCTCGGGCCATGGCACGATCGAGACCGCGGTCGCCTCGATCAAGAAGGGCGCCTACGATTTCATCGAGAAGCCGTTCAAGGCCGACCGGCTGATCCACGTCGTCGGGCGGGCGCTGGAAGCCTCGCGGCTGCGACGCGAAGTGCAGGAGCTCAAGCTCAAGGCCGGCGACGATTCCGACATGGTCGGCATGTCGTCGGCGATCAGCCAGGTCCGCCAGGCGGTCGAGAAGATCGCGCCGACCAACAGCCGCATCTTCGTCAGCGGCCCGTCCGGCGCCGGCAAGGAAGTGGTGGCGCGGCTGATCCATGCGCGCTCGCGCCGCGCCGGCAATGCGTTCGTGGCGATCAACTGCGCCACCATGGCGCCGTCGCGCATCGAATCCGAGCTGTTCGGCGTCGAGGCGGGCGAGAACGGCGCCCGCAAGACGGGCATGTTCGAGCTGGCGCACAACGGCACGCTCTATCTCGACGAAGTCGCCGACATGCCGCTTGAAACGCAAGGCAAGATTCTTCGCGTTCTGGTGGACCAGACCTTCACGCGGGTCGGCGGCACGATGCGGGTGCAGGTCGATGCACGGGTGATCTGCTCGACGACCAAGGACCTTCGGGCCGAGATCGCGGCCGGCAAGTTCCGCGAAGACCTCTATCACCGCCTCAACGTGGTTCCGGTGCGCGTGCCGTCGCTGGCCGAGCGCCGCGACGACATCCCGCTGCTGGTGGCGCATTTCATGAAGCGCCTGGCGGCGACGTCGGGCCTCGCCACGCGCGAGATCGGCGACGACGCGATGGCGGTGCTGCAATCGCACAGCTGGCCGGGCAATGTGCGCCAGCTGCGCAACATCGTCGAGCGCCTGCTGATCCTGGCGACCGACGACGCGGCGCAGGTGATCTCGGCCGACCTGCTGCCGGCGGATCTCGGTTCCGGCGCGCCCTGGGGCGGCGGCGGACGCGGCGATCTCGTCATCTCCCTGCCGCTGCGCGAGGCGCGCGAGATCTTCGAGCGCGACTACCTGGTGGCGCAGATCAACCGCTTCGGCGGCAACATCTCGCGCACCGCCGCCTTCATCGGCATGGAGCGCTCGGCGCTGCACAGGAAGCTGAAATCGCTCGGCGTCGGGCCCAATGGGCGAGAGCAGGGCTTCAACGCGTGATGGCGATATGAGCAAGGGCTGGAACGGCCGCGCGCCGGCCGGGCGCATCGCCTATGTCGACGGCCGCTATGTCGCCCATGGCCGCGCCGCGGTGCATATCGAAGACCGCGCGCTGCAGCTCGGCGACGGCGTCTACGAAGTCTGCGGCGTCGATGGCGGCGCGCTGATGGACGCGGAGGAACATCTCGACCGCCTGGCGCGCTCGCTCGGCGAGATCGAGATGGCGCTGCCGATGCCGCGCAACGCGCTGCAGCTCGTGATGCGCGAAACCGTGCGGCGCAACGGCGTGCGCGACGGCTTGCTCTATCTTCAGGTGACGCGCGGCGCGGTGCGGCGCGACCATCCGATCCCAAAGGCCGGTCCGCGGCCGAGCCTGATCCTGACCGTGCGCGGCATGGACATGGGCGAGGCGGGCAAGCGCCGCAAGGACGGCGTCGCCGTCATCACCACGCCTGACGAGCGCTGGGGGCGCTGCGATATCAAGACGGTGCAGCTGTTGCCGAACCTACTGGCCAAGACCGCGGCACGGCGGGCCGGCGCCTACGAAGCCTGGATGGTCGACGCCGAAGGCTTCGTCACGGAGGGCAGTTCGACCACCGCCTGGATCGTCGACGCGGACGGAAAGCTGCGCACAAGGGACCTCAGCAACGCGATCCTGCCGGGCGTCACGCGGCGCGTCATCCTGGAAGCCGCCGCCGCGGCACAGCTGCCGGTGTCGGAGCAGCGCTTTGCGGTGGCGGACGCCGTGGCGGCGCGGGAGGCCTTCATCTCGTCGGCGACCGGCGTGGTGCCGGTGGTGGCGATCGACGGCCACGGGATCGGCGACGGCCGGCCGGGTCCGCTGACCCGCCGCGTCCAGGAGCTTTATGCCCTGACTTCGGCAGAGCGCGCCGCAAAAACGGGCACTTAGCCCCTTTCGCAAATGCAGCAATGCAGCCTATGCTGGCGCAAGTGCTTCGCAGGGGCGCGCGGCACATTTTACCTGGAATCCCCGATGAGCGAAAAACAACAAAATCTGCAAGACACGTTTCTCAATGCAGTCCGAAAGAGCAAATCGGCCGTCACGATCTTTCTGGTCAACGGCGTAAAGCTTCAGGGGAATATCACGTGGTTCGACAATTTCTGCGTTCTGCTGCGCCGGGACGGGCAAGCCCAGCTCGTCTACAAGCACGCGATCTCGACCGTCATGCCGCTGGGTCCGATCCAGCTGCAGGAGGAAACGGCGATCGAAAAAGAGACGGCGTAACCAAGAAGCCGGCAAAGACAGGCCACGACAGCGCAGGGCGCCAAGACGCGCGCACGGCGTTCGTCATCCATGTCGAACCGAAGGCGCGCGCCGCCGGGGCGCGGCTGGACCGCGACGCCGACGCGCGGCTCGCAGAAGCGGTCGGGCTGACGGCGGCGATCGGACTGCGCATCGTCGCGACGCAGGTCGTGCCGCTGGTGCGGCCGACGCCGGCGACGCTGATCGGCAGCGGCAAGGTGGAGAGCATCGCCGAAGAGGCGCGGGCGCTCGAGCCCGAGGTCATCATCGTCAACGCGCAATTGTCGCCGGTGCAGCAGCGCAATCTCGAAAAGGCCTGGGCGACCAAGGTGCTGGACCGCACCGCGCTGATCCTGGAGATCTTCGGCGAGCGGGCGCGGACGCATGAGGGCCGGCTGCAGGTCGAACTGGCGCATCTGAGCTACCAGCGCTCGCGCCTGGTGCGCTCCTGGACGCATCTGGAGCGCCAGCGCGGCGGCTTCGGCTTCCTCGGCGGTCCCGGCGAATCCCAGATCGAAACCGACCGCCGCCTGATCGGCGAGCGCGTCACGCGGATCAAGAAGGAGCTCGAGGGCGTCAAGCGCACCCGCGGCCTGCAGCGCCAGCAGCGCAAGCGCGTGCCGTATCCGGTGATCGCCCTGGTCGGCTACACCAATGCCGGCAAGTCGACGCTGTTCAACACGCTGACCGCGTCGCAGGTGCTGGCCAAGGACCTCTTGTTCGCGACCCTGGATCCGACCATGCGCGGCCTCAAGCTGCCGCTCGGCACCCGCGCGGTGCTCTCCGACACGGTCGGCTTCATCGCCGACCTGCCGACCGAACTGATCGCCGCCTTCCGCGCCACGCTGGAGGAGGTGCTGGAAGCCGACATCATCGTCCATGTCCGCGACACCAGCCACGACGAGAGCGCGGCCCAGAAGGTCGACGTCCTCAAGGTGCTGAGCGACCTCGGCGTCGAGGCCGACGAACGGCCGTTCATCGAGGTGCTCAACAAGATCGATTTGGTCGAGGCCGAAGTGCGGGCCGGGCTCGTCGCCGGCAACCAGCGGCCGAACGGCGCGGTGGCGGTGTCGGCGCTGACGGGCAAGGGTTTGAGCGAGCTTTTGCGCCGTTTCGAGGCCGATCTGACGCGTGCCAACATCCGCTATCGGCTGACCCTGGCGCATGCCGATGGCGAGGGCCTGGCCTGGGTTTATCGCCACGCCCAGGTGCTGGAGCGTGCCGACCGGGCCAAGGGCGTCGAGCTGACGCTGGCCGTCGATCCCCAGGATGTGGAGCGATTTGCGCAACGCTTCACAGCGAAGAACTTCGTTCCGGCAGGCGGTTAGGAGCGTATCCTCACGTCTGCACAGAACTGCCAACAGCCGCCTTCGCCTTCACCCACAGCGCTTCAAGCTCGGCGAGGGTCGCGTCCTTCGGACCGCGGCCGTCCTTGGCGAGCTCGGCCTCGATCCAGGCGAAGCGGCGGCCGACCTTGGAATTGGTTGCCCGCAGAGCCGCTTCGGGGTCGACCTTGAGATGGCGCGCCAGGTTGGCGATGACGAAGAGCAGGTCGCCGACCTCGCCCTCGAGCTCGGCGTGGCTGGCGCCGCCGGAAGCCGCTTCGACGATCTCGGCCGCTTCCTCGGCGACCTTGGCGAGCACCAGCTGGGGCGAATTCCAGTCGAATCCGACGCTTGAGAGCCGCTTCTGAAGCTTGTCGGCGCGCGTCAGCGCGGGCAGGGCGCGGGATATGCCGTCCAGCGTGCCGGCCTCGCCCTTGAGGGCGCGCTCGCCAGCCTTGGCGGCGTCCCACATGCCCTGGGTGGTGGGCACGGCCGCGTCGCCCAGGATGTCCGGCCGGCGGCGGATCATCTTGGCGGTGATCGCTTCGACCACGTCGCCGAGATCGAAGCGGCCAAGCTCCTCGGCCATGCGGGCGTGGTAGACGACCTGGAACAGGAGGTCGCCGAGCTCCTCCTTGAGGCCCGGCCAGTCCTGGTCCTCGATGGCGCCCGCGACCTCATAGGCTTCCTCGATCGTATAGGGCGCGATGGTCGCGAAGGTCTGGGCCCGGTGCCAGTCGCAGCCCCGCACCGGATCGCGCAGGCGGCGCAGGATCGCGGCGAGGGCTTCGAGGTCGCGGCTGGGCGCGAAGGGCGGCGGATTCGGCATGGCCCGATTGAAGGCGCAAACCGTGCCGAAGGCGAGAGGCGGGCAGGGAAGATTGGCCGCGCCTGTTGTCCACCACCCGCGCGCCGCTTCGCCTCAGGGCTTGGCGGGGCAGGGATAGGCCGCCGCCATGGCCTTGCCGATGACCTCGGTCGAGGTCAGGTGCATGTCCTCGGGATGGTCGGTCAGGTATTTCTGCACGATGGCCAGCGTCTGGGCGCGCTCGGCGTCCTTGGGCACGCAATAGGCCGGATCGGCCTTGAAGTCGTCGACGATGCCGCCGACCGAGCTCTTGCACATGCCGGCATTGGCGATGCCGGTCATGCCGGTGCAGCGCTCGCGCAGCGCCAGAGCGGTCTCGGCCTGTGCCGCCGTCGCCACACAGCACAACAGGGCGGCGATCATCAGGGCTTTCATGGGGATTCCTTTGGGAGGTTCGGGACGATCCTGCGCCAAACGGCGGCCGGACGCACCTGTGGGGGTATGGTAGATTTTCGTATAAGTAATATTATGGGAAATTATACGGCGATAGTATACTTGACGTAGGAATGAGAAAGTGACACAAAGTCATCGACAGGCCGACATAGAGATTACGCAGGAGATGCGCGCCGCTGGTGCTGCGCTGATTTCTGACGCCCTTTACGGGCAGCCCTACCCGCCGAACCCGAACCAGCTTGCGGAGGCTGTGTATATCGCCATGCGCCCGCTAGAAACGGCGCAACAGCGTCCAAAATGATTTTGACCGCCTCGGGATCGGCCTGGCCTGTCGTCACCAAGGGCTTGATATGTCTGTAGGCCAAATGCTGCTTGGCCTTTAGAAGGTCGAGGCTCATGTGATTCAGGATGGCTGCGGAGATTGGAATCTCTTGCAGGCGTTTTGCATCAAGGGCAATGCGCCGGTTTGAAGCTACCGAAGGCCCACCCGGTGCAAAGATATCAAGCGCGCCATAATGAATAACCAAATTTCGCTGTGCGTTGATGAGTCTTATCTGGTCGAAGACATTTTTCAGGTCTTTCGCACGGTCTTCGGGCATCGGACGCACAACGGAAAGCCTGTCTATCAGGCTCATTGCGGCGTCGGCGCGTACACCCGAAAAGAGCGCGCGCGCAACGTCACGATCTACACCAGCATGGAACATGAGCAGGTTATGTAGTAACGCTTCCGTCTCGGCGAATAGCTGGAGGAATTGCCCCAGCGCCTCATAGTATTTAGCGAGAGCCTTTTCGGTCATGCCAAAGCCCCTTTCCCGCGAAGATGAAGTCCTCTTGCGGATGCTGAAGACCCCGCCGAAACCCCACGCGCAGATGACGGGCAAGACGAAGCCGAGTCGGCCTGCCAAGTCGCGCAAATCGGCCAAGAAACACACAGATTCGCGCGCCTCGTAATCCCGCGCTATTCTCCCCGTAGAGCAGCCCACAGGCTGCTTCGGGGAGTGATGACCCCTCAGATAGACGGCTAAGTGCGCCGTCAATGCACTCTCCGACCCTATGGTCGGGGAGGCGTTCGCACCTGCGTTGCCTAGCCGATCTGCGCAGGATCATGTCCAAGGCTTAGAAGCCCAAAGGCGAACGTACCTTGTCTATCTGAGGTTTCATCAACTCCCCGATCACCAGGTCGGAGGGGACATGAAAGCCGTAATCGTGATTGCTGCGGGCTTGCTGCTCGCCGGCTGTGTTTCGTCAGAGCAAACCGTTCTCCCAGATGGCCGACAGGGCCAGATCATTTCATGCCCCGGTCTGGCGAACAGCATGGCCGACTGCTGGAAGGAAGCAGCGGTAGCCTGTCCGCATGGCTATGACATTGTGAATACGGCGACAGATTCAGGGGCGGTTTTCAGCGCTGGACCCGGGTACGCGTCGGGTGGCTCAGTCATGCATCGCTCTATGATGGTGCGGTGCAAGTGATGGCGTGGCGGCGCGGATTGCTTAGGGCGTGGGTGTTAGCGTCGGCGATGTGGCTAATAGGAATTGGCGCGCTTGCGGGGCTCGCATGGAGCGCTTGGGTGAATGACCCGTGGCGCCAATGCCAGAATACTCAAGCATCATGGGGCTGTAACGACCCAATTTATAACGCAGATGGCACACGGATGACGGTTGCCCCAACAGCCTCCGCATTTCCCTATCTTGATTACATGGGCTTTGCCCTCGGGCCACCATTGCTGCTGTTTGTGCTTGGCTGCGGTAGCCTTTGGGTAGCGGCAGGATTCCGAAAGAGTTAGACTGCAATCATGCAGCCGCGATCTTTTGATGAAATCGAATCCGATGCCCTCGCGCCTAAGGCGCCGTGGCTTCAAGAAGAGATAACAGGCTTTTGGCCGTGTCTTGCAGCCCGCGTACGTAGGTTTCTGGCACCTCTCTTATCTCCGCCGCAGCCAAAGCTTTCTGCTCGCTATCTTGAAACGCAGCGCGCAAAGCGTGGGGCGATGGGAAAGCCTTGATCGTTGCTGCCGCGAATGTCGTGAGGGTATTTACCTGTCCGGCCAGATAATGAATCAATTCACGATCATCCATCTTAATCTCCTAGGTAGGTCGCACTCCTAGGTTAAGCGGAACGGCTCCCGGCGTCATGCTGGGGGCCGTTTTCGTTTCCATGCATGCTTGCCCCAGAACTCTCGCGGGCGCGCCTTCACAGCGCCGCCCTGATCCTTGCGCCAGCGCAGGAACGCCAAGGCTTGTTGCCTAAGCGTGCGATGCTGAACTAGTCCGCCGATAGGTCAACCGCTTGCCGGCGACGCCTTGCAATGCGCGGTCGGCGCGCACGGCATCGTCGCAGCCCAGCGCGATGCGATTGTTAGCGCGAAAATCGAACTCGTTCAGATAGCGCTGCAAGTGCTGTTCGCCGCAGTGCTGATATGTGCCGACCATGCCGCGCTTGAAGACCGAGAAGAAACCTTCAAGCGTGTTGGTGTGGACCTTATCGCCCGCTTCCGTTGTGCGAACGTATTCGTTCTTGTGGTCCACGCTCTCATGCGCGGCGACGGCGCCCGTGAATTTGTAGGCCTGCGCGCCGTCCGTATGGAGAGTTGAGGCAGAATCGACGTTGGCGCGGATCGCAGCGACAATCTCGTGCTTGGAAGGCGAGCCCAGCTTGAACGAACGGATTTTGCCGCCGCGCTCGACCAGTGACAGGACCGTGCGCTTGTGGCCCGCGCCACCAGCACCGGGCGCCTTGCGCTTGCCGTCTTTCTTGCCGACATAGGTTTCGTCGGCCTCGACGATGAAGCCGTCACCGCCCAGCGGGGGTTCGGAACCGGTCTTGGGCGTCATGGCCTCGCGGATACGATGGGCGAGAAACCACGCCGACTTGTAGCTCAGGCCCAACATACGGGCGAGCTGGTGGCTGGAAATGCCTTTCTTCGAAGAGCAAATCAGGTGGTTCGCATACAGCCATGTTTGCAGCGGAATCTTGGAGCGCTCCATGACAGTCCCCACGGTCACGCTGAAGGGCTTCTGGCAGGCGTTGCACCAGTAGACGCCCGGGCGGGTGGACTTGCCCTTGAGGGCCGTAGCCTCGTTCACAACGCCGCAATGAGGGCAATTTGGGCCTTGGGGCCAGAGCAGCGCTTCAAGGTGCTTACGGGCGGCTTGTTCGTTCGTGAAGCGGGCGGGGATTTTGGCGGCCATGGCTGGATTTCCTTATTGCCCAGCCAATCTAAGCCTTTTCGGTTCCTACGTCAAGTATACTATCGCCAATTATACGGCGAGATGTAAGGGGCAGGCCCCAATGGGTGCACGCTAGGTAGCCCCAGAGGTCGAAGTGCAAGAACTTGCCAAGCAATCTATGACGCACTGCGCGAAACGTGCGGCTTCGGCTCGATTGTGAGCGGCGCACCTCTTCCGCGACAGGAAACGTGCATCCAAGGCACATTTTACCTACCTGTGGTAGCCCGGTGGATGCTTCGCTTCGTCAGGGTCAAGCGGCCTGAAAACGGCCCAGTATAAGTTGCGCACCTCTATCAGCTTTGCGTGTGTCTCGAAGGTGATGTCGAGCGTTGCCTGAGTTTTCCTGAACGTAGTTCCAAGAGTTCGCCCGTTGATCGACGAAACAATGAGGTTCGGTCCAGAGGCATGCTCAGCCATCCCTTCCGCCGAACCGTATAGTTTGGCGTTGTGCTGGCCGCTGTGCCGAACGCCCGCAAATCCGGGAAAGTATTGGCTGAATTTCCGGGTCGCGGCTCTCTTGTCAGTGTGATCGAGCATTTTATTTAGCGTAGGGCTGAGGTTCAGGTTCTTACCAATAAACGTCATATCCTCATGGAAGAGAAAGACTACGGTTGCGGCAGCTTGGCCCGCGATATGAATCCATCTGAGAGCCCGTTGACGCAGGGGGCTGATATCGTCCTTGTCCACTCGCGCGTGCTCGCGACAAAAATCAAAGAGCGCCAAAGCAGACTCGAATTCGGCACACCGAACGTCGAGGCTCATTAGCAGGCGGCGCACAAATTTTGCGTGTTCCATTTCCTCTTTTGGCAACTTGTTGATTGGCAAATAAAGTGGGATCCAAGGCCCGGCCATGCTGGGAATCTCCGCATGAACAAAGACGAAAACTTCTCGGATGCTAAAACCGAGCGCCGCCGCGAGGCCGCTCTAAAGCAGATGCTCTCAACACACCCATAAGCCGCACAAAGCTAAGTCGAGTCGGGCGAGGCGCGCGAAGAGCGACTATAGCGCACCAATATATTGATTTGACGCAGTAGTTCGAGTGCCATTTCCCGCTTCACTCCAAGCCGCGTATGAAATTCGCTTTCGCCGAACTCACAGGCTTCGTTAATAGCGTTGTTCAGAAGCAACAATTCATCGTTGGTGAGGCGCAGGTCTATTGTAACAGCCGTTCGACCGAGCATTTCCATTGGTCATCTCATTTTGTGCCACGCCTTCTTGCCGCAAAACTCGCGCGGACGCGACTGAATCGCTCCGCCATTTGCCTTTACGCCAGCGCACTAGAGTCGATCCGTCATTGCCCGGCGCACGCTGTTGCCCGGCCCGTCGGGGCAAGCCATTTTTCTTCACCTGAAAACAAAATGGGTCGCCCGCATGAAGCGGGCGATGACGGCTTTTGGGGTGATTCAATTCAGGCCAAGTCCGCGCGAGAGGTTGGTCAGCGTGGCGCCGAGCGGGACCTGTGTCGGCTGGGCCGCTCGGCTCGCTGTGCGGCAGTCCGGCGGCTTCGCAGGCCTGCCAGGTCAGGACTTCTCGGATCGTATAGTCCATGCGGCGCAGCAAGGCTTCGTCGGCGGCGCGCTCGGCGCGGGCTTCGCGCGAGAAAGCGCCGTGGCGCAGGCGGTTGCGGTTGCCGGGTTGGGCGCCGCGCCGGCGCGTCGCGGATTTCGCGGGGCCGCTGCTTCGCGGCCGGCCGCGGCCGCGGCGCAGACGCTGGGGGAGCCGGAGGGCAAGCGGCGCGGCGCAATCGCGCAAAGCGCTGGTATCAGCGGCCGGGACGATCATTTTCGCGCCTTCGAACCTTGGGAAACAGGAGGGGGGTCCCCCTCCCCCCGCGCCGCGCCGTCGTTCCGATTCCCATTGTCTGCATTGTCCTCGTCGTCTTCGTCGTCCGCGTCGCCGTGATGCTCCTCGACGTCGCCGCGCGTCGCGGCGCGCGCCTGGACCCAGTCGTCGTAGATCTGGTTGAGGCGCGTCTCGACGTCGGGATCCAGAGGCGGCGACGCCGGACCCGGAAGGCGCGGGCGCGGCGCCGGGAATTCGACGTGCAATTGCTGCTCCGCGGTCTCGATGCGGCGGATCTGGATGTGGCTGGTGTGCTCGCCCTTGAGCTTGCCGAGCGCCAGGCCGAGCTTGGCGCTCATCTTCATGAAGCGCATCGCCCGGCCATAGGCGCCGTCGGCGCGGTGGCCGTATTCGTCGTCCTCCGGGCGGACCGCCTCGGCGCGGGCCATGGCCTTGCGGGCTTCCTCCAGGCAAAGCGCCAGCTGGGCTTCCAGGGCGGCGATGCCGGGACTGATGGTCGGGGTGGCGGCGGGCGCTTTTGCGATAATTGTCTTCATGGACGATATATAATCCAGGTTGTGTAGGATTACAAGTACAATCTGGACTATATGTCGGTTTTTTTCGTTGTCGGCCCCTACACCGCCGCTTCGACCACCATCCCGTCGAAGGCCGGCTCGACGCCGGGGGGCAGCTCGCGGGCGAGGGTTTCGTAGTCGAGGTCGGTGTGCATGTTGGTGAGGATGGCGCGGCGCGGCGCAACGCGGGCGATCCATTCCAGCGTACGCGCGACATGGGCGTGGCTGGGGTGCGGGGTGTGGCGCAGCGCATCGACGATCCAGACCTCGACACCGGCGAGCGCCGCGAAGGCCGCTTCGTCGAGCGCGTCGACATCGGGCGAATAGGCGACCGGGCCGAAGCGGAAGCCGAGGCTGCGGATGCGGCCATGGCCCTGGCCGAAGGCGCGGACGGCAAGCGCGCCCCCTGCCCCGTCCAGCGCGAACGGCGCGAACGGCTCGGGAATGACATGGGCGCTGAGGATCGGCGGATAGTCGCTGCCTTGCGGCTGCACGAAGCAATAGCCGAAGCGCTGCATGACGCCGACGAGGCTCTGCGCATCGGTGTGGACGGCGAGGCGCCTGCGCATCAGCAGCACGAGCTGGCGCAGATCGTCGAGGCCGTGGAGCTGGTCGGCGTGGTCGTGGGTCAGAAAGACGCCGTCGAGCCGGCTGACGCGGGCGTCGATCAGCTGGTCTTTCATGTCGGGCGCGGTGTCGACCAGCACGGCGGTCTCGCCGCCGGCGGCGCGGCGGCGGACCAGCAGCGAGCAGCGGCGGCGGCGGTTCTTCGGGTTGGCGGGATCGCAGGCGCCCCAGAAGCCGGCGCCGTCCGCGCCGCCGATGCGCGGCACGCCGCCGGACGAACCGCAGCCGAGGATGGTGAGCTGCAACATCGCGTCAGTCATTTCCGTCGGTCGCGCCCGGTGCCGTGCGCCGGCAACGGCCGAAATGATTCACGCGGAGTCGCGGAGTGCGCGGAGGATCTTGCCGTTCTCCGCGCCCTCCGCGACTCCGCGTGATCCCTCTGCTTTTGCTCGCCGGCACAGCGACGTTGGATGGGCGGGTCAAGCCCGCCCATGACGGTGGTGGTGTTGGTTGTCTAGACATCCGGCCGCTGCACTTTGGTGAACAGGCGGAAGAAGTTTTCCGTTGTCGTGGTGGCCAGCTCTTCGGTGCTTACGCCCTTGAGCGCCGCCAGCAGCGCGGCGGTGTGGGCGACGAAGGCGGGCTCGTTGCGCTTGCCGCGATGGGGCATGGGGGCGAGGAACGGCGCGTCGGTCTCGACCAGGAGGCGGTCCAGCGGCACGGTGCGGAGCACGGCGCGCAGTTCGTCGGACTTCTTGAAGGTTGCGATGCCCGAGACCGAGATGCTGAGGCCGAGCTCCAGCGCGGCGTCGGCCAGACGCTGCGTGCCGGTGAAGCAGTGGATCAGGCCCGTGAAGGGCGCCGCCGCCATCTCTTCGCTGAGCACAGCGATAGTGTCGTCGTCGGCATCGCGGGTGTGGACGATGACCGGCAGCGCGGTGCGGCGCGCCGCTTCGATGTGGGCGCGGAAATTGGCGATCTGCTGCGGGCGCGGGCTGTGCTCATAGTAGTAGTCCAGGCCGGTCTCGCCGATGCCGACGACCTTGGGATGGCGCGCCGCGTCGACCAGGCGCGCGGGGCCGTCCAGCAATTCCTTCGCCGCCTCGTGCGGATGCACGCCGACCGAGCACCAGACGTTGGCGAAACGCTCGGCGACGGCACGCACGCCGGGGAATTTCGCCAGCGTGGTGCCGATGCTGACGCAGACAGCGACGCCGGCGGCCTGGGCGCGCGCCATGACGGCGTCGAGCTCGGGCGCGAATTCGGGGAAATCGAGATGGCAGTGGCTGTCGACGAGCATGTCAGAGCGCCCCTGCCCGCCTGGCCGCCTGCGCCAGCACGCCGGCGCCGGTGAGCAACGTCTGGCGCGGCTCGAGGTTGAGGGCGTCGCTGCGGGCGAAGACGGCGCCGAGCCGGTTCAGGCATTCGACCCAGCGGTCCAGATGCGCCCCGCCGCCGAGGGCGCGGGCGCGGATGCGCTGCATCAGGGCCTCGCGCAGGAAGCCGCCGAACGACTGCAGGCCGTCGGTGATGCGATAGAGCCGGTCGCCGAGCGCGAGGATCGCGGCGATGTCGGGCACTGCGGCGTGGTCGAGCAGGCGGTCGGCCTCGCGGGCCAGCGCCACGCTGTCGCCGCCGGCGAGGCGCAGCGCCATGCCGAGCGAGCCGCCGGCGAGACGCGCCAGCGCGGCGCGCTCGGCGGCGCCCGCATCGGGCAGCAGGCGCGCCAATTCGGTTTCGAGCGTCGCCTCGTCCAGCGGCCGCAGGTCGAGACGCTGGCAGCGCGAGCGGATGGTCGGCAACAGGCGCCCCGGCACGTTGCTCAGCAGCAGCAGCAGGGCGCGCGACGGCGGTTCCTCCAGCATCTTGAGCAGCGCGTTGGCGGCGGCGTCGCCCAGGTCGTCGGCGGTGTCGACGACGACGATGCGCCAGCCGCCGGCGCCCGACGTCAGGCCGAAAAAGCCCGACAGCTTGCGCACCACATTGACCGAAACCTCGCCCATCAGCTTGCCGGCATCGTTGAGGCCGCGCCTCAGGACGAGCAGGCCGGGATGCGCGCCGGCGGCGAGTTGCAGCGCATGGGCGTCGCGCTCGGGGACGCCCAGATCCGCGCCGCCCTCCGCCGTCGCGCCGTATGCGAGCAGGTAGCGCGCGATGCGGTAGGCGAGCGTCGCCTTGCCGATGCCGGGCGGGCCGGTGATCAGCCAGGCCGGCGGCGGCCGGCCGCTGCGGATGGCGCGCGCGGCGCGGGCGAGCGCCAGGTCCTGCCCCACCAGGCGCAGCGTCTCGCGCGGATGGGCAAAGCCTTCGAGGCGGTCGGTCTCGGCGACGTCTTCGCTGCGGGCGGCGCGGGCGCGGGGGGCCATTATTTCAGCCTGAACCGTTTGGCGACCACGGTCCAGATCGCCTTCGCCATCGTGCTTTCGTCCGCCGACGCGTCGATCACGACGCAGCGCGCGGGGTCGCGGCGGGCGATGGCGAGATAGGCGGCGCGCAGGCGCTCGTGGAATTCGAGATTGAACTTCTCGAAACGGGTCTCGTCATGGGCGCGGCCATGGGTGCGGGCGATGCCGATCTCGGTCGGCAGATCGAGGATCAGCGTCAGCTCGGGGCGGAAATCGTTCAGCACCAGCGTTTCGAGACGCCGTATGGTCTCGCGCGCCAGGCCGCCGCCGGCGCCCTGATAGGCGTAGGTGGAGTCGGTGAAGCGGTCGCAGATCACCCATTGCTTCGCCGCCAGCGCCGGCTTGATCGCCTTGGCGACATTGTCGGCGCGGGCCGCGAACATCAGCAGCGTCTCGGTCATGACGTCCCAGCGGCCGGGCTCGCCGGTCAGCACCAGCTTGCGGATCTCCTCCGCGCCGGGCGAGCCGCCGGGCTCGCGCGTCGCCAGCGCGGCGTGGCCGCGTTTCTTCAGCGCCGCCACCAGCAGCGCGATCTGGGTGGATTTGCCCGCGCCGTCGCCGCCCTCGAGGCTGATGAAGTGACCGGGTTTTTTCATCGCGCGCCGAACAGCGCGCGCAGGCCCAGCATCATGCGCGAGACGATGCCGGCGCCGGAAACCGGCTGGGCGACGACCAGCGGCACGGTGGCGCCGGGAAAATCGGGCGCGGTGACGTGCAGCGTGCCGACGACCGCGCCCTGTGCCAGCGGCGCGCGCAACGGGCCGATATAGTGCACGTCGACGCGCAGGCCGGGGCGCGAGTCGACCTCAAGCGTCAGCGTCACCGGCGCCTGCACGGTCAGCGCCACGCTGGGCGCGGCGCCGCCGAAGACCTCGGCCTGGGCGATCGCATCGCCCGGCTTGAACAGGGCGTAGCGGCGAAATTCGCGAAAGCCGATCTCCAGCAGCCTTGCGCCCTCGTCGGCGCGGTCCTTCTCCGACGTCATGCCGTTGGCTACGAGGATGAGGCGCTGGCCACCGCGCAGCGCCGAGGCGACGAGGCCGTAGCCCGAGCTGTCGAGATGGCCGGTCTTGAGGCCGTCCGCGCCCGGCGTGTTGAACAGCACCGGATTGCGGTTGGGCTGGTGGATGTTGCTCCAGACGAAATCCTTCTCGCCGAAATAGCGGTAATAGGCGGGATAGGTCTTGATGAGGTGGCGCGCCAGGGTGGCGAGGTCGAAGGCCGACATCAGCTGCCCCGGCGGCTGGTCGAGCCCGTTGGGGTTGACGAAGTGCGACTGCTTGAGGCCGAGCTGCGCGGCGCGCGCGTTCATCATGGCGACGAAGCCCTCGACCGTGCCGCCGAGCGCCTCGGCGACCACGACGCAGGCGTCGTTGCCCGACTGGATGACGATGCCGCGGATCAGCGCCTCGACCGGCACACGGTCGCCGACGCGCACGAACATCTCCGAGCCCGAACGCTCGCGCCAGGCGCGCTCGGAGACAGGCAGCGTGTCGCTGAGCTTGACGCGGCCGTCCTTGAGGCGCTGGAACAGCAGCTCCACGGTCATCAGCTTGCTCATCGAGGCCGGCGGCATCGGCGCATAGGCGTCCTTGGCCCACAGCACCGCGCCGGTGTCGGCGTCCATCAGGATCGCGTGATTGGCGGTGGTGGCGATCTCGGCCGCGGCGGGCATGGCCGCGAAAGCGGCGGCGCAAACGAGAAGTACGGCCCCCCACAGGCGATGAGTCATGAACTGGGCTCCAATTTGCGGTTCAGCGGTCGACGACGATATGCGCGTCGTTACTACCAGCGGCGGAGACCCGGGCCAACGCTGAATCGGCATCGCCGAGCTCGTCGAATGGTCCCAGGCGCACGCGGTACAGCGTCCGCCCGTTCTGCGTCGTGGACGAGATCTGCAGCCCGGCGCCGAGGCGGGCCTGCAGCCGCGCGGCGTTCGGGTAGGAATTGAAGGCGCCGGCCTGGACGTAGAGATGCGTCGCCGGCGGCACGGCAACCCTGGTGACGATGCCGGTTGGCTGGGTGGCGACGGCGGCGTCGGGGCTGGGAACCGCGGCGGCCGGCGCCGGCAGGCTGGCGACCGCTATGGCAGGCGCGACGGCGGCGCCCGGCACGGCGCCGAGCGCGCTCGCCGCGACCGGCCCGGTCGGCGCCGCTGCCACGGCGGAGGCGATCTCGGGCGGCGTCTCGTCCGGCGGCGGACGGCCGCCATCGAGGTCGGCGCGGCCGACATAGGTGACGCGCACCCGCGCCGTGCCCTTTTCCTTGTAGCCGAGCAGCTCGGCGGCGCGCTCCGACAGGTCGATGATGCGGCCCTTGGCGAAGGGCCCGCGATCGTTGACGCGCACCACCAGCGACTTGCCGTTGTCGAGATTGGTGACGCGGACATTGACCGGCAGCGGCAGCGTGCGGTGCGCCGCGGTCAGATCCTGGGCGGTGTACATCTCGCCATTGGCGGTGCGATGGCCGTAGAAATTGGGGCCGTACCACGAGGCGATGCCGGTCTCGTCATAGTCCGGCTGCTCCTTGGGGTAATACCAGGTATCGCCGATCTGGTAGGGCTGGCCGATCTTGTAGACGCCGGCATTGGGCGGCACGGTGACGGCGCCCTCGTCATCCGCGCCGGCGCAGGCCGCCGCCAGGAGGCCAAGCGCGGCCACGACGAACAGCCGTTGCGCGGTCCGGAACATGCGTTCGAATCAAGCCTCGAGGGAGGCGGGACAATAAGCGAGGCTGGCGCTGCGCTCAACGGCGGCCCGGCATTATTGCGGCCTGATTGCGGCCTGTCGTCATGGTCTCCCTTGACGCTTCGCCTTTCAGTTCGTAAGCCTGCGCCGTTCTTCGGGCTGTTGCTGCCCGCATCGACCTGAAAGAAACGCCCTCCCGGCGCCGCCGCGGAGGGCGTTTCTTTTTGTCTCCCGTCCACCAGAGGAGACTTTCGATGCACAGCGACGCTTCACGCCTGGGATATTCGCGGCACGGTTTCGGTTCCGAGCACGTGATGGTGCTGCACGACTGGAACGGCGATTCCACGAATTACGACGCCGTGCGGCCTTATCTCGACGGCGAGACCTTCACCTATGTCTTCGCCGACCTGCGCGGTTACGGCCGGTCGCGCGCCATCGCCGGCGCCTACACGGTGGACGAGATATCGCGCGACGGCCTGGCGCTGGCCGACGCGCTCGGCTGGAGGCGGTTTCATGTCATCGGCCATTCGATGACGGGCATGGCGACGCAGCGCCTCGCGGCCGACGCGCCGGCGCGGATCAAATCGGCGGTCGCGGTATGCCCGCTGTCGGCGGCGGGCTCGCCGATGCCCGCAGAGGCGCTGCGCTTCTTCGCCAGCACGACGACCGACGACGACGCGTTCCGCCGCCTGATCGGCTTCGTCAGCGGCGCGCTGCCGCCGCGTTGGGCCGAAGCGAAATTGCAGCAGAACCGCGAGACGGTGAACCCGGCCTGCCGCGACGGCTATCTGGCGATGTTCTCCCGGAGCAATTTCGTCGCCGACATCGTCGGCCTGGCAACGCCGTTCCTCGTCGTGGTCGGCGACCGCGACCCGGGGATCGATGCCGCGGCGATGGCGAAGACGTTCCTCGCCTGGCATCCGAACGCCGAACTCAGCGTGGTGCCCAATTGCGGGCATTACCCGATGCAGGAGTGCCCGCCCTATTTCGCGGGCGTGGTGGAGGGGTTCCTGCGGCGGCAGACGGGGTAGCGGCGCGTCTCGGGTTTTCGCCGAAATTCGAAGCTTGATCCGCTGCGCCGGACGGAACAGGGTTGCGGGCTTTCAACGCATGGGGCTTTCGTGAACCTTTCCCTGACCCGCCGTTCCATGACCCTGCTCCTCGGCGCCACGGCCCTGTCGGCGCCGCACCTGGCAAAAGCGGCGGCGCCTTCGCCCGCCGACGCGCAGTTCGCGAACATCGCGGCGCGCTGGCTGGAGGCGACGCTCCGCCTCCAGCCGGTCGGCGCGACGCAGACCGGCGACCACCGCTTCGACGGCGAGATCGACGACATGAGCGCGGCCGGGCGCGCGGCGCGGCTGAAGGCGGCTGTGGGTTTCCTCGCAGAGCTCACGGCGCTGGACCGCTCGAAGCTGTCGCGCGACAACCAGGTCGACGCGGCGATCCTGGCCAGCCAGCTCGGCTATGCGATCTGGGACGAACAGGTGTGCCAGAGCTGGGCGTGGGATCCGCAGGCCTATTCCTCGCTCGCCGGCAACGCGCTCTACACGCTGGTGGCGCGCGAATTCGCCCCCCTGCCCGCGCGGCTGCATTCTGCGACGCTGCGCATGGAGAAGCTGCCGCACCTGTTCGAGCAAATGCGCGCCAATCTGGTGCCGGCGCGCGTGCCGCAAATCCATGCGACGACCGTCGCCAAGCAGAATGGCGGCGTCACCGACATCGTCGAGAGCATGATCCTGGTCCATGCCGACGCGCTCGGCGCGGAAGAACGCACCCGGCTGACGGCGGCGGCGGACGCGCTGAAAAAAGCGGTGGCCGAGCACCAGCTGTGGCTCGACAAGACGCTGGTGCCGGCCGCCAAGGGCGATTTCCGCCTCGGCGCCAAGCTGTTCGACGAAAAGCTGGTGTTCACGCTCAATTCGACGCTGAGCCGCAAGGAGATCCGCGAGCGCGCCGAGGCGGCCGTGAAGGAGACGCGCGGCAAGATGTACGCGGTGTCGCTGGAGGCCTTGCGGCGCAACAACACGCCGGCGGCCGCGCCCGACGTCGTCACGCCGGCGCATGAGCAGGAGGTCATCGAGGCGGCGCTGGCGCTCGCCTATGCCATGCGCCCGCCGCGCGACCAGGTGGTGGCGACGGCCAAGAAGGCGCTCGCCGCGGCGACCCAATTCGTGCGCGTCAAGGACCTCATCACCCTGCCGACGGCGCCGGTGCAGGTCGTGACGATGCCGAAATTCGCGCAAGGCGTGGCGGTCGCCTATTGCGACTCGCCGGGGCCACTCGACAAGGGGCTCGACACCTTCTTCGACGTCTCGCCGATTCCCGACGACTGGACGCAGGCGCAGACCGATTCGTTCCTGCGCGAATACAACACGCTCGGCATCCAGGACGTCGCGGTGCATGAGGCGATGCCGGGTCACTATGTGCAGCTGTGGCATGCCAATGCCTGCCCCTCGACGCTGCGCGCCGTGCTGTCGTCGGGCTCGTTCGTCGAGGGCTGGGCGGTCTATGCCGAGGGCATGATGGTGGAACAGGGCTTTCTGGGCGACCAGCCGCTTTACAAGCTGGTGCAGCTCAAAGTGCTGCTGCGCACCGTCACCAATGCGATCCTCGACCAGGCGCTGCATGTCGACGGCATCAGCAAGGACGACGCCATGAAACTGATGACCGCGACCGCGTTCCAGCAGGAGCGCGAGGCCAGCGGCAAGTGGACGCGCGCCTCGCTGAGCTCCACGCAGCTCTCGACCTATTTCGTCGGCGTCTCCGAGCACAACGCGATGCGCGCCGAGGCGATGCGGCGGGCGGGCGCGGGGTTCAACCTCAAGACCTATCACGACAGGGCGCTGGCCTATGGCTCGGCACCGGCGCGCTATGTGCGGGCGCTGATGTTCGACGAGGCGATCGGGTAGCGCGGGATTGGAATGAGATTGCTCACCGCCGCCAATTTCGTCATGGCCGGCCTCGAGCCGGCCATCCATCCGGCGCGCGTCGGCGCGCCGAATTGACTCATGTGCGCCCGCAGACGCGGGCGCGATGGATGGGCGGATCAAGTCCGCCCATGACGGAGTTTGTGTGTGATTCCATTCAAACCAAACTCGCTCTGGCGAATCGCGTTACGATCGGGCTCTCGGGCGGAGGAATGACGGATGGCAAACGGCGGACAATCGCAAGGCGGCTTCTCGCCGCTGTGGTACGCGGTCGGCGCGCTCATCCTGATCGCGCTGATGATGGGCACGATCCTCATGCTGAAGCCGCTGGAGTTCAAGCCGGTCGCGACGACGGGCGAGGGCCCGCCGGCGACGTCGCAGGAAGCGCCGGCGCCCGAGCACCATGAATAAAAAGCGGGCGCGCCGCGGCGCGCCCTGCCCGCCATTGCGCGCTATTGGATGCGCCGCACCGACGAGATGCGGTCGTCCATGCCCAGACGCGACAGCTTGGCGATGTCGTGATCGACGGTGATGCAGCGGCCGCGGAAATGCGAATCCGTGCACAATTCCCAGACCCCGCGATGGACCTCGACGCTGGAAACCCGGTCGTCGAAATGCAGCCAGTCGAGATCGGGCGCGTCCTCGTGCAGCACGCGCGAGTCGCCGCCGAAATTGTCCTCCTGGTAGAGCACGATGCCGCCGCCATGCGCGGCGAACGCGGCGGTGGCGAACAAAGCGGCAGCAGCGGCCAGCAGGCCGGCTTTCAAAATCCTCATGAACGATCCCCCAATGACAAGCAATGGCGCGACTGTAGCGCGAAGACTTTCGCGTGGGCAATGCGCGCGTTGCTTGTGGTGGGCTGTCGCCGGAGGCGGCGGCGAAGCTGGCGGATGGGGTGGGATTTGAACCCACGAGACCCTTGAGGGCCTGCCGGTTTTCAAGACCGGTGCGATCAACCGCTCCGCCACCCATCCGTGCCGCGCCTGCAATACT
The DNA here is from genome assembly GCA_035570795.1 of Rhizomicrobium sp. Lineage (GTDB taxonomy): Bacteria > Pseudomonadota > Alphaproteobacteria > Micropepsales > Micropepsaceae > Rhizomicrobium. The sequence goes on from DATMKZ010000011.1 coordinate 49,468, forward strand.
GAAGGCGGCGGCGGCGCGCAACATGGGCCGCGCCCCCGCTGCAACGAAGCTCACGCGAATGTGGGCGGGCCAGCCGCATTTCGGACAAAACTGGACGGCCATGCTGCAGCGTCGGCGAGCGCCCTCGCGCCGCCGCGAGACGGAGTGGGACAGATGCGAACGATGACATATGCGCGCCGGATGCTGCTGGCGCTTGGCCTTTGTTGCGCGGCAGCGGCGAGCGCCGCGGCGGCTTCGAGCCTGACGGCGTTTCATTCCGAGGCCGAATTGCGCGCCTTCCTGAAGCACCTGCCGCAGCGCGCCTATCCGCCGCCGCCCGCGCCGCCGCCGCCCGCGATGGCCGCGGACAACGCGGTCGCCGGCGCCGTCAGCGTGACGGCGCAACGCGCGGCCGGCATCACCAACAACCAGGAAGCCAATGTCGACGAGGGCGACATCGTCAAGCAGCACGGCAATGCGCTGGTGATCCTGCGCCGCGGGCGGCTGTTCACGGTGTCGCTCGCCGGCGACCGCATGCGGCCGGTCAGTTCGGTCGACGCCTATCCGCCGGGCGTCGATGCCAGCGGCGACTGGTACGACGAGATGCTGATCGCTGGCGACCGCATCGTGGTGATCGGCTACAGCTATTCGCGCGGCGGCACGCAGATCGACCGCTTCCGGATCGACGGCGCCGGGCACCTCAAATTCGAGGACGCCTACCAGCTGCGCTCCAACGATTACTATTCAGCGACCAACTACGCCTCGCGGCTGATCGGCAGCCAGCTGATCCTTTATTCGCCGCGCTACCTGCCTTATGGCGACGGCGATCCGCTGGTGGCGCTGCCGGCGCTCAGGCGCTGGACGCCCGATGCGGCGGGCGGCGGCACGTTCGAGCGCATCGGCACGGCGCGCCAGGTCTATATGGCGCCGCAATTGCCGCAGGACCAGATCGCCGCCGTCCACACGGTGACGTCGTGCGACCTGACGAGCGCACCGCTGCGCTGCACGGCGACGAGCGTGCTCGGCCCCGACGGGCGCACGTTCTATGTTTCCGAGCATGCGGTGTATGTCTGGCTGACACCCTATTGGGGCGAGCGCGGACCCGGCCGGCGCGCGGCCTCGCTGCTCTACCGCCTGCCGCTGGGCGGCGGCGCGCCGTCGGCGATCGGCGTCGCGGGCGAGCCGGTCGACCAGTTCTCGTTCCGCGAGGATGCGGATGACGGCATGCTCGACGTGCTGCTGCGCGGCGAATCCGGCGGCGACGCGATGTGGGGACCCGGACTTGCGAGCGGCGGCGTGGCGCTGCTGCGCCTGAAGCTGGCGTCGTTCGGCGACGGCCTCGGCGCCGCCGCACCGGCGCGCTACCGCGTGCTGCCGACACCCAAGGGCGACGGCGATTTCCACAACCGCTTCGTCGGCGACGACGTGCTGTACGGCGTCGGCAATGGCTGGGGGACACCGCAGAACGCCAGCGCGACGCTGATCGTCGCGCCGGTGCGCGGCGGCGGCGCGGCGCGCGCGCTGGCGCTGCCGCATGGCGTCGACCGGATCGAGGTCATGGGCCAAGACGCGGTGGTGGTCGGCAGCGACGCGAGCAACGTCTATTTCTCGGCCGTGACGCTGCGCGGCGCGCCGGCGCTCGGCGACCGCTATGTCATGACGGGCGCGGCGCAGGCCGAGACCCGCAGCCATGGCTTCTTCTTCCGTCCGGACGAGGGTTCGCGCGACAGCTCCGGCGTGCTCGGCCTGCCGGTGTCGCGCCCGGCGGCGCCGGCGTGGCGCCAGCTGATCGAGACCTCGGCGGCGATGGTCTATCTGCGGCGCAGCGGCGGACGCTTCGCGCCGCTCGGCGAGATCGAGGCCGGCACGGGCGGCCTCGCCGACGACCGCTGCGTCGCCTCCTGCACCGACTGGTACGGCAATGCGCGGCCGATCTTTATCGGCGACAGGGCCTTCGCGCTGCTCGGCTACGAACTGGTCGAGGGCGCGCTGGACCGGCGGGCGATTCGCGAGGTCGGGCGCGTCAGCTTCGCACCGCGCTGAGCCGCGGCCTGGCGCACTGGCAGGGCGCTGCAACTTGCGGCAGACTGGTGGCGGCGAAGCGGGGGGCGGCGTGGCAGACGAATTTCATGCGCGCGAGGAATGCAAGCAGTCCGGCGTCTATACGGCGGTGCACGAGCCGCAGCACACGCCGGACCATGACGTGACCGTGCTCTACGGCCACGTCTTCCCGCGCTGCGGCCATCACGGCTGCAATCCCAAATTCGTCCTCGCCATGGCGGGGCAGAACGTCAACTCCAACAATTGGTTCAAATGAGGCTGACGCGCCGCACCATGCTGGCGACGGGCGCGGCGTTGGCGGCGCTGCCGGCCGCGGCGAAACCCGCGGCAAAACCTGTGACGGGCGCCGACGCGGCGGCGCGGGCGCTGCACGACCGGCTGATCTGCCTCGACACCCATCTCGACACGCCGGCGGTGTTCTCGCGGCCGGGCTTCGACATGATGCAGCGCCATAGCGCCGCCGGCGATCTCAGCCAGGTCGACTATCCGCGCATGGTCGAGGGCGGGCTCGACGGCGGCTTCTTCGCGATCTACACCGCGCAGGGACCGCTGACGCCGGACGGCATGCAGGGCGCGCGCGACGCGGCGCTGCTGCGGGCGGCGGCGATCCGCGAGATGGTGGCGAAGAATAGCGCGCATTTCGAGCTGGCCGTGCTGCCCGCGGACGCAGCGCGCATCGCCAGGAGCGGCAAGCGCATCGTCTACCAGTCGATCGAGAATTCCTATCCGCTGGCCGGCGACGTGAGCCTGCTGCGCAGCTTTTACGCGCTCGGCGTGCGCATGGCGGGGCCGGTGCATTTCAAGGACAACCAGCTCGGCGACTCCGCGACCGACGCGAGCCGCACCTGGAAGGGCCTGTCGCCGATGGGTCACGATTTCGTGGCCCTGTGCAACGAACTCGGCGTCATTCCCGACGCCTCGCATGCCTCCGACGACGTCTTCGACCAGATGGTGGCGACTTCCAAAACGCCGATCATCCTGTCGCATTCGGGCTGCCGCGCGGTGCACAACCATCCGCGCAACATCGACGATGCGCGGATGATAGAGCTCGCCGATGCGGGCGGCGTGATCCAGGTCAATTCGCTCAGCGCCTATCTGGTGACGACGCCGGACGATCCGGAGCGCGACAAAGCGCAGGGCGCGGTCTATGCCGGCCTTCGGGGCCTGCGCGACATGGCGCCGGCCGATGCGAACAAGGCGGTGGCGGAGGCAGCGCGCCAGCTGAAGGCGATCGAAGCGCGCTATCCGGCGCCGCGCGCGACCTTCGAGGACTACATGGCGCACATGCTGCATGCCCTGAAGCGCGTCGGGCCCGACCATGTCGGCGTCGGCGCGGACTGGGACGGCGGCGGCGGCGTCACCGGCATGGAGGACTGCGCCAGCAACTGGAAGATCACCGCGCGGCTGCTCAAGGAGGGCTATCGCGAGGCCGACCTGCAGAAGATATGGAGCGGCAACGTGCTGCGCGTGCTCCAGGCCGCGGCGGACGGACGCGCCAAGCCGTCTGCGCCGCCGCCGGCGAATGGCGGCGGGGAGTAGGCGTGGGCGTCGCAGAGAGCGCCCTGGCGCAACTCGTCGCGCTGGCGGCACGCGCGCCGCCGGATTTCGTGCGCATCGAAAGCGAGCCCCCTGCCCTCAAGACGCGGTTTTATGCCGACGAGGCCGCCGCCGCCGCCATTGCGGCAGGCGCGACGGTGGCAGCGGACATCTGGACGTTGCGCAGCGGCGAGCGGCAGACGGTGACGGTCAACACGCGTGAGGCGGCGGCGGGGCTCACCGGCTTCCTGCACCAGAAATTCGCGGACAAGGCGCGGGCGCCCGATCCGCGCGGCCAGCTCGCGGCATCGCGCACCGCGGCGAACGGCTTTCACAAGACGCGCGACGGGCGCTTCGTCTTCCTGCATCCGAGCTTTCCCGCGAGCACCGCGCGCCTGCTCAAGGTGCTGGACTGCCCCGACACGCCGGAGGCGGTGGCGGCGACGATGCTGAAATGGGACGGGCTCGCGTTCGAGACCGCGGTCGCGGCGACGGGCGCCTGCGCCGCCCTGGCGCGCACGCCTGAGGAATGGGACACGTCCGAGCAGGGCCGCATCCTGGCGACGCGCCCGGTGGTCGAAGTCGTCAAGCTCGGCGACGGCACGCCCGAGCCGTTCGCGCCCGCCGGCGCGGCGCCGCTGTCGGGGATCCGCGTGCTCGACCTGACGCGCGTGCTGGCAGGACCGACTTGCGGCCGGACGCTGGCGCAGTTCGGCGCCGAGGTGCTGACGATCTCCTCGCCCAACCTGCCCTCGGTGCCCTATTTCGTGAGCGACACCGGCCACGGCAAGCGCGCGGCCTTCGTCGATCTGGCGACCGAGGCCGGCCGCGCCACGCTCAGCGATCTGGTGCGCGCCGGCGACGTCTTTGCGCAAGGCTATCGCCAGGGCGCGCTGGAGCGGCACGGCTTCGGGCCGCTCCAGCTCGCGGCGCTCCGGCCCGGAATCGTCTGTACCGAGATCAATTGCTACGGCCATGAAGGGCCGTGGCGCGGCCGGCCGGGCTGGGAGCAGCTCGGCCAGACCGTCAGCGGCCTGGCGGTGGTGCAGGGCGGCGCCGAAGGGCCCAGACTGCTGCCGGGCGCGGTGACCGACTACACGACGGGCTTCCTCGCCGCGTTCGGCACGCTGATCGCGCTGCAGCGCCGGGCGCTCTATGGCGGCTCGTATCTCGTGCGGGTGTCGCTGGCGCAAACGGCGATGTGGATCCGCGGGCTGGGGCTGGCGCGCGAGGCGCGGCTGAGCGAGGTGCAGGCGCTCAGCACTGACGAGATCGCGCGGTTCTCGATCCGCAGCGAGACGGGTTTCGGGGCGATGACGCATCTGCGCCCGCCGGTTCGGATGAGCGCGACGCCGGCGCGCTGGAGGCGCGGCGTGGTGCCGCTGGGGACGGATGCGGCAGCGTGGCTCTGATTTGGCAAATGCCGAAGTTCAAGAAGAACTAATGAACGTCGTCTCTAACGCACCAAATTGGTGTGGGGCTTGTGCCCCGAATTACTCCGATGAACACGGAGTCTCCAGCGGGAACCCCGTTGGGGGGCATACTTGTTTCAACATGCCAGGGATTCGGAAACGGATCCTCGCCTGCGCCATCCACTGCAGATAGATAAATCGCATAATTGTTAGCGCCATAATTATAAATCTGCCCGCGCATGCCCTCCGGGCCCAAGACCTTATGATAGTTCAAAATATCAGCAATATTCGCCGACCCGCTAAATTCGGTCCGCGTAGACGTGTTATTCTCGAATATGTAGTGATACCACTTGGACATGACTCAATCCCCGGTTGTGTAGGGGAGTTATTGTGCCGATTTCATAGTAATTGCACCCCCTTAAACAGGGGGGCCTCTCGGGACAGCTCAGTTTTCCCTCTAAGGCCAGCGCTTTTGTTATCCGACTAGAGTTGATTTGTTTTGAAAATACTCAACTCACTCCGTCATTGCCCGGCCCACGCTGTTGCTAGGCCCGTCCGGGCAACCCATTTTTCTTCACCTGAAAACAAAATGGATCGCCCGCATGAAGCGGGCGATGACGACTTTTGGGATGATTCAATTCAAACCAAATCCGCTCTAATTTCGAGACCGACACTGCAATTGCCGCCTGGGTCCCCTTCCGTCGAATTGCGCTAACGCGCAATTCTCGCCGGGGAAAAGCGGTCCTACTTCACCTTCGCGGGCGGGACGAATTCGGCGTAGCGCGTTGCCGTCGGATGTGCGGCACTGGCGACGGCGGCGTTGGGCGCCGGGGTCTCGTATTGGCGGTAGGCCGGGACCTGGTCGATGCGGGCGAAGCGGTAGCCCTCCTCGATCAGCGCCGGCACCACATCCTCGACCAGCGTGCCGGACTGGCGGTGCACGCAATGCATCAGCACGACGCCGCCGTCGTGCCGGCGGATCTCGCGCAGATAGCCCTTGGCGCAGGTCTCGGGGCTCCAGTGATGGTGCCAGCAGCTCCAATCGGCGGCGCTCATGACATAGCCGTCGCGGGTCATCGAATTCTCGCCGCCATTGTCCCAGTAAATCGGCCCGACATAGGCGCGCAGCACCGGATCGGCATTGAGGATCGCGGCATGCGCCCCACGCCACGAACCGTAGGGCGCGCGGAAATAGAACCGGTCGGTCGGCTTCATCAGGGGCGCGATGAGATCGTGCACGACGCGGATCTGGTCGAGCAGGCGTTCGGGATTGGCGTCGAAGCGGCGGTTCAGCAAGGGGTGCGTCGCGCTGTGATTGGCGAGCAGATGACCCTCGGCGGCGATGCGCGCCAGGATGTCGGGATAGCGCCGCGCCATGTTGCCGACGATGAAGAAGGTCGCCTTGACGTTCATCGCCTTCAGGGCATCGAGCACCGCCGGGGTGTAGGCGTTGGGACCGTCGTCGAAGGTCAGCGCCACGACATGGGCGTCGCGCAGGCCGGAATGGAAGATGTTCTTGGGCTGGAACAGGGCGATGCGGTCATCCTGCGGATCCGCATAGGCGGCGCCGCTGCAGGCAAGTGCCAGCGCCGCGCCCGCGACGAGCTTCCAAAAACGCATTGCGCCCAGCCCCTTGCCCAAAACCGCCCTATGCCGCGCCAGTCTAGGCATTTGGGGCTGTGCCAACAAGGGACACAAGCCGGTTATGGCTAACGCGCCGCAACCGTCAAAGTGTGATTCTTGATCGGAAGTTCCCGGATGCGAAGGCCGGTGGCCGCGAAAATGGCGTTGGCGACGGCCGGCGCCAGCGGCGGGACGCCGGGCTCCCCCGCCCCGCCCAGCGGCGCATCGCTGGTGATGAGATGGACCTCGATCTGCGGGCAATCGGCCAGCCGGACCATTTCGTAGTCGGGGAAATTGGCCTGGACGACGGCGCCCTTGTCGATGGTGATCTCGCCGTTCAGCGCGGCGGTGAGGCCGTAGATGATGCCGCCCTCGATCTGGGCCTTCATGCCGTCGGGATTGACCGCCATGCCGGCATCGACGGCGGTGACGACGCGGTCGACCTTGAGCGCGCCGCCCGGCCCGATGGTGATCTCGGCGACATGAGCGACGATGGTCTGGAAGCTCTCGAACATGGCGATGCCGCGGGCGCGGCCGGCCGGCAGCGGCGTGCCCCAGCCGGCCTTCTCGGCGGCGAGGTCGAGCGCGGCCAGGTGGCGCGGCGCGTGCGCCAGCAGGGCGCGGCGATAGGCGAGCGGATCCTGCCCCGCGGCATGCGCCATCTCGTCGACGAAGGTCTCGATGAAGAAGCCGTGCCACGAGGCTTCGACGCTGCGCCACGGCCCGACCGGCACGTGGGTCTCGACCTTGGCGGTGCGCAGCGCCTGGTTGGCGATGCCGTAGACGATATGGGCCTCGGTATTGGCGCCGGTGTCGGTGGTGTAGTCGTTGAGCCAGGCGAGCGGCGCGCCCTTGGCATCCAGGGCGGCGCGGAAATGGCTGGTGACGTTGGGACGGTAGTAGTCGTGCTGCATGTCCTGGTCGCGGGTGTAGATCAGCTTGACCGGCTTGCCGGGCAGCGCCATCGCGGTCTTCACCGCCTGTTCGAGGAAGTTGAAGAAGCCGGGCAGCCGGCGGCCGAAGCCGCCGCCCATCGGCAGGAGGTGATAGGTCACCTTGTCGATGCCGACGCCGGCGGTCTTGGCGCAGAAGGCGCGCGCCCCCAGGCCGTCCTGCGTGCCGGACCACACTTCCAGCCTGCCGTCCTTCCAGATCGCGGTCGCGTTCATCGGCTCCATAGGCGCGTGGCTGAGATAGGGCACGCTGTAGGTCGCCTCGACGAGACGGCCGCGCGGCAGCGCGTCGGCGCCGTCGCCCGTGGTGATGTCCTTCTTGAGGTCGTTGCCGGCGAGCGCGGCCGTGTGGCGGGCGGCGATCTCAGCGGAGGTCACCGCGCCATTGCCCTGGTTGTCCCACACCGGCTCGAGCGCGGCGACGGCGTCGCGGGCGCGCCAGAAACGGTCGGCGACGACGACGACGGCATCGTCGAGCCTGACGATCTTCACGACGCCGCGGCGGCCGGCGACGGCGCCGCTGTCGACCGCTTTGAGCTTGCCGCCGAACACCGGCGAGATCTTGATGGCGGCGTAGAGCATGCCGGGCTGCTTGACGTCGAGGCCGTAATTGGTCGTGCCGTCGACCTTCTTGGGGATGTCGAAGCGGGCAATCGGCTTGCCCACCAGCGTATATTGGCTGCGCGGCTTGTAGGGCGGGTTCGACGACGGCGTATAGGTCGCGGCATCTGCGACGAGTTCGCCATAGCCGAGGCTGCGGCCGCTGGCGGCGTGCAGCACGCGGTTGGCTTTGGTGGTGCAGGACGCCGTGTCGACATTCCAGCGCGCGGCGGCGGCCTTGACCAGCATCTCGCGCGCCGCGGCGCCGGCGAGGCGCATGCCGTAGACGCCGGTGAAGCGGATGGCGGAGGAGCCGCCGGTGACCTGGAGCGCCATGACCCCGGCCACGGTGCGGAAGGTGTTGGCGACGGTGCCGCGCAGGAAGGCGGGAAGATCGTCGGCCGTCATGTTCTGGCCCGAGAGGATGAAGCCTTCGGCCAGCGCGCCGTTGGCGAACAGCGGATCGGGCGGCGCGGCTTCGGCGCGCAGCTTGCTCCAGTCGGCGTCGAGCTCCTCGGCCGCCATCTGCGACAGCGCGGTGTAGATGCCGGTGCCCATGTCGCAATGGGGGATGACGACGGTGATCGTGCCGTCCGACGCGATCTTGATCCAGTTGCTGACGAAGCGCTCGCCGGGCCTCGCGGCCAGCGCGTCGTCCTGTTCGAGGCGGTGGCTCGGCCACGCGGCATAGCCGACGACGAGGGCGCCGGCGGTGCCGAGGCCACCTAGCAGAATCATGCGGCGCGACGGCAGATGGGCGTTCATGACTTGGCCTCCGCCAGCGATTGGACGGCACTGCGGATACGCGGATAGGTGCCGCAGCGGCAGATGTTGGTGATGGCCTCCGCCAGCTCGGCGTCGCTCGGCTTCGGATTGGTCTTGAGGAGCGCGCTCACCGCCATGATCATGCCGGACTGGCAATAGCCGCATTGCGGCACCTGGTGATCGATCCAGGCCTGCTGCACCGGCGTCAGGCCGCCCGCGCCGAGCCCTTCGATGGTGGTGATCTCGGCGCCGACCACCGAACTCACCGGCGTGACGCAGCTCCTTTGCGCGTTGCCGTTGACGTGCACCGTGCAGGCGCCGCATTGCGCGATGCCGCAGCCGAATTTGGTGCCGGTGAGGCCGACCTCGTCGCGGATGACCCACAGCAGCGGCGCGTCGTCCTCGACGTCGAGGTCGTGGACCGTGCCGTTGATCTTGAGCTGGACCGTCATGCGCGCCTCCGGTGAGGCGCGAGTCATATCACAGGGCGCGTGCGTCACGAACCGCCGTTCGAGGCGAGCGTGCGGTGGCCGGCGAGGAGCGCGGCGGTGGCGGGAAAGTCGCTTCGGGTCAGGTACAGCATGTAGCGCGCGGCTTCGTCGAGTGGGTCCAGATGCGGCACGCCGAGGCCGGCCTGGCGGGTCGAGTGGATGGTGAAGCCGGCGATGGCGCCGTCGGGCGCGACCCAGGCCTCCAGCACCGGGCCGAGGCCGGAGACGGCATAGGTCTGCACCCCCGAATAGGTCCAGAAATTGCCCAGGCTGTAGGCGATCAGGTGGCCGCGATAGACTTCGAGGGCGCGCGGCACATGCGGGCCCTGCCCCATCACGATGTCGGCGCCGGCGTCGATCACGGTGTGGGCGAAGGCGGTGACGTTGCCGCGGTTCTCGCCGACGAACATCTCGGGCCCGGGCTTGACGTGGACATAGGTCCAGCCCTCGCCGCCGCCATGGAACGACACCATGACGAGGTCATGGGTCTTTTTCAGGTCGCGCACCAGCTCAGCGGCGCGCGGCAGGTCGTTGATGTTGAGCGTGCCGTTGTTCGGCGCGAAGGAGATCATCGCGACGCGCTTGCCGCCGGGCAGCACCATCTCGCCGGCGCGGGCGCCGTCGCGGTCGAGGCCGCCATAGACGATGCCGTTGGCGCGCAATGCCGCCATGGTGGAATCGCGTCCGGCCTCGCCGTAATCGCCGCTGTGATTGTTGGCGAGGCTGACGACGTCGATGCCGAAGCTCCTGAGGATGCCGGCGTAGAAGGTCGGGCCGTGGAAGGCGAAGCACTGGGCGCAGTCCTTGCCGGTGCCCTGGCCGCCTTCGTAGAGCGGGCCTTCGAGATTGACGAAGGCGACGTCGGCGTGGCGGAAGATGCCGGCGAGATCGGCCCCGACCAGCGCGGCGACGTCGACCCCGGGCCGCAGCGCCGGGTTGAGGCCGGCGCTGATGCTGCCCATCATCACGTCGCCGGCGCCGACGATGTCGACGAGGCGGGGGTCGCCGGGCTTGTAGGCCGCCGACAGCCAGATCTGCTGCTCGGGATAATGCACCTCGCCGGCGCCGACGCCGGGTTGCAGCTTCAGGGCGGGCTGTGCACCCGCGAGGACCGGCACGGGTGCCGGCTTGACGTCCGGCGCAGCGGGGGCCGGCAGGTAGACGATCTTCGGCGACGGCGCGGGCGTCGGCAGGTAGACGATCTGCGGCTTGGGCGGCGGCGGCGCGGGTTTGTCCGGTGCCGGCAGGTAGACAATTTTTGGCGGCGGCGCGGGCGCCTGCACGACGATGGTCTTCGGCGGCGGCGCGGGAAGCGCCTTTGCCGGCACCGGCACGTAGACGATCCTGGCCGGCGGCGCGGGCGCAAGCACGGTCCTCGGCGGCAACTGGACGTAGACGGTTCTGGTCACCGGCAGTGCGTTGCTGCCGCCGGTGAACGGCGCGACGCCGAGGCGCGCGAGGTTCGCGGTGCGGCCGTCCAAGGTCGTCAATTCCCGCGTCGAGGCGATCAGCGTGGTGCAGCCGGGCGCGGCGGATGCGAGATGGCGGCAGAAGGCGAGCGCGTCCGCCGCTTGGTTGAACGGGAAGAACAGGCTCTGGATGACGAGCGGCGCGGCGGCGCGATTGCGGCGCACCAGGGCGCGCTGCCACGGCAGGCCGGACAAGCGCGCGTCGAGCTCGGCGCGCAGGGCGTCGAGGCTGGCGGCGTCGGGCACGTCGCCGATCGCGGCACCGAGCACCGGGACGCCGTTGCCGACGGTGGCGCCGGCCAGGACGCCCGGCGGCGCGCCGAAATCGCCGGCGGCCAGCTTGGCGTCGTAGCGGTAGACGAGAAGATGCGCCGCGATCAGCGCCACCAGGGCGAGCGCCAGCGGCACGAGCGCGGCGGACATGAACCAGCCGTACTCCTCGCCGTGATCCCAGCCGCGGTTACGCATCATTCCAAGGCCCTGCCCCCGCGACATTGGCGCAACCGGTTGTGCCAAGTCGAGACCAAGCCGCGGCACGGTTAATCGGGAACTGTGTCAACTATGCGCCGAAGCGGTCCAGAATCCACGGCACCACCGCGTCCATCACTTTATCTATGTCGGGCGCCGCCTGTTGGCCGAAGGGCGGGTTGAAATAGTGCTGGGCGTCGTCGAATTGGATGAAGGTCTTGTCCGTCGCCGCCACCGCCGCGAACATCGGCCTGGCGTCGGTCGTCGGGAAGATTTCCTGGTCCTTGCCGGCGTTGATGAACAGGGTCGGCGCCTCGATCTTGGGCAGGTCCGTCATCTGGCTCGCGTGGCTCGAAAGGCCCGACCAGGTCGACAGCCAGGCATGCGGCGTCGCATAGCGCCCGAAGCCGAGGAATTTCCAGTTCATCAGGTCCGGCCGCGGCGAGAAGATCGAGCCGTAGTCGCGCGGGCTGGGATCGAGATGGCGGTCGACGTAATGCAGGTTCGCCATGGTGCGATAGATCGTCATCACCGGCTCGAAGGCCTCGCGGCGCAGGATGTCGCGGCGGCGGGCGGAAGGCAGCTTGTGGAAATCGGGATCGGCGTGCAGGCGCTCGGCGCGTTCGTTGTCGGCGATCAGCGCGCGGGCGACGGCATCGAGGCGCGCGACGCGGGCAAGCTGGGCGGCGCGGAAGCGCGCGACGAAGGCGTCGTCGTATTCGCTCCATTGCGCGTCCGCGCCGTCGAGCGCGGTGGGGGTGCGAAAACCGTTGGCCTCGTCATACATGTCGAGCGCGGCGTCGCTGAGATGGGGCCTGGCCTCGTCGGTCACGGCGGGATCGATGATCTCGTTCATGATGAGGCCCTCGCCCTTGTGGGCGGCGATGTAGATCATCGCGTCGGCGGGGATCATCTCGACCTGGTTGAGGCGCGTCGGCCTTCCGCCGGGCGTCATGGCGATGCGCTGGCCCCTGCCGGCGACCGCCTGCGCCTGGTAGAAGCCGTTCAGCGCGCCGCCGCCGGAATTGCCGATCAGGACGATGTGGACGACGCCGCGCCGCTTGAGCTCGGCGACCGACGAGGCGACGTCGAGCACGATCTCCTCATGCACCGTCGTGGTGTCGTTGTTGGGGTTGCGGGTGGTCGCGGCCAAGACCGCGATGCCGGCCTCGACCAGGCGCGGGACGACATAGTGGTGCTGGAAATCGCCGCGCGGATGCATGACGACGGCGCCGGTCCGCGGCTTTGGAACCTTGCGCGAGGTCCAGAGCAAGCCGCGATGCTCGCGGCCGTCGGGCGCCTTGAGCAAAAGGCTTTCCACGGCATAATCGTCCGGCAGGCGGCGCATGTTGAACGGCGTGCCGGCCCAGTAGGTCTTGGAAACCAGATTCATGCACCGCGCCCTTCGAAGCCGGCGCCACTGTGAGGAGACACGCCGCGATGATCAAGCTCACCTTCTGCCTGCACCGCCTGCCGCAGCTCAGCCGCGAGGCGTTCCAGGCCTATTGGTTCGACAAGCATGCGCCGCTGGTCGCCCGGCACCGCGAGACGCTGCGCATCCGCCGCTATGTGCAGATGCATGCCGGCAGCGAGGCGATGAACGCCGGCATCGGCGCCAGCCGCGCGGCGCCGCCGATGTTCGACGGCGTCGCCGAGCTGTGGTGGGACAGCTTCGACGACATCATCGCCAATCACGATCCCGGGGCGCCGGCCGCGGCCCTAGCGCTGCTCGAGGACGAGCGCAAATTCATCGACCTGCCCCGCTCGCCGCTGTTCTTCGGCGAGGAGAAGGTGGTGTTCGACGACATCATGCGCTGACGCGCTTCTACATGCTGCGCACCGCGGCGATATAGCCGGCGCCGACCAGCGGCAGCGCGCCGGCGATCATGTCGGAGACCAGGGCGACGCCGCGGCGCTCGATGCGGTGCTCGCTGGCGCGCCGTTCGAGCGACAGGCAGAGGATCAGCAGCGGCAGGACGGCGACGAGCGAGGCGACCGAGCCGAACAGGTGATAGGGGACATGCCGCAGCTGGAGCCGCTCGAGGTCGCCCAGCTGCATGGTGTAGATGCCGGTGATGATCTGCACCGCGAGCGCCGCGACCGAGCCCAGCAGCATGTCGGCGCCGACCATGAAGGTGCGCAGCGCCAGCACCCGCTCGCGAACGAGGTTGGCGCCCATCAGCACGAGATAGACGATCACCACCGGCGCGATGCAAAGGATGAGAAATTTGTGGCTGAGGACGTCTTCCAGCGTCAGATGCGACATCGCCTGCTTACCCCCCGGCCCGCAGAATGGCTGCGCCGACCATGCCATGGCGGGCGAACCTCAGCAAATATCGCCGTGACGGCGGGCGCCGTCGCTCAGCAGCCGACCGCCTTGTAGGTCGCGCCCTTGACGACGCGGCCGCCGGGGACGCCGCAGAAGCTGGGATCGCGCTCGCGCTTGCTGAGGTCGTTGTCGAGCAGGAAGCCGCCGTCGTCGATGGCGTTCTCGCGCTGCGGCACGGCGACCTCGAAATGCACATGCTTGAGCATGGCGCAGCCGACGGCGCCTTCGTCGCCGAGATAGTCGCCGGCCTTCACGACATCGCCGATGCGAAGGTGATTGCTGACCGAGCCGTGCGCGAGATGCGCGTAGTTCGTCCATTCGCCGTTGGCATGCGCGATCCAGACATAGTTGTCGCGGCAGTCCTTGGCGGGACGGCCCGATTGCTGCACGCTGTAGCGGTCCTGGATGGCCATGATGCGGCCGCCAGCGGCGGCGACGACGCGATAGGGCGCGGTGCCGCCGACGGCGTAAAGGTCGACGCGGCCGGCGGGGCGGTGGCTGGCGAAATCGTCGAACACTTTGACCGACGTCCCGTCGGCGAACGGCAGGCGGTAGAAGCCCTGGGTGGGCAGCGGCGCCAGGTCCTGCGCCTGCACCGCAGTGGCGGCGCAAAAGATCGCTGCCAGGAAAACCGTTTTGAGCCGCATGGTGTCTCACCGTCGCCCGCTACCAACCGAGCGGTACGCGAAAAGTTTCGCGGCCGACAGTGTCGATTTGTTCATCCGGACGCGGCGGGCGCGCCAGCCTTCTATTGCGGGATTGGAATGGGATTACTCACCGCCACCAATTTCGTCATGGCCGGCCTCGAGCCGGCCATCCATCCGGCGCGCGTCGCGCGCCGAAAAGGCTCTTGTGCGACCGCAGACGCGGCCGCGATGGATGGGCGGGCCTCTTAGCGACAGCGTAAGAGGGCCCGCCCATGACGGAGTTTGTGGTTCAATTCAAACCAAACTTGCTCTATTGCGTCGCCGTTTTCCAGCTTTGGGCGGAGAGTTTTTCGACGACGCCGGTCTGCGGCACGAAGGCGCCCTTGCGGTCGTCCCAGCGATAGGCGTCGGCGTAGACGCGGCTGCCGGCGCGGGGGCGTGTGGTGCCGGCGTCGCAGGTCTCGTCGGTCCGCGTCGTCGTTTGCGTCACGCTGACGGCGAGCGCGCGATATTTCGCCCGCCCGTCCGGATGCACCGCATAGGCCGGCACCTGGCGCCGCTCATAGCCGCAGGCTCCGTCATTGAGCGTGAACAGCGAAAGCGCCACCCGCAATTTCCCGCCGGCCAGGAACAGCACGGTGTCGATCGAATAGTTCTGGTTCGAATTGAAGTGATTGTTGTTGACCAGGACCGCGTCGCTATCGGCCGCGATGGCCAGCGTCGCGGGCGACGAGAACGACACGAAACGGTCGCCGCCGACATCCATGGCATCGACGAGCTTCGGCACCGGCGTGGTGTCGTCATAGACCGCGAGGATGGCGGCAAAGCTGCCGTCCGCCTGGCTGTCGCCCGTCAGCAGCACGAGGCGCTTTCGCCCGCCGTCCTTGATGGCGAGCGCCGAAACCGAATTGAACGCGAGATCGGTGTCCGTCTCGAGCTTGCCGTCGGTGCCGCGCAGGTTCGCGACGTCCAAGGCGGTCCAATTGCCGTCCTTGTCCCTGGCCAGCGTCGGGACCACCTGTTTCAACAGCCTCTCATAGGTGACGCCGGGATGGCCGGGCACCACGTCCGTGATGTCGGCCGCCTCAGCCGCGGTCGCAGCCGCGAGCAGCACCGCCGCGGCGAGGCTAGATATCCGCATAGCAGCGCACTTCTTCTTCGGCGCCGGGCGTGGTGAGCGCGCCGTAGCGGGCGGGACCGACGTTTTTGGCGTAGCGCGCCAGGGCGCCGGTGCGGAACGACGGGGCCTTCGGCGTCCAGGTCTTGCGCCGCTCGGCGAGTTCGGAGTCGGAAAGCGCCACATCCATCGTGCCCTTGTCGGCATCGATGGTGATGATGTCGCCGTTCCGGAGGAGGCCGATCGGGCCGCCGTCCATCGCCTCGGGCCCGATATGGCCGACGCAGAGGCCGCGCGTCGCGCCCGAGAAGCGGCCGTCGGTGATCAGGGCGATGTTCTCGATGCCCTGGCCGTAGATCGCCGCCGTGGTCGAGAGCATCTCGCGCATGCCGGGGCCGCCCTTGGGGCCTTCATAGCGGATGACGATGACGTCGCCTTCCTGGTAGTCGCGGCGCTGCACGGCGTCGAAGGCGTCCTCTTCGCAGTCGAAGACCCGCGCCGGCCCGCGATGATGGCTGTGCTTGAGGCCGGCGACCTTCACGATGGCGCCGTCGGGCGCCAGATTGCCCTTCAGCCCGACCACGCCGCCGGTCGGCGCCAGCGCATGCGCCACGTCGCGCATCACCTTCTGGTCCGGGTTGAATTTCACCTCCTTGAGGTTCTCGGCGACGGTCCTGCCGGTCACCGTCATGCAGTCGCCGTGCAGATAGCCGCCGTCGAGCAGGACGCGCATCAGCATCGGCACGCCGCCGGCCTCCCACATGTCCTTGGCGACGAACTGGCCGCCGGGCTTGAGCGAGGCGAGATAGGGCGTCGAGCGGAAGATCTCCGCGACGTCGAACAGATCGAACTTGATGCCGGCCTCGCTCGCCATCGCCGGCAGGTGCAGCGCCGCGTTGGTCGAGCCGCCGGTGGCCGCGACGATGCGCGCTGCGTTCTCGAACGCTTTGCGGGTGCAGATGTCGCGCGGGCGGATGTTCCTCGCCAGCAGGTCCATCACCGCCATGCCGGCCTTGAGCGCGAAATCGTCGCGCGCCAGGATCACCGCCGGCGGGCCGGACGAGTATGGCAGCGCCAGGCCGATGGCTTCGGCGACGCAGGCCATGGTGTTGGCGGTGAACTGGCCGCCGCAAGCGCCGGCGCCGGGGCACGCGACGCATTCGAGTTCGTGCAGGTCTTCACTGCTCATCTTGCCGGCGCTGTGCATGCCGACGCCTTCGAACAGGTCGACGACGGTGACGTCGCGGCCCTTGAAGCGGCCGGGCATGATCGATCCGCCATAGAGGAAGACGGAGGGCACGTTGAGGCGCAGCATCGACATCATCATGCCGGGCAGAGACTTGTCGCAGCCGGCGATGCCGACCAGAGCATCGTAGCAATGGCCGCGCATGGTGAGCTCGACGCTGTCGGCGATGACCTCGCGGCTGACCAGCGACGATTTCATGCCCTCATGGCCCATGGCGATGCCGTCGGTGACGGTGATGGTGCAGAATTCGCGCGGCGTGCCGCCGGCTTCCTTGACGCCCGTCTTGGCCGATTGCGCCTGGCGCATCAGCGCGATGTTGCAGGGCGCCGCCTCGTTCCAGCAGGTGGCGACGCCGACGAAGGGCTGGTGGATTTCGGCCTCGGTCAGGCCCATGGCGTAGTAGTAGGACCGGTGCGGGCTGCGCTCCGGCCCCTCGGTGACATGACGAGAGGGTAACTTGGATTTATCGAATTTGGTCATAAGATTCCTGCTTGCAGCATGCGCCGGGCAACGCAATTGTTTCGCAACCGCCTCGCGGTGCAAGTCCTTATCCGCCTTTGCCAATGCGGCACACCGTATCGGCGACGGGAAATAGGTAAAGAGTCTTAGATGCGTGCCAGAATTAACGCTCGCCCAACGAACTGCTATCGCCTGCCGATCCGTTCAAGCGAACGTGCCGTCCGTCACGGCGCGCCGGCCGACATGGGAAGTGGTGTGAGGCGTCCATGAAACTGCTCGCGAGCCTGGCCTTCGCCTGCGCCACCGTGATGGCCTATCCGGCGCTGGCGGACGAGTGCCATGACGACACCTTCATGGCGATTACCGACGACGGCGTCATCATGCTGGCCTCGGACTACCAGTACGACGTGATCGGGACCAACAACACGTCCAACTGGGCGCCCGGCGACCACGTCCTGGTCTGCAACAGCCTGACCATCACCGACACCGACGACGACAACTCGCAGGTTCTGGTCCAGCCGCATCAGGGCTGAGGCCGCGCGGGCGCCGGTTCATGCCGAAATCCTGCCGAGCGCCTCCGTCAGCCGCGCCGCGGTCGCCACCGCTTCGGCGCGCTTGGCATGCTGTTCGGCGAGGACGTCGTCCGGGGCGCGGGCGACGAATTGTTCGTTCGCGAGCTTGGCGTCGAAGCGGGCGATTTCGTCGCGGGCTTTGTTGAGCTCCTTTTCGAGGCGGGCACGCTCCTTGGCGAAGTCGATGACGTCGCCGAGCGGCAGGCCGGCGATGGTATCGCCGACGACGAATTGCGCGGTGCCCTTGGGAAAGGTGCCGACGGCTTCGGCGGTGACAAGGCGCGCCAGCTGGAGGATCACGTCCTTGTGGCGCGCGAGGCGTTCGAGGGTCAGCGCATCGGGGTCCTTGAGCAGCAGCGCGATCCGGGCCGACGGCGGCACGTTCATCTCGGCGCGAACCGAGCGCACGCCCTTGACGAGATCGATGACCCACTGCATCTCGACCTGCGCCTTGCGGAAGGTGAGCTCGGGAAAATGAAAAGCCTGGGGCCATTCCGCCTCGATCAGCAGCGTGGCGCGCGGCGCCGTGCCTTCGGCGGTCAGGTGCCACAGCTCCTCGGTGATGTAGGGCATGAAGGGATGCAGGATCTTCAGCAACTGGTCGCGCGCCCAGGCGGCGGTGGCGCGGGTCTCGGCCTTCGCGACGTCGTCGCTGCCGCCGAAGATCGGCTTGGCGATCTCCAGATACCAGTCGCAGAACACGTCATAGACGAAGTGATAGGCGGCGGCGGCCGCTTCGTTGAAGCGCAGGGCCGCGATGTTGGCGCCGACGGCGGCGGCGGCCTCTTCGAACGCGGCGACGATCCAGCGGTTGGCGGTCAGCGCGACCTTGGCGGGATCGAAATCGGCGCGCGTCACGCAGCCGTTCATCTCGCAGAAACGCGCCGCGTTCCACAGCTTGGTGGCGAAGTTGCGGTTGGGCTCGACGCGGGAGGGGCCGATGCGCATGTCGCGGCTCTGGCCGGCGGCGAAGGCGAGCGTGAAGCGCAGGGCGTCGGCGCCGAACTGGTCGATGAGATCGAGCGGGTCGACGACGTTGCCCTTGGTCTTGGACATCTTGGCACCCTGCTCGTCGAGCACGCGGGTGTGGATGAAGACGGTGCGGAACGGCACGTCGCCCATGAAATGCAGCCCCATCATCATCATCCGCGCGACCCAGAAGAAGATGATGTCGAAGGCGGTGGAGAGCACGCTGGTGGGATAGAAGCGCGCCAGCTCCGGCGTCTCGTCCGGCCAGCCCAGCGTCGAGAACGGCCACAGCGCGGAGGAGAACCAGGTGTCGAGCACGTCGGTGTCGCGGGTCAGCGTCTTGCCGGGCGCCTGCGCCTGCGCTTCTTCCTCGGACATCGCGACGTAAATCTTGCCGTCCGCATCGTACCACGCCGGAATCTGGTGACCCCACCACAGCTGGCGCGAGATGCACCAGGGGTGGATGTTGCGCATCCAGTTGTAATAGGTGCCGGTCCAGTTCTCGGGGACGAATTTGGTGCGGCCCTGCTCCACCGCTTCGATGGCCTTCTCGGCCAGCGGCTTGACGTTGCAGTACCACTGCTCGGTCAGGAGCGGTTCGAGCACGACGGTCTTGGTCTTCTCGTCATGCGGCACGGCATGGACGATCGGCTCGACGCGTTCGACCAGCTCGAGCGCTTCGAGGTCGGCGAGGATCACCTTGCGCGCCGCGTCGCGGTCGAGGCCGCGATAGGCCTCGGGCACGCTGTCGGCCAGCGAACCGTCCTTGTTCAGGATGTTGATCAGCGGCAGGTTGTGGCGCTTGCCGACTTCGAAGTCGTTGAAGTCGTGGCCGGGCGTGATCTTGACCGCGCCGGTACCCTTTTCGGGATCGGAGTGCTCGTCGGCGACGATCGGGATCGCGCGATGCGCCAGGGGCAGCATCGCGTTCTTGCCGACCAGGTCCTTGTAGCGCTCGTTATCCGGATGCACCGCAACAGCGGTGTCGCCCAGCATGGTCTCGGGCCGCGTGGTGGCGACGGTGATGAAGCGGCCGGGTTGATTTTCGATCGGGTATTTGAGGTACCACAGATGCCCCTTCATCTCGATGTTCTCGACTTCGAGATCGCTGACCGCGGTCTGCAGCTTGGGGTCCCAGTTCACCAGCCGCTTGTCTTTGTAGATCAGGCCCTGCTTGTGCAGTTCGACGAACACCTTGAGGACGGCGCGGGAGAGCCCCTCGTCCATGGTGAAGCGTTCGCGGGTCCAGTCGGCGCTGGCGCCGAGGCGGCGCAACTGCTGGATGATGGCGCCGCCCGACTCGTCCTTCCACTTCCACACCGCTTCGAGGAATTTCTCGCGGCCGAGATCGACGCGTCGGATCTGGCTCTTGGCCAGTTCGCGCTCGACGATCATTTGCGTCGCGATGCCGGCATGGTCGGTGCCGACCTGCCACAGAACGTCCTTGCCGCGCATGCGCTCGAAGCGCACCAGGATGTCCTGCAGCGTGTTGTTGAGCGCGTGTCCGATATGCAGCCGCCCGGTGATGTTGGGCGGCGGGATCATGATGCAGAAGGTCTCGGCGCCGGGGCGGCGGCCGGCCTTGAAGGCGCCGGAGGCTTCCCACTGGGCGTAGATGCGCCCTTCCACGTCTTTCGGATTGAAGGTCTTGTCGAGCATGAACGTGTTTCGCCGGGAAGTCTCGCCGACTTCATGGCATCGGCGGTGCGGAACTTCAAATCCAATCACAAACATCCGTCATGGCCGGCCTCGAGCCGGCCATCCAACTTTGACGCGGCAATGGCGGTGGAATGCCGCCGCAGCAGCAGCGACGTTGGATGGGCGGGTCACGCCCGCCCATGACGGAGGGTGTTGTTATTTTCCGCCGCGCGCCTTTACGACGCGCTCGACTTCGTTGCGCACCGCGCCTTCGAGCAGCGCCGGGAAGTGCTCGTCCATCCATTCGCGGATCAGCGGCTTGACCTCGGAGAGCAGGTCTTTCTTGTTGGCGTCCATCCACTGATGCAGGACGGGGTCGAAGGCGCCGGCGACGGCGCGCTCGAACACGGCCTCGACGGAGCTGCCGTCGGGCACGGAGACGGCGCGGGCCGGTGCGGCCGCGGCGGGGGCCGCCGGCGGTTCGACGGCGGCGGGGATCTTGGCGAAGGTGTCGTCCATGGCCTTGCGGGTCTTGTCGGAGAAGATGTCGTCATGCGACGCGGTAGGGGCCGGAGCCGGCTCCTCGATGGTCTCGAACACGACGTCGTTGTCGGGCTTGGCCGGGGCTGGAGCAGGAGCGGCGGCGCGCACCGGCTCGGGCCTGGGCGCCGGCGGCGGTTCCTCGGCGACTTCCTGCGTCAGTTCCAGCACGTCCGCTTCATGCGCGGCGGGTGCCGCCGCGGCCGGCGCGGCTTCGGTCGAATCTTCCGAGATGATCTTGCGAATGGAGGCGAGGATTTCCTCCATCGTGGGTTCATGCTGCGGGTTTGACGCCATGACGGAAGCTCCAGATTGCGCGCGGTCGGGATTGCCCCGGGACCCTAGGACAGTGGGGTCCAGAAGGCAAAAATTTCGTTAAGACGTCGATAGATGCCGGGCGCCCTAATCCCCGAAACCCACCCAGCGGGCGGCATCGTCGTCGTAATGTTCCAAGGGGTCGTAGAGCCTGACCTTGAGGCCCAGGTCCTTGGCGGTGAGGGAACCGTTGGCGGCCAGGACCTGGAAGGCGGCGACCTCGGCGTTGTGCTTGGCGCTGACCAGGGCGACGGCGGCGTTGAGAAGTTCCTGCTCGGCATTGAGCACGTCGAGCACCGTGCGGCCGCCGACCTGCTGTTCCTTGGAAACGCCCTCGAAGGCGATCTCGTTGGCGCGCTCGGCCGCCTCGTTGGAGGCGATGGAGGCTTCGGCCGCCTCGAACTGCGCCCAGGCGGTGGCGACCGCATCGCGCACCTGGCGGTCCGAATACGCGACGGTCAGCTGGGCCTGGGAATGCAGCTCCTTGGCCTGGCGCAGCGTCGCCTCCTCGACGCCGGCCTGGTAGATCGGCACGTTGAGCTGGCCGGTGACGCTGACGACGTGGTCGGCGGTGTGCGGCGGACCGGCCGAGACGTTCAGCGTGCCGGTCGGCGACACCAGCGAGCCCTGGCCATAGGCGTATTGGCCCTGGATCGAGAAGGTCGGCAGCATCGCGCCGATGGCGTCGTCGACCGAATAGTCGGCGGCGATCTCGTTCTCGCGCGCCGTGACCATGGCGGGGTTCTGCTTCAGCGCCAGCGTGACGGCGTCGTCGACGCCGGTCGGCAGCGCCGGCGGCAACGCCGGCTCGCTCTCCAACGTCTCCGGCGGACGGCCTATCGCCTGCAGGAAATTCGCATTGCTGATGGCGAGCTGGCTCTGCGCCGCGGTGAGGTCGGACTGCGCGCCGGCCAGCCGGGCCTGGGCCTGGGCCACGTCGGTGCGGGTCAGGGAGCCGGCGTTGAACTGCGCCTGCGTCGCGTCGGCCTGCTTCTGCAGCACCTGCACATTGTGCTCGCGCAGACGCAGGATCGCGCCGTCGCGCACCACGTCCATGTAGGAGGTCGCGGCGCTGAGCAGCACGGTCTGCTCGGCGGCGAGCAATTGCGCGCGGGCGGCGCGGACCTGCGCCTTGGCGCGGCCGATCTGCGCCACGGTGCGCCCGCCGCGCAGGATGGGCTGCGTCACGGTGATCGCCGCCTGCGCCGGATGCGCCGAGATCGTCGAGAACGGCCCGAACAGCACTGCGCCGGTATTGGGATCGGTGACCGTCTGCGGAAAGAAGTAATACTGGTTATAGGCATAGGTGCCGCCGGCAGCGATCGTCGGCCGCCAGCCGCCATTGGCGATGGCGACGTTCTCGTCGCTGGCGCGCAGCGACGCCTGCTGGGCGGCGAGCTGGGGATTGGTCTCGTAGGCGACGGCCAGGGCTTCGGCGAGCGTCAGGCTCGGCTTTTCGGCCGGCGCGGGCAGCAGCGGCGACAGCGTCGGATCGGCCGGCGGCGCCTCGGCCACCACCGCCGGCTTGGGCCTGTGATGTTTCGCGGCCAAAGCCGGCACCGCCAGGACGATGGCCAGCAACGACGCGGCCGCGGCGCGGTAGTTCATTTTCATACTAGAAAGCCCCTCAGACGTCCCTGCCCCACAGATGGGGATTTCAGAAGACGAATCCAACCACCTTGCGAAAGCCGCCGAGCAGCGGGACCGTGGCGTCGAAATCGGCGCGGCTGCCGATCCGGCCCTTTTCGCGCAGGAAAAGATGCGCCCGGCCCTGGCCGCCGCGGTCGAGGACGGCGACCAGCCGTCCGCCTTCCGCCAGCTGCGCCAGCAATTGCTCCGGCACGGCGTCGACCGCGCCATTGATGAAGATGACGTCGAACGGCGCCAGCGCCTTGACGCCTTCGGTGAGCCCGCCTTGCACAACGCTCGCATTCACCGCGCCGCTGGCCGGCACCATGTCGGAGGCGACGCGGACGAGGTCGGCGTCCTGCTCCAGGCCGGCGACCGATCCGGCAAGCTGGGCGAGGACGACGGTGGAATAACCGGTGCCGCAGGCGACATCGAGGACGCGGTCGCCGGGCCGCACGGCCGCCAGCTGCAGCAGCTTGGCGAAGGTCCTGGGATCGAGCAGGAAGCGGCCGGGCGAGACTTCGACGGGCACGTCGGCATAGGCCATGGCGCGGCGCGCCGCCGGCACGAAGCGCTCGCGGGCGACCGCGGCCATGGCGGCGTGGATCCGGGGATCGGTGACGTCGTTGGTCCGGACCTGGGCCTCGACCATGTTGAAACGTTGCGCGGCGTAGTCGGCCATGGGATTCGCTGTCGTTGATGACGCAAGGCTTATAGGGGCCGGCCGGGAGCCTGACAACGCGGGCTTTGCCGCCCCGGTTGTCGCCGGGTGCCGGCTTCTGATATAGGCCGCGCCTGCCGCCAAACCGGGCGTTGCCGCCCGGTCAGGACAAGACCCCGTGAGGCCACGTGGCGGAGTGGTGACGCAGCGGACTGCAAATCCGCGAACCCCGGTTCAATTCCGGGCGTGGCCTCCAAATTTCTCGCGCAGCCTCACATCGTCCAGCTGCGCACCGCGAACCAGCCGATCGAGGCGGCATAGACGCCGGCCGCGACGAGGCCCAGCGACGCGAGGCCGACATAGGCGCGGATCGCCAGCGGCGCGGCGGCGTTGCGCACGGCGAGCACAAGGCCGAGCAGCGCCAGCAGCGGATACAGCACGCTGCAGACCAGGACGGTCAGCGAATAGGGCCCGACCTCGGCCAATTGATGCACCGCCGAGGCGCCGGAATCGTTGATCACACCGAACGGCAGCGCGAAGGTGGCGACCAGGGCCGCGACGGAGAGCAGCGGCAGCAGCCGCATCAAGAGGCCGCCGCGGGCCGCGAGGCGGCCGCGCACCTGGCCGACGATCCACGGCACCAGCATGACGACGCCGCCGATAGCGCCGAGCCCGATCAGCGCCAGCACGGCCCAGATCGCAAGGATCAGCGCGAAGGATTCCTTCACCGCCGCGTTGAAGGCGCCGATCTTGTAGACCTTGCCGCCGTCCGCGACGAAGGCGAGCGACGCGGCCTCGCGGTCGAAGCGCCGAAAGCTGTGGGCCGAAATCGCAAACCAGTCGTTGCCGCTGACGATCAGCCGGCCCGGCGCCGCCTGGACCCGCGTGATGCCGAGGATCTCGGTGTAGGGGCGGAGCATCGCGTTGGGCGGCGTGATGTTGCGGTAGAAGCCGGCATAGGCCTGCAGCTGCGCGTCGCTGAGCTTGACGGTCGGCGGCGGCGCCATTTCAAGGCCGCGCGTCAGATAGGTCTCGATCGCTTGCGAGATCGGGGTGCCGAAATCGGCACCCTCGCCGCCATTGGCCATCACCACATAGCCCGAACGGTTGCGCAGCGTGTAGCCCATCACCGCGGTGAAGGAATCGATGCTGCCATTGTGGCCGCGAAAGGCGATGCCGGGATCGGGGAACGGCGCGTTGCCGAGCGCGTAGGCGTTGGCGAAGCCGTACCTGGCGCCGAGATTGGACTCGCCGCGCTCGATGCGCGCCACCGAGGCCGGCGTCAGGATGCGGCGGCCGTCGAGCGTGCCGCGGCCGATATAAAGCCGCGCCAGCTGCGCCAGCTCGCGGGCGCTGACGGTGAGCGAGCCGGCGGGCTTGAGCACGATGTACTGGTACGGCGTGATGCTGCCGTCCGGCGCGTAACTCCTGGCGATGCGTGCGGCGAGAGCGGGCGGCAGGCCGAAATCGGCGGTCGCCATCCCCATCGGGCGCAGCACCGTGTCGCGCAGATAGGCGTCGAAGCTCTCGCCGGCGGCCTTCTCGATGGCAAGACCGGCGACGGCGGGACCGGCATTGTTGTAGACGGTGAAATATCCCGGCTTCCAGCGGCTGACGAATTCGGCGCTGGTGAACTGCACACCCTGCGCGACCGTCCAGGACGGCTCGTCCTTCGACAGCACGCGCGTCGAGATATCGGGCCAGCCGGTGGTGTGCTCCAGGAGATTGACCAGGCGCACCGGATCGGTCTTTTCCCACGGATTGACGAAATGAACCTCGGGCAGCAACGCGGCGACGGGCGCGTCCAGCGCCAGGCGGTGCTGCTCGACCAGCGTCATCACCGCGATCGAGGTGAAGCTCTTGGAGATCGAGCCGGCGCGGAACGGCGTGTCGGGGGTCGCCGGAATCCTGCGCGCGACGTCGGCGAGCCCGTAGCCCTTGGCGAAGGTCACCGCCCCGTTCTCGATCAGGACGACGGAGGCGCCGGGCACGTTGCCCTTGGCCAGGAGGGCGGTGATCTGGCGGTCGAGGTCGTGGATGGTCTTCGGTGGTGGCGGCGCCGCGTCGTCCGCCGCGGCCGGGCCGGCGCAGAAAAGCGCAAAAGCTGCGGCCGCCACACCCCTAAATACCTGCATGACACCCTCCCCGCGCGGCGCATCGCCGAAATTCAACCTGGGGGTGCCGATGTGCTTTAGCCAAATGCGGCCGACGGCGGGCGGCCATGTCCACGGCGCCGGGGTGCGTACGTCCACCTGTCCTGATTCGGGGCGTCTTAAGGTTTTATTAACCTAACCGGCGCAAGGTTCCCTCGTCTTCCCTTGAAGACACCCCACCATTACCCAACGCCTTGGGGCCGGGCTAACACCCGGCCTCTTTTTTTCTGAGGCGGGAACAAAGCTACAGGCGGGCGCGGCGACAGGGCTTTCCAACGCCAAACAGACGGGCTAGACACCGCCTCCCAATGTGGTCCTCGGTAGCTCAGTGGTAGAGCATCCGACTGTTAATCGGATGGTCGCAGGTTCGAATCCCGCCCGGGGAGCCATTTTTCGCAATTGCCCCGATCCGGGGCCAGGGACGCTTCAGCCCTTCTTGCCGCGCGGCGCCGGCCGCTTGGCGTCGACCCGTCCCAGACCGCTCTTCTTGGCGAGCGCCGAGCGCTTCTCGGAATAGTTCGGCGCGGTCATCGGATAGTCGTGCGGCAGGCCCCATTTGGCGCGGTATTCCTCCGGCGTCAGCTTGAAGCGCGAGCGCAGGTAGCGCTTGAGCATCTTCAGCTTCTTGCCGTCCTCCAGGCAGACCAGATAGGCCGGCGTGATCGACTGCTTGATCGACACGGCGGGCGGCTTGTCCGGCTTGCCGTTCGCGGCATGCGCCCCGGACAGCGCGCCGAGCGTGTCGTGCACGCTGCGGATCGTCGCCGGCAGCTCGCCGACCGAAATGGAGTTGTTGCTGACATAGGCGCCGACGATATTGCTGGCCAGCTTCAGGAAATCGAGGTCGTCCATCATTGTACGCACTCCCAAAAACACTACGCGGGAAAGAAAACACACAGCATACAACCTGACGCTCGCGTCATCGGTTCGTCAAGAGACGAGGACGCCAATCGCACCGATCGGTCGAAAAAACGGGTAACCTTAAAAATACGGCGCCGCGATGCCTTCGACCGCGAGGGCTTCGCGCACCGCCGGCCGCGCGGCGACGCGTTCGGCGTGACCCGCCAGGGCGGGAATCAGGCGCGGCGGCGACGGCAGGGCGCGGCCCCAGCGCACGAACATGAAGAGATAGAGGTCGGCGGCGGAGAAATCCGCGCCGAGCAGCCAGGGGCTGGTTTCGAGATGCGCGCCGATCTGGACGAAGGTCCGGCCGATCCGCGCCGCGGTCGCGGCCTTGACCGAGTCGGTGTAGGCCGGATCGTCGACGAATTCGTGGGCGTAGAACCAGGCGCGGAACTGGGTCTGCAGCGCGTTGCTGATCAGCAGCATCCATTTGTAGTAGGCGCCGCGGGCCGTCGCCTCGAAGGGCGGGGCGAGATGCGCCGCCGGATGGCGGTCGGCGAGATAGAGCGCGATCGCGGCGGTCTCGTAGATCGCCATTCCGTCGTCGAGCAGCACCGGGATGGTGCCGGTGGGATTGAGCTTCAGATATTCGGCGCCCTTCTGGGCGTTGTTGGCGCGGTCGACCAGCCGAAGCTCGAACGGCGCGCCGATCTCGCGCAGCAGCATGTGCGGCATCAGGCTGGCGTTACCGGGAAAATAATAGAGCGTGTACATCCAGGACCTGCGTCTTGCGATTCCGCGAGGCCCAGCATGCCATGGCGCGCGCGCCGGCGCCGCGCGGGAAACGCAATTCAGCCCTGCAGCACCGCGCGCAGCGCCGCCGCCATCGTTTCGACGCTGAACGGCTTCTGCACGACGGATTTCGCCGCCCAGCGCGGCTCGATGCCTTTCCTGCCATAGCCCGTCGTGAAGACGAATTTGACGCAAGCGGCGTCGAGCCGCTCGGCCACCGGGTAGACGCGCTCGCCGCCGAGATTGACGTCGAGCACGGCGAGATCCGGCAGGCCCGCGTCCAGCGCCGCCAGCGCGCTCGCCAGCGTGCCGGCATGGCGCACGTCGAGGGCGCCCAGTGCGCTCAGCATGTCCTCGAGCAGGAACGAGACGATCGCCTCGTCCTCCACGACGAGCACGCGAAGGCCGTCGAGCAGGCGCGTCGCGGGAGAGGTTTGCGTCATCGGCCGTGCCTACTATTCCGGCAGGGGAATTTCCATCGTGCAGTGCACGCCCGCGGCCGCGTAGTCGAGCTGCGCGGCGCCGCGCAGTT
The DNA here is from genome assembly GCA_035570795.1 of Rhizomicrobium sp. GTDB lineage: Bacteria > Pseudomonadota > Alphaproteobacteria > Micropepsales > Micropepsaceae > Rhizomicrobium. The sequence continues at coordinate 77,267 of DATMKZ010000011.1, forward strand.
CCTCCGCGACGCTGCGTTCGAGCAGGCGCGTGCCGAAGCCGCGCTTGGCCGGCGGCGCCACGGCAGGGCCGCCCCGTTCGCGCCAGTCGACCAGCAGGCGCTTGCCGTCGACGCGCCAGTCCAGGCTCACCGAGCCCGCCGGCGTCGACAGCGCGCCGTGCCGGCCGGCATTGGCCGCCAGTTCGTGCAGCACCATGGCGAGCGCCAGCGCCGCCTTGGGCTGCAGCCGCACGCTGGGGCCGTGCAGCTTGACGGCGCTGTTGGCCGAGCCGCGCAGCGGTACGAAGCTCTGCTGCGCGATGATCGCGAAGTCGGCCCACTCCCAGGCGTGGCGGGTGAGCTGGTCGTGGACCCGGCTGAGCGCCAGGAGGCGCGATTCGAAGGCGCGGTCGCCGGGCTCCGTGGAGCCGCGCATGGTCTGCGCCGCCAGCGACTGGATCGTCGCCAGCGTGTTCTTGACGCGATGATTGAGCTCGTCGATCAGGCCGCGCTGCTGCGCGTCGGCGCGCTTCTGCGCGCTGAGGTCGATCAGCATGTTGACGCCGCCGATCAGCTCGCCCTGGCTGTCGAAGATCGGCGTCGGATAGGGCATGAAGGGCACGCGCCCGCCGTCGGGCCGCTCGGCGACCGCTTCGGGGCCGACCAGCGCGCGCTTTTCCCTGAGCGCGACGGCCATCGGGCACTGATCGTGCGGCAATGGCGTGCCGTCGGGCAGCAAGATCTTCCACGAGCCGCACCAGGCCTGCTCGCCCAGGGGCGGCGCGAAGCCCCAAAGATTCTCCGCCGCCTTGTTGAAATAGAGCAGCTTGCCTTGCGCATCGGTGGTGTAGATCGCGGCCGGCAGCGCCTCCATGACGCGGCGGCCGAGGCGGCGGCCCTCACGCACCTGGAGCTTCATGCGCGTCAGCTCGGTGATGTCCTGGAAACAGTCGATGCCGCCGACCAGCGTGCCGTGCTCGTCGAACAGGGGATCGACATTGGCGAGGACGGTCAGGCTCTCGCCGGCTTCGCGCGCGACCAGAACCTCGCGGTCGCGCACCGGCTGGCCCGTGCGCAGAACCTGCGCCATGGCGGATTCGTCCGGCGCCATCGCTTCGCCGAGCGCCGGCGTGCGGCCCCACAATTGCGCGGCGCGGCGGTTGAACTGGACCAGCAACCCGTCGCGGTCGCAGGTGTAGATGCCGATCGGAAGGTTCTCGACCAGCGCGGCGGGCGAGCGCACGATGCGCTCCAGCGCCAGCGACGCGATCGACGCATCGCGTGCGGTTTTCGTGTCGGGTGAAATGGACATCGACGCCCCTTAGGCACTGTCTACTTAGGCCCCCAAGCGCACCGGAAACGCCGAAGCGGAAGGATGGTTCCAGCTTAAGCCCTTGAATCGCGAACCGGAAATCGCCTTATTCGTTAACAGGACAGCGGCTATTTTCTGGTTTCGGCAGGAGCGCAGGCAGGACGACAACCCGCTTTCGCGGCTTCTTTGTACGATGACGCGACGCCCAGTCCGTGGATGTACCGCGCGCTGGTGGCTTTACCAGAGTTTGCAGGTGCTTAGCGTTGGACTTGCAGAGATCGGTGGAAGCCTGACCGCGGACGCGGCGGTCGCCGTCCTCGCCCACGAAACCGCCGCCGGCGCCGAGAAATTCCTTCACAGATCGCATGGCGCGGATTCTCCTCTGCGCTGCCGTTCCACAATCCGGACCTGGCGGACAAACCGCTCGATGCCAAATTCGCGGCGTTGCCATAGCGCGACGACGACGACGCCTTCGCCGCCGGGAACAAAAGCCGCAGCGGCGTTCCCATCGTCGACGCGGACCCGCGCGCTGGCCGCGTTCCGCGTTTTGGCGCCGCCTTGAAGCCCCCTCGCCGCCCCATTAGGTTCGTTGCGCCGCCCACACCACCGCGACGATGGACATCAAGAAAGACGTGATCGCCGCGATCGGCCGCACACCGCTCATCCGCCTGAACCGTGTCAGCGATCTCACCGGCTGCGAAATCCTGGGCAAGGCGGAATTCATGAATCCCGGCCAGTCGGTCAAGGACCGGGCGGCGCTGTTCATCGTCGAGGATGCGATGCGGCGCGGCACGCTTCGGCCCGGCGGCGTCATTGTCGAGGGCACCGCCGGCAACACCGGCATCGGCCTCGCCGTGGTCGGCAACGCGCTGGGCTTTCGCACCGTCATCGTCATCCCCGATACGCAATCGCAGGAGAAAAAGGACGCGCTGCGCCTGCTCGGCGCCGAGCTGATCGAGGTTCCGGCCGTGCCCTACAAGGACCCCAACAATTACGTCAAAGTGTCGGGCCGCATCGCCGAGCGGCTGGCGCGGAGCGAAGCGAACGGCGCGCTATGGGCCAACCAGTTCGACAACGTCGCCAACCGCCAGGCCCATATCGAAGGCACCGGCCCCGAGATCTGGCACCAGACCAATGGCCGCATCGACGGCTTCACCTGTTCGGTCGGCACCGGCGGCACGCTGGCCGGCGTCGCCATCGCGCTGAAGGAAAAAAGCCCGCGCCTCAGGATTGCCGCCGCCGATCCGCTCGGCGCCTCGATCTATTCCTGGATCAAGACCGGCGAACTCAAGGCCCATGGCAGCTCGATCACCGAAGGCATCGGCCAGGGCCGCGTCACCGCCAATCTCGAAGGCGCGCCGATCGACGACGCCTATGAGATCTCCGACGAGGAGGCCCTGCCGCCGCTGTTCGACCTGCTCGAGCATGAAGGGCTGTGCATGGGCGGCTCGACCGGCATCAACATCGCCGGCGCCGTGCGCCTGGCGCGCGAACTGGGCAAAGGCAACACCATCGTCACCATCCTCGCCGATTACGGCACGCGCTATCAGAGCAAATTGTTCAACCCCGACTTCCTGCGCGGCAAGCACCTGCCGGTGCCGCGCTGGCTCGCCGAGCCCAGGAAGCCCTTCGCCGTGCCGTTCGCGACATGAGCGCGCCCCTGGTCACGACCGACTGGCTGGCCGGGCGGATCAACGCACCGGACATCCGCGTCGTCGACGCGTCGTGGTACCTGCCGCAGGCCGGCCGCGATCCTAGGGCCGAATATGCCGCCGCGCATATTCCCCGCGCCCTGTTCTTCGACATCGACGACCTGTCGGACGAGAAAAACCCCTTGCCCCACATGCTGGCGCCGGCGCCGAAATTCGCCAGCCGGATGCGCAAGCTCGGCCTCGGCGACGGCAACATGATCGTGGTCTATGACAGCGCCGGCGTCTATTCGAGCCCGCGCGCCTGGTGGATGCTGCGCGCCATGGGGCACGAAGACGTCGCGGTGCTGGACGGCGGCCTGCCCAAATGGCGGCGCGAGGGCCGCGCCCTGGAAGACCTCAGCGCGCAGCCATTCGCGCGGCATTTCACCGCCCGCCCCAACAACGCGCTGATCCGCGACCTGCGCCAGGTCAAGGCCAATCTCGAAAGCAAGCTGGCGCAGGTGGTCGATGCGCGCGGCATCCCGCGCTTCAGGGCGATCGAGCCCGAACCGCGCGCCGGGGTGCGCGGCGGCCACATCCCCGGCAGCCTCAACGTTCCGTACACGGAGCTTACCGATGCCGGCGGCACGTTGAAGCGCAAGGAGGACCTGGTCGCGGTCTTCGCGGCGCACGGCGTCGATTTGAAGAGGCCGGTGATCACCAGCTGCGGCTCGGGCATCACCGCGGCCATCGCGATGCTGGCGCTCGCCGTCGCCGGCGCTGCCGACGTCGCGCTGTATGACGGCTCCTGGGCGGAATGGGGCGCCAGCGACGCCCCACTGGAGACAGGTTGAGCATGGCACGCGAATCCGGGCGGCGCATTCCCATGGTGGTCACCTTCCTGGAGATGACCGCGAAGCCCGCCGCGCTGCCGCCGCCGATCCCCCGCGGCAAGGTCGCGATCATGCGCGCGCTGCATCCGCCGGTGCATTTCTACCGCTATCTCTACGACACGATCGGCGACGACTATTTCTGGGTCGACCGGCGCAAGCTGAGCGACGCCAAGCTGGCCGAGCTGATCCACAATCCGGACGTGGAGCTCCACGTCCTGTATCTCGACGGCAACCCGGCCGGCATGGCCGAGCTCGACATGCGCGACGCGGCCAGCGGCCAACTCGCCTATTTCGGATTGATGCCCGAAGCGATGGGCAAACGACTCGGATATTTCTTCCTCTACCACGCCGTCGCCAACGCCTGGGCGCGGCCGATTTCCAAGCTGCTGGTCAATACCTGCACCTTGGACCATCCGCGCGCCCTGCCCCTCTACCAGCGGCTCGGCTTTACGCCCTATTCCCGCGAGGACCGCTACATCGAATTGCCGTAGGGCCAAACCTTGGGCATGCTCCCGCCCGCATAACAGGGGGGATGCGCCACACATGGCGATGACAGACACGGCACCGGATCAAAGCCCGGAGAAAAACTGGTTCGGCCATCCGCGCGGCCTTACCTTTCTCTTCGGCACCGAGATGTGGGAGCGTTTCTCCTACTACGGCAACCGTGTCCTTCTGCCGATCTATCTGACCGGTTACCTGCTGCTGCCCGGCCATTCCGAGCACGTCGTCGGCTACGAGACCCTCAAACATTTCTTCGAGTCATTCCGCGGGCCGCTGGGCATTCAGCCGCTGCAATCGATGATCTACGCGACCTATACGGCGCTCGTCTATTTCACGCCGCTGATCGGCGGATTTCTCGCCGACCGGTTCTTCGGTCGGCGCTCGACCGTCATCGTGGGCGGCCTCTTTATGGCGGCCGGACAGTTCCTGATGACCTCCGACAACCTGTTCTTCGTCGCCATGATGTTCATGATCGTCGGCAACGGCGCGTTCAAGCCGAACATCTCGACCCAGGTCGGAGGGCTCTACAAGCCGGGCGATCACCGCATCGACCGCGCCTATTCGATCTTCTATGTCGGCATCAATGTCGGCTCGCTGCTGGGCCAGATCATCTGCGGCTTCCTGGGCGAGAAGGTCGCGTGGCATTATGGCTTCGCCGCCGCCGGCGTCGGCATGCTGATTGGCACCGTGGTGTACATGTTCGCGCTGCGGACGCTGCCGCGCGACACCGCAGGGCGCCAGGCGAAGGCCGCCACCGTCGCCGCACCGCCGCGCAAGCCCTTCATGCGCGACGACTGGATCGCGGTCGCGATCCTGATCCTGCTGTTCATCCCCAGCATCCTGTTCTGGGCGACCTATGAGCAGTCGGGCAATGTGATCGAGATCTGGTCGCGCGACTATCTCGACCGCACTGTCAATCTCGGCTTCGCCAGCTTCGAGATTCCGGTGACCATGCTGCAGAACGTCAATCCGTTCTTCATCTTCACCTTCACGCCGCTGATCCTGATGTTCTGGAAGCGGCAGCAGGATCGCAAACGCGAGCCGTCGGTCGTCACCAAGCTGGCGCTGGGCTGCCTGCTGATCGCGATCTCCTACTTCCTGCTCGCGGGCGTGCAGCACATGGCGGGCGCCGGCAAGATCAGCTGGGCATGGTGCGTGCTCTATTTCGCGATCCTGACGCTGGGCGAGCTGTATTTCTCGCCCGTCGGGCTGTCGCTCTATGCCAAGGCGGCACCGCCGCAGATTGCTGGTTTCATGATGGCGGTGTTCCTCGCGTCCAGCAGCCCGGGCAATTTCCTCGCCGGACTGCTCGGCAGCTATTGGAGCGGGATGGACAAGACTGAGTTCTTCCTGATGATCGGCTCGATCATCGGCATCGCGGCACCGATCATCTTCATGTTCAAGTCCCCTATCGAGAACATCCTGCACAAACGCCGCGAGCAGGAGAAGCTCACCGGCAGCGATCCCATGGAACAACCGCACATGGAGCCGCCGCCGGGCTAGGCGGCGGGGGGACGCGGGTGCCGCTAGGCACCCTCACCCGAAAAACGCTGCGCGTTTTCCGACCTCTCCCGCGAGCGGGATTGGTTAGCTGCGTTCAATGATCCAAGATCTGGCTCAGGAACAGTTTGCAGCGTTCGTGCTTGGGCGACGTGAAGAAGGTCTCCGGGTCGGCCTGCTCGATGATCTCGCCGGCGTCCATGAAGCAGACCCGGTCGGCGACCTCGCGCGCGAAGCCCATCTCGTGGGTGACGCAGATCATCGTCATGCCTTTCCTGGCAAGGTCGACCATGACCTCCAGCACCTCGCCGATCATCTCGGGGTCGAGCGCCGAGGTCGGCTCGTCGAACAGCATGATCTTGGGGTTCATGCACAGGGCGCGGGCGATGGCGGCGCGCTGCTGCTGGCCGCCGGAGAGCTGGGCGGGATGCTTGTGCGCCTGGTCGGCGATGCGCATCTCGGAGAGATATTCCATCGCCGCCTCTTCCGCCTGTTTCTTGGGCAGCTTGCGCACCCAGATCGGCGCCAGGGTGCAATTGTGCAGGATGGAGAGGTGCGGGAAGAGGTTGAACTGCTGGAACACCATGCCGACCTCGCGGCGCACCGTGTCGATGTTGCGCACGTCGCGGGTGAGCTCGGTGCCGTTGACGACGATGCGGCCCTCGTCGTGCTCCTCCAGCCGGTTGATGCAGCGCACCAGCGTCGACTTGCCCGAGCCCGAAGGACCGCAGACCACGATGCGCTCGCCGGCGCGGACGTGGAGGTCGATGTTCTTCAGCACCGCGAACTGGCCGAACCATTTGCACACGCCGTCGAGCGTGATGATGTCGCCTGCTACCGCCATGTCCGTCGCCGCGCCGCTCATCGCCTGTCCCCTGCCGCCAGATCGTTCTCGAGTTTCGCGCTGTAGCGCGACATGGAAAAACAGAACGCCCAATAGATCGCCGCCGCGAACAGATAGCCCGTCACCGCGGTGTTGGGGTTGGACCATTCGAGGTCGGTCGAGCCCGCCTGGATGACGCCCAGCAGGTCGAAGAAGCCGATGATGGAGACCAGCGAGGTGTCCTTGAACATCGAGATCATGTTGTTGACGATGCCCGGCAGCACGATGCGCAGCGCCTGCGGCAGGACGATCAGCCCGGTGGCGCGCCAATAGCCGAGCCCGAGCGCCGCGGCGCCCTCGCGCTGGCCGCGCGACAGCGCCTGCAGGCCGGCGCGCACGACCTCGGCCATGTAGGCGGCGTTGAACAGCGCCACCGCGATCAGGGCGCGCACGAGCTTGTCGAACTCCAGGCCGTCGGGCAGGAACAGCGGCAGCATGGAGCTGGCGATGAACAGCACCGTGATCATCGGCACGCCGCGCCACACTTCGATGAAGACGATGCACAGCGTGCGCACCACCGGCAGCTCGGAGCGCCGCCCCAGCGCCAGGAGGATGCCCAGGGGCAGCGAAACGACGATGCCGACGGCCGCGACCACCAGCGTCAGCAGCAGCCCGCCCCAGCGCTCGGTCGAGACCACCGGCAGCCCGAACCAGCCGCCGCTGAGCAGGACGTAGGAGACGAGCGGATAGAGCGTCAGCAGCGCGATGCCGGCCCAGCCCTTGCGCGGCGCCCTCGGGATCACCAGCCAGGCGAGCCCGACGGCGCCGAGCGCGTAGACGATGTCGGGACGCCAGCGCTGGTCGAAATCGTAGAAGCCGTAAACGATCTGGCCCATGCGTTGCCAGATATAGGGCCAGCAGGCGCCGGCGGCGTCGCTGCAGGCGGCGCGCGTCGTGCCGTGCCAGACGGCGGAAAAGATCGCCCAGTTCAGCAGCGGCGGGATCGTCCAGGCGAGCAGCGCGAGGATCAGGACCGTCAGGATCGAATTGGCGATGCTGGAGAACAAATTGGCGCGCAGCCAGCCGAGGGCGCCGACATGGTGCACCGGGGGGCTGCGGAAGGCCGTGCCGCTCACGCGAAGCCCTCCTTGGCATGGGCGCGATTGTAGAGGTTCATCGCCAGCGAGGTGACCAGGCTGAGCGCCAGGTAGATCGCCATGGTGAGCATCAGGATCTCGATCGCCTGCCCGGTCTGGGTCAACACCGTGCCGGCGAACACCGCCACCAGGTCGGAATAGCCGATGGCGATGGCGAGCGAGGAGTTCTTGGTCAGGCTGAGATATTCGCTCGCCAGGGGCGGAATGATGACGCGCATCGCCTGCGGCACCAGCACCAGGCGCAGCGCCAGGCTGCGCTTCAGGCCGAGCGCGGCGGCGGCCTCGCCCTGGCCGCGGGCCACCGAGAGCAGGCCGGCGCGCACGATCTCGGCGATATAGGCCGCGGTGTAGAGCGACAGCGCCAGGCAGAGGCCGGCGAATTCGGGATTGATCTGCAGGCCGCCGTCATAGCTGAAGCCGGCGAGCGCGGGCCAGCTCAGCGCGAACGGCACATGCGCCGCGACGGTCGCCACGGCGGGCAAGCCCAGGATCAAAAGCGGCAACGCCCACCATATGGCGGGGCGATGCCCGGTGCGCAGCTGCGTCGCCTGCGCCCAGCGATAAAGGCCGAAGGCCGCGGCGAGGCCCAGGCCGAGCGCGGCGACGACGATCCACGAGCCGGCGGCGAAGACCAGCTCGGGCACATAGACGCCGCGATTGTTGAGCACGAACCAGGCGCCCAGTTTCAGGCTGTCGCGCGGCCCGGGCAGCGCCTGCAGCACGCCGAAATACCAGAACACGACCTGCAGCAGCAGCGGGATGTTGCGCAGCGTCTCGACATAGACGGTGCAGAGCTTAGCGACCAGCCAGTTGCCCGACAGCCGCCCGATGCCGACCAGAAAGCCGATCAGGGTGGCGAGCACGATCGACACCGCCGACACCGCCAGCGTGTTGACGAGGCCGACCAGCATGGCGCGGCCGTAGCTCGCCTCCTCGCTGTAGGGGATCAGCGTCTGGGAGATGCCGAAGCCGGCGGTCTTGTCGAGAAAGGCGAAGCCCGAGGCCACATGGCGACGCGCCAGCGCGGTGGCCGCGTTGTGGCCGAGCCAGGCGAGCAGTGCCGCCAGCGCCAGCAGCACCAGCGCCTGGTAGAGCACCGCCTGCCATTTGGTGTCGCGCCACCAGGCGTGGCGTGCCGGCGCCATGGCTGCGGTCAGCGGATCGGCGGCGCGTACATGATGCCGCCCTTGTTCCACAGCGCGTTGAGGCCGCGCGGCAGCTTCAGCGGCGTGCCGGCGCCGACGCCGCGCTCGTAGATCTCGCCGTAATTGCCCAGCCGCTTGACGATGCGATAGGCCCAGTCGTTGCTCAGGCCGAGCTCGGCGCCGAACGCGCCTTCCTTGCCGAGCAGGCGGCGTATCTCGGGCGACGGCGAGTTCAGCATCGCGTCGACCGTTCTGGAGCTGACGCCGAGCTCCTCGGCATTGACCAGCGCGAACAGCGTCCAGCGGCACAGGTCGCCCCATTGCTGGTCGCCCTGGCGGATGGCGGGGCCGAGCGGCTCCTTGGAGATCGTGTCGGGCAGGAGGATGTGATCGGCGGGGTTCTTCAGCTTCAGCCGGTCGCCGGCCAGCCCCGAGCGGTCGGTGGTCGCCGCGTCGCAGCGCCCCGCGTCATAGGCCGCGATGTATTCGGCCTCTTTCTGGTAGACCAGGATCTTGTATTGCAGCTTGTGCGACCGGAAGAAGTCGGCGGCGTTGAGCTCGCTGGTGGTGCCGGTCTGGGTGCACAGCGTGGCGCCGTTCAGCTGCAGCGCGCTCTTGATGTTCAGCGACTTGCGCACCATGAAACCCTGGCCGTCGTAGAAGATCGTGCCGATGAATTCGAGGCCCTGCGCCACGTCGCGGTCCATGGTCCAGGTGGTGTTGTGCGACAGGATGTCGAACTGGCCGGCCTGCAGCGCGGTGAAGCGCTCGGCGAACGACACCGGCATGAAGCGGACCTTGTTCGGGTCGTTGAAGATCGCCACCGCCACGGCGCGGCAATAGTCGACATCGATGCCGGTCCAGTTGCCGTGCGCGTCGGGGTTGGAGAAGCCGGGCTGGCCCTCGCTGACGCCGCAGCGCACGAAGCCGTTCTTGCGCACCGTGTCGAGCGTATTGGCCTCAGCCGCCGAGGCAAGCGCCAGGAGGGCCAGCAGGCCCACGAGAACCGATCGCATTTTCACCTGCTCACCCCGATGACAAAGCCGCCCGAACCGCGTTAGTTGAGAGAGCCTAACAGGCAAAATCAAGCTTGGGGAGCGCCCCGCTTTGGCGGACCGCAAAGACGGCAAGGCCAGCCACGAGACGACACTGACCGGCGCCGGGCGCGAGAGCGCGGCGCATTTCGGCGTCGTCAACACGCCGGTGTACCGCGCCTCCACGATCCTTTATCCCGACCTCGCGGCGCTCGACGCGCACGCCATGCCGTTCAGCTATGGCCGGCTGGGCAACCCCACGGTGCGCAGCCTCGAGGCCGCAATCACCGAACTGGAGGGCGGCACGCGGACCGTGCTGTTCCCATCGGGGCTCAACGCCGTGACCGGCGCCATCCAGGCGGTGTGCGGCGCCGGCGATCACCTGCTGATGGCCGACACCTGCTACGCCCCGACCCGCAGCTTCTGCGACAAGACACTGAAGCGTTTCGGCGTCGAGACCACCTATTACGATCCGCTGCTCGGCGGCGGCATCGCGGCATTGTTCAAGCCCAACACAAGGGCGGTATTCTGCGAGAGTCCGGGCTCGCTGACCTTCGAGGTCCAGGACGTGCCGGCGATCGCCCAGGTCGCCCATGCGCGCGGCGCGGCGGTGCTGCTGGACAACACCTGGGCGACGCCGCTGCATTATCCGGCGCTGGCGCGCGGCGCCGACCTCTCGATCCAGGCGGTGACGAAATATATCGGCGGCCATGCCGACGTGATGATGGGCTATGTCTGCGCCGGCGAGCGCCATGCGGCGCGGCTGCACGATTTCCACAACAACACCGGCCTCTATGTCAGCGGCGACGATTGCTTCCTGGCGCTGCGCGGCCTGCGCACGCTGGCGGTGCGGCTCAGGCGCCACCAGGAGACCGCGACGATGCTGGCGCGCTGGCTGCAGACCCGGCCCGAAGTGTCGCGCGTGCTCTACCCCGTCCTCGATAGCGATCCCGGCCACGCCCTGTGGCGGCGCGACTTCACCGGCGCCTGCGGCCTGTTCGGCGTGGTGCTGAAACCGGTCGGCAAGCCCGCCCTGGCCGCGATGATCGACGGCCTTGCCCATTTCGGCATCGGCTTTTCCTGGGGCGGCTATGAAAGCCTGCTGGTGCCGTCCGACATCCGGCGCAGCGCCGCGCCGTTCGCCGCCGAAGGCCCCGTCATCCGCATCCATGCCGGCCTGGAAGACCCGCAAGACCTGATCGCCGACTTGACGCTGGGCCTCGAACGGCTGAAAGCAGGCGCATGACCGATACGCTCTCGCACGCCCAGTTCGTGGCGCAGGTGACGTTCGACGCCAGCGGCCTGGTGCCGGTGATCGCGCAGCGCGTGCAGACCGGCGAAGTGCTGATGTTCGCCTGGATGAACAAGGCGACGCTGGAGCAGACGCTGGCGACCGGACAGGTGACCTATTGGTCGCGCGCCCGCCGCAAGGTGTGGCGCAAGGGCGAGGAATCCGGCCACACCCAGCGCCTCGTCGAGGCCTGGCTCGACTGCGACGGCGACGTGCTGCTGATGAAGGTCGACCAGATCGGGGCGGCCTGCCACACCGGCGCGCCGACCTGCTTCTTCCGTCAGGCCGAGATCAAACCTTGACGCCGCGGCGGCGCTGCGTCGCCTCATGGCGGCGGTCGGACGGCGGCGCGAGATCGTTGGGATAGGCGTGCACGACCAGCGCCACGGTCAGACCCAGGCCGGCGCCGATGATCGCGGCCAGCAGCCAATCGGCCTCGGCCGCCGCGACCAACCCCACCGCGCCCAGGAAGGCACAGATCGTATAGAGAATCTTTTTGCGCATATTCGGCTCCTTCGAAGCCTCACCCCTCAAATATGCCGCGCAGGTGCGGATTCAAGAACTTCATGGCTGGGTCGAGCCTGGCGCGCAGCTCGCGGAAAGCCTCGAATTTCGGATACAGCTCGGTGAATTCGTCGCAGGTGCGGGTGTGGCGCTTGCCCCAGTGCGGCCGCCCCTGGACGCTGCGGAAGATGCTCTCGCACATGTCGAACAGCCGCCCGGTGCTGACCCGGTGGTACTGGTGCACGGCGATTGTGGCGCTTTTGCGCTGGTAGAACGGGCTCAGCCAGACGTCGTCTTCATGCACGGTGCGGTATTCGATGGGAAAGCCGGTGTTGATGCGGCGCTTCCTGATCTCGGCGACGATCTTGCGGATGGTGGCCGGCCCCTCTTCATAGGGCACCGCATATTCCATCTCGTTGAAGCGCGTGGTGCGCGGGCTGGGCAGGATCTCGTGGCTCCAGCGCACCCGCTCGCCGCTGCCCATGCCGCCGGAGAAGATGCCGTGCGCCCGCTTCAGCAGAAACGGCGCATAGGGCAGCACTTCGTTGATCCATTCGAAAAGGCGCGCATCGGCGCCGGATTTGAGGCCGCGGTCGCGCATATCGTCGGCGGAGCGCGGCTCGGGCGCGGCCTTGTCGGTCTCGTTGAGCGATTTGCAGACCGCGACGTCGGCATAGGGAAACCAGAAAAATTCGAAATGCCGGTTCTCGGCCACCAGGGCGTCGAGCCGCGCCCAGAGCTCGTCGATCGGCAGCAGGAAGTTCTTCTCCAGCAGCTTGTAGACCGGCCGCAGATGCATCGCGATCTCGGTCATCACACCGAGGGCGCCCAGCGAGGTGCGGCCGGCGGCGAAAATCTCGGCGTTGTCGCGCGCCGAGCAGTCGAGGATCTCGCCGCCGGCGAGCAGCAGGCGAAAGCCCGCCACCTCGGCGGAGAAGCTCGACAGCGTCGGGCCGGTGCCGTGGGTGCCGGTGCCGACCACGCCGCCCAGCGTCTGGCGGTCGATGTCGCCCATGTTCTTGAGCGCAAGGCCGCGCGGATGGATCAGCGGCCCGATCGCCCATAGCGGCGTCGCTGCGCCGAAGGTCGCGACCGCGGCCGCCGGATCGCAGCCCTTGAGGCCGGCGAAGGCGCCGAGGTCGATCAGCGTGCCGTCGGTGGCGTTCAGCGGCGTGAAGGAGTGGCCGGTGCCCGGCACGCGCACGGGGCCCTTGCCCTGGCGCACCGCGGCTGCGAGCGCCACCTCGTCCTTCGGCGCCACGATCGCCTGCGGCTTGCAGACCACGCCGCCCGACCAGTTCGACCATTTGCCGCCGACGATTTTCATGGCTGATCCAGAACTCTGTTGCCATGGCCCGCGAATGCGGGCCACCAAGGTGGTCACAACGTCAGTCTCGCAGAACGCGTTCGGAGCGAAATCTCCCTTGCCGGCGCAGATGTCAACTGGGCGGCCGTTCGCACGCTGTCGCTACGAACCGGGCCATGACAGCGAGGCGGCGGCTAGATATCCGCAAACTTCGGCGTGCGCTTCTCCAGGAAGTGGTCGACGCCTTCCTTGAAATCGGGCCATTTGAAGCTCGGCGGCATCTGCGCGTCGGCTTCGGCCAGGGCCTCGCCGAAATCCTGGAAGTAGGATTTCCACACCTGCGCCTTCATCACCGCCATGGACCGCGGCGACACCGTGTCGGCCAGCAGCCGCGCATAGGCCGTGACGTTCTCCATGAAGGTGTCGGCGGCGAACACCTTGTTGACGAGGCCCATCGCCAGCGCCTCGGCGGGCGAGAATTTGCGCGCCGAAAGCAGGATGTCGAGCGCGTGCGCCGGCCCGATCAGGCGCGGCAGCAGCCAGGAGATGCCGTGCTCGGCGATCAGGCCGCGCTGGGCGAACGACGTCGTCAGCACCGCCTTGTCGCTGACGAAGCGCATGTCGGCATAGAGCGTCATGATCAGGCCGATGCCGGCGCAGGGACCGTTGATCGCCGCGACGATCGGCTTTTTGGTGCGCATGAAATAGGCGAAGCGGCGCATGTCGGCGAAGTCTTCGTCGAGCCTGGGGCCGTATTTCGAATCGAACGCGTCGCCGACATCGCCCTCGCCGCGCGAGGCCTGGCGCTCCTCGCCATTGGCCTGGATGCCCTGCAGCAGGTCCATATCGGCGCCGGCGCAGAAGCCGCGGCCGGCGCCCGTCAGCACGATGGCGCGGACCGCCGAATCCTTGGCGGCGTCCGCCATGGCGAGGCGAATGCTCGCCGCCATGCGGTCGGTATAGGCGTTGAGCCGGTCGGGCCGGTTCAGCGTGATGGTGGCGACGCGGTCCTTCACGTCGTAGAGAATGTCGGGATATCGGCTCATCGTTTCCTCCACCGGCCGTGTTGCGCCCTGCCGTGCCGCATGATCCCATATGCGCAGCCGGCTGCAAGCATCACGGGAGCCTTCCATGACGGAAACTTACCGCACCATCCTGTACCGGACGGTCGAGCCCGCCATCGCCCAGATCACGCTGAACCGGCCCGACCGGCTCAACGCCTATACCGGGCAGATGTGCGACGAGATCGTCGCGGCGCTGCACGAATACATGGAAGACGACGGCCTGCGCTGTCTCATCCTCACCGGCGCCGGCAAAGGCTTCTGCTCCGGCGGCGACGTGGCAGGCGCGCCGGTCAGTGGCGAGCGCAAAGGACCCTCCTATCGCAGCAAGCAGATGGGCCACGGCCAGGAGATGCGCGTCGGCATGCACCGCGTGATCGCCGTGCTGCACCGCATGGACAAGCCGGTGGTGGCGATGGTCAACGGCGCGGCGGTGGCGGGCGGGCTGACGCTGGCGCTGGCCTGCGATTTCCGCATCGCGGCGGATAGCGCCAAGCTCGGCGACACGTCGGGCCGCTTCGCGCTGCTGCCGGACGAAGGCGGCGCCTGGTTCTTCCCGCGCTTCATGGGGCTCGACCGCGCGCTCAAAATGTCGCTGCTGGCGGAGATCTATCCCGCCGCCGAAGCCCTGAAGCTCGGCCTCGTCACCGAAGTCGTGGCGGCGGCGGACCTGACGGCGCACACGCTCGCCCTGGCGCGCGCGGTGGCGAGCCGCGGGCCGCTGGCGGTGCGCCTCGCCAAGAACATGATGCGCAAGGGCCTCGACTCGTCGCTGGAGAACTCGCTCGACGACGCGGCGCTGTCGGTGATGATCGCCAATCCGGCCGCCGACGTGCGCGAGGGCGTCGCCGCCTTCTTCGCCAAGCGCGAACCGAAATTCGAGGGGCGGTGAGCCTTGCGCCGGGAACCGGCGGCTAATGCGAGACGTGGCCGGTGCTGATCCAGGCGACGGCCGTGGCGCGGCCGAGGGTCACCAGGCTCGCATGCGGCGCCGGCGCGGCGGCGACGATCTCGTCCGAATCGGAGAGCGACGCGGTCTGCACCGCGGCCTGCGTGCCGCCCAGAAGCAACGCCGTGCCCAGGGGGGCCAGCACGGCGACGGCGGTGGCGACGGCCAGCCTCTTGCACAGCTTGGAAAATTCGGCGGACACGGCACCACTCCTTCGCAAACACCGGCGCGGCAGTCGCCACGCCGTTCCTTTGTGCAACGGAGAAATGCCGGGTTGTTTCCCGCCTCGAGGCGAATTTTCTCAGAAGGCGTGCGCTAGCGGCGCGGAAAGCCCCAGGCGAGCGCGTCCAGCAGCATGGTCTGCCAGGCGACCAGGGTGTGGCCGGAGCCGAACTCCTCGAAGCGGACCGGCGCGTCCGAGCCTTCGGCGCGGCGCGCCGCCCGCGCCGTGGTGCGCCCGAAATCAGGCTCGAGCACGCCGGCGGCGAGATAGAGCCGCGGCCGGCCGTCCGAGCCGATGCCGTCCGCCGCCGGCACCCAGCCGAGCGAAAACGCGGCGACGCTGCCGAACAGATCGGGATGGCGCAGGCCCGTCGACAGCGCCCAGGCGGCGCCGTCCGAGAAGCCCGCCAGCATCCGGTCGTCCTTCTGCGCCGAGGCGCCGTATTTGCCTTCGACGAACGGCATCACCTCGTCGATCACGAACTGGTTGTGATGGCGGTAGCGCCCGAAGGAATGGCCGACGAGATATTCGCGGGCGCGCGCCGCCGGATCGCCCTGCCCCGGCCAGATCCCGACCACGATCAGCGGGCGCGAGCGGCCGGCGATGATCCCGGCTTCGATCGCCGGCGCATAGGCCGGCAGCACCGAGCCGTCGGCCATGTAGACTACGCCGTAGTGCTGGGACTTGTCGTAGCCCGGCGGCAGATAGATCGTCAGTCGCCGCTGCTCGCCCAGCGCCGCGCTCGGGATCGTCTCCTCCACCAGCGTGCCGAGCAGGCGCTCCACGGTCGCAGGCTTGGGCACATTGGCACCGTAATAGGCGGTCAGCGTCTTGGCCGGCGGCGACAGCTGGATGTCGATGACGGCGCGGTCGAGATCGAGCACATGCGCCGAAAGCACCCACAGATCGCTGCCCTCGATCCGCGTCAGCGCCGTCTCGATGGTGCAGCACAGATAGACCGGCCCATGCGCCTGGCGCGCGATGACGTTGAGCGTGTCGCCCTGGCTGAAGGCGACTTCGTCGCGCGCACCCAAGAGGCGCTCGGCCTCCGCGGCGGTCCAGACGCGGTCCGTCAGGCAGACCGGCGCATAATAGGTCGGCGTCTCGCACTCGCGCGGCTCGCTGTAGCGGTCCTGCGCCAGCGCGCCGGGCGCCGCCAGCAACAGAAGGGCGAGTGCCGCCAGGAATCGCATCGTCTGCCTCATCAATGAACGCCGAACATACCCTAGCGGCACTCTGGCGCGGCAGCCAAAGCGGCCTATGATCCTGGCAGCATAATCGCGGAGCGCACGATGCACGATCTCGTCATTCGGAACGGCACGGTGGTGGACGGCACGGGCGCGGCGGCGCGGACGGCGGACGTCGCCATCGACGGCGGACGGATCGCCGCGGTCGGCACGGTCAAGGGCCAGGGCCGCCGCGAGATCGACGCCACGGGCCTTTTGGTGACCCCGGGCTGGGTCGACATCCACACCCACTATGACGGCCAGGTGACGTGGGACAAATACCTGACGCCGTCCTGCTGGCACGGCGTGACGACGCTGGTGATGGGCAATTGCGGCGTCGGCTTCGCGCCGGCCAGGCCCGAGCGCCACGACTGGCTGATCTCGCTGATGGAAGCGGTCGAGGACATTCCGGGCTCGGCGCTGGCCGAGGGCATCAAGTGGAACTGGGAGACCTTCCCGGAATATCTCGACGCGGTGGACGCGATCCCGCGCGTCCTCGACGTCGCCGCGCAGGTGCCGCACGGCTCGGTGCGCGCCTATGTCATGGGCGAGCGCGGCGCGAAGAACGAGGCGGCGACGCCGGACGACATCGAAAAGATGGCGGCCATCGTGAAGGAAGGCATGGAAGCCGGCGCGCTCGGCTTCTCGACCTCGCGCACCATGCTGCACCGGGCCAAGGACGGCGAGCCGATGCCCGGCACCTTCGCCAGCGCCGACGAGTTGATCGGCATCGGCAAGGCGATGGGCGAAGCGGGACGCGGCGTGTTCGAGCTCGCTTCGGACCTCAACCCCGCCGACCACGAATTTCAATGGATGAGCGAACTGGGCAAGCAGGCCGGCGTGCATGTCACGTTCAACCTGCTGCAGTCGCCGATGCAGCCGGAGCGCTGGCGCGACATGCTCGCGATGACGATGGCGGCGCGCGCGGAAGGCGCGGCGATCACGGCGCAGATGGCGTGCCGCCCGACGGGACTGATCCTCGGCTGGCAGTCGAGCTTTCATCCCTTCGTCGCGCGTAAGGCCTATCAGGCGATCGCCGCCCTGCCCTTCGCGAAGCGGCTCGAGCGCCTGAAGGACGCGGAGGTCCGCGGCCAGATCCTCGCCGACCAGCCGCCGCCGACCACGCCGCTCGGCGCTATCCTGATGAACGGCTACGACCGGATGTTCCGGCTGGAGACCGCCACGGGCCTCGACTACGAGCCGCGCGCCGAGGACAGCGTGGCGGCGATGGCGGCGCGTACCGGCCGCAAGCCCGATGCGATCCTCTACGACATGCTGATGGAGAACGACGGCAAGGGCACGATCTACCTGCCGCTGCTCAACTACGCCAAGTTCGACTTCGACCATATCCACGAGATGCTGCACCATCCCGCGACGGTGCTGAGCCTCTCCGACGGCGGCGCCCATTGCGGCGTGATCTGCGACGCGAGCTTTCCCACCTACATGCTGACGCATTGGGTGCGCGACCGGGCGCGCGGGCCGCGCCTGGCGCTGGAGAAAGTCGTCGCGATGCAGACCCGCGACACCGCCAGGCTGTACGGCCTCGGCGACCGCGGCGTGCTCAGCCCCGGCATGAAGGCCGACGTCAACGTCATCGACCTCGCGGCGCTCAAGATCTTCGCGCCCGAAATGGTGTTCGACCTGCCCGCCAATGGCCGCCGCATGATCCAGAAGGCCTGTGGCTACCGCGCCACCATCGTCAGCGGCGTGGTGACGTTCGAGAACGGCGAGGCGACGGGCGAACTGCCCGGCAAGCTGATCCGCGGACCGCAAACGGCACCCGCCGCGGCGCGCGTCGCGGCGGAATGATCACGTCGCGACATTGACGATCCTGACGCCGGTCTCTTCGACGTAGCGGTGCCAGTCTTCGATCAGGCCGGCGAGGCGCGCGGGTTCGGCGGCGGCGCGGTCGTCGGTTTCGCCCGGGTCTTGCGACAGGTCGTAGAGCTGCCAGGCGCCCGGACCGTCCGGCGGCGGCAGCAGCAGCGCTTTCCAGTCGCCGCGCCTTATGGCGCAGCGCCCGAACAGCTCCCAGCCCGTCGCGGTGGCGTCGGTGTGGACGGCGGCTTCGGTGTTGTCGAGATACGGCAACATGGATTTGCCGCGCATCGGGACGATGGGCTTGCCGTTCCAGGCGGTGCCGGGATGTTCGACCCCCGCCAGCGCCAGCAGCGTCGGCGCGAGGTCCATCGCGGTGGCGAAGACGGTGCTGACCGCATCCTGCCGCGCCAGGGCCTTGCCGGCGATGAACGCGACGACGCGGATGCCGCCCTCCGTGGTGTGCGTCTTGTAGAGGCGCGACGGCGCCGTCGCGGCCTGGGCCCAGCGTGGCCCGTACCAGACATAGGAGTTGGGGCGGCCGATGTTCTCGAGGCGGTTGTCGTAATGCGCGGCGATGAATTCCATCAGCCTGGGGCCGAACACCGGCACGGCCTCGATCAGCGCGCCTTCGGCGCCGTTGTCCGACAGGAAGACGATGACGGTGTCGTCGAGCTCGCCTCTCTGCTCCAGGCGGTCGACCAGGCGGCCGACATTCCAGTCGAGGCGCTCGACCATCGCGGCGTAGACTTCCATGGCGCGGGCCGAGACCGCGCGTTCGTCCGGCGTCATCGCGTGCCACGGCTTGGAGCGCGCGACGACGGGGTGCGGGACGACGTCGCGCGGGCACAGGCCGAGCGCGATCAGCTTCTCCAGCCGCGCGGTCCGCAGCGCATCCGGCCCTGCGTCGTAGCGGCCGCGATATTTCGCGACGAGTTCGTCCGGCGCCTGCAGCGGCCAGTGCGGCGCGGAGAAAGCGAGCCAGGCGAAGAACGGCGCCTCGGCGTCGGGACGCGTGTCGAGGTATTCGATCATCTTATCGGTGAAGCCGTCCGATGTGTAGAAATCCGGCGGCAGGCCGACGAAGGCGCCGTCTTCGGTGTAGAGCATCTCCTGGCGCCGAAAGCCGGTGCCGGCCTTGGGCGAGGACGCGTAATGGTTGGCGGCGCCCGGCAGCAGCGCGAAAGAGCGCGCGAAGCCGCGGGAATGCGGCGCGGTCTCCAGCGTCATGCCCAGATGCCACTTGCCCGACATCACCGTGTGGTAGCCGGCGCCCTTGAGCAGCTCGGTCACGGTGACGACGCGGTCGTTGAGATAGCCTTCATAGCCGGGCTTGCCGCGCTGTTCGCGGCTCGCGACCTCGTCGAGCGTGCCGAGCCCCGCGATGTGGTGATCGGTGCCGGTGAGCAGCATGGCGCGCGTCGGCGAGCAGGCCGGCGCGGTGTGGAAATCGGTGAAGCGCAGGCCGCGGCGCGCCAGGCGATCGAGATTCGGCGTCGCGATCTCGCCGCCGAAGGCGCCGAGGTCGGAGAATCCCAGGTCGTCGGCGACGATTACGAGAAAATTCGGGCGTCGCGCCATGATCTCGGCTCCGCTGTGACGACACGCATGGCTGGCGACCCCGGCAGGAATCGAACCTGCAACCGCCAGATTAGAAATCTGATGCTCTATCCGGTTGAGCTACGGGGCCGTATGCACGGGCGGGCCGGCAGGCTGCCAAACGCCCGACCTCCAGCATAGGCAATACACGGGGATTCGGAAAATTTCGATGGGCGGTCCGAAAATGGAGGAATTTCAACGCGGCCGGCGGCGCAAAATCCTGTAAGCTTCGCACCGGACGATGCAGCCGTCCGGCAATGAGGGGAACGGGCGATGGGACGCAAGGCGGGCGCGGCGCTGGGTCTGCTGTTTTTGCTGTCGGCGGGGTTGGCGTCGGCGGCAGACCAGAAGTTCGTCGTCGCCTGCGGCTTCGACGCCACCGAATCCGGCGCCGACCGCAACGGCACGGTGGCCGACGGGTTGGGCGGCCCCGGCGTGTCGCTGCAATTCGACCTGGCCAATTCGACGGTTCGGTTTCGCGACGGCGGCATGGCGCGGATCCGCAAGGCGGACGCGGACAGCGTCGTATTCGACGAGGCCGAATACACCATCACCTTCGATCGCAGCAGCGGCGACCTGATCAGCCACGACAACAAGACCGGTTTCGACGGCACGTTCCACTGCAGCCGCAGCGACGGCCCAGGCTGACGCGGCAGGCTTGAAGCTCCTTATACGGAGCATCGTACAGATTGCTCGCCGCCGAAAAGTCCCGCCGCGCCGTCATGTTGTTTTTATCGGCGCGGCGGCAGAACCCACCAGCGGCGTTCTCTATGCCATGGCTGCGACGGCAGCGAAATTGGGAGTTGTCCATACGGCAAG
The DNA here is from genome assembly GCA_035570795.1 of Rhizomicrobium sp. GTDB lineage: Bacteria > Pseudomonadota > Alphaproteobacteria > Micropepsales > Micropepsaceae > Rhizomicrobium. The sequence goes on from DATMKZ010000011.1 coordinate 98,038, forward strand.
ACTTGCCGGGCGGGCGCTCAGTGCGACCAGGGTTCCTTGCGGTCGACGCGGAAATTATCGGAATAGGATTTCGCCTTGGGCGCCGGCTTGTGCGGCTCGAAGACCTGGTGGTCGATGCCGTGCCGCGTCGCATAGGCGACGGCTTCGTCGCGGCCGTCGAATTCGAGCTGCACCTGCTGGCGCATGTCGCGTGAACTGGTCCAGCCCATCAGGGGATCGATGCCGCGGGCGCTCTCGGGCTCGAACTCCAGCAGCCATTGCGCGCTGCGGGCCTTGCCCGACTGCATGGCGTTTCTCGCCGGCTGGTAGATACGCGCGCGCATGAACATTCCTCCTGCAACAGCCGCGGGTTCGCACGCGGGCGCTCCGTTTTCGCAAGCTGGCTGCGCTCGCAAACGAAAACCGGCGTGGTCGGGGCGGCGGGATTCGAACTCGCGACCCTTAGCTCCCAAAGCTAATGCTCTACCAGGCTGAGCTACGCCCCGATCCGGACGGGGTCCAGATAGCGCAAGGCCCTGCCCCCGGCAACCCTCAGGGGCCGTCGTGGAAGATCGCCGAATGGACGCGGTCGCCGGGCCTGATGCCGAGATCGCGGGCGCGTCCGCCATTGATCTCGAGCACGGCGCGCACCGGTTCGGCGGAGGCGATCGAATCGGTCGAGTACGGCACCGCGTTGGGCTCGACCGACGACACCGTGCCGTCGGCGCGGATGAACAGCATGTCGAGCGGCAGCGGCGTGTTCTTCATCCAGAACGAGACGCGCTCTTCCTGGTGGAAGTCGAACAGCATGCCGACATCGGGCGCCATCTCGCGGCGGAACATCAGGCCGCGCTCCTGCGAGGCGAAGTCGGCCGCGATCTGCACGGTGAAGGCCTTGGAGCCGCCCGCCGTGTCGATGCGGATGGTCTCCACCGGCAGGCCGGCCTGCGGCTTTACCAGCGTCGTACAGGACGCCAGCATGACCGGCGCGATAAGGCCCAAAACCGCCAAGCGCATTTCAACTCCCCCGAGCCGATTTCTATTTTGCGAAATCCTGCCGCATCGCGCGCTGAAGCGCAAAGAGGGCGAATTGCGGCACCCAGTGGCCGACCGCGCGATAGTCGCCGCGCCACCAGCTCGGCCGGTGCAGGCCGGTCTCGATGTGATCGAGGGCGCCGGCGAGCAGGGCGTCGTCGCCGGTGGCCTCGGCCAGCGCCAGCAGCGCCCAGCCGCGGCTGAAATTGAGCGCATAGTGATGCGCCTTGCGCGGCGCGGTGACCGGCGTCAAGGCCTTCAGCCGCGCCCCGGCCCGCGCCATCACCTGGCCGGCCTCGACCGCGCCGGCGCGCACCAGGAGCTCGCAGAACATCGGCGTCACGGCCATGAAATCGGGCCAGTCGTCTTCTTCGTTCTGCGACGGCAGGCGGTCCAGGAATGGCGCGAGACCAGCGGCCGCATCGCGCACGATGTCGGCGATATCGCCGCGGCCCTCGACCGCGGCGTAATCCAGCAGATTGATCAGCGCCCAGCAGGGGTTGGCGTATTCGCGCGCGAACGGATCGGCCGGCCGGCCGCGGAACTGCGCCGTCAGCGAGGCGGCGACGTCGCGCGCCAGGAAGGTCAGCCGGGTCGAGCCGGTGACGTTGCGGTCCTCGAGCGCCAGGCGCAGGAACCAGGCCCGGCCATAGGGCATCTCGAATTGCGGCCGCGCCGCGAGATCGGCCGCTTCCAGCGCCAGCTTGGACGGCAGCAGGACCTGGTCGACGATACCGTCATACTGGCCGTCGCCGGTCAGGCCGCGATAGGCGAGCAGCGCCCAGGTCGCGTGGCAGGCCGAGTGCCAGTCGATACAGCCATGGAAGGCGGGATGGGCGGTGTCGTGGCGCAGCACATGGCGCGCCGGAACCTGGGCCAGCAGCGCGAGCCAATGGGGCGCTTCGCTTTGGAACGCGCGGAAACGCGCCGCGACGTCGGACATGGGGACACCGGTTTGAACTGCGGCCTCAAGGATCGATGAGGACGATCTCGGCTGCAAGCTCGCCCTTGGGGCCGTCGCCGGTGCGGACCTGGACGCGCTGGCCCTGGCGCAGCTCGCGGATGCCCGAACGGCGCAGGGTTTCCATGTGCACGAAGACGTCCGGCGTGCCCGCGCCGCGCGACACAAAGCCATAGCCCTTGCCGCGGTTGAACCATTTGACCACCGCCTCGAACGGGTCGCCGGCCGGCTCCGCCGTATAGCGCGAGGGACGCGGATTGGCGGCCGGCACGGCCTGGGCGGTCGAATTGTCGAGCGAAATCAGGCGGCGCGCCTGCAGGCCGCGCGGCCCCTGGACCGCTTCGCAGACCACCTTGGCGCCCTCATAGGCGGTCTTGAAGCCCGACTGCCGTACGCAGGTCTGATGCAGCAGGATATCGCCCTCGATCCCGCCGGACGGCCGGATGAAGCCATAACCCTTGTTGAGATCGAACCACTTGATCAGCCCCATGACTTCGAGGGGCGGACCGTCCATGCCTCCCGAAACCGTCGCCGCCATAACCATGACTTGCCCCATGCCTGATACAACGAAATGGGCTAGTGACTCTCGCGCCCAGGTAGAATCTGTCATGGGCACCCTGTGGCCGCATCCCCCCCATTTGAGGGATACCCACGCCGCAGGGCGCAACTTTCTGAGTTGGAGCGCGGCGATATGGAATTTAACGGGCGCTATGCGATTGCGGCGGCGCCGGAGCGGGTCTGGGCCGGAATCAACGATCCCGCCCTCCTCAAAGCCTGCATCCCAGGCTGCGAACAGCTCGACAAGACCAGCCCGACCGAGTTCGTGGCGGCGGTGCGGCTCAAGATCGGGCCGCTCAGCGCCGCCTTCAAGGGCAAGGTGCAGCTCGCCGACCTCGAGCCGCCCCATCGCTGCCGCCTCAGCGGCGAGGGCCAGGGCGGCGTCGCGGGCTTCGCCAAGGGCGAGGCTCTGGTCGTGCTGACGCCCGAGGGCGCCGGCACCGTTCTCACCTACACCGCCAAGGCCAGCGTCGGCGGCAAGCTGGCGCAGATCGGCCAGCGCCTGATCGACGGCGCCGCCAAGCAGATCGCGGACGATTTCTTCAAACGTTTCGCGGCGGCCTTGGATACCCCAGTGCTGGCGCCCGATCCGCCGGTCGACGCGTTGCCGCCGCCCGCTTCCGCAGCGCCGCCGGGGGCAACCGCGCGTCCCGGCCTCGCCCCGGTCGTCTGGGTCGCCGGCCTTATCGCCGTCGTCGCGATTTTGCTGCTGGTTTTCGGGTTGAGGGCTTAGGCGCAGGCACGCGAAACAGCGTTTCGAGATCCGGCAGGCCGCCGGCCTGCGCCGTCTGGCGCTCGCTGAGCAATTCGCCGCCGATCGCCCAGCTGTCGCGGTCATGCTCCTGGATCAGGACCTGGGTGGCGCCGCGTTCGAGTTCGAAGATCTCGCTGATCGCGTCGGTGATGGCGACGGCAAGACGCCGGCGCTTTTCCAGGGGCCGGCCGCGGGCGATGTGGACGATGGCGAATGGCATGTGACGCTCCCGTGTCGAGCCCCACTATAGCAGCGCCGTGCTTGACTGGGGCGCCGCCGGCGCCGAAACTTTGCCTTCACAATCCACAGTTCGGGGAAATGCCTATGGCCGTTGTGTCCATGACGGTGAACGGAAAGCCGGTCTCGCTCGAGACCGAAGACCGCACCCTGCTGGTTTATTTCCTGCGCGAGCAGCTGCGCCTGACCGGCACGCATATCGGCTGCGACACCAGCCAGTGCGGCGCCTGCGTGGTGCATGTGGACGGCAAGGCGGTGAAGTCGTGCTCGCTGTTCGCGGTGCAGGCCGAGGGCGCCCAGGTCACCACCATCGAAGGCCTGGCCCAGGGCGGCAAGCTGCATCCGGTGCAGGAGGCGTTTCGCGACAATCACGGCCTGCAATGCGGCTTCTGCACGCCCGGCATGATCATGACCGCGGTCGACATGATCCGCCGCAACGGCGTGATGGACCGCGACACCATCCGCCACGAGCTCGAAGGCAATATCTGCCGCTGCACCGGCTATGTGAACATCGTCTCGGCGATCGAGGACGCCGCCAAGCGCATGGCGCCTGGCGCTGCGCGGAGCGCGGCATGATCCCCTATCCGTTCAACTACCGGCGCGCCGGTTCGCTCGCCGACGCCGAAGCGCTGCTGCGCGCCTCGCCCGACGGCAAGCTGCTGGCCGGCGGCCAGACGCTGATCGCGGCGATGAAGATGCGACTCGCCAATCCGTCGGACCTGATCGACATCTCGGGGATCAAGGAGCTCGCCTATATCCGCGTGGCGAACGGCGCGGTCGCGATTGGCGCGGCGACGACGCATTTCGAGGTGATGGCTTGCGCCGAACTGCGGAAGGCGATCCCGGCGCTGGCGCACCTGGCCTCGATCATCGGCGATCCGGCGGTGCGCCACAAAGGCACGCTGGGCGGCTCGGTCGCCAACAACGATCCGGCGGCGGATTATCCCGCGGCGGTGCTCGGCCTCGGCGCCACCGTGACGACTAACAAGCGTAGCATCGCGGCCGACGATTTCTTCACCGGCATGTTCTCGACCGCGCTCGAAGACGGCGAGATCGTCACCGAGGTCGCGTTCCCGATCCCGCACAGCGCGGCGTACAAGAAATTCGCCAATCCGGCGTCGCGCTACGCCATGGCGGGGGCCTTCGTCGCGAAATTGCAGGACGGCAGCGTCCGCGTCGCCGTCACCGGCGCGGGGCCGTGCGTCTTCCGCGTGCCGGCGATGGAAGCGGCGCTGGCCAGGAGCTTCACGCCCGACGCGATCGCTGAGATCGCGGTGGACGCCGGCGGCCTCAACTCGGACATCCACGGCTCGGCGGCGTATCGCGCCAATCTCGTCGGCGTCATGGCGCGGCGCGCGGTGGCCGAGGCCGCATGAGCGGCGCCGGCGAGCACGACGTGCTGGCGAGCGCCGAGCAATGGCTGGCGGACGGCGCCAAGGTCGCGCTCGGCACGGTGGTGCGGACCTGGGGCTCGGCGCCGCGCCAGGCCGGCAGCCAGATCGCGGTGCGCGGCGACGGCGCCTTCGTCGGCTCGGTGTCCGGCGGCTGCATCGAGGGCGCGGTGATCCAGGAGGCCCTCGCCGCGATGGCCGACGGCAAGGTGCGCACGCTCGAATTCGGCGTCAGCGACGAGACCGCCTGGTCGGTCGGCCTCGCCTGCGGCGGGCGGATCGAGATCTTCGTCGAACCGGTGGCATAGGCGCCGCCATGCGCCGCGAAACGCTCAGCGCATTGAATGCAGCCCGCCGCGATGGCCGCGCCATCGTGCGCGCGACGGACCTTTCCACCGGCGAGGAACTGCTGATCGATCCGGCGACGGACGCTTCCGCCCTCGGCGAGGCGGCGGCCGGCGCGGCGCGGGCCGATACGAGCGGCCCGGCGCTGATCGAAGGCCGCAGCTGGTTCCTGGCCGTGTTCAATCCGCCGCTCGATCTGGCGATCGTCGGCGCGGTGCATGTTGCGCAGCCGCTGGCGCGGATGGCGCAAGAAGCAGCGTACCGCGTGCGCATCATCGATCCGCGCACCGCTTTTGCGACCGCGGCGCGTTTCCCGGGCATCGCACTCAGCCATGACTGGGCCGATGAGGCGTTCGACAAGGAGCCCTTGGGGCGGCGCAGCGCGGTGGTCTTTCTCACCCACGATCCTAAGCTCGACGATCCCGGCCTGATCGCGGCGCTGACGTCGAACTGTTTCTATATCGGCGCGCTGGGTTCGAAAAAAACGCAGGCCGCGCGGGCGGCGCGGATGCGGGAGGCGGGCTTCGGCGACGCCGCGCTCACGCGCATCCACGGCCCGGTGGGCCTCGACATCGGCGCGCGCACCCCGGCCGAGATCGCGGTCGCGATCCTGGCCGAGATCACGCTGGCCTTGCGGGGGAAAAAGCGCGGTTCTTCACCCTCCCCTTGAGGGAGGGTCGAATAAATTCGAGCGTAGCGAGAATTTTTCGGGGAGGGGTCCGGCATCGAGCGAACCGTCGGACCCCTCCCCGAAATTTGCTTCGCAAATTTCGACCCTCCCTCAAGGGGAGGGTAAAATGAGCGCTATTCATCCCCGCTCGGCGGCGGGCGGTTGTCGCCGCGATCGCCGTCATGGCGGCCATGGCCCCAGCCGCCACGACCCTGGCCATGGAAGTGCGGCTTCATTTCGTCGGCGGTGATGACGCCGTCATTGTCGCGGTCGAGCCGCGCGAACATCTTGAGCGGCGGCGCGGAGAATTCGGCCATCGACAGCTTGCCGTCGCCGTCCTTGTCGAGCCGCTTGAACATCTTGTCGTTCATCTCGCGGTAGTGCACCGCCTGGTCGGCGGTGAACTGCGCCAGCGTCATCGTCGCGCCGCCGCCGGTGGCGCTCTGGAAATGCTTGGCCATGATGCCGTCGAACTCGGCCCGCGTGACGTTGCCGTCGCGGCTGACATCGGCGTCGCCGCAGAACCGCGCCCGGCCGAAGCCGCCGCCTCTGCCACCAAACCCATGCCCGCCAAAGCCGTGTCCGCCGCGGCCGCCATGCCATCCGGCATGCTGGCCGCGCGGCTGCCAGCCGCCGTGATCGCCGCCGCCGGCCGGCGGCGCGTCGGGCGGCGGCGTGCCGGCGGGGTGGAAGTCGGCATGCATCACCGGATTGCACGACACCGTGCCGGTGCCGTCGCGGTCCATCATCTGGAAATGCGCCCGCTGCGGCGCCGCGAATTCGTCGAGCGTCAGCCTGCCGTCGCCGTTCCAGTCGATGCGCCGGAACATCTCGGCCGCATGCTTCTCGAAGTCGCCCTGGTGGATGGCGACGAACTGGTCCTCGGTCATGCCGCTGCCGCCATGCGTCGCGGCGGCAAAGCGCGTGCCCAGCACGTTGTTGAACTCGGCGCGGGTGATCTTGCCGTCGTGGTTGGTGTCGAACTCGGCGAGCAGCCTTTCGCTGAGCTTGCCGCGATGCAGCAGGCCCTGCATCGGCCCGTCCGGCGGCGGCGGCCCGTCCATATGGGCGACGGCGAGCGTCGAGCCGCCGAGAACGACGGCGGCGCCGACCAGCAAGGCAATCTTCAGGTTCTTGTCCATGGGTGTCTCCAAATCGAGCCGCTACAGCAAACCCCTTGGGGCTCTCGGAACTATCCCGGAACAAAACGGAAACGTATCAAAGTGTGCGCCGGCCGGACCACCGCAAACTTTGTCGCAATTGACGGTTTGCAGGCCGGCCTGCGAAAGACCAGATTGCATCGCAAGATGATCAAGGAAGACACCAAGCCTCACGTGCTGCTGGTGGAGGACGCGCGCGACATCCGCGAGCCCCTCGCCCGCTATCTGCGCGAACAGGGCTACCGCGCCACCACGGCGGCAGACGCCGTCGCCGCCCGCAAGGTGATGAAGGGCTCGGCCATCGACCTCGTCGTGCTCGACATCATGATGCCGGGCGAGGACGGGCTGTCGCTGTGCCGCTCGATCCGCGAGACCTCGCAGATCCCGGTGATCCTGCTGACGGCGCGCGGCGAGGAGGTCGACCGCATCATCGGCCTCGAAATGGGCGCCGACGACTACATCCCAAAGCCCTTCAGCCCGCGCGAGCTGATCGCCCGCGTCGCCGCGGTGCTGCGGCGCACCCAGGCGCTGCCGCCGCGCCAGAAGCCACCCTCCGCCGAGCGCATCCGCTTCGGCGACTGGATCCTCGATACCGGCCAGCGCGAGCTGATCGGCATCGACGGCATCGCCCTGCCGTTGTCGAGCGGCGAATTCCGCCTGCTCAGCGCCCTCCTGGAGCGGCCCAAGATCGCGCTGACCCGCAACCAGCTGCTCGACCTGACCAAGGGGCGCGACGCCGACCTGTTCGACCGCTCGATCGACAACCATGTCAGCCGCCTGCGCAAGAAGATCGAGCCCGATCCGAAGAATCCGCGTTATATTAAGACCGTATGGGGCGGTGGCTACATTTTCGCGATGGATCCGGAACTGCAATGAAGCTGAAGCTGTGGCCGCGTACGCTGGGCGTGCAGTTGATCGTGGTGACGGCGGCGGCGGTGCTGCTGTCCAACCTGGGCGTGGCGCTGTACTTCCAGCTCGGCAATGAGCGGCTGAACGAGGCCAGCCTCAACGAGCGCGCCATCGATCGCGCGGCGTCGACGGCGACGGTGCTCTCGGTGGTGCCGGCGCGCTCGCGCGAAGACGCGGCCAACGGCATGAACACCGGCGTGTGGACCTTCACGCTGCTGCACGGCAAACCGCAGATGCCGGTCATGAACGACGAGGAGACGCGGCTGGCGGGCCGGCTGCGCAACGCGCTGCCGGACGAGAAGGCCAATGAGCCGGTATCGGCAAAATACATCCACGACGTGCTGCAGCCGGACTCGCGCCGGCCCGGTGGACGCCAGCGGGTGACGGCGCTGCAGTTCCTGCTGCCGGTGGTGCGCGGCACGGTGCTGCAGGCGACCTATTACCGTCCGCCGGCGCCGGCCTGGCCGGCCGAGGTCACGATGGCGGCGGTCGTGGCGATCATCATCGCCTCCGCGGCGTCCGCCTATATCGCGCGGCGCGTGGCGCGGCCGCTGTCGGCGCTGGAGAGCGCGGCGGCCATCGCGGCGCGCGGCGGCACGCCGCCGCCGGTGCCGGAGGAAGGGCCGGACGACGTGCGCAACGCCGCCAAGGCGTTCAACGCGATGACCAACCGGGTGACGCGCACGCTGGAGAGCCAGCGCCAGCTCCTCTCCGCGGTCGGCCATGACCTGCGCACGCCGCTGACGGCGATGCGGATCAACCTGGAATTCGTCGAGGACGAAGAGCTGCGCGAGCGGCTGGCGTCGAACCTGAACGAATTGCAGGCGCTGACGGAGTCGGTGCTCTCGGCGGCGCGCGGCGCGGGCGGCGAGTCCAAGCGCAACATCGACCTGTCGGCGCTGGTGGAGAGCCTGTGCGCCGACCTCGACGATCTGGGCGAGCCGGTGACGTGGCATGCGCACAAGCCCGCGCCGCTGGCCTGCCGCCCCGACGAAATCCGCCGCGCCGTGCGCAATCTGGTCGAGAACGCGGTCGCCTATGGCCGCCGCGCCGAGGTGCAGATCCAGGAGACGCCGGCGGCCTACGAGATCCTGGTCGAAGACGAAGGGCCCGGCATTCCGGACGGCGAGCAGGGCCGCGTGTTCGAACCGTTCGTGCGGCTGGAAAGCTCGCGCAATTCGGAGACCGGCGGCACCGGGCTCGGGCTGACGCTGGTCAAGGCCATCGCGCAAGGCCATGGCGGCGGCGTGGTCCTTGAGAACCGGGCCGAGGGCGGGCTTCGGGCACGTCTCAGTTTGCCGCGCGAGGCGCTGGCCGCGTAAGGCCAACCGCTCTAAAATCGCAGCATGGAATTCGACACCGTCGCAATCGCCGAAGCGCTGGGCGCGATCCTGGCGCATGGCGTGCGCGCGGGCGGCCGGCGGCTCAAGAAAGGGCGCGTGCTGTCGGCGGCCGATCTCGACGATATCGCG
>DATMKZ010000012.1:0-31476 GCA_035570795.1 Rhizomicrobium sp.
CGAGCGAGGACGACATCCGCGCCTTCTGCAAGGACCGCATCGCGCATTTCAAAGTGCCGCGCCACGTCCGCTTCGTCGACGCCATCCCGATGACCGTCACCGGCAAGCCGCAGAAGTTCAAAATGCGCGAGGCGATGGAGAAGGAGTTCTCGGGCTCTTGACGCCACGGGCGTCGGACACCATGTCCCATGAAGGCGGTTGGTTCGCCATAAGGGAGCCGCAGGGCAGAGGCGCCTTCCTATGGTTTTTGAGGTTCGAATACCGGAAAATCCGTATTGGCATCTCGAAAACAGTACGATGTGGCTCTGCCGCAAGACCCCACTACATATAGTAGCTCGGAGCCGCGGTTGAGACCGGTGACCTATGTCATTCCTCGTTGACATTCGCCGGGAACCCCGACACCTTGTCATCCCAGAATGACAAACGCCGCCGCCCTCGCTCCCGAACGCACCGCGCCGCGCAAGCGCGACGCCGACGCGACGCGCGCGGCGATCCTCGCGGCGGCCAAGGTCCATTTCGCCAAGTCCGGCTATGACGGCGCCTATCTGCGCGACATCGCGGCCGAGGCGGGCGTCGATGCGGCGCTGATCAACCGCTATTTCGGCGGCAAGGACGGGTTGTTCGCGGCGGCGCTCAAGGATTCCATCCGGCCGGACGCGATCTCGCAGTGGTCGCGGGAGAATTTCGCGCACGACGTCGCGAAAATGATGGCCGGCCACGCGCATCAGCATGTCGAGCGCACCCACGCCTTCGAATTCCTGCTGCAGGCCGCGACCAATCCGACGACGGCGCCACTGCTCAACCTCGCGGTCCAGGAGCGCTTCATGGCCCCGATCCGCAGCTGGATCGGCGGCGACCATGTCGAGGCGCGGGCGCGCCTGCTGGCCTCGGTGTTCATCGGCCTCCTGGTCGAGCGCCTCATCCGCGACGAGCCGCTGGAAGGCAGCGAACGCGAGATCTTCATCGAACGCACGGCGGCTCTGTTGCAGTCGCTGGTGGACAAATAACGCAGCGACATTGGCAGGAGGAAACAATGACCGACGGGAACATCACCAAGGACATCATGTACGACGCGGTGGCGCCGGACGATTTCGAATCGATGATCGAGCTCGACCGCTACGAAAAGCGCTCGACCGCCTTCGACAAGATCATCAGCGCGACGCACGATCATTTCTGGGACCCGCTCGACAAGAAGTACATCGATTTCTCCGAGCCCTGGGACATGAACGAGGCGATGCAGCCGGAAGATCAGATCTTTGCGCTGCAGATCCCCTATGTGAAGGAACACCTGGAGAAGACCGGCCAGGTCGCCAAGTTCATCAACGAGATGACGTTGTGGAATTTCTCCTCGATCCTGCACGGCGAGCAGGGCGCGCTCAATCTCTCCGCCTCGCTGTGCCATGTGCTCAAGGACCAGGGGGCTCAGGAATACGCCGCCAACCAGACGCGTGAGGAAGCGCGCCACGTCACCGCTTTCGCGCAATACGTCAAGGCGCGCTGGGGTCGCCCGCGCCCCTGCGGCTCGGTGCTCAAGGCCCTGCTGGTCGACATCATCGCGGCGCCCGAGGTCTACAAGAAGATCATCGGCATGCAGATGCTGGTCGAGGGCCTTGCCATGGGCGCCTTCGCCGCCGGCTACAAGTTCAACCGCGATCCGCTGGCCAAGAAGCTGTTCCAGCTGGTGATGACCGACGAGGCTTTCCACCACAAGTTCGGCAAGATCTGGGCCGACAAGACCATCCCGAAGATGAGCGCCGAGGAGCGCAACGTGGTCGAGGACTGGGCGGCGCATTGTTTCCAGTCGCTGATCATGAACATGGGCTCGCCGCAGCAGCAGGCCGAGATGTTCAACGAGTTCGGCCTCGATCCCGCCAAGGTCATGGAGGGGCTGATCGCGCTCCGCGCCGACGCCAGGCAACGCGAGCGCATGCGCGAGTCGACCAATATCTTCCGTGTGCTGATCAAGACGCTGCTCAAGGCGGGCCTGATCACCGAGCGCACCCGGGCGTTCTATGCGACCTATGTCGACATGGAGGAGTTGACGGCCGAAGGCGACCGCATGGTCGGCGACGACATCGCCGAAGAAGGCATCAAGTACCTGCAGGAGATAAACTTCAAGGACCGCAGCGACGCCGCCGCGATCCGGATCGCCGCGGAGTGAACATCCTTCGGGGGCTTCGCTGCGCGAAGCACCTCAGGATGAAGACATTAATATTCAACTCAGGATGATGGGCGATGCGCTCGTCATCCTGAGGTGCGAGCAAAGCGAGCCCCGAAGGATGCCTAGAGTTACTTACATCGAGCACAGCGGCAAGGAACACGCGGTCGAGGTCCCCGAGGGCTGGTCCGTGATGGAAGGCGCCGTCAAGAACCTCATCCCCGGCATCGACGCGGATTGCGGCGGCGCCTGCGCCTGCGCCACCTGCCATGTCTTCGTCGACGCGGCGTTCGCGGACAAGATTCCGCCCAAGACCGACATGGAGGAAACCATGCTCGACTTCGCGCCGGAGACCCAGCCGAACAGCCGCCTCAGCTGCCAGATCAAGGTGACGAAGGAACTCGACGGCCTGGTCGTGCGCATGCCGACCAGCCAGCACTGACAGGAGCAAAGGTCATGAACGTCGCGCTCAGCTCTCAACAGAATGCACGCGACGAGGCCTACGCCCTGCCGCTCGACAAGCTCGATCCGGCCAACGCCGATCGCTTCCAGAACGATACGATCTGGCCGTATTTCGAACGCTTGCGCCGCGAGGACCCGGTGCACTACACGGCCGAGAGCGCCTACGGCCCCTATTGGTCGATCACCAAGTGGAACGACATCATGGCGGTGGACACCAACCATGCCGTGTTCTCGTCTGCCGACGGCATCGTGCTCTCGACGCTGGAATCGATCGTCGAGAACGAGAAGATCCGCGGGCCGCGCGACCGCAACGCCGGCGGCTTCATCTCGATGGACCCGCCGCATCACGGCCCCAAGCGCAAATCCGTCACGCCGGCGGTGGCGCCGGACAATCTGGCGCGCATGGCGCCGCAGGTGCGCGAGCGCGCCGGACTGATCCTGGATCAGCTTCCGATCGGCGAAGAATTCGACTGGGTCGACAAGGTCTCCAAGGAATTGACGGCGATGACCCTCGCCACGCTGTTCGATTTTCCGTTCGAGGATCGCCGCAAGCTGACTTACTGGTCCGACATGTTCACCAACGCGCCCGGGCACGGCCCGGCCAGGAGCTGGCAGCACAAGAAGGAGGCGGCCGACGAATGCTTCGGCGCCTTTAACGATCTGTGGAACGCCCGCGTCAACGCCGAGCCCGGCTTCGACATGATCTCGATGCTGGCGCACAGCCCGGCGACCCGCGCCATGGACCCGCGCGAATATCAGGGCCATGTCGTGCTCCTGATCATCGGCGGCAACGACACCACCCGCAACACGATCAGCGGCAGCGTTTATGCCCTGAACAAATTTCCCGACCAATATGCCCGGTTGCGCGCCGATCCGGAGCTCATCACCTCGATGGTGTCGGAGACGATCCGCTGGCAGACGCCGCTCGCCCATATGCGCCGCACCGCGCTCGCCGATTTCGAACTCGGCGGCAAGCGGATCAGGAAGGACGACAAGGTCGTCATGTGGTACGTCTCGGGCAACCGCGACGAAGACGTCATCCAGAACCCCAACGCCTATCTCATCGACCGCGAGCGGCCGCGCCAGCACCTGTCGTTCGGCTTCGGCATCCACCGCTGCGTCGGCAACCGCGTCGCGGAGTTGCAGCTGCAGATCATCTGGGAAGAGATCATGAAGCGCTTCCCCGAGATCCGCGTGGTGGGCGAGCCGACGCGCACCCACTCGTCGTTCGTCAAGGGCTATGAAACGCTGCCGGTGATCATTCCCGCGCGCGCCTGAAGTCCGAATTGTGAAGGAGTGAGGCCATGAACATCGCCGTCAAAGCCGACATGAAGAGCGCCCGCGACGCCGCCTATACGCTCCCCATCGCGCAGCTCAATCCGGCGCAGGGCATCCTGTTCCAGACCGATACGATGTGGCCGTATTTCGAGCGCCTGCGCAAAGAGGATCCGGTCCACTACACCGCCGAAAGCGAGTTCGGCCCCTACTGGTCGATCACCAAGTACAACGACATCATGGCGGTCGACACCAATCACCAGGTGTTCAGTTCCGATTTCTCCTATGGCGGCATCACCATCGGCGGCGGTGCGGCGAACCAGGAGCCGCTGCCCATGTTCATCGCCATGGACCCGCCGCGGCACGACATCCAGCGCAAGGTCGTGACGCCGGTCGTCAGCCCCGCCAACCTGCAGGTGCTGGGCCCCATCATCCGCGAACGCGCCGGCAAGATCCTCGACGACCTGCCGATCGGCGTGCCGTTCGACTGGGTCGACAAGGTCTCGATCGAACTCACCACCATGACGCTGGCGACGCTGTTCGACTTTCCCTTCGAGGAACGCCGCAAGCTGACGCGCTGGTCCGACGTCGTCACCGCGGTGCCGGGTTTCGGCATCGTCGATACGCTCGAGCAGAAGATGATCGAACTGCAGGAATTCCACGGCTATTTCACCGGACTGTGGAACCAGCGGGTCAATTCGACCGAGCCCGGCGGCGATCTCATCTCGATGCTGGCGCACAACCCGGCGACGCGGAACATGGAGCCGCGCGAATATTTCGGCAATGTCGTGCTGCTGACGGTCGGCGGCAACGACACCACCCGCAACACCATCACCGGCAGCGTCGTGGCGCTCAACCAGAACCCGGACCAGTACCAGAAGCTGCGCGAGCACCCCGAACTGATCCCGTCGATGGTCTCGGAGACCATCCGCTGGCAGACGCCGCTGGCCCATATGCGCCGCACCGCCGTCGCCGACTACGAGTTCCAGGGCAAGAAGATCAAGAAGGGCGACAAGGTTGTCATGTGGTACGTCTCGGGCAACCGCGACGACGAAGTGATCGAGCGGCCCAACGATTACATCGTCGACCGCGAGAACCCGCGCCGTCACATCTCGTTCGGCTTCGGCATCCATCGCTGCGTCGGCAACCGGCTGGCCGAGCTGCAGCTGCAGATCATCTGGGAGGAGATCTTCAAGCGCTTCCCGGTGATCGAGCAGGTCGCCGAGCCCAAGCGGACCTATTCGACCTTCGTCAAGGGTTATGAGCACCTCCACGTCGTCATCCCCAAGCGGCTCTGACACGCATGCAGGCGCTGGCCCTCTCCGACGTCGCGCGCCTTCTGGAAGGGGCCGTCGATGTGCGGCGGCGGTCCGGTAGCATCCAGCCGCTGCGCTATCCGGCGGCCGAAGCGCCGTTCTACGACCCCTTCACGCGCTGGGTCGCCTCGGCGCCCTCCGGCGTGCGGCTGCGCCTGCGCAGCGACACGCGCGCGCTGCATCTGTCGCTGAACCAGCGCGTCGCGGCCTTCAACGGCGAGCCGCGGCCGGCGCCATGGGATTTGTTTATCGACGGAAAGTCCTACCGGCAAAAGAGCGCGACCGGCGGCGCGGCGCTGGCGCTCGACGGCGGGCTCGTCGGCGATGAGCGCGCGACTCTGGCTTTCGACGACGTGCCGGCCGGCGACAAGCACATCGAGCTATGGCTACCGCAATCGGCGACGGTGTCGCTCACGGCGCTCGAGCTCGACGACGGCGCGAGCTGGACGCCCTGGCCCGACACGCGCCAGCGCATCCTGTTCCATGGCAGCTCCATCACCCATTGCATGGAGGCGGACACCGCCGCCGGCGCCTGGCCGGCTGTCGCCGCGTCGCTGGCGAACGCGGCGCATATCAATCTCGGCTGGGCGGGTTCGTGCCTGCTCAGCGGCTTGGCGGCACGCATCATCCGCGACCAGCGCGCCGACGCCATCGTGCTGAAGCTCGGCATCAACGTGCATGGCGAGGGCCTGCTCAAGGAACGCACCTTCGCCGACTCGGCGCATGCCATGCTCTCGATCGTCCGCGAGAAGCACGCGGCGACGCCCATCGTGGTGATCTCGCCGATATGGTCGCCGCCGCGCGAGGATGCCGGCGCCGATGGCGGCTTGTCGCTCCGGCGCATGCGCGAGCTGCTGGAGCAGGTCGTCGCGGCGCGGCACAAAAGCGGCGACGCGCATATCCGCTATCTGTCCGGCCTGGAACTGTTCGGCCCCGCCGACCGCGCCGACCTGCCGGATGAGCTGCATCCCAATGGCGCCGGCTACCGCCGCATGGGAACGCGCTTCGCCAGGCTGATGCTGGAGCCGGGCGGCTTTGCACTGGGCCGGGCCGCGGCCTAGAATTCGACGAACGGGAGACACGCCATGACCGATAACAACATCACCAAGGACGCGATGTACGGCGCGGTGGCGCCCGACGATTTCGAATCGATGATCGAGCTCGACCGCTACGAGCAGCGCTCGACCGCCTTCGACAAGATCATCAGTGCGACGCACGACCATTTCTGGGATCCGCTCGACAAGAAATACATCGACTTCGATACGCCGTTCGACCTGGAGAACGAAGCGCTGATGCCCGAGGAGCAGCAGCCTCTGCTGCGCCTGCCTTACGTCGCCGAGGCGCTGAAGGACCCCAAGGAGAAAATCCGCTTCATCAACCACATGCAGTTGTGGAACTTCTCTTCCATCCTGCATGGCGAGCAGGGCGCGCTGAATCTTTCCGCCTCGCTGTGCCATGTGCTGAAGGACCAGGGGGCGCAGGAATACGCCGCCAACCAGACGCGCGAGGAAGCGCGCCACGTCACCGCCTTCGCCAAATACATCAAGGCCCGCTGGGGCCGCCCGGTGCCGTGCGGTGCCGCGCTGAAGGCGCTGCTGATCGAGATCATCGAGAGCCCGGCGGTCTACAAGAAGATCATCGGCATGCAGATGCTGGTCGAGGGCCTCGCCATGGGCGCCTTCGCCAACGGCTACCGCTACAACCGCGACCCGCTGGCCCGCAAATTGTTCCAGCTGGTGATGACCGACGAGGCGTTCCACCACAAGTTCGGCAAGATCTGGGCCGACAAGACGATCCCCAAGCTGAGCGAAAGCGAGCGCAACCTGGTCGAGGACTGGGCAGCGCATTGCGCCCAGTCGCTGCTCTTCAACAACGGCTCGCCGCAGCAGCAACAGGTGATCTACAGCCGTTTCGGCCTCGATCCGGAGCGCGTCATCGCCGACATCATGGAGCGCCGCAAGGGCCGCGATCCGGCGCGCCGCTTCAAGGGCGAAACCAACGTCTTCCGCGTGCTGATCAAGACGCTGCTCAATGCCGGCCTGATCACCGCCCGCACGCGCGGCTTCTACGGCGCCTATATCGACATGGACGAGCTTTCGGCCGAAGGCACCCGCATGGTCGGCGACGACATTGCCGAGGAAGGCATCAAATACCTTCAGGCGATCAACTTCAAAGACCAGGGCAGAACGGTCTCGATCGCCGCGGAATAAGCGCCTTTTTTCGTCTCGCCCGCGACGTGCGGGGGATAAGAAAGCCGCTAACGCCCCGCGCGCCATCGGCGTATACTCCCCCGATCGAAGGTTGCGGGGTTTCTCGTGACCGACGGCAGGAGTAAGGCCGCCAGGCCATCAGCGATCCCTCGATCCTCGAACCAGATGTTCGGGAGGATCGCACATGACCATCAGGAATCCGATCGAGTGGGGCGGCGCGCAGCTGGTGCAGGCGGCGCACGCCCTGAAATTCGCCGGCAATTCGCTGCACCATATCCAGGACACCATCCACTCGCCGGCGCCGGCGGTGCGGCGCATCGGCGTCGCCGACCTGCGCCACGCGCTGGCCGAGGGCTTCGCCGATTTCGAGGCCTATCGCAGCGACGTCCTGTTCCTCGGCGTCGTCTACGCCGTCGTCGGGCTTGTCCTGTCGCGCGTCGCGTTCGGCATGGACCTGTTGCCGCTGCTGTTCCCGCTGGCCTCGGGCTTCGCGCTGATCGGCCCGTTCGCCGCCGTCGGGCTTTACGAAATGAGCCGGCTGCGCGAGCAGGGCGTCGAGGTGCGCTGGACCAACGCCTTTGACGTCTTCAAGGCACCGGCGTTCGGCGCGGTCGCCGTGCTGGGCGCGGCGCTCATCGCGCTGTTCCTCGTCTGGCTCGCGGCGGCCTGGGCGATCTATCTGTGGACCTTCGGGTCGGAGCCGATCGTGTCGCTCACGGCGTTCGTGCAGGACGTCTTCCGCTCGCCCGGCGGACAGAGCATGATCGTCGTCGGCATCGGCGTCGGTTTCCTGTTCGCGCTGCTCGCCATGACGATCAGCATCGTGTCGTTTCCGCTGCTGCTCGACCGCGATGTCGGCCTCGACACCGCCATCCGCACCTCGGTCCGCGCCGTGGCGGCCAATCCGGGGCCGATGGCGCTGTGGGGCGTGATCGTGGCGGCCGGTCTGGTGCTCGGCTCGCTGCCGCTGTTTCTCGGCCTGGTCGTGGTCCTGCCGGTGCTTGGCCATGCCACCTGGCATTTGTACCGCAAGATCGTGCCGCGGGACGGCGAATCGCGAAGATCGCTACCGGTGTTTGACGATATCCACTAGCCGCGCCACATGCTCGGGCGGCGTGTGCTGCAGCACGCCGTGGCCGAGATTGAAAATGAAGGGCGTGCTCGTCATGGCGTCCATGATGCGCAGCGCTTGCGCCTCCATGGCGGCGCCGCCGATCAGCAGCAGCATGGGATCGAGATTGCCCTGTGCCACGACACCGGCCGGCAGGGCGGCGGCGGCGGCTGCCAGGTCGGTCATGTGATCGATCCCGACGGCGTCGAGGCCCGTCTCCGCCGCATAGCGCGCGACGTGGGAACCGGCGGCGCGCGGCAGGCCGATGATTGGAATGCCCGGATGCCGCGCCTTGACGGCTTTCACGATCCGCGCGGTCGGCGCGATGACGGCAAGCTCGAACAGCGGCGCCGGCACCGCGCCGGCCCAGCTGTCGAACAGCTTGAGGACCTCCGCCCCCGCATCGGCCTGCGCGATGAGATAGGAAGCGGTGGCGTCGACCAGCCGGTCGAGCAGCGCCGCGAACAGCTTCGGTTCGCTCCACATCATGCGGCGGCAATTCTCGTAGTCCGTCTTGCCGCGGCCCTCGATCATGTAGGTGGCGACGGTCCACGGCGCGCCGGCAAAGCCGATCAGCGCGACGCCGGGCGGCAGCGCGGCGCGCACGCCTTTGACCGTCTCCATCACCGGCGCAAGAATCTCGGCCAGGCGGGCATCGGAAAGTTGCGCCAGCGCGGCGGCGTCGCGGATCGGTTCCAGTCGCGGGCCCTCGCCGGAGACAAAGCTGACCGTCTGGCCGAGCGCATGCGGCACCAGCAGGATGTCGGCGAACAGGATCGCGCCGTCCATGCCGAAGCGGCGCACGGGTTGCAGCGTCACCTCGACCGCGAGCTCCGGCGTGAAGCAGAGATCGATAAACGTCGGCACCGAGGCGCGCAGCGCGCGGTATTCGGGCAGGTAGCGTCCGGCCTGGCGCATGAGCCAGATCGGCGGCCGGGCCAGCGCTTCGCCGCGCAGCGCCTGCAGAAGCGGTTTCACGGTCCGGCTAGCCCTCGGCCTTGGGCGGCGTGCCGCCGCCCTCTGCCTGGCCTTCGCGGGCGGCCTTTTTGCGTGCCGATTTCTCGGCCCGCCGTTCGGCCTTGGCGTCGGCCTTGGCGTTCTGAGCCCGCTCGCGCTGGGCCCGTTCATGCGAGTAGTTCGGGGGTCTTGGCGCCATGGTCGAGGGTCCTTGGGTCGAATTGAAACACGAAGGATGGCTTGCCACTCGCGGCAACCGGCCCGCCTTCGCCCTTGCGAGCGAATACTGGTGCCGGAGGAGAGAATTGAACTCTCGACCTACCCCTTACCAAGGGGTTGCGCTACCACTACGCTACTCCGGCATCCGAGGCCCGAAAGGACCAAGAGGTCGGCTGCTATACCCAAGCCCAAGCCAAAGGGAAAGCCCGTTTTCGGCCCCATGTCGCGCAAGCCCCAAACCAAGCAGGAGCGGCTGGCCGCCGCCCTCCGCGCCAACCTGAAACGCCGCAAGGCGGCACAAGCCGCGGCCCGGGCCTATACCAAGGCGACCCGCGCCGCCGCGGCGCAATTGGCGCCCGAGCGCCCGAATACCGCCCAGAAGCCTGACTAGGCTCCGCCGACCGCGCCTGTTCGCGGGCATTTTGCCACGCTACAAAGGGTGCGAGCCGGCGGCCGGGACCGCCCAGAGGGACGATGGACAGAATCAGGATCAGGGGCGGCAATCGCCTCAAGGGTGAAATTCCGATCAGCGGCGCCAAGAATTCGGCGTTGAAGCTGATGGCGGCGGCGCTTCTGACCGACCAGCCGGTGACGTTGAAGAACATGCCGCGACTCGCCGATATCGAGGCGATGGCGGACCTTTTGATGCAGTTCGGCGTCACGCTGAATATCCGCCGCGGCGCCGGCCTCGGCCGCAGCGACACCATCCGCCTGCACGCCGCGAGCATCGAATCCGCGCTGGCGCCCTACGACATCGTGCGCAAGATGCGCGCGAGCTTCCAGGTGCTCGGCCCGCTGCTGGCGCGCCACGGCGAGGCCAAGATCTCGCTGCCCGGCGGCTGCGCCATCGGGGCGCGGCCGGTGGATTTCCATCTCAAGGGTTTCGAGGCGATGGGCGCCAGGATCGATCTCGCCGACGGCTATGTCGTCGCCAGCGCGAAGGACGGTCTCAAGGGCGCCACGTTCGAGTTTCCTTTCGCCTCGGTGGGCGCCACGGAAAACCTGATGACCGGCGCGGTGCTGGCCAGGGGCCGTACGGTGCTCAGGAACACGGCGCGCGAGCCCGAGACCCAGGATCTCGGCCGCTGCCTGATCGCGATGGGCGCCAAGATATCGGGTCTCGGCACAAATGAGATCGTCATCGACGGCGTCGAGAAACTGTCCGGCGTCGAATATTCGGTGATGCCCGACCGCATCGAGACCGGCACCTACGCCATCGCCACCGCGATCGCCGGCGGCGAGGTCGAACTGATCGGCGCGCAGGCCGAGACCAACGGCGCGCTGATCGACCTGTTGACGCGCGTCGGCACCGAAGTGACGCAGACCAATCGCGGCCTCAGCGTGCATCGCAACGGCGTGCGCCCCATCGGCGTCGGCGTCACCACCGGCGTGTTCCCCGCCTTTCCCACCGACCTGCAGGCGCAGTTCATGGCGCTGATGTGCGTCGCGAGCGGCGCCTCGCGTATCCAGGAGACCGTGTTCGAGAACCGCTTCATGCACGTGCCCGAGTTGGCGCGCATGGGCGCCGACATCAAGGTCGAGGGCGACGTCGCCACGGTGACGGGCGTCGCCGCGCTCAAGGGCGCGCCAGTGATGGCGACCGATCTGCGCGCCTCGGTCAGCCTGGTGCTCGCCGGCCTGGTCGCGGACGGCGACACGGTCGTCAACCGCGTCTACCATCTGGACCGCGGCTTCGAGCGGCTCGAGGAAAAACTCTCCGGCGTCGGCGCCGATATAGAACGGCAGTCGGCATGAAGGCGGGTTTGACGCTGGCGGCAGAGGATGCCGCCGACCTGGAAGTGATTTCGGCGCGGCTGCAGGACGCGGTGGCGCAGATGAAGGACCTCGTCTACCTGCCGAAGAAGCGGCGCTTCGCGGCGCTGTTCAACCGCTTCCAATGGGAGACCGAGCACAAGCGCGGCGACTTGCGGGTGCGTTCCGGCCTGCATTTCGACGGCGTCCTGTCGGTGAAATCGCAGCGCCTGAAGCGCGGCGCGCCCGACGCGGTCGTCGCGCTGCTCGCCATCCGCTATACGCCGAGGGGCGGCGAGGATCCTGGCGGCACGGTGGAACTGGTGTTCGCCGGCGGCGGCGGGCTCAAGCTCGAGGTCGAGTGCATCGACGCCGGCCTTTCCGACGTCAGCGGCGTGTGGGCCGCGCGCGGCCGCCCCGAACACGAAGACACCTGAAGATGGCGCGGCGTCTCGATGCAAGCGCGCCCGGCTTCGCGGCGCAGTTCGGCGCGCTCCTGAACGCCAAGCGCGCGGAAGAGGAAGACGTCGCGGGCGTGGTCCGCGGCATCATCGCCGAGGTGCGGACGCGCGGCGACGCGGCGTTGATGGAGCTGACGAACAAATTCGATGCCGCGAACGTCTCGGCGGCGACGCTGCGCCTGACGGCGGCGGAAATCGATGCCGCCGAGGCACAATGCTCCAAGGCGCAACTGGACGCGCTCGCGGTCGCCGCGGGGCGGATCGAAGCCTATCACCGTCGGCAATTGCCCAAGGATGAATGGTTCACCGACGACACCGGCGCCGGGCTCGGTTGGCGCTGGACCGCACTCGACAGCGTCGGCCTCTACGTGCCCGGCGGCACCGCGGCCTATCCCAGTTCGGTGCTGATGAACGCCGTGCCGGCGCGCGTCGCCGGCGTCGGGCGCATCGTCATGGTGACGCCGGCCAGCGGCGGCGCGATCCAGCCGCTGGTGCTGGCGGCGGCCAAGCTCGCCGGCGTCGCCGAAATCTACCGCGTCGGGGGGGCGCAGGCGATCGCGGCCCTGGCTTATGGCACGGACCACATCGCTGCCGTCGACAAGATCGTCGGCCCGGGCAACGCCTATGTCGCCGCCGCCAAGCGCGAAGTGTTCGGCAAGGTTGGCATCGATTCCGTGGCGGGACCGTCGGAGATCCTGGTCGTGGCCGATGCCGCCAACAATCCGGACTGGATCGCCGCCGACCTGCTGAGCCAGGCCGAGCACGATGCCTCGTCGCAGAGCATCCTGATCACCGACGATGCCGCCTTCGCGGCCAGGGTCGAGGCCGCCGTCGAGCAGGCGCTGCGCCTCCTGCCGCGCCAAAAGATCGCCCGCGCCAGCTGGACCGCCTACGGCGCCGTCATCGTGGTCGACAAACTCGACGCCGCCGCCGCCCTGGTCGACCGCATCGCGCCCGAGCATTTGGAAATCGCCACCGCCGAACCGGGGCTCCTGCTCGCCCAGGTGCGCCACGCTGGCGCGATCTTCCTCGGCCGCCACACGCCCGAGGCGATGGGCGACTACATCGCCGGTCCCAATCATGTCCTGCCGACCTCGCGCACCGCGCGGTTTTCGTCGGGCTTGTCGGTGCTGGATTTCCTCAAGCGCACGACGCTGCTGCATTGCGCGCCCGGCACCGTCGCGCAGCTCGGCCCGGACGCCATCGCGCTCGCCGAGGCTGAGGGCCTGGACGGCCACGCCCGCGCGATCGCGGCGCGGCTGAACGCGAGCCGCTGACGGATGGCGGACGCCGCGCCCTTTCGCCTCAGTGCCATCACGCTCGACGAGCGCAGCATCGTGCGCCGAACCCGCGAGATCGAGCAGGAGCGCGACGTCGCGATCTACGACCTCCTGGAGGCCAACAGCTTCACGCCGGAAGGCTCGCCGGGCGGCCCCTACAAGCTCATCCTCGGCATCGAGGAGAACAGGCTGAGCCTCGATATCCGGCTCGAGGACGACACGGCGCACGGCAAGGTGATGCTGTCGCTGACGCCGTTCCGCCGCGTGATCAAGGATTACTTCCTGGTCTGCGAGAGCTACTACAAGGCCATCCGCCACGCCCCGCCGTCGCAGATCGAGGCGCTCGACATGGGCCGCCGCGGCCTGCATGACGAAGGTTCGGCGCTGCTCAGCGAGCGGCTCAAGGGCAAGATCGCGGTCGACCACGACACGGCGCGCCGCATCTTCACGCTGATCTGCGTCCTGCACCTGAAGGGCTGACGCGATGCGGGGGCCGCACGGCGAGGAACTGCCCGGCGCCGTCCTGTTTGCCTGCACCATGAACGCCGTGCGCAGCCCGATGGCGGCGGCGATCATGAAGCACCTGTTCGGCAAGTTCGTCTATGTCGAGGCGGCCGGCGTGCGCGCCGGCGAGCTCGATCCGCTCGCGGTCGAGGTGATGGAGGAGATCGGCATCGAGATCGGCAAGTACAGGCCCAAGCGCTTCGAGGAGTTGGAGGACGGTTCCTTCGACCTCTGCATCACGCTGTCGCCCGAGGCCCAGCACCGCGCCGTCGACCTCGCCCACACCAGCGCCATCGAGATCGAATACTGGCCGACCATGGACCCGACCCTCCAGGAAGGCTCGCGCGAGCAGCGCCTGGATGCCTACCGCGCCGTCCGCGACGGGCTTTCGCGGCGCATCCAGCAGCGTTTCGCCGAGAAACAGGCCGCCGATACGTGAGGACGCGCCCAGGGGCCGATCCACCTTAAATCCTTGCTTTTGGCCGCTTTCGGTGGCATTTCCCCGGCCAGCCAAGCCACAGAGGACGAATGGCAAAGGAAGAACTGCTGGAATTCGAGGGCACGGTCAGCGAACGCCTGCCCAACGCCACGTTTCGCGTCATGCTGCAGAACGGTCATGAGATCATCGCCCACACCGCCGGCAAGATGCGCAAGAACCGCATCAGCGTGCTGACGGGCGACAAGGTGATGGTGGAGATGACGCCCTATGACCTCACCAAGGGGCGCATTACCTATCGCTTCAAGTAAGCCACTCCTGCTCGTGCTGGCGAGCGAGAGCCCGCGGCGCAAGGCGCTGCTGGCACAGATCGGCATAGTCCCCGATGCCGTCGCGCCGGCCGCCATCGACGAATCCATCCACAGGCAAGAGACGCCCCGCCGCTATGCGCTGCGCCTGGCGACCGAGAAGGCGCGCGCCGTCGCGGCGCGCTGGACGGGCGCGCCGGCGCTGTTCCTGGCCGCCGACACGACGGTGGTCTGCGGCCGGCGCCTGCTGCACAAGGCCGAGAGCGACGACGCGGTCCGCGCCTGTCTAAAAAAACTCTCCGGCCGCCGCCACACCGTCATAACCGGCATCGCCGCGCTCGGCCCCGGCGACAAGCTCCGCACGCGGCTGTGTGAAACCAAACTCGCCTTCGTGCGCCTGGGCGATGACGACATCGAATCCTATGTGCGGTGCGGCGAA
This sequence comes from Rhizomicrobium sp., assembly GCA_035570795.1. Taxonomy (GTDB): domain Bacteria; phylum Pseudomonadota; class Alphaproteobacteria; order Micropepsales; family Micropepsaceae; genus Rhizomicrobium. The sequence continues at coordinate 14,889 of DATMKZ010000012.1, forward strand.
GGACTCGGCAAGGCCGGCGGTTATGCCGTGCAGGGACGCGCCGAAATATTCATTCGCCACATCGGCGGTTCTTATTCCAATGTGGTCGGCCTGCCGCTGCGCGAAACAATCTCCCTTCTTCGGGCCGGCGGCCATCCGTGTTAGCGTTCGCGGTCGCTATTGCCTGAGCACCAGAATGCAAAAGGACGTCCTGATCAACGCAGGAGCCGGGGAAATCCGCGTGGCCGTGGTCGAAGACGGCCGCCTGCAGGATCTCATGCTGGAGCGCACCATCGGCCTGGAAGACGGCGGGCCGCGCAAGAAGAGCGACAGCCGCACCGGCCATAGTCTCGTCGGCAACATCATCCTGGGCCGGGTGCAGCGCGTGCTGCCCGGCATGCAGGCGGCGTTCGTCGATGTCGGGCTCGAGCGTTCCGGCTTCCTCGGTGCCCGCGAGGCGCGCTGCCTCGCCGACCTGCCGGGCTATGATGAGGAGCGCACGCCCAAGATCGGCGATTGCGTGCATGAGGGCGAGGAAATCCTGGTCCAGGTCGTGAAAGATCCGATCGGCGACAAGGGCGCGCGGCTCTCCGCCAATATCACCATCCCGGGCCGCCTCGCCGTGCTGGTGCCCAACACGCCCGGCGTCGCACTGTCGCGCCGCATCGAGGAAGAGGGCGAACGGACACGCATGCTGGCGCTCGGCGAAGCCATGATCGCGGCGGGCGGCGACCGGCTGGTCCCCGGTGCCGGCTACATCCTGCGCACCGCGGCGAGCGAAGCGACGCTGTCCGACCTCCGCGAAGATGCCGAACGGCTGGCCGAAGCCTGGCGGCCCGTCCTCGCCCGCCGCCAGAGCGCCAAGGCGCCGGCGACGCTCTATCACGACCTCGATCCCGTCGAGCGCACCATGCGTGACACGGTGCGCAGCAGCACGACGCGCGTCGTGATCGACGATGCCGCCGCGGTGGAAGCCGCGCGCGCCTATTGCCGCCGCGCCATGCCGGAAGCCGAAGCCAAGGTCGAGCTCTTCGCCGGCCCCGGCCTGCTGTTCGATGCCATCGACGACGAGATCGACCGGCTGACCAGTCCCAAGGCGCCGCTGCCGTCAGGCGGCTGGATCACCATCGAAGGCACCGAAGCCCTGACCGCGGTGGACGTCAATTCGGGCAGTTTCACCGCCTCGACCGGGCTCGAGGAGACCAGCTTCCGCGTCAACCTCGAAGCCGCCGACGAGATCGGTCGCCAGGTGCGCCTGCGCGGCGTCGGCGGCCTGATCGTGGTGGACTTTATCCATCTGGGCGATCCCAGGAACATCGAGCGCGTGCTCGACACGCTGGCCGAGAGCCTGTCGAAGGATCACACCCCGACGCAGATCTCGCCGATGTCCGAGTTCGGCCTCGTCGAGATCACCCGCAAACGGGTGCGCGATCCCCTGGTCAAGCTGATGAGCGAATGCTGCCGCTCCTGTTCGGGCCACGGCCGCAAGCGCACAAAGGAAGCCGTTGCGCTGGAAGTGCTGCGCAGCATCGAGCGCGCCGCCGCGGCCGCGCCGGGCAAGGCCATTGCGGTGCGCGCCTCGGCCGAAGTGGTGCGCTGGCTCGACGATCATGGCGACGAGGTGCGCACGGCGCTCGCCCGCCGCGGCGCCGCCCGCGTGACGTTCGAGGCCAACGAGGCGTTCGCGCGCGAGGGCTTCGATGTCGCAACCGTCTAGCGGCGGCATCTGTCCGATCTGCGGCAAGCCGCGGGACCAGGCGATGCGCCCCTTCTGCTCCAAGCGCTGCGCCGATCTCGACCTGGCGCGCTGGCTGAAGGGCGAATATGCCATCCCGGGCGCCCCCGCCGGCGACGAGAACGTGCCCGCCGAGCCCGAGGAAGACGCTGAATTCCATTGATTTTCGGCCCGCTGGACAGCGCCCCAAGGCTCGCCTAAAAAGCCCGTCCTTTCCGGCCATTTTGCCGGTCAGCCCGGGTAGCTCAGTCGGTAGAGCAGTGGATTGAAAATCCACGTGTCGGCAGTTCGATTCTGTCCCCGGGCACCACTTTTGCACTTAGCGGAAGCCGCCTTCACCCGCCCCGTTTCGCCTTCTTGTTCTTGAAGCGTTGTTTGCCGCCGGCATGTCGCGGGCGCTCTGTCTCCGCTGCTTGCGGTGTGGCGCGGTATGGCGGCGCGTCGCCGTCCGGGGCCGGGAAGATGCGCACGCCGCCCTTCTTGCGCTCGGCGACGAGACTGGCGAATTTTTCGGCGATGCCGGGCGCGACTTCGAACCGGGTCTCGGTGTCGTAGACGCGGATGGCGCCGATGTCCTGCTTGCCGATCTCGCCCTGGCGGCAGATCTCCGGCAGCAGCCATTTGGGATCGGCGTTGCGCTCGCGTCCGACCGTGATCTTGAACCAGACGCCGCCCACCATGTCGTCGCGGGCGCGCTTGGGCTTGTCGCGGGCGGGACCGCGATGCTCCTGCTTCGCATGCGGCGCGTCGTCGTGCCGGCGCTTCTCGCGTGGCCCGCGCGTCTCGTGGCGCGGCTCGGCCACCTCCGAGATTTCCTCCGGCGCCGGCAATTGCGCGCGATAGAGCTTGGCGAAGGCGACCGCGATCTCTCGCGGGCTGCGCGATGCGAGCAGCGCCTCGGCCATGGCGAGGTCGTCGTCGCTGCCGGCTTCGGTCAGCAGCGGGTTTTGCAGCAGGCGTTCCTCGTCGAGCTTGCGAATCTCCTCGGCCGACGGCGGATTGGCCCAGGTGAAATTGACCCGCGCCCGGCCCAGCATTTCCTCGGCGCGGCGCCTGCGCGAATTGGGCACGAGCAGAATGCTCACGCCCTTGCGCCCGGCGCGGCCGGTGCGGCCGCTGCGATGCTGCAGAACTTCGGCGTCGTTCGGCAGGTCGGCATGGATGACGAGGCCGAGATTGGGCAGGTCGATGCCGCGCGCCGCCACGTCGGTGGCGACGCAGACGCGCGCCCGGCCGTCGCGCAAGGCCTGCAGCGCGTGATTGCGCTCGTTCTGGCTGAGCTCGCCCGACAGCGCCACGGCCGCGAAGCCGCGCTCGCGCAGGATCGCCTCCAGATGGCGCACCGCGTTGCGCGTCGAGCAGAACACCAGCGCGCTCGGTGGATCCAGGAAGCGCAGCAGGTTGACGATCGTGCTCTCGGCCCTGTTGTGCGCGATTTTGATGGCGCGATATTCGATGTCGGCATGGCCGCGGCTTTCGCCATGCGTCTCGATGCGCAGGGCGTCGCGCTGGTAGTGCCGCGCCAGCGTCACGATCGTCTTGGGCAGCGTCGCGGAGAACAGCAGCGTGCGCCGTGTCGCTGGCGTCGTTTCCAGGATGAATTGCAGATCCTCGCGGAAACCGAGGTCGAGCATCTCGTCGGCTTCGTCGAGCACCACCGCCTTCAGGGCGGAGACCTTGAGCGCCCGGCGCTCCAGGTGATCGCGCAGCCGGCCGGGCGTGCCCACCACGATGTGAACGCCACCCTCGAGCTGGCGCCGCTCGCGGCTCGGATCCATGCCGCCGACGCAGGCCGCGACGCGCGCGCCGGCGTAATGGTAAAGCCAGCTCAGCTCGCGCTGCACTTGCAGCGCCAGTTCGCGCGTCGGCGCGATGATCAGCGCCAGCGGCTCGCGCGCCGGGCCCAGCGTCTCGGCGCCGCCGAGCAGCGTCTCGGCCAGTGCCAGGCCGTAGGCGACGGTCTTGCCCGAGCCGGTCTGCGCCGACACCAGCAGATCGCGGCCCTCCGCTTCGGCTTCCAGCACCGCCGCCTGCACCGGCGTCGCGTCCTTATAATCGCGCTCGGCGAGCGCGCGCGCGATGGGAGCAGGGGATTTTCGGAATGCCAAAGAAGCGCCTGATGTGGGGAAGCGGCTCTCTTTAGCGTCATGGCCTGAAAAAGATAGCAAAAGCTTGGGCTGGATTGTCGGATTGGGATGACAGAACAGGTCTTCTTGCTGTCTCCGGCACTTGGAAACCGCACGGCTTATGATGTCCGCACCTGCGGCTCTGGCCCCTCACGCATGGGACTGGCTAGGCCGCTACAATCCCTGGTGGCGTTTGCGCCATAACACCGGACATCTTCACGCCATGACGGCCGCGGGCGACGCGATGTCCGCGCCGCAACCCTCACGAATTATGGCACGCCAGTCCAAGTCCGCGGCACGCCGATCCAAGTTTTGGCCGCCTGCCGGCATGCGGCTGGCGTCCCCGGACAATACAGCTCATTAAAATTATGCCATAAACAGAGCCAGCGCTTCCGGTGCCTACATACCGTGTGTTGCGTCTGGCTGTCTGGGCAAGTGGGGGCGTACATGACGGTGACTGTCTTTTCTGCCGACGACGGCAATGGCGACACCGAGCTGTGGAGCACCGACGGGACCACGGGACGCACCACCCTTCTGATGGACATCAATCCCGGCCCCGCCGGCTCCGGTCCCTCGAACAACACCAGCTTCGGCTTCGACTTCAGCCACGTGCCGGCCTTCGCGCTGCTGAACGGCTTTGCCTATTTCAGCGCCAATGACGGCGTCCACGGCACCGAGCTGTGGCGTACCGACGGCACGGTCGCCGGCACCCAGGCCGTCACCGACTTCGCCGGCAGCACCGGCGGCGTGCCGAACGGCTATTCGCCGAACAACATCCTGGTCGCCAACAACGAGTTGTTCTTCAACGGCAACGGCCCCAGCGGCTTCGGCGTCTACGCCAGCACCGGTACCCCCGGCTCGACCCCGACCTTCATCGGCGCGCTGATCGGCGGCACCAGCGGCTTCGTTTCCAGCGGCAACTATGTCTACTGGTTCGCCGAGACCGGCCTCAGCACCAGCGGCCTCTACGCCAGCAATGGCGGCGCCATCACCAAGGTCACCAGCGACCACAACACCACCGGCTTTGTCGACGTCAACGGCACGGGTTATCTCATCGCCACCGGCGCGGCGTCCAACACGCTGACCAGGATCGTCGGCGTCACGCCAACGGTGGTGAGCGGCGCGCCAGGATCGATCAGCCAGTACTACAATGCCAACGGCACGCTTTACTTCACCGCATTGTCGCATCCCGGCGTGCTCTACAGCACCAATCCGTCGATCACGACGACGACGACGGTCGCCACCGGCCTCGATTTCAACTTCCCGAACGGCGCGGTGTCGTTCGCCAATGCCGGCAGCCATCTGATCTTCACCAACCACGACGTGACGCACGGCGTGGAGTTGTGGACGTCCGACGGCACCGCCTCCGGCACGGTGCTGCTCAAGGACATCCTGCCCGGCGCCACCAGCAGCTTCACCAACGCCCAGCCGGCGAACCTGACGACGGTCGGCAACCTCGTCTACTTCCAGGACGGCGACGGCCTCGGCGGTATCGACCTGTGGAAGACCGACGGCACCGCCGCCGGCACGGTCATGGTCAAGCACATCGAGTCGGCCAATATCGGCGGCAACGGCGTGCAGCAGGCGCCCGACCTGACCAATATGACGTCGTCGAACGGCCTTCTGATGTTCGGCGCCGACAACGGCGTCGACGGCAACGAGTTGTGGCGCAGCGACGGCACCGCGCTCGGCACCTTCCAGGTCAAGGCGATCAATCCGACGACGCAGGTCAATGCCGGCCTCGACCAGTCGATCACGACCAATCCCGTGCTGCTGGGCAGCACCATCTATTTCATGGGCAACGACCAGGCCCACGGCAACGAATTGTGGTCCAGCGACGGCACCGCGGCGGGCACCCACCTGCTCAAGGACATCAGCCCCGGCTTCGTCAATTCCAATCCGCAGCAATTGGTGCTGTCGGGCTCCGAAGTCTTCTTCACCGCCAATGACGGCGTGCACGGTCTCGAATTGTGGGCCAGCGACGGCACCGCCGCCGGCACCCAGATGGTCAAGGACATCAAGCCGGGCGACGGCAGCTCCAGCCTGTTCGGCCTCACCGCGGTGCTGGGCAATGCGGTGATGTTCTCGGCCGACGACGGCGTGCACGGTTCGGAGCTGTGGATCAGCAACGGCACCGAGGCCGGTACCGTCATGCTGGACGATATCAGCCCCGGCGCCCTCGCCAACAGCCCGCCCAACAGCTCCAGCCCCTTCGGCTTCACGACCGTCGGCAGCAACATCTTCTTCCAGGCGACGACCGTCGGCAGCGGCAACGAATTGTGGGTGACGGACGGCACCGCCGCCGGCACGCACATCACCAGGGACATCCATCCCGGCAATCCCGATTCCGACGTCAACCTGCAGCCGGGACAGGGCGGCGCTGTCGTCCTGGGCAGCCACATCTACTTCACCGCCGACGACGGCACGCATGGCAGCGAAGTGTGGATGAGCGACGGCACCAATGCCGGCACGGTGATCCTCAAGGACGTCAACACCGGCGCGGATGTCAGCTCCAACCCGCACGACCTGGTGACCGCCAACGGCAAGGTGTTCTTCCTGGCCGACAATGGCGGCGCCAACGGCACCCAGCTGTGGGCCAGCAGCGGCGTCGCCGGCGACGCCTCGATGCTGACCAACACGCAGTGGAATTTCAGCCTGCAGACGCTGGTCGCGTCCGGCCCCGACATTTTCTTCACCGGCTTCACGTCGGCGGCCGGCACCGAGCTTTACGCCACCAATGGCGGCGCCGTGGTCCTGATCGACATCGCCGCGGGGACGACCGGCTCCAATCCGCAGAACCTCACCGCCTTCGACGGCAATGTGGTGTTCAGCGCCGACGACGGCACCGGCCACGGCACCGAGCTGTGGGTCAGCGGCGGCAGCCTCGGCTCGACGCATATGATCAAGGACATCAACGCCGGCGCCGGCTCGTCCAATCCCGGCAACATGACCGTCGTCGGCAGCAATTTGTTCTTCACTGCCACCGATGCGACGCACGGCCAGGAGTTGTGGATCAGCGACGGCACCACGGGCGGCACCCATATGGTGCTCGACATCAATCCCGGCGTTGCGGATGGCGGCATCTTCAACATCAAGGCGGTCGGCTCGCACGTCCTGTTCCAGGCCAATGACGGCGTGCACGGCTCGGAAGACTGGGTCAGCGACGGCACCGCCGGCGGCACCTTCCGGGCCACCGACGTGGTGGCGCCGGTCGGCTCCGACCCGGGCGGCTTCGTCGCGGTGCCGGCCACGGTCGGCGCCGGGCCCGAAACGCTCACCGGCACGCCCAACGCCGATTATCTCGACGGCCTCGGCGGCAACGACACGCTGAACGGTCTTGCCGGCGACGACACGCTGGTGGGCGGCGCCGGCAACGACCTGATCGACGGCGGCGCCGGCAACGACACGGCCGTGTTCTCCGGCGCGCTGGCGAACTATTCGCTGGTCGACAATGCCGGCGTCTTCACCGTCACCGACAATCGCGTCGGCTCGCCCGACGGCACCGACACGGTCAGCAATGTCGAGAGCTTCAAATTCTCCGATGCGACGGTCACCTACGACATCGCCAACCTGACCCCCTGGTTCTCGCAAGCCGTGCACACCGACGCGCAGGGCAGCATCACCCAGACCGCTGTCAGCAGCGATAACGGCTCGACCTGGATCAACAATTTCGACACCACCAACAGCCTCGCCACGCTGTGGACCTCGAGCCATTACGACCAGAACGCCAATCTGCTCGAGACCACCGCGACCAACCATGACGGCTCGCATACGCTGACCGTCTACGACGTCGACAACTCTTATGGCTGGGCCAACGCCACCATCGCCTACGACGCCAATTGGAACGTGACCGGCATTACCGGCACGCGCGACGACAACACCCACACCATCACGATGGCCGAAGTCGCGCCGGCGTTCGACACGCTTCTGTGGTACACCAAGCCTTACGACATCAATTCCGGTGCGCCGGTCGATCTCAACCTCACCGGCGGCGGCAATGCCGACGTGCTCTACGGCGCTGGCGGCAACGACACGCTGAATGGCGGCGCCGGCAACGACCTCCTGGTCGGCGGCACCGGCAACGACATCCTGACCGGCGGCGGCGGCAACGACACGTTCCTGTTCAACGCCGGCGACGGCTACGACACCGTCACCGACTTCGTCGCCGGCGCGGCCAGCAACGACGTCATTGGCCTGCACGGATACGGCATCGCCAATTTCGCCGCGTTGCAGCCGCTGATGACGCAGGTCGGCGCCGACACGGTGATCACCTTCGATCCCGACGACCACATCGTGCTGCAGAACGTCCAGATGGCGCAGCTCAACACCGGCGACTTCCTGATCAGCTGACGCGCCGCTGCAATGTTGGCACCGCTCTGGCCGCCCCGGAACCGGGTTCCGGCGTCAGGGAACTCTTGCCGCAGCGGCGCGTTCTCTCAGCGAACACGATAAATTCGCTCGACCCGATTGGACGTAAATGATCTCGCTTTCGCCGTGCGCGCTGGGCACGGGCGGTCATGAGGCGTCGCCCCGTGGCCCGGCATGAACTATTACGACAAGAATGCAGCCCGCGCCTTCGATCCTAACGAAGAGCCGATCCGTGCCGAGCTTTTCAGCACGGAGCGGCTTGAGCAGCATGCGGCGACGCTCGCTGCGGCCCAGCGCGTGCGCCCGGCCGGCGAGCGCGGACGGCCGATCTCCGGACGACTTGGCGAGAATGCCAGGGTGCTCGCCGATGCCTACCGCGCCATCGTCCAGGCGACGCGGGCGCAGCAATCCATCCCGCCCGCCGCCGAATGGCTGCTGGACAACTACCACGTCGTCGATGAGCAGATCCGCGAGATCAACGACGACCTGCCGCCGGGTTACTACCGCAAGCTGCCCAAGCTGGCCGCCGGGCCGCTCGAGGGCTATCCCAGGGTCTTCGGCATCGCCTGGGCCGTCATCGCCCATACCGACAGCGCGTTCGACGTCCAGAAACTGAGCCGCTTCGTCGAGGCCTATCAGCGGGTCCAGCCGCTGACCATCGGCGAGCTCTGGGCCATCGCCATCACCCTGCGCATCACGCTGGTCGAGAATCTGCGCCGGGTGGTCGAAAGCATGACGACACGGCTGGCGGCCAGCCGGCAGGCCGACGCGCTGGCCGACCGGCTGCTCGATGGCGGCAGCAAGGTTTCGGCCGCCGCGGTGATCAAGAGCCTCGACGGCGCCCTCTGGTCGACGGCCTTCGCGGTGCAGCTCGCCCAGCGGCTGCGCGACCGCGATCCCGACGTGACGCCGGCGCTGCGCTGGCTGAACGACCGGCTGGCGGCCGAAAACACCACCACCGACCAGATCGTCCGCGAGGAGGTCCAGCGCCAGAGCGCGATGAACGTCACGGTGCGCAACATCATCACCAGCATGCGGCTGATCTCGTCGATCAACTGGCCCGAGTTCTTCGAGAGCGTCAGCCTGGTCGATGCCGCGTTGCGCGCCCAGACCGGTTTCGCCGCGATGGATTTCGCCACCCGCGACCTCTACCGCCGCGCCATCGAGACCCTGTCGCACGAATCCGGCCGCGACGAAGCCGACGTGGCGCAGCGCGCCGCCGCCGCCGCCGGCCGTGCCGCCAGGGCGCTGCCCGCCGCCGAGCGCGGCGCCGCCCGCGAATGCGATCCGGGCTATTACCTCATCGCCGAGGGCCGGCGCGCTTTCGAGACGGAGCTGGGCTGTACCGTCCACCGCAAGACCGGCCTCTACCGGACGTTCTCCGACGCCGGCGTCGCCAGTTACGTGGCGATGGTCGCGCTCATTTCGCTGCTGATCGTCGCGGCAGGGCTGGAGGGCGTGATCTCCGCCGGCGTCACCGGCTGGGCGCTGGCCGCGCTCGGCTTTGCCGGCCTGGTGCCGGCCTCCGATCTCGCCGTCGCCATCGTCAATCGCGTCATCACCCACCAGATCGGCGCCATGCAGCTGCCCGGCCTGGAACTGCGCGCCGGCGTGCCGGACGACATGCGCACGCTGATCGTGGTTCCGGCGCTCCTGACCTCCGAGGCCTCCATCGCCGCGCTGGTCGAGCAGCTCGAGGTCCATCATCTCGCCAATTCCGACGACAATTTCACCTTCGCGCTGCTCTCGGACTGGACCGACTCGCCGAGCGAACGCGTCGATGGCGACGGTGCGCTGCTGGCCGCGGCAGCGTCCGGCATCGCCCGGCTCAACGCGCGCCATCGCCGCGCCGCCGGCGGCGACCGCTTCCTTCTGCTGCATCGCCGGCGCGTGTGGAATCAGGGCGAGGGCGACTGGATCGGCTGGGAGCGCAAGCGCGGCAAGCTGCACGAGCTCAACCGCCTGCTGCGCGGCGCCACGGACACCACCTTCATGGCGATCGACGGCCGACCGCCGGCGGTGCCGCAAGGCGTGCGCTATGTCATCACGCTCGATGCCGACACCCGCATGCCGATCGCCTCGGGCAAGCGGCTGGTCGGCAAGATCGCCCATCCGCTCAACCGCCCGCGTTACGACGCGCAGGCCGGCCGCGTGGTGCGCGGGCACGCCATCCTGCAGCCGCGGGTCACCCCCTCGCTGCCGACGGGCGACGACGGCTCGCTGTTCCAGCGCGTGTTCTCGGGCCCCAACGGCCTGGATCCCTATGCCGTCGTCGTCTCCGACATCTACCAGGACCTCTATGAAGAGGGCTCCTATGTCGGCAAGGGCATCTACGACGTCGATGCCTTCGAGGCGGCGCTGAACGGCCGCATTCCCGCTAGCGCGGTCCTCAGCCACGATCTCCTCGAAGGCATCTTCGCGCGCGCCGGCCTCGCCTCCGACATCGAAGTGGTGGAGGAATTTCCCTCGCGCTACGACGTCGCCGCCTCGCGCCAGCATCGCTGGACCCGCGGCGACTGGCAGCTGCTGCCGTGGATCTTCGCCAACGGGCCTTCCGCCTCGCAGCGCCGCACCGGCATCCCGCTGATCGGCCGCTGGAAGCTGCTGGACAATCTGCGCCGCTCGCTGTCGGCGCCCGCCATGCTGCTGGCGCTGCTGCTCAGCTGGCTGCTGCCGTTCGGCGCCGCCGCGGCATGGACCGCCTTCATGCTGCTGCTGCTGGTCCTGCCGACGCTCATCCCGGCCATCGTCGCCGTCATCCCGCGCCGCGTCGGCATCTCGCGCCGCAACCATGCCCGCGGCATCGCCCGCGACGTCGAGATGGGACTGGTGCAGAGCGCCTTCCTGCTCACCTTCCTGGCGCACCAGGCATGGCTCATGGTCGACGCCATCGGGCGGACCTTTTTCCGCCTGTTCATCCACCGCCGGCGCCTGCTGCAATGGGTGACGACGGCACAAGCCGGCTCGCAGAGCAAGTTCGACCGCCGCGACCTCATCACCCAGATCGTCGCCAGCCTCGCCTTCGCCGCCGTCATGGGCGGCCTCATCGTCTATACGCGCGCCGGCGGCTGGCCGGTCGCGGCGCCGTTCGGCGTGCTGTGGGTGCTGTCGCCGCTGGTGGCGCGCTGGGCGAGCCTGCCGCCGCCGGCGCTGGGGCGCCTGGCGATGGCGCCGTCCGAGGCCAAGGCCCTGCGCCTCGCCGCCCGGCGCACCTGGCGCTTCTTCGAGAGCTTCGTCGGCGCGGAGGACAATTGGCTGCCGCCCGACAATTTCCAGGAAGATCCCGCGCCGGTGGTGGCGCATCGCACCTCGCCGACCAACATCGGACTTTATCTCCTCACCGTCCTGGCGGCGCGGGATTTCGGCTGGATCGGCACGCTCGACGCGCTCGAGCGGCTGGAGGCGACGTTCGAGACCCTGGCCAGGCTGGAGCGCTTCCGAGGCCATTTCTACAACTGGTACGACACCCGCGACCTGCGTCCGCTGGAACCGAAATATGTTTCTTCGGTCGACAGCGGCAATCTTGCCGGCCATCTCATCGCGCTCGCCAACGGCCTGCGCGAGCTGGTTGGACGAGGTCTCGTCAATCCGGCGTGGCGCCTCGGCATCGAAGACGCGTTGGCGCTCGTTCGCGAGTCGGTGCAGGCGCGCGCCGCCGTGCAGCGCGGCGGCATGGACGAGCTTGGCGACCTGATCGCGGATTTCGCCGCCTCGCTGCCGAAGGACGCGGACAGCGCTGTCGACCTCGCCGGCGTGCTGGCCGAACTGGCGCAGAAGGCGGAGACGCTCTGCAAGGTGCTCGCCGAAGGCGATCCCGGCAACGCTGCCGCCGAGCCCGTCATCTGGGGCCAGGCGTTGCGCGCCGCCATCGCCTCGCACCGGCGCGACGTTGCGGCGGAGACGGCCCGGCAGGCGGATGCGGCAAGCGGCGGCGTGCTGCGCCACCGCCTCGAGACGCTGGCCGCCACGGCGTCCGAGACGTTCTCCGACATGGAGTTCGGTTTCCTGCTCGACCAGGGGCGCCAGCTCCTGTCCATCGGCTATCGCACCGCCGATGCCGGCCTCGATCCGAATTTCTACGACCTGCTGGCCTCCGAGGCGCGCCTCGCCAGCTTCATCGCCATCGCCAAGGGCGATATTCCCGCCAAGCACTGGTTCCAGCTCGGCCGCACGCTGACGCCGCTGCCGGGCGGCGCGGCGCTGATCTCGTGGTCGGGATCGATGTTCGAATATCTGATGCCCGCCCTCGTCATGCGCGCCCCGGCCGGCAGCCTCCTGGCCGAGACCAACCGCCTGGTGGTGCGCCGCCAGGAAGCCTATGGCGCCGAGCTCGGCGTGCCGTGGGGCATCTCGGAATCGGCCTACAGCGCGCGCGACATCGAGCGGACGTATCAATATTCGAGCTTCGGCGTGCCCGATCTCGGCTACAAGCGCGGCCTCGGTGAGAACGTCGTGATCGCGCCCTATGCCGGCGCGCTGGCCGCGATGGTCGATCCCGCCGCCGCGGCGCGAAACCTGCGCCGCCTCACCGACGCCGGCGGCCGCGGCGCCTATGGCTGGTACGAGGCGCTCGATTACACCCGCGCGCGCCTGCCGGAGGGTGCCGCTGTCGTCGTCGTGCGCTGCTACATGGCGCATCACCAGGCGATGAGCCTGCTCGCCTTCGCCGACGCCCTGAGCGGCGGCGCCATGCGCGACCGCTTCCATGCCGAGCCCATCGTCCAGGCGGCCGAGCTCCTGCTGCAGGAGCGCATGCCGCGTGACGTCGCGGTGGCCCGGCCGCCGCCGGAACAGGTCGCCGAGACCGTCGAGGTCGGCAGCCTGGTGCCCGAGATCCAGCGCCGCTACACCTCGGCGCACAGCCGCCTGCCGCGCACCCATATGCTGTCGAACGGCACCTATTCGGTGATGCTGACCGCCTCGGGCTCGGGCTACAGCCGCTGGCGCGACATCGCCGTCACGCGCTGGCGCGAGGACGTCACCTGCGACAACTGGGGCAGCTATTGCTTCGTGCGCGACGTGCAGGGCGGCGACATCTGGTCCGCCGGCTACCAGCCGAGCGTCGCCGAGCCCGACAGCTACACCGCGACCTTCACCGAGGACCGCGCCGAAATCGTGCGCCGCGACGCCGCGATCACCACCATGCTCGAGGTCACGATCTCGCCGGAGGATAATGCCGAGGTCCGCCGCGTCTCGATCACCAATCACGGAACGCGCGCGCGGGAGGTCGAACTCACCTCCTACGCCGAACTCTGCCTGGCGCGGCAGGGCGACGACGCGGCGCATCCCGCCTTCGCCAAGCTCTTCGTGCAGACCGAGTTCGTGCCGCATCTCGGCGCCATCCTGGCGACGCGGCGGCGGCGCTCCGACGGCGATCCCCAGGTCTGGGCCGCGCATCTGGCGGTCGTCGAGGGCGCCGGCACCGGCACGGGCGACGTCCAGTTCGAGACCGACCGCGCCCGCTTCATCGGCCGCGGCCAGACGGTGCGCAGCCCGGCGGCGATCAGCGAAGGCTGGCCGCTCTCCAACACCGCCGGTGCCGTGCTCGACCCGATCTTCAGCCTGCGCCGGCGCGTGACCGTGCCGCGCGGCGCGACCGTGCGCGTCGCGTTCTGGACGCTGGTGGCGGCGACCCGCGACGAGGTGCTCGAACTCGCCGAGAAATACCGCGACTCGATGGCCTTCGACCGCGCCATGACGCTGGCCTGGACCCAGGCGCAGGTGCAGCTGCACCATCTGGGCGTCAGCGCCAACGAATCCTATCTCTTCCAGCGTCTCGCCAATCATGTGCTCTACTCCGACAGCACGCTCAGGCCGTCGCCCGATTTCCTGCGGCGCAGCGGCCGCAAGCCCTCGACGCTGTGGCCGCACGGCATCTCCGGCGATTTGCCGATCGTGCTCATCCGCGTCGAGCAGGACGACGATCTGGCGCTGGTGCGCCAGGTGCTGCGGGCCCAGGAGTATTGGCGGCTGAAGCAGCTGGCGGTCGACGTCGTGATCGTCAACGAGCGCGCCTCGTCCTATGCCCAGGATTTCCAGGGCGCCATCGACGCGCTGGTGCGCATGAACCAGTCGGCGCCGCGGATTTCGCTCGGCGACGTGCGTGGCAGCGTCTTCGTGCTGCGCGCCGACCTGCTGTCGCCTGAAGTGCGCGACCTGCTGCAGGCCGCGGCGCGCGCCGTGCTGCGCGGCCAGAGCGGTTCGCTCGCCGACCAGGTCAACGGCGCCCGCGACCGCCGCCCGGGCATCGCGCCGCCGCCGGCGCGCCCCCTCCTGCCGGCGCCCGCCGACGTGCAGCTGCCGCGCCCCGAGATGGAGTTCTTCAACGGCCTCGGCGGCTTCGCCGATGGGGGCCGCGAATACGTCACCGTCCTCGACGGCGCCGAGCAGACGCCGGCGCCCTGGCTCAACGTCATCGCCAATCCGTCGTTCGGCTTCCAGGTCTCCGCCGCGGGCAGCGGCTTCACCTGGGCGGTCAATAGCCAGCAGAACCAGCTCACGCCCTGGTCGAACGATCCGGTCGGCGATGCGCCCGGCGAAGCGCTCTACGTCCGCGACGAGGACACCGGGCAGGTGTGGACGCCGACGGCGCTGCCGATCCGCGAGAAGGCGTCGCGCTACACCGCGCGGCACGGCCAGGGCTACAGCAAGTTCGAGCATGTCGGCCACGGCCTGGCGCTCGAACTGCTGCAATACGTGCCGGTCGACGATTCCATCAAGATCGCGCGGCTGAAGATCACCAACCAGTCGGGCCGCGAGCGCCGGCTGTCCGTCACCGCCTATGTCGAATGGGTGCTGGGCTCGGCGCAGCGTGTCGGCCAGTCCCACATCGTCACCGAGATCAATCCCAGGACCGGCGCGCTGTTCGCCGCCAGCCCCTGGAGCAACGAGTTCGGCGAACGCGTCGCCTTCCTCGACATGAAAGGCCGCCAGTCGGGCTGGACCGGCGACCGCGCCGAGTTCATCGCCCGTGACGGCGCCCTGGATCGTCCTGCCGGGCTCAGCCCCGGCATCTTCCTCTCCAACCGCGTCGGCGCGGGCCTGGATCCCTGCGGCGCCATGCAGTCGCTGGTCCGGCTCGGGCCGATCGGCAGCGTCGAGATCGTCGTCTTCCTCGGCCAGGCCGCCGACAAGCGCAGCGCCGAAGAACTGGTCGCCAAATATCGCAAGGCGGATCTCGACGCGGTGCTGGGCGAGGTGACCAGGCAGTGGGACGATGTCCTCGGCACCGTGCAGGTCAAGACGCCGGACCGCGCGCTCGATATCCTGATGAACCGCTGGCTGTTGTATCAGGCGCTCGGCTGCCGCGTCTGGGCCCGCGCCGGCTTCTACCAGGCGAGCGGCGCTTACGGCTTCCGCGACCAGCTCCAGGATGTCACGGCGTTGTGCGTCACGCGGCCCGACATCGCGCGCGAGCATCTGCTGCGTGCCGCCGGCCGGCAATTTGCCGAGGGCGACGTGCAGCATTGGTGGCTGCCGGAGAGCGGCCGCGGCATCCGCACCCGCGTCTCCGACGATCGCGCCTGGCTTGCCTATGCCGCGGCGCGCTATGTCCAGGTCACCGGCGACGACGCGGTGCTGGACGAGATGATCCCGTTCCTCGAAGGCCCGGTGCTGCAGCCGGATCAGCACGACGCCTTCTTCCAGCCGACGCTCTCCGAGAAGAAGGTCAGCCTGTTCGACCATTGCGCCCTGGCGCTCGACGCCAGCCTCGCCACCGGCGCCCACGGCCTGCCGCTGATGGGAGCCGGCGACTGGAACGACGGCATGGACCGGGTCGGCGAGAACGGCCAGGGCGAAAGCGTCTGGCTCGGCTGGTTCCTCCATGCGGCGCTCGGCGCCTTCGCCCGGATCGCCGAACGGCGCGGCGCCGGCGACCATGCCGATGCCTGGCGCGCCCATGCCACGGCGCTGAAAACCGCGCTCGAGCGCGAGGCCTGGGACGGCGATTGGTATCGCCGCGCCTTCTTCGACGACGGAACGCCGTTGGGCTCGGTCGTCAACAGCGAATGCCGCATCGATGCCATCGCCCAGTCCTGGGCCGTGATCTCGCGCGCCGCCGAGCCGGCGCGTGCCGCCCGCGCCATGGCGGCGGTCGACAAATACCTGGTGCAGCGCGACCAGAAGCTCGCCCTTCTGTTCACGCCGCCATTCGACACGCCGGAGCACGATCCCGGCTATATCAAGGGCTATCCCGCCGGCATCCGCGAGAATGGCGGCCAGTACACCCACGCCGCGACCTGGACCGCGATGGCCTTCGCGATGCTGGGCGACGGCGACCGCGCCCATGAACTGCTGGCGCTGCTCAATCCGATCAACCACGCCGACAGCCCGGCCGCGATCCAGCGCTACAAGGTTGAGCCCTATGTCATCTGCGCCG
>DATMKZ010000013.1:0-128304 GCA_035570795.1 Rhizomicrobium sp.
CGCAAAGGCCCAGTCTTTGGATTGGTACACGCTGTCGTCGACCAGCAGGTGCCCAGCCAGCACCTCGGAATAAACCTGTTGCCCATTGCCGCGCGCCAGCTTGATGACGTCGAGCGCGTCGATGGTCGAGGTGTGCACGACATAGATCGGCACCCCGACGACCTCCGCGAACTTGATGGCGCGGTGCGCGGCTTCGCCCTCCGCCGCGGGCGGGCGCGAGAGGGGATGCCCTTCGGGGCCGTTGATCCCCTTTTTCAGGAGCTCCTGCTGGAGCTGGTAGACCAGCTCGCCGTTCTCGGCGTGCACGGTGACGATGGCGCCGAGTTCTCGGGCGCGCTGGAACGAGTGATACATCGTCTCGTCCGTCGCCATGATCGCATTCTTGTAGGCCATGAAATGCTTGAACGAGTTGACGCCCTCTTCGCGGACCAGCGTGCCCATGTCGCGCCGCACGCTCTCGTCCCACCAGGTGACGGCGACGTGGAACGAGTAATCGCCGGCCGCTTTTTCGGCCCAGCCGCGCCAGTTGCGGTAGGCCTCCATCAAATTCTGCTTGGGGTCTGGAATGACGAAATCGATGATCGTGGTGTTGCCGCCGGCGAAACCCGCCGCCGTGCCGGTGAAGAAATCCTCCGACGCCACCGTCCCCATGAACGGCAGCTGCATATGGGTGTGCGGATCGATGCCGCCCGGCATCACCAACTGGCCGCCGGCGTCGACGGTTGCGGTTCCCGTCGGCACCTCGCCGATATCGCCGACAGCCTTGATGAGTCCGTCCGCGCACAGCACGTCGCCGCGGAACGAGCGGTCGGCGGTGACGATCGTCCCGCCCCGGATAAGCAGCGCCATGTCAGACCTCTTGGGGTTTGGCATTCAGATTGAGCAGGATATAGACGCCGGCCGCAAGGAAGAAGCCGACGAACCAGGCGCCGGTGAAGATCGTGTCCCAGATCGGGGCCACTGTCTTGATCAGGTTCACCGAGTGCGCGAAGCCCAGGATGTTCGGCACCACGCCGACGATGAGGGCCACGATGCCTTTCAAGTTCCAGCCCGCGGTTCCCCGGTAGAGGCCGTGATAGCGGAACAGGTCGGCGGTACTCAGCTTGCGGCGGCGCACGACGTAGTAATCCGCGATCATGATGCCCGCGATAGGGCCGAGCAGGGCGGAATAGCCGACCAGCCAGGAGAAGATATAGGTGCCGGCGGTCTCCAGCAGCTTCCAGGGGAAGATCGCGATGCCGATCGCTGCCGTGATGTAGCCGCCGCGGGTGAAACTGATCGCGCGCGGCGCCAGATTGGCGAAATCGTAGGACGGCGACACCACGTTCGCCGCCATGTTGACCGTCAAAGTGCAGACCATGACCACGACCAGCGCGATCGCTGCGCCGGCGCCGCCCAGGTGACCCGCCAGATCGACCGGGTCCCAGATCGCCTTGCCGAAGATCACGACGGTGGCCGACGTCACCGCCACGCCGAGAAAGGAGAACAGCGCCATCGGCACCGGCAGGCCGATGGTCTGGCCGATGACCTGGTCGCGCTGCGAGCGCGAGAAGCGCGTGAAGTCCGCGATGTTGAGCGCCAGCGTCGCCCAGAAACCGACCATGGCGGTGAGGCTGGCGGCCGCCACCGGCCAGAACTGCGTGCCCTTCAGGGCCTGCGGCGCCGACAGCATCGCGCCGAAGCCATGCGCGTTGACATAAGCCCAGCCGAGCAGCACCAGGCCCATCACCACCAGGAACGGCGCCGACAAGGTCTCCAGCCAGCGGATCGATTCGGTGCCGCGCGAGATGAAGTAGATGTGCAAGGCCCAGAACGCGAGGAAACAGATAAATTGGCCCGGATCGATGCCCAGCACCGGCAATGCGCTGCCCTTGAGCGCGCCATGGGTGAGGATGTTGAGCAGGCCGTAGATCGCCGAGCCGCCGATCCAGGTGTTGATGCCGAACCAGCCGCAGGCGACGAAAGCACGCGCCAGCGCCGCCGCCTGCGCCCCGCGCGGTCCGAACGCGCTGCGCAGCAGCACTGGAAACGGCACGCCGTATTTGGTGCCCATGGCGCCGGTCAGCAGCATCGGCACCAGCACGATCAGGTTGCCGAGGAACACCAGCAGGATGGACTGCACCGGCGAGAGCCCCGAAGCGATCAACCCGCTCGCCAGCAGGTAGGTCGGGATGCACGCCACCATCCCGACCCACAGCGCCGAATAGGACCGCCACGTCCACGTCCGCTGCGACGCCGTCGCCGGCGCAAGGTCGTGATTGTAGAGCCCCGGATCGATGTCGGTGAGTGTGTCGTCGGTCATGCTTACCCCAGGGAGGATGAATTACTCCTGCGCCACCAGCGGCCCGTAAACGTCCGGCCGCCGGTCGCGGAAGAACTGCCACGTGTCGCGGACCTCGCGGATCAGGTCCATGTTCATGTCGTGGACGATCAGCTCGTCCCGGTCCCGGCTCGCGATCTTTTCGATTTGTCCGCGAGGATTGACGAAATAGCTCTGGCCGTAGAACTCGCCGATGTTCCACGGCGCCTCGGTGCCGACGCGGTTGATGGCGCCGATCCAGCAGCCATTGGCGGCGGCGCTGGCGGGCTGCTCGAGCTTCCAGAGATATTCCGAAAGGCCCGCGACCGTGGCCGAGGGATTGACGATGTATTCCGCGCCGTTCAGCGCCAGCGCCCGCCAGCCCTCGGGGAAATGGCGGTCGTAGCAGATGTAGACGCCGAGCTTGACGTATTTGGTCTTGAACACCGGCCAGTTGGAGGCGCCCGGCTTGAAGAAGAATTTCTCCCAGAAACCCGCGACCTGCGGAATATGCGTCTTGCGGTATTTGCCCAGATACGTGCCGTCGGCGTCGATCACCGCGGCGGTGTTGTAGTAGACGCCCGAGACGTTGGTCGCCTCGTAGAGCGGCGCCACGATCACCATTTTGTAGCGGGCGGCGAATTCCTGCATCAGCTTCGTCGTCGGACCGTCCGGAATGTCCTCGGCCGCCTTGTACCATTTGGCGTCCTGGCTCGGGCAGAAATAGGGCTGGGTGAAGACCTCCTGGAAGCACAGCACCTGCACGCCCTTCTTGCCGGCCTCCTCGATCAAAGGCACATGCGCGTCGATCATCGCCTTGCGGATGGTCTCGGGATCGGAACTCGTCGAGCCTTTCAGCCCGACCTGGATAAGGCCGCCGCGCAGCGTCGCCATGATGTGCCCTTTCGTTCAGTCGATGGAGGTGATGACCTTGCCGAGCGTGTCGACAAGGAAGTCGATGTGCTTGTGCTCCGCGATCAGCGGCGGCGCAAAGGCGATGCTGTCGCCGGTGGTGCGGCAGAGC
Source organism: Rhizomicrobium sp. (assembly GCA_035570795.1). Taxonomy (GTDB): domain Bacteria; phylum Pseudomonadota; class Alphaproteobacteria; order Micropepsales; family Micropepsaceae; genus Rhizomicrobium. The sequence continues at coordinate 3,324 of DATMKZ010000013.1, forward strand.
AGTCCTGCCTCGTAGAGCTTGAGATAGGCCGCGAAGCCGCGCTGCGTCGGCCCGCCAGGACCTGCCGCAAGCTCGACGGCGCCGACCAGGCCGAGATTGCGGATGTCGATGACGTTTCTGAAGCCCCTCAGCGAATGCAACCCGTCTTCCCAGTACTTCGCCAGCGAAGCGGCGCGCGTCAAAAGGCCTTCTTCTTCGTAGGTGTCCAGCGTGCCCAGGGCGGCGGCGCAGGCCATCGGATTGCCGGAATAGGTGTAGCCATGGAAGAACTCGATTGCATTCGGCGGGCCGTGCATGAAGGCCTCGTAGATCCTGGCCTGCGCGAACACCGCGCCCATCGGGATGACGCCGTTGGTGATGCCTTTCGCGGTCGTCACCAGGTCCGGCTCGACGCCGAAATATTCCGCCGCGAACGGCGTGCCGAGGCGCCCGAAGCCGGTGATGACCTCGTCGAAGATCAGGAGGATGCCGTGCTTGCTGCAAATCTCGCGCAAACGCGCGAGGTAGCCCTTCGGTGGCACGATCACGCCGCCCGAACCCTGCACCGGCTCGACGATGACGGCGGCGATGGTGGAGGGATCGTGCAGCTGGCACAGCCGCTCCAGGTCGTCGGCCAATTCGGCGCCGTGCTCCGGCTCGCCGCGCGAGAAGACATTGCGCGGATCGCCATGGGTGTGCCGGATATGGTCGACGCCGGCGACCAGCGTGCCGAACATCTTGCGGTTGGCGACCATGCCGCCGACGCTCATGCCGCCGAAATTGACGCCGTGATATCCCTTCTCGCGCCCGATCAGGCGCACCCGGGCGCCGTCGCCCTTCACCCGGTGATAGGCGATCGCCATCTTGAGCGCGGTCTCGACCGACTCCGAGCCCGAATTGGTGAAGAACACGTGGTTGAGATTGCCCGGCATCAGCGCCACGAGCCGGTTTGCCAGCTCGAACGCCTTGTGATGACCGATTTGGAACGCCGGCGAATAGTCGAGCTCGCCGGCCTGCCGGCGGATCGCCTCGACGATGCGCGGCCGGTTGTGGCCGGCGTTGCAGCACCACATCGCCGAGACGCCGTCGAGCACCTCGCGCCCGTCGGTGGTCTTGAAATACATGCCGTCAGCGCTGGCGAACAGGCGCGGATTGGCCTTGAACGCCCGGTTGGCGGTGAACGGCATCCAATAGGCTTCGAGGTCGTTGGGCTTGGCGGGCTCGCGATCCATTTATGTCACCTTGAGCGGATTGAGCGGATGATGCGGCCATGTCACCGACGGCAGGCCGTTGGCCAGCGGCTTCATCTCGATGCAGTCCACCACCGGGCAGACATGCTGGCACAGATTGCAGCCGACGCATTCGTCGTCGATCACGGTGAAGGTGCGTCCGCCGTCGGGCTTGCTGCCGATCCGGATCGCCTGGTGCGCTCCGTCCTCGCAGGCGATGTGGCAGCGGCCGCATTCGATGCAGGCATCCTGATGGATGAACGCCTTGAGGTCGAAATTGAGGTTGAGGTCGTTCCAGTCCACCGTGTTGCGCAGCGCCCGGCCGCGGAAATCCTCGACGGTGCGGTACTGGTTGTCTTCCATGAAACCCAGAAGGCCCGCGATCATGTCGTCGACGATACGAAAGCCGTACAGCATCGCCGCAGTGCAGACCTGCACGCCCTGCGCGCCCAGCGCGATGAACTCCGCTGCGTCGCGCCAGGTCGTGATGCCGCCGATGGCCGAGATCGCAAGGCCCTGGGTCTCCGGATCGCGCGCGATGGCCTGCACCATGTTGAGCGCGATGGGCTTGACCGCCGTGCCGCAATAGCCGCCATGCGTGCCCTTGCCGTCGACCGTCGGCCGCGGCGACATCGAATCGAGGTCGACCGAGACGATGGAGTTCACCGTGTTGATCAGCGCCACGCAGTCGGCGCCGCCCTTCAGCGCGGCCTCTGCCGGCACCACGATGTCGGTGATGTTAGGCGTCAGCTTGGTGAACACCGGAATGCTGCCCGCCACCGACTTTACCCAGCGCGTCGTCTGCTCGACCATCTCGGGGACCTGGCCGATGGCCGAGCCCATGCCGCGCTCGCACATGCCGTGCGGGCAGCCGAGATTGAGCTCGAGCCCCTGCACGCCGGCGTTCAGGATCTTTTCCGCGAGGCCCTTCCAGGCGTCCTCCTCGATCGGCGCCATCAGCGAGCCGATGATGACGCGCTCGGGATATTCGCGGCGCAGCTGCTCGATCTCGCGCAGATTCTGTTCCAGCGGGCGGTCGGAGATCAGCTCGATGTTGTTGATGCCGACGATGCCGCGCGCCTGGTCGCGGTGCACGCCGTAGCGGCTCGAGGCGTTGACCACCGGCGGATCGATGCCCAGCGTCTTCCACACCACCCCGCCCCAGCCGGCGTCGAAGGCGCGCTTGACGTTGATGTATTTGTCGGTCGGCGGCGCCGAGGCCAGCCAGAACGGATTGACGCTCCGAACGCCGCCGATGGTGCAGGACAGATCGGCCATTCAGGCGCCTCTCACATATTTGTCGGCCGCGGTCGCGGCGCGCTTGCCGTCCTCCACCGCCTGCACCGTCAGGTCCTCGCCCGAGACGATGCAATCGCCGCCCGCGAAAACGCCGGGGATCGAGGTCTGGAACGCGTTGTCGACTGCGATCTTGCCGCGCTGGATCTTGAGCCCCGCGAACGCGGCCTCGTCGAGCTTCTGGCCGATGGCTTTGAGCACCATGTCGGCCGGAACGGTGAAGGTCTCGCCGGTGCCGCCCAGCTTGCCGTTGACGCGCTGGCTCTTCTCGAACACGGCTGCGGTCACCGCCTCGGTGCCCACGAAGCGCAGCGGCATCGCCCAGGTGCGGATGACGACCTCGTTGGTGCGGGCGAGGTCGCGTTCCCACGCCGTGGCGCTCATCGTCTCCTCGCCGCGGCGATAGACGAGCGTGACGTTCTCCGCGCCCAGCCGCTTGGCCTGCACCGCGGCGTCGATCGCCGTGTTGCCGCCGCCGATCACGACGACGTTGCGGCCGACGCGTATGGCCGATTTGTCCTGCGCCTCACGCAGGGTTTCGATGAAATGCAATGCGTCCGCGACACCGGCCAGCGTGCCGCCCGGGACCTCGAGATCGTTGGTCGCCGTGATGCCGGCGCCGATGAACACCGCCGCATGGCGACTCTGCAATTGCAGCAGCGACACGTCCCTGCCGAACGCCTTGCCGTATTCGATTTTGATGCCGCCGATGCCGAGAAGGAAATCGACTTCCTGTTGCGCGAAATCGTTCGCCATCTTGTAGGCCGCGAGGCCGTATTCGTTGAGGCCGCCCGGCTTGGGCTTGGCCTCGAAGATGGTGACCTCGTGCCCCAGCATCGCCGCACGGTGCGCGAAGGAGAGCCCCGCCGGCCCCGCGCCGACCACCGCCAGCCGCTTGCCGCTCGGCGCCGCGCGCGTGAACGGATGCGAGCCGCCGCGCGCCATCAGGTCCTCGACGGCGTGGCGCTGCAGCGCGCCGATGCGCACCGCCTCCTCGCCGCGGGCGTTGAGCACGCAAGCCTCCTCGCACAGCACTTCGGTCGGGCAGGCGCGGCCGCAGGTGCCGCCCAGGATGTTGGCCGACAGGATCGTATGGGCCGAGCCCTTGAGATTGTCGGTGCGGATCTGGTGGATGAAGGTCGGAATGTCGATGCCGGTCGGGCACGCCTTGATGCAGGGCGCGTCGTAGCAATACAGGCAGCGCGCCGCCTCGACATGCGCCTGGGTGCCGTTCAGCGGCGGCGTCAAATCCGCGAAATTGTCGGCGATCTGGTCGGCGGTCAGGCCTGCGCCATTGGACACATGTGGGCGGAGGCCCATTGTTGGTCTGCTCCTGCCCCCGGAAGGGGAGCGTCTTATCCACAGTTAAGCCCAGCAGGCCCTTGTGCGCCATACGAAATTGCGACCGGCCGTCTTTCGGGGCGGGGTGGCCCGGTGGTAGGGAACGGGTCTCGATTGCAGGTCCGATGGGGGCAAGAGCATGCAAGGCGTGACCGTCGTCGACCATCCGCTGATCCGGCACAAGCTGACGCTGATGCGCGACAAGGATCGCAGCACCAAGAACTTCCGCGAGCTGCTCAACGAGATCGGCATGCTGATCTGTTACGAGATCACGCGCGACCTGCCGATCGAGATGGTCGAGATCGAAACCCCGATGACCAGGATGATGGCGCCCGCCATCGCCGGCAAGAAGCTCGTCTTCGCGCCCATATTGCGCGCCGGCACGGGCTTTCTCGAGGGCATGCTCAACCTCGTGCCGTCGGCCCGTGTCGCCCATATCGGCCTCTACCGCGATCCCAAGACGCTGCAGTCGGTCGAGTACTACTTCAAGGCGCCGCACGACATCGCCGACCGCTTGGTGATCGTGATGGACCCGATGCTGGCGACCGGAAACTCGGTCTCGGCGGCGGTGACGAGGCTCAAGGCGCATGGCGCGCGCCAGATCCGCCTGATGACGCTGTTGTCGGCGCCGGAAGGCATCAAAACCTTCACCACCAACCATCCCGACGTGCCGGTGTGGACCGCCGCCATCGATAGTCACCTGAACGATCACGGCTACATCATCCCCGGCCTCGGCGACGCCGGCGACCGCATGTTCGGGACGAAATGACGGTAGTTCCAACCGCTTAACGCAATCGCCCGCAGCCCAAACTTGACTAGCAAATTGGGGCGTGAAACCGTGGAAAAACAATGACTAACGTCCAGCCACTCAATCCGCGAACGGCGCCGCAGCCGAGCGCCGGCCACCACGCCCGCAATCCCGGTATCGCGTTCGACGCCGACGCCGTCGACTCCCTGCGCGTCAACCGCAGCGCTGCCGAGCGGCGCATCGCCTCGCTGCCCGGCCGGCGCTCGGTGAAGAAGGAGTGGCAGGCGGCGTGGCTGCTGAAGGCCGTCACTTGCATGGACCTGACGACGCTGGCCGGCGACGACACGCCCGGCCGCGTCCAGCGGCTCTGCGCCAAGGCGCGCCAGCCGGTGCGGCAGGACCTGCTCGAAGCGATGGGCGTCGGCGATCTCGGCCTCACGGTCGGCGCAGTCTGCGTCTATCACAACATGATCGAGCCGGCGGTGAAGGCGCTCGAAGGCACCAACATTCCCGTTGCCGCGGTCTCGACCGGTTTTCCTGCCGGCCTGTCGCCGCTGCCGCTGCGCATCAAGGAGATCGAGGCCTCGGTCGCCGCCGGCGCGCGCGAGATCGACATCGTCATAGATCGCGGCCATGTGCTGACCGGCAATTACCGCGCCGTCTACGACGAGATGAAGGCTTTCCGCGAAGCCTGCGGCGCTGCCCATGTGAAAGCCATTATCGGTGCGGGCGATCTCGGCACGCTGGGCAACGTCGCACGTGCCTCGATGGCCTGCATGATGGCGGGCGCCGATTTCATCAAGACCTCGACCGGCAAGGAGCCGACCAACGCCACCCTGCCGTTCGCGCTGATCATGGTGCGGATGATCCGGGCCTATCAGGAGATGACGGGCCACCGCATCGGCTTCAAGCCGGCCGGCGGCATCGGCACGGCCAAGGACGCGATCAACTATTTGACTGTGATGAAGGAAGAACTGGGGCTTGCCTGGATGCAGCCGGAGCTTTTCCGCCTCGGCGCCTCCAGCCTCCTGACCGACATCGAGCGCCAGCTCGAACACCACGTGACCGGCCATTATTCCGCCGCGCACCGCCATCCGATGGGCTGACGCCAGTGAACGTTTCGACCGCTTTTCAAACCATGGATTATGGCGTGGCGCCGGAGGCCTCCGGCCTCGCGGAGGCCTGGCTCAAGCGCCATGAGGGCAAGTTCCGGCTCTTCATCGACGGCACCTGGGTGGCGACCTCGGCGCATTTCGACAGCCTCAATCCGGCGACCGGCAAGAAGCTCGCATCCGTCGCCGAAGCCTCGGTCGCCGACGTCGATGCCGCCGTGCGGGCGGCACGCGCGGCGCAGCCGGGTTGGGCGAAGCTCGGCGGCCATGGCAGGGCGCGCTATCTCTACGCGCTGGCGCGGCTGGTGCAGAAGCACGCGCGCCTGTTCGCGGTGCTGGAGACCATGGACAACGGCAAGCCGATCCGCGAGACCCGCGACATCGACGTGCCGCTGGTGGCGCGGCATTTCTATCACCACGCCGGCTGGGCTCAGCTGATCGAAAGCGAGTTCGCCGATCACGAGCCGCTCGGCGTCGTTGGCCAGGTCATTCCGTGGAATTTTCCGCTGCTGATGCTGGCCTGGAAGATCGCGCCGGCGCTGGCCGCCGGCAACACGGTGCTGCTCAAGCCCGCCGAAGACACCAGCCTCAGCGCCTTGCTGTTCGCCGAGATCTGCGAAGAGGCGGGCCTGCCCAGGGGGGTGGTCAACATCGTCACCGGCGCAGGCGAGACCGGCAAGGCCATTGTCGAGCATCCCGGCATCGACAAGATCGCCTTCACCGGCTCGACCGAGGTGGGCCGCATCATCCGCGCCGCGACCGCGGGCAGCGGCAAAAAGCTGACGCTGGAACTCGGCGGCAAGTCGCCCTTCATCGTCTTCGAGGATGCCGATCTCGACGCCGCGGTAGAAGGCGCGGTCGATGCGATCTGGTTCAACCAGGGTCAGGTCTGCTGCGCCGGCTCGCGCCTGCTGATGCAGGAAAGCATCGCCGAGAAACTGCTGGCCAAGCTGCGCGCCCGCATGGAGACGCTGCGGGTCGGCGATCCGCTCGACAAGAACACCGACATCGGCGCCATCGTCTCGCCCAAGCAGCGCGAGCAGATCGACGGCCTCGTCCGGAAGGGCGTCGCCGAGGGCGCTGTGCTGTTCCAGCCCAAAGCCGCGTGCCCGGACGGCTGCTTCTATCCGCCGACGCTGCTGAGCGGCGTCGAACCCGCCTCGACCGTGGCGCAGGTCGAGATTTTCGGCCCCGTCCTGGTGGCTATGACCTTCCGCACGCCCGCCGAGGCGGTCGCGCTTGCCAACAACACGCGCTACGGCCTCGCCGCCAGCATCTGGTCGGAGAACATCAACGTGGCGCTCGACATCGCGCCCAAGGTCAGGGCCGGTGTGGTGTGGGTGAACTGCACCAACCAGTTCGACGCCTCGGCCGGTTTCGGCGGCTATCGCGAATCCGGCTTCGGCCGCGAGGGCGGCCGCGAGGGCATGTTCGAATACCTGAAGCGCACGCGCACGGCGAAAGCGCCGAAGGCCGCGAAACCGCAAATCATCGAAGCGAGATCCAGCGAAGCGCCGGCGCTGACGCCGATCGATCGTACCGCCAAGCTGTTCATCGGCGGCAAGCAGGCGCGACCCGACAGCGGCTATAGCCGACCGGTGCATGCGCCGTCGGGTGCCGTGCTTGGCCAGGTGGGTGACGGCAACCGCAAGGACATCCGCAATGCCGTCGAGGCCGCGGCCAAGGCGGAAAGCTGGGCTTCCACCAGTGGCCATGCCCGGGCGCAGATCCTTTATTACTGCGCCGAGAATCTTTCGGCGCGGGCCGACGAATTCGCCAAACGCCTGCGCCAGATGACGGGCGCGTCGTCCGCCGCCGCGGCACGGGAAGTCGAGGCTTCGATCCGCCGCATCTTCACCTACGCCGCCTGGGCCGACAAGTTCGACGGCGCCATCCACGATCCGCCGCTGCGCGGCGTCGTTCTCGCCATGCATGAGGCGCAAGGCGTCATCGGTATCGCCTGTCCCGACGAGGCGCCGTTGCTTGCCTTCGTCTCGCTCATGGCGCCGGCGGTGGCGATGGGCAACCGCGTGGTGATCGTGCCGTCGGAACGCCATCCGCTGGCCGCGACCGATTTCTACCAGGTGCTGGAGACCTCCGATCTGCCGGACGGCGTGGTCAATATCGTCACCGGCGCGCGCGACGCGCTGTCGGCGACCCTGGCCGAGCACGGCAACGTCGACGCGCTGTGGTATTTCGGCGGGGCGGATGGCGCGAAAAAGATCGAGGCGGCCTCGGCCGGCGACCTCAAGCGCACCTGGACGGACGGCGGCCATCCGGTCGCCTGGTTCGATACGCGTGATGGCGAAGGCCGCCACTTCCTGCGCCAGGCGACGCAGGTCAAGAATATTTGGATACCGTACGGCGCATGATCCGCGGCGCGGGATATTTCGGGGACGAGCGATGAGCAGGATTTGGACGCGTCGGATGCTTGGCTGTGCCGCCGCGGCTTTTGCCGCCGCCGTCACGCTCTGCGAAGCTGCGACGGTTCCGATCCAGCCGGCAATCGTCTACGGCATGGGCGGGAAGTTCGACAAGTCGTTCAACGAGGGCCTCTATCGCGGCATCGAGCGCTTCAAGAAGGAGACCGGCACCGCCTATGTCGAGTTCGAGATCACCAATGAGACGCAATACGAGCAGGTCTATCGCCACTTTGCGCAGCATGCCCGCAATCCGATCCTCGGCGTCGGCTTTTCGCAGATCGAAGCCGTAACGACCGTCGCCAAGGCGTTCCCGAACGTCCATTTCACGCTGATCGACAGCACTATCCGCTTGCCCAATGTCCAGTCGGTACAGTTCCGCGAGGAGGAGGGCTCCTTCCTGGTCGGCGTGCTGGCGGCGCTGGCCTCCAGGACGCACAAGATCGGCTTCGTCGGCGGCATGGACGTGCCGCTGATCCGCCGCTTCGCCTGCGGCTATGCGCAAGGCATCCACTATGCCGATCCCAACGCACAGCTGGTCCAGAGCATGGCCGGCACGACGCCGTCCGCCTGGACCGATCCGTCGCGCGGCGGCGAGCTGGCGCGCCAGCAATTCGACCGCGGCGTCGACGTCGTCTATGCCGCGGCCGGCGAGACCGGCCTCGGCGTCCTGCAGGCGGCGCAGGACGCGCACAAATACGCCATAGGCGTCGACTCGAACCAGAACTACCTGCATCCGGGCACGATGCTGACCTCCATGGTCAAGCGCGTCGACGTGGTCGCCTATAACGCGCTCAAGGCGGCGCAGAACGGCACCTGGAAGCCGGGCTACACGATCCTGGGTCTCAGGGAGGGCGGCGTCGACTACGCTTACGACCAATTCAACGCCAAGCTGATCACGCCCGCCATGAAGGCACGCGTCGACCAGGCCAAGGCGGACATCATCAGCGGCAAGATCAAGGTGCACGACTATGAAAGCACCAACAGCTGCAACCTGTGATCTGCGAGCATGGCGTCGCAAATCGCGCCTGCCGCGCTTGAGCTGAGAGACATCGAGAAGTTTTTCGGTCCAGTGCACGCCAATCGCGGCGTTTCGCTTGCGATCCCGCAAGGCTCGATCACAGGCATCGTCGGCGAGAACGGCGCCGGCAAATCGACCGTGATGAGCATCGTCTACGGCCTCTACGAAGCCGATAGCGGCGACGTGCTGGTCGACGGTAAAAAGCTGCGCATCAGAAGCTCGCGCGACGCCATCGCCGCCGGCATCGGCATGGTGCATCAGCATTTCATGCTGGTGGATACGTTCACCGTGCTCGAAAACGTCGTCCTCGGCGCCGAGGCGGGCGGCATGCTGGCGCCGAGCCTGAAGGCGGCGCGCAGCGAGCTGGAGCGGCTCGAGCGCGAATATAGCCTCAAGGTCGATCCCGATGCGCTGGTCGGCGATCTGCCGGTCGGCGAGCAGCAGCGCGTGGAAATTCTCAAGGCGCTGTTCCGTGGCGCTCGCATCCTCATTCTCGACGAGCCGACCGCCGTGTTGACGCCGCAGGAGACCGACCAGCTGTTCCGCATCCTCAGGGCGCTGAGGGATCGGGGCACCACGGTCATTTTGATCAGTCACAAGCTGCGCGAGATCATGGCGGTCACCGATCTTGTCTACGTCATGCGCCACGGCCAGGTCGTGGCCGAACGCAAGACGGCCGACACCAGCCGCGAGGATCTCGCCGAACTCATGGTCGGCCGCAAAGTCCGCCTGGTGCTCGACAAGGCGCCGGCCAAGCCTGGTGTAGTGCTGATGACGGCGGACGGACTCGGCGTGCGCGCGAAAAACGGCGTCGCCTTGCTCGACAATGTCAGTTTTACGCTGCGCGCCGGCGAGATCGTCGGTATCGCCGGCGTCTCCGGCAACGGCCAGACCGAGCTTCTGGAAGTGCTGTCTGCGATTCGGCCGCCGAGCTCCGGCAAACTTACCGTCGGCGACAAGACAATCACGCCGCAGCATCCGGCAAATCCCGCGCAAATGCGCAAGCTGGGCGTCGCGCACGTGCCCGAGGATCGCCATCGCTACGGCATGGCAGGCGCGTTTACTGCGAGCGAGACCTCGATCCTGGGCCTGCAGCGCAACCCGCCGTTCCGCCGCGGGGGCCTGCTCGACTATGGCGCGATGACGCGGCACTGCGCCGCGCTTATGGAGCGCTACGACGTGCGCCCGCGCCGCCCACAGCAGCGCGCCACCAGCTTCTCCGGTGGCAACCAGCAGAAGCTGGTGCTGGCGCGCGAGACCGCGCAGGAACCGCGCGTGCTGCTCGTCGGCCAGCCGACACGCGGCGTCGACATCGGTGCCATCGAATTCATCCATCGCCAGCTCGTGGCTTTGCGCGACGCCGGCTGCGCGATCCTGGTGGTTTCGGTCGAACTCGACGAGGTGATGTCGCTCGCCGATCGGATATTGGTGATGTATGCCGGGCGCATCGTCGGGGAGGTCGCGGGCGACAAGGCCGACGAGCGCACGCTGGGATTGATGATGGCCAATGTTCACGAAGGCATCGCGACGGAGGCGCCGGCATGAGTTCGTCCGGAACAAAGCTGCCGCTCTGGGTCGATATCGGCGTCATTCCGCTCGTCAATATCCTGCTCGCCTTCGCCGTCGCAGGGTTGGTCGTGCTGGCGGTCGGCGCCAGCCCGCTCGACGCGGTGAAGTACATGATCACCGGCGCGCTCGGTGATTCCGAGGCCATCGGCTACACCCTGTACTACGCCACCAATTTCATCTTCACCGGTCTTGCCGTCGCGGTCGCATTCCATGCCGGCTTGTTCAACATCGGCGGCGAAGGCCAGGCCTATCTTGGCGGTCTCGGCGCCGGCCTTGCGGCGCTGGCGATAGACCATGCAGTGCCGGCGGTGATCGCCATTCCGCTGGCGATCGCGGCGGCGGCGGCGGTTGGCGCGCTGTGGGCTGCGATTCCCGGCTACCTGCAGGCCTATCGCGGCAGCCACATCGTCATCACCACCATCATGTTCAACTTCATCGCCGCGGCGATCATGGTCTACCTGATGGTCAACATCCTGATCACGCCGGGCTCGATGTCGCCGGAGAGCCGCGATTTCACGGCGGCGCAGTTGCCGGTCGTCAGCGACATCCTCAACCGTTTCGGTTTCGCCGTGCAGCAATCGCCGCTGAACCTGTCGGTCGTGCTGGCGATCCTGTGCTGTATCGGCGTCTGGCTGCTGATCTGGCATACGCCGTTCGGTTACGAAGTGCGAGCCATGGGCTTCAACGCCAACGCCGCGATCTATGCCGGCGTCAATCCGAAACGGTTGACCGTCATCGTGATGGGCATCTCCGGCGCGCTTGCGGCCCTCGTTGGGGTCAATGAGATTTTGGGCGTGCACCACCGGTTGCTGCTCGATTTCGCGGCGGGCTACGGCTTCGGGGGCATCGCCGTGGCGTTGATGGGCCGCAACCACCCCGTCGGCATCGTGCTGGCGAGCCTTCTGTTCGGCATCTTGCAGCAGGGCGGCACTGAGCTCTCGTTCGATATTCCGACCATAACCCGCGACATGGTGATCGCCATCCAGGGTCTCGTGATCCTGTTCTCCGGCGCCCTCTCCAACCTGCCGCGGCCCTGGCTGGAGGCGCCATTCGTCTGGCTTGCGCAGCGCCGCACGGCAAGGGCGGAGCCGGGTTAGATGCTGGACTGGCTCGCCCTCACTGTCCCGACGCTGGCCGCGACCTTGCGCGTCGCGACGCCGCTGATCCTGTGTGCCATGGGCGGGTTGTTCTCCGAGCGCAGCGGCATCATCGATGTCGGGCTGGAGGGCAAGATGCTCGCCGCCGCCTTCGCCTCTGCCGCGATCGCCGCGTGGACCGGTTCGCCCTGGCTGGCGCTCGGCGGTGCGATCGCCGTCGCCTGCGCCATGGCGCTGCTGCACGGCTTTGCCTGCATCACCCATCGCGGCAACCAGGTGGTGAGCGGCGTTGCCATCAACATCCTGGCGTCGGGCCTGACGGTCGTATTCGGCATCGCTTGGTTCCAATCCGGCGGCCAGACGCCGGCGCTGGAGCCCTCGGCGCGTTTCATGCCCCTGATCGGCGGCTTCAGCCTTTTGGTCTATGTCGCGCTCGCCATCGTAGCTCTGACCTGGTGGACGGTGACGCGCACCCGTTTCGGCCTGCGCCTGCGCGCCGTCGGCGAGGCGCCCGCTGCCATCGATGCCGCCGGCATTTCTGTGACCTGGCTGCGCTACCGCGCGCTTCTGATCTGCGGCGTCTTTACCGGAATCGCCGGCACGTATCTCGCCATCGCGCAGAACGCGAGCTTCAGCCGCGACATGAGCGCCGGCCAGGGTTATATCGCGTTGGCAGCGCTCATCTTCGGCAAATGGCGGCCGCTACCGGCTTTCGGTGCCTGTCTGGCGTTCGGCCTGCTTGACGCCGTCGCCATCAGGCTGCAAGGGGTGAGCGTGGCAGGCATCGGCCAGATTCCGGTTCAGTTCATCCAGGCTTTGCCTTATGTCCTGACGGTTGTTCTGCTGGCCGGCCTCATCGGTAAAGCCGTCGCGCCGAAAGCGATCGGCGTCCCGTACGAAAAAGAGCATTGACGTGACAGAACGCAGTCCGGCGCCGGACATGATCGCCCAGGCGAAGTTGATGATGCAACGGGCGCATGCGCCCTATTCGAATTTCCGTGTCGGCGCGGTTTTGCGCGGCGCCAACGGCAAGCTCTATGCCGGCTGCAACGTCGAGAACGCGTCCTATCCCGAGAGTTGTTGCGCCGAATCCTCCGCCATCAGCGTGATGATCGCTGACGGCGAAAAGAAGATTGCCGAGATCCTCGTCATGGCAGTGGCCGACGATCTGGTGACGCCCTGCGGCGGCTGCCGTCAGAAGCTGCGCGAATTCGCTGCCGACGACGTGAAGATCCATCTCTGTGCGCCGGAGGGCCTGCGCCACACCGTGACGCTGGGTGAGTTATTGCCCATGTCGTTCGGGCCCGATCACCTCAAAAACGTCGCCAAGCTCTGATGCTGCCGCAGGAACTCATCCGCAAAAAACGCGACGGCCACGCTTTGACCGAGGATGAGATCGCCTTCGCGGTGAAGGGCATCGCCGACGGTGGCTTCACCGAGAGCCAGGTCTCCGCCTTCGCCATGGCCGTATACTTCCAGGGCATGAGCGGCGACGAGCGCGTCGCCTTCACCCGCGCCATGACCCATTCGGGCCGCGTATTGAGCTGGAACGAACACGCACTGGGCGGACCGGTGCTCGACAAGCATTCCACCGGCGGCGTCGGCGACAAGGTCAGCCTGATGCTGGCACCCATCGTCGCGGCTTGTGGCGGCGTGGTGCCGATGATTTCCGGCCGTGGCCTCGGCCATACCGGCGGCACACTCGACAAGATGGGCTGCGTCCCGGGCTATACATGCGATCCGGACATCGAGACCTTCCAGCGCGTGGTGCGCGACGTCGGCTGCGCGATCATCGGTCAGACCGCGGACCTCGCCCCGGCCGACAAGCGCCTCTACGCCGTGCGCGACGTGACCGCGACCGTCGAATCCATTCCGCTCATCTCGGCCTCCATCCTGTCAAAGAAGCTGGCCGCCGGCCTCGGCGGCCTTGCCATGGACGTCAAGACAGGTTCCGGCGCCTTCATGGCGGATCCGGCGCAGGCGCGCGAACTGGCCGAGACGCTCGTGTCGATCGGGCAGGGTGCCGGATTGCCCATCACCGCGCTGATCACCGACATGGATTCCGTGCTCGGCACCACGGCCGGCCACACGCTGGAGATGGTCGAGACGCTCGACTATCTCACCGGCAAGGGCCCGCGCGACAGCCGCCTGCACGCGATCACCATCGAACTGGCCGCGGAGATGCTGCTGCTGGGCAAGCTCGTGCCAACCCTTGAGGAGGGCCGCGACGAGGCGCAGCAGGCGCTCGACTCCGGCCGCGCCACGGACGTTTTCTCGCGCATGGTCGCGGCGCTGGGCGGACCGGCCGACTTCGTCGAGCGCTCCGACAAATATCTCGTTGCCGCGCCGGTCGTGAAGCCGGTGGTCGCCAAACGCACCGGTTTTGTCGTCGGCATGAACACACGCAATGTCGGCATCGAGCTTATCGATCTGGGCGGCGGCCGGCGCAAGACCAGCGATGTCTTGAACCTGTCGGTCGGCTTTTCGCGATTCATCCAGGCCGGCGCGAAGGTCGCGAAGGGCGACGCGCTGGCGATGGTGCATGCCGCTGACGAAGCGTCCGCGGACGCCGCCGTCGCCGTGCTCGGCCGCATCATCCATGTCGACGACACGGCGCCTGCCCCGCGCCCCGCCATCGCGGCGCGCATCACCGCCTGATCAGCGGCCCCACATCCGAAGCCGTGCAACGCCACCGTCGGGCACGATGTTGAGGCGCACGAACTGGATGGGTTCGTGTTTGACGATTTCGTTCTTGAAACGATGTTCGCGGTCCGCCGACAATTTCTGCTCCGGCAGGACGATCGGCCAGTACAGCGATTGTGTGATCAGCGAGGCTTGCGGCAGCGTGCAGGGTCCCGCCGCCTGAATGAAGCAGCGATCGGGGTAATTGCCTTTGAAATGGGCGGTATCGACGACGATCTCGTCGATCCGTCCCGGTTTTGCCAGCGTTACGATCGACCAGTCGTGGCCCGGCTCGCGCCGACGCCGCGTCTCCCAGCCGTCGCCCATGTCGCGCGATTTTCCGGGCGCCAGCATGTTGGAGACCTTGCCGAAATGCTCGTCATTGGCGGCGACAGGCAGTGCGCCGTTCTCCATCGCCGCGAGGTCGGCGCGCTCATTCACGGTCCAGTCCCGCGCGACCTGGCCATAGACCCGCAGCCGCGCCACGCCGCCATCGGGAAAGATATTGAGCCGCAGATGCGTGACGACGTCGTCCAGGGCAATCGGCAGGACGAGCCGGCTGTCGCCCTTCAGCGCCGTCGACGGCAGCAGCGGCGCCCATCCGCGTTGGCCGCCCGGAATACGCTCGTCCGAGCGGCACCAGTCGATTGAGGCGGCCGGCGGGTAGTTGCCGGTGAAGTTCCGCGTGTCGATCTCGATACCCTTGACCCGCCCCGGCTTGCCGAGCCGGACGATGCAGTGGTCATGGCCGGCGTCGCGGCGCCGGCGGCTTTCCCAGCCGTCCATCCACTTGCCGTTGTCGTCGTATTTGCCGGGGACGAACACCGGTTCGGCTGGATCGATCAGCCGCTCCTTGGCGGCGAAGAACTCGTCGCTGGCGGCGACAACTTCCGAGCCCAGCCGCGGCTGCGCCAGGTCGACCCAGATTTTCGCGAAATCGCCCTGCGTCATGTTCTCCTCTATGCCAGGTCGCCCAGCCGCAAAAACGCGATCTTATGGATTTCACGCAACGCTGTCGCGAATTCCGCGTCGGCATCGTTACCACTGCGAGCGCGAAACTCGGCCAGGATTTGCCGCCGTGAAAAGCCGCGTACCGCCTTGATGAACGGAAAGCCGAATTTGGCTTTATAGGCATCGTTCAGGACGCGGAATTCGGTCAGTTCCTCAGGCGAGCAATTGTCGAGACCGGCGCCGGCCTGTTCCGAGACCGATTCTGCCGATAGCCGGACGCGATCTGCAAGGTCGGGATGGGCACGGATGAGGCCAAGCTGCGCGTCATGCCCACTCGCATCCACGGCCCTTTTGAACGCATTTGCCAGGCCATCGATCGTGTCGAGCGTCGCGTGCGGAACGGTCGCCCAGACCTCGGCTGCGAAATGCGGCGAGTGTTCGTAGACGCCGCAAAAAGCCGCGATGAACTGCTCTTGCGTCATCGCGCTTGCCGGTGCTTTCAAGTGCTCAGCCATGGTGGGGGTGCGTCTCGTGCCAGTGCTGCGCGATGTCGATGCGGCGGCAGAACCAAACGTCCTTGCGGGCCAGTGCGTAGCGCAGGAAGCGTTCCAGCGCCGCGAAGCGCCCCGGCCGCCCCGCGAGCCGACAATGCAGGCCGACCGACATCATCTTCGGCGCGGTCTCGCCTTCGGCATAGAGCACGTCGAACGTGTCCTTTAGGTAGGCAAAGAACTGGTCGCCGGAATTGAAGCCTTGGGCGCTGGCGAAACGCATGTCGTTGGCATCCAGCGTATAGGGCACGATCAGATGCGGCTTGCCGCTTTCGCTTACCCAGAACGGCAGGTCGTCGCTGTAGTCGTCGGCGTCGTAAAGAAAGCCGCCATGCTCGACCACGAGGCGGCGTGTGTTGGGGCTGGTGCGGCCGGTATACCAGCCGAGCGGGCAGGCGCCGGTCAGACGGCGAATGATTTCGACCGCTTTGGCTATATGGGCGCGCTCGGTCGCCTCGTCGACATGCTGGTAGTTGATCCAGCGATAACCGTGGCTGCAGATCTCGTGGCCGTCCACAAGGAACGCTTCCGCAATGGCCGGATAACGCTCCAACGCCGCCGCGACGGCGAATATGGTGAGGGGAATTTTCAGGTCGCGAAACAAGCGCAGCAGGCGCCAGACACCCGCGCGGGAGCCGTATTCATAAATTGATTCCATGCTCATGTGGCGCGCGCCGATCACCGGTGCCGCATTGATGATCTCCGACAGGAAGGTCTCGGCGCCCTCGTCGCCATGCAGGACGCTGTTCTCGCCGCCCTCTTCATAGTTGAGCACGACCTGCAGCGCGATCCGCGCGCCGCCGGGCCAGTGCGGGTGGGGCGGATTTGCACCATAGCCGATCAGGTCGCGCGGATATTGGGCAGACACGGCGAATCCTTCAGGCCCGCGAAGCGGTGCGGGTTGACGCCACTATACACAAGGCGCTTTACAGCCCAAGCAACGTGACACCATCATGACGCCGAGAAAGGCTGCTTCGTGGGACGCTTGACGACGCATGTGCTGGACACCGCGAACGGCTGCCCGGGCGCCGGAATGGCCGTGCGCTTGTACGCGGACGATAACGGCACGCCGATCGTCACCACGCGCACCAATGGCGATGGCCGCTGCGACGCGCCGCTCCTCGCGGATGCCGCGCTGAAGCCGGCGATCTATGTGCTGGCCTTCGAGGTGGGTGCCTATTTCCGGGCCAGGGGCATGGCGCTGCCCAAGCCGTCGTTCCTCGAAGTCGTACTGGTTCAGTTCGCGATCTCCGACGCGAATGCACATTATCATGTGCCGTTGCTGGTCTCGCCGTTCGGCTATTCGACCTATCGTGGAAGCTGAGCCATGCGCGATACGGTGCGGTTCCGGCTCGACGGCGTCCTGCATGAGGTCAGAAATCCCGACCCCACGCTGACCGTGCTGCGCTATCTGCGCGGCGCCCTCCGGCGAACCGGCACCAAGGAGGGCTGCGCCGAGGGCGATTGCGGTGCCTGCACGGTGGTACTGGGCGAAGACGTGGACGGACGCACGGCCTATCGCGCCGTCAACGCCTGTATTCTCTTCCTGCCGATGATCGACGGCAAGACTTTGTTCACGGTCGAGAGCCTCAGCCCGCCGGTGGGGCCGCTGCATCCGGTGCAGCAGGCGATGGTCGACGCCGACGCGTCGCAATGCGGCTTCTGCACGCCGGGCTTCGTCATGTCGCTCTATGCGCATTATTTGAACCGCGGCGATTGCGATGTGCCGGCGATCCGCGACGCGCTGGCCGGCAATCTCTGCCGCTGTACCGGCTATGGACCGATCGTCGAAGCGGCGCGCCGGATGAACGATTTTCCGCGCGTCGAAGCAAGAGGCGCCGCCGCCGATCCCGCCATGTCCGACATGCTGGCGATTGTCGACGGTACGCGCCGCTTCTTCGCGCCGCGCAGCCGAGCCGAACTGGCCGCGTTGTTGCAGGAGCATCCGGATGCGACGGTGCTGGCCGGCGGCACCGATGTCGGGCTTTGGGTCACCAAGCAATACCGGACTTTGCCGACGATCGTCTCCGTCGCCGCGGTGGCCGAGTTGCGCGACATCACCGAGACGCCCGACACGGTCGAGATCGGTGCCGCCGTGACGTACAGCGAGGCTTACGCGATCCTCGGACATCTTTATCCCGGTTTCGGCGAGTTGCTGCGCCGACTGGGCTCGGTCCAGGTGCGCAATGCCGGCACCATTGGCGGCAATATCGCCAACGGCTCGCCCATCGGCGATACGCCGCCGCCGCTGATTGCGCTTGGCGCTACGCTGGTCTTGTGCCGCGAGGACAAGGAGCGACATCTGTCGTTGGAGGATTATTTCGTCGCCTACGGCAAGCAAGATCGTGCACCGGGCGAGTTCGTCGCGAAAATTGTCGTTCCGAAGCTTGCGCCCAACGCGTCGTTCCGGGTCTACAAACTGTCCAAGCGTTTCGATCAGGACATTTCCGCGGTGTGCGGCGCCTTTCATATAACGCGCGACCACGCGAGCGTGCGCGCGGCGCGCATCTGCTTCGGCGGCATGGCGGCGACACCCAAGCGGGCGGCCGCAGCCGAAGCGGCGCTCATCGGCAAGCCCTGGAGCGAAGCGACCGTCCACACCGCCATGCAGGCCCTGACGCGGGACTTCACGCCGCTAGACGACATGCGCGCCTCTGCCGCCTATCGCATGCGGGCGGCGCAAAACCTGCTGTTGCGTGCCTGGTACGAAATCTCCGGCGCGGCCGCGACGCGCATCCTCGACCAGAAGGCGCTGGCCGATGGGTGAGCGCGGCGGCGATGCGCGGGCCGGCGCCGCGCGGCACGACAGCGCTGCCAAGCACGTCGCCGGCCGCGCCATCTATATCGACGACATGCCCGAACCGCACGGCCTGCTGCATCTCGCACTTGGGCTCAGCCAACGCGCACACGCCAAGATCCTCGACATGGATTTGTCCGCCGTCCGCGCCGCACCCGGCGTCGTGGCCGTCTTCACGGCGCGCGACATTCCCGGCCGCAACGATGTCGGCCCGGTCGTCCACGACGATCCGATCTTCGCCGACGGCCTGGTCCAGTATGCCGGCCAATCGCTGTTTGCCGTGGCCGCAGAGACGGTCGAGCTGGCGCGGACCGCGGCGCGCAAGGCCGTGGTGCATTACGACGACCTGCCGGCCGTGCTCGACATCGATACGGCGCGCGCTGCAGGCCTCGAGCTGGAAAAACCGCAGCGCATGGTGCTCGGCGACGGCGCAGCGGCGCTCGCCAGGGCGCCGCATCGTGCGGCGGGCCGGCTTACTATCGGCGGCCAGGATCATTTCTACCTTGAAGGCCAGGTGGCATTGGCGCTGCCGCAGGAGGACCGCGACATCCTGATCTATTCGTCGACCCAGCACCCTTCCGAACTGCAGCACCTGGTCGCCGACATGCTGGGCGTGGCGAGCAACGCCGTGACGGTCGAAGTTCGGCGCATGGGCGGTGCGTTCGGCGGTAAGGAGACGCAGGCCGCGTTGCCGGCCGCAGTCGCGGCGCTGGCGGCCGCGAAGACGGGCCGACCGGCGAAATTCTGTCTCGACCGCGACGACGATATGGTCTTGACCGGTAAGCGGCACGATTTCCAGATCGCCTACGATGTCGGCTTCGGCGACGACGGGCGCATTGAAGGCATCGAATTCGTGCAGGAGTCGCGCTGCGGTTATTCGACCGACCTGTCGTTGGCGATCAACGACCGCGCCATGTTCCATGCCGACAACAGCTATTTCCTGGGCAACGCGACCATCGTCTCGCACCGCTACAAGACACACACCGTTTCGAACACCGCTTTTCGCGGCTTCGGCGGGCCGCAGGGCATGATGGGCATCGAGCGCGTGATGGACGTCATCGCGCAGCGCCTGGGCAAGGACCCGCTCGACGTCCGCAAGATCAACCTCTATGGCCCAGCGCCGCGCAACCTCACGCCCTATCACCAGGCGGTCGACGACAATATCGCACCGGACATCATCGCGGCGCTGGAAGAAAAGTCTCACTATCGCGCGCGGCGCCGGGCGGTCGCGGCGTTCAATGCCGAGAACGAAATCCTCAAGCGCGGCCTGGCGCTGACGCCAGTCAAGTTCGGCATCTCTTTCACGACGACGCATCTCAACCAGGCCGGCGCGCTGGTGCATGTCTATGCCGATGGCAGCGTACATCTTAATCATGGCGGCACCGAAATGGGGCAGGGCCTGATGACGAAGGTCGCCCAGGTGGTCGCCGAAGAATTCCACATCGACGTCGAACAGGTGAAGATCACTGCGACCACGACCGGCAAAGTGCCCAACACCTCGGCGACCGCTGCGTCGGCCGGCGCCGACCTCAACGGCATGGCGGCGCAGGCGGCGGCACGCACCATCAAGGAGCGGCTGATCGCCTTCGCCGCCGCCGCGTTCAAATGTGCGCCGGAGGCTGTGATTTTCCGGGACAATCACGTCGTCGCCGGCACGCATCGCATGCGCTTCGCCGAACTGGTGCGCGCCGCCCATATCGGTCGCGTCTCGCTGTCCTCGACCGGCTTCTACAAGACGCCGAAGATCCATTACGACCGCTCGCGGCATCGCGGCCGGCCGTTCTTCTACTTCGCCTATGGCGCGGCAGTGTCCGAAGTGGCGATCGACACGCTGACCGGCGAGAACCGCGTGTTGCGTGTCGATATCCTTCACGACGTCGGCCGTTCGCTCAACCCGGGAATCGATTTCGGCCAGATCGAGGGCGGCTTCATGCAGGGCATGGGCTGGTTGACGACCGAGGAACTCGTGTTCGACGGCAAGGGTCATCTCAAGACGCATGCGCCCTCCACGTACAAGATTCCGGCTTGCAGCGACCGGCCGCCGGTTTTCAACATGGAGCTGTGGCCGGCGCCCAACCGCGAGGACACCGTGCATCGCTCCAAGGCGGTTGGCGAGCCGCCGCTGATGCTGGCGATTTCGGTGTTCGCGGCACTGACCGACGCGGTCGCGAGCGTTGCGGACCATCGCGAGATGCCCGAATTGGACGCGCCGGCGACGCCTGAGCGTATCCTGCGCGCCGTCGAGAAGCTGCGCGCATGAGCCGCTGGTGGACATATGCGCGGACCATCGCGGCGCGCGGCGAGGCGGCCGTGCTCGTCACAGTTTGCTCCGTCCAGGGCTCGGCACCACGCGAGGCCGGCGCCAAGATGCTGGTCTGGGCGGACGGCCAGGAGGGTACGGTCGGCGGCGGCAATCTCGAGTTCACCATTGTGGACCAGGCCCGCAAGATGCTTGGCGTCGGTGGTGCGCATCGTTTTCAGTCCTATCCCCTGGGCCCCTTGCTCGGCCAATGCTGCGGCGGGTGCGTCGGCATCCTGCTCGAGCGCATCGACGGCGCCAGCGCCGGCTGGCTGGCGGCGATCGAAGTCGCCGAGGCGGCCGGCCGTCCTTATGCGATTCAGTCGATGCTGGACGACGGACGCGTCGCCAAGCAGGTCATCGATCGCAACGGCGTGACCGATTTGCAGGGAGCCGAAGCGCCGGTTCTTTTGATCGGCCGTGACGGGCAGATCGCGGTTCCCGCCGAGCGGTTCGATGCCAAGGGCCTGTGCATCGTCGAACGCGTCGATCCGCGTCCGCTGCTGTTGATGTTCGGCGCCGGCCACGTCGGCAAGGCCTTGGCGCCGATCCTGGCGACGCTGCCGCTGCGCACACGCTGGTTCGACACCCGCCTCGAATTCGGTGCGCCGGACGGGCCACTCCAGCCGGCCATCGTTGCCGATCTCGTTGCCGAGGCCCAGGCTGCGCCGGCAGGCGCGCTCTATCTCGTGTTCACGCAAAGCCACGCACTGGACTACGATTTGACGCGCGCGATCCTGGCGCGCGACGACTTTCGCTATTGCGGCCTGATCGGCTCGCGCACCAAGCGCGCCCGTTTCGAGAAGCGGCTCGTCGCCGACGGCATCGCGCGTGCGCTGCTGTCGCGGCTGACCTGTCCCATCGGCGCGATTGGACTGATCTCCAAGGAGCCGCAGGTTCTGGCCATCGCCATCGCCGCCGAGCTATTGTTGACCGTGCAATCCCGCGCCGCCGCGCAGCAGCCCAAGGCCATTCATGGACGTTGACGTCGTACCCTGGCTCGAACTCGCGCTGCGCTGGCTGCATGTCATCACCGGCATCGCCTGGATCGGCGCTTCGTTCTATTTCGTCTGGCTCGACGGCCATATCCGCAAGGCCGAGGGCGGCAACCCGCTCGTCGCCGGCGAGTTGTGGGCGGTGCATGGCGGCGGCTTCTATCACAACCAGAAATACCTCGTGGCGCCGGCGCAGCTGCCGCCTGAGCTGCACTGGTTCAAATACGAGGCCTATTTCACCTGGATCAGCGGCTTCGCGCTGCTGGCGGTGATCTACTATCTCGGCGCAAACGTCTTCCTGATCGACAAGGCGAAGCTGGCGCTGTCGCCGCCCGAAGCCATTGCGATCTCGCTCGCCTTCCTCGCCGGCGGCTGGCTGGTCTATGACGGGCTGTGCCGCTCGCCGCTCGGCAAGGACGGACCGCTGTTCGGCGGCGTGTGGTTCCTGGTCCTGGTGGGCGCCGCCTACGCACTGACGCACATCTTCAGCGACCGTGCCGCCTTCCTTCATGTCGGCGCCATCGTCGGCACCGCGATGGTCGCCAACGTGTTCTTCGTCATCATCCCGAACCAGAAAAAGGTCGTGGCTTCGATGCTGGCCGGCGAGACGCCGGACGCGCGGCTCGGACTGCAGGCCAAGCAGCGTTCGCTGCACAACAACTACATGACGCTGCCGGTGGTGCTGATGATGATCAGCAACCATTACCCGATGTTGTTCGCCAGCAAGATCGCCTGGCTGTTGCTCGCCGCGCTGTCGCTCAGCGGCATCATGATCCGGCATGTCTTCAATCTGCGGCACAAGGGCGAAACGAACTGGCTGCTCGCTTTCGGCGCCGTGCTGGTGTTCGTTGCCGCGATGCTGATCGGCATCAGCGTGCAGCATGACGGCGAGGCCGCGCCGGCAAAGTCGGTGGCGTATGCAACTGCGCGCGCCATCATCGACCGGCATTGCATCATGTGCCACGCGGCGCATCCGACGCATGCCGGCATTTCCGTCGCGCCCGAAGGGCTCGATTTCACCCGGGACGATGTCGTGCGGCAGAACGCATCGCGCATGCTGCTGCAGGCCGTGACCACCAAGGCGATGCCGCTCGGAAACGAGACCGGCATGACGGACGCCGAGCGCGCCGAACTCGGCGCCTGGCTGCGCAGCGGCGCAGCCGTCCCGCCATGAGCCGCACGCTGAAGCCGAAGCCGCTGACCGCCGAGGGCTTCACGCCGTTCGGCGACGTCATCGAGGCCGCCGGCGAACCGCTGGTCATCAACTATGGCGCTTCGCTGCGCTTCCACGACCTTGCCGCGATCGACACGCAAGGCGCCGAAGGCCGGCCGATCATCAGCGTGTTTCGCTCGTCGCCGCCGCCTTACCCGTTCGCGCTGCGCGTGATGGAGAACCATCCCGTCGGCAGCCAGGCCTTCATGCCGCTGAGCGGGCGGCCCTATCTCGTCGTAGTGGCGCCGGCGGGCCCGTTCGAGGCGGACGCGCTGCACGCCTTCGTCGCGGGGCCGCTTCAGGGCGTCAATTACCGCAAGGGTGTGTGGCATCATTACAGCCTCGCCTTGGGCGCGGTGAGCGATTTCCTGGTGATCGACCGTGAAGGTCCGGGCGACAATCTCGAAGAGATCGCGCTAGACGGCTCCATCCTGCTTGCGGCGCCCGGTTGATGGCGCGCCAGGCCTATCGCGCGTCGGTCTTCCACCTGCTGGGCGATCCCGCGGCGGGCGTGCCGCCGCTCGAGACCTATTTCGACGACGGCGTGCTGGTCGTCGAGGATGGGCACGTCGTCGAAGCCGGCGCCTGGCGTACGATCGGCTCACAGCTCGGCGCCGATGTCGCGGTCACGCACCATCCGGACGCGCTGATCGTGCCCGGCTTCGTCGATGCGCATGTGCATTATCCGCAAATCGACATCATCGCCTCGCCGGCCGCGCACCTGCTCGATTGGCTCGACAACCATACGTTTCCCTCCGAGATGCGCTTCGCGGACCGCGCCGTCGCCGACGAGACCGCGCATTTTTTTCTCGACCAGCTTCTGCGCCACGGCACCACGACCGCGCTGGTTTTCCCCACCGTGCACAAGGGCTCGGTCGAGGCGCTGTTCGAAGCGGCGCTGGCCCGCAACATGCGCCTTGCCGCCGGCAAGGTGCTGATGGATCGCGGCGCACCGGCCGCGCTGTGCGACACGGCCGAGACGGGCTATGGCGAAAGCCTGGAGCTGATCCGCGCCTGGCACGGCAAGGGCCGGCTCTCCTATGCCGTCACGCCGCGCTTCGCGGTAACCTCGTCGGAGCGCCAGCTCGAATTGGCGGGCCGCCTGCTGCGCGAGCATCCCGGTGTTCTCCTGCACACGCATCTGGCCGAGAACCACGAGGAGATCGCGGAGGTCCGCCGTCTGTTTCCCGATTGCGCCGACTATCTCGGCGTCTATGAGAAATTCGGCCTGGCGACGGACCGGTCGGTGTTCGCGCATAGCCTGCATCTGTCGGATGGCGAATGGCACCGCATGGGAGAGGCACATTCGGCGATTGCGTTCTGTCCGACCTCCAATCTGTTTCTTGGCAGCGGCTTGTTCGACACGGCGAAGGCGCGGCATCACCATGTCTGCGTCGGCCTGGGCACCGATGTCGGCGGCGGGACCAGCCTGTCGCTGCTGCAGACGATGAACGAGGCGTTCAAGGTCGGGCAATTGCGGCGGCAGATGATCGATCCGTTCCGGTTGTTCTACCTGGCGACGCTGGGCGGCGCGAAGGCGCTGAAGATGGATTCGCATATCGGCAATTTCGTGCCCGGCAAGGAGGCGGACTTCGTCGTGCTCGATCCCGGCGCGACGCCGTTGCTGAAGCGGCGTACGGCGTTTGCGCGCGGGCCGGCAGAGCAGCTCTTCGCGCTGGCGATGCTCGGCGACGACCGTGCGGTGATGCGCACCTACATCATGGGTGAGTTGGCATATAGCCGGTCATAAAACCCAAAACGTCATCGCCGGTTGAGGCGTGGGCGCTATCTCGGAACATTCAAACCGCCTTTTTCGACGATGAACGACACCACCGTGTCGAGGCCGTGACCCGTCTTCAGGTTGGTGAACACGAAAGGCCGCTCGCCGCGCATCTTTCTGGCGTCGCGGTCCATCACGCCAAGGTCGGCGCCGACATGCGGCGCGAGGTCGATCTTGTTGATGATCAGCAGGTCCGAGCGCGTGATGCCGGGGCCGCCCTTGCGCGGGATCTTGTCGCCCGCCGCCACGTCGATGACATAGAGCGTGATATCGGCCAGTTCCGGCGAAAAGGTCGCCGCCAGATTGTCGCCGCCGGATTCGATGAAGATCGCCTCCAGACCGGGAAAGCGCGCCTGCATGTCGGCGACGGCGGCGAGGTTGATCGAGGCGTCCTCGCGGATGGCGGTGTGCGGGCAGCCGCCGGTCTCGACGCCGGTGATGCGCTCGGCAACCAGTGCGCCGGAGCGGGTGAGAAACTCGGCATCCTCGCGGGTGTAGATGTCGTTGGTGATGGCGGCGATGTCGTAGCGCGCGCGCATGGCCTTGCAGAGCCCGTCCATCAACGCGGTCTTGCCCGATCCGACGGGTCCGCCGACCCCGATGCGCAGTGCGGTGCTCATGAGCGAAACAGCCTCGTATATTGGGTTTCATGGTTGGCGCTGGCCCATTCCGCCAGCGGCGCGGCCGAGCCGACGTCGCCGGCGTCCCGGTTCAGGACGTCGTCCGTGGCGTTGAGAACAGCAGACTGCAGATGCGCCAGGATGCGCTGGCCCGCCGTCTGCCCCAGCGGGATGAGCCGGATGCCGGCTGAGATCAGGTTGCCGACGACAGCGTGCAGGAATGCAGCGAGCGTGGCCTCGAGCGGTATCGCGGCGGCCGCGGCGGCGATGCCGACCGCCGAAGGGTAGGGCACGAAGTCATCGTTCAAGACGGACGCGAGCCAGGTGCGGTCGCGCGCCTCGCTCCACGCCGCATCGAGGCACAGCATGAAGGCCTGGCCTTGCGCACGGTGTTCCAGCTCGAATTCGGCGGTCGCGACGAAGGCGCGGGCGTCTTGCAGGGCATCGGCAAGGCGGCTGCGGTCCCGCGCCGCCATCGCCTCATAGGCCGCGCGCAGCATCGCGCCGGTCACGGGACCGAACTCGTTATGCAATCCGGCGTCTATCCAGCGCCGCAGGCTTTCTTCGTCGCGCACCACGCCCGCTTCGACCGCATATTCGATGCCATGCGAGTAGCTGAAGGCGCCGACCGGGAACGCGGGCGACAGCCAGCTCATCAGGCGGTAGAGCGCGTCCGCGTCAGTGCTCATGGTCGTGACCGTGATGATGGTGGTGCGCCTGCGTCGCCGCTTCGGAACTGTAGGCGCCGCCTTCGGGAGAGAACGGCGCCAGGCGGCGATGCACATGGGCGCCGAGGCCCTCGATCATCTGCACCAGCACCGCATCGTCGCGGATGCGCAAGGCGCCGTCCTTAAGGACCTGCACCGCGATATGCCGATTGCCGATGTGCCAGGCGATGCGCGCAGTCTCGGACACCGAATGCGTGTGAATGTCGGCGACCGGCTCGTCGGCAGCGCGGACGGCGAGGATGCCGCCGCCTTCAAGCACCAGGCCCTCGCCGTGCTGCAGCACGCGCGGTTTCTCGAGGTCGAGCAGGAAATCTTCTCCCGACGTATCGCTGAGCCGGGTGCGGCGGCGGTAACGGTCATCGAAGGTCAGCAGCACCGAGCCGGTGGCGGCTGCGGCGTCCCAGCTGCCGGCGGCAAGAATTTTGGTCGCGCGTTTCATGGTCAGAACAGGAAGTAGCGCTGCGCCAGCGGCAAGATGCTTGCCGGTTCGCAGGTGAGGAGCACGCCATCGGCGCGCACCTCATAGGTTTCGGGATCGACTTCGATGTGCGGCGTCGCACCGTTGAGCACCATGTCAGTTTTTTTCACCGTACGCGTGCCGGATACGGCGAGGTTCTGGCGTGCCAAGCCGAGCTTGCTGCGGACGTCGGCGTCCTGGGCCGCTTTGGAGACGAAGGTGACGCTGCTCGCCGAGCCGGCGCTGCCGTAGGCGGCGAACATCGGGCGGTAGTGTACCGGCTGCGGCGTCGGGATCGAGGCGTTGGGATCGCCCATGGCGGCGCAGGCGATCATGCCGGCCTTCAGCACCAGATCCGGCTTCACGCCGAAGAACATCGGCTTCCACAGGACGAGGTCGGCGAGCTTGCCGACCGCGATGGAGCCGACATGCGCCGCGATGCCGTGCGTGATCGCCGGATTGATCGTGTATTTGGCGATGTAGCGCCGGACGCGCAGGTTGTCGTTGTCGCCGGTCTCCTCGGCCAAGCGCCCGCGCTGCTTCTTCATCTTGTCGGCGGTCTGCCAGGTGCGGATCAGCACTTCGCCGCAGCGGCCCATGGCCTGGCTGTCCGACGAGATCATCGAGAAGGCGCCGATGTCGTGCAGGATGTCCTCCGCCGCGATGGTCTCCTTGCGGATGCGGCTTTCGGCGAAGGCGACGTCCTCGGGGATGCGGCGGTCGAGATGGTGGCAGACCATCAGCATGTCGAGATGCTCGTCGATGGTGTTGACCGTGTAGGGCCGCGTCGGATTGGTGCTGGAGGGCAGCACGTTGAACTCGCCCGCCAGCTTGATGACGTCGGGGGCATGGCCGCCGCCGGCGCCTTCGGTGTGGAAGGCGTGGATGGTCCGTCCGGCGATGGCCGCGATGGTGTCGGCGATGAAGCCGCTCTCGTTGAGCGTATCGGTGTGGATCGCGACGCCGACATCCATGCGGTCGGCGACCGCGAGGCAGGTGTCGATGGCGGCGGGCGTGGTGCCCCAGTCCTCGTGCAGTTTGAGGGCGCAGACCCCGGCCGCGATCTGTTCTTCCAGGCCCTCGGGTTGCGAGGCGTTGCCCTTGCCGAACAGGCCGATGTTAACCGGCAGGCCCTCGGCCGCCTGCAGCATGCGCGCGATGTGCCAGGGCCCCGGCGTGCAGGTGGTGGCGCTGGTGCCTTCTGCCGGGCCGGTGCCGCCGCCGAGCATCGTGGTGATGCCGGAGGCGATGGCGTCCTCGGTCTGCTGCGGGCAGATCCAGTGGATATGCGCGTCGATGCCGCCGGCGGTCAGGATGCGGCCCTCGCCGGCGATGATCTCGGTGCCGGGACCGATGACGATGTCGACGCCGGGCTGGACATCGGGATTGCCGGCCTTGCCGATGGCGGCGATGCGGCCGTCCCTGAGCGCGACGTCGGCCTTGACGATGCCCCAGTGGTCGACGATCAGGGCGTTGGTGATGACGGTGTCGGCGGCGCCTTGGGCGCGGCTGCGCTGCGATTGCCCCATGCCGTCGCGGATCACCTTGCCGCCGCCGAACTTGACCTCCTCGCCATAGATCGTCTTGTCCTCTTCGACTTCGACGATGAGATCGGTGTCGGCGAGACGCACGCGGTCGCCGACGGTCGGGCCGTAGATGCGGGCATAGGCGGCGCGGTCGATTGCGAAGGCCATTACAGTGCTCCGTTGACGCGGCCCTTGAAGCCGAAGACGCGGCGCGCGCCGGCGTAGGGCACCAAGGTGACTTCGCGCTCCTGCCCCGGCTCAAAGCGCACCGCCGTGCCGGCCGGCACGTCGAGGCGCAGGCCGCGCGTCTTGTCGCGTTCGAAAACCAGCGCGTCGTTGACCTCGAAGAAATGATAGTGCGAGCCGACCTGCACCGGCCGGTCGCCGCTGTTGGCGACCTTCAGCGTCAGGGTCGGACGGCCTTCGTTCAACAGCAGCGTGCCGGAGGCGGGAAAGACTTCGCCGGGTATCATGGCCTGCCTCAGCGGATCGGGTTGTGGACGGTGACGAGCTTGACGCCGTCCGGGAACGTCGCCTCGACCTGGACTTCGTGGATCATCTCGGCGATGCCGTCCATGACGTCGGCGCGGGTCAGGACATGGGCGCCCTCCTGCATCAGGGCGGCGACGCTCTTGCCGTCGCGCGCGCCCTCGACCACGAAATCGCTGATCAGTGCGATGGCCTCGGGATAGTTGAGCTTGATGCCGCGCTCCTGCCTGCGGCGCGCCACGGTCGCGGCCATGGCGATCAGCAGCTTGTCTTTTTCGCGCGGGGTCAGATGCATGGCTTCAGATGCTCCAGAGGCGCGGCATGGCGGGCGGCAGACCGCCCGCCGCGGCGCGCAGGCCGCACCAGATCTCGGCGAAAGCGCCGCGCAGCGCCAGGGCGCTGCGGCCGACAAAGCGTACCAGCAGGAGATCGCGCACGACGGTGGCGCCGATCCGCAGGCCCGGAACGGCCGCGCGTCCGGCGATGTCCCGGGCGCAATCCAGAAAGTCTCGCGCCGCAGGGCCGGCATAGATCAGCGAGCCATAGGCTGCCGCGCCGTCGAAGGTCGCAGGGTTCGCGAGCAGCGCGCCAAGATCGCCCGCCATGTGCAGCGCGTCCTTCCAGACGAGGCGTCCGGCGCCGTCGCGGATTTCCCAGCCGTCATGGACGAGGCCGCGCGTCAGCCGCTCGCCGCGGGCGGCGCGGCCGAAGGCAAGGATGCCGCCGCCGAGAAAGTGTCCGCCGTCGGCAATCCGTACCGTGGTGCGGCGGCGCAGGCGCGCGGCCTCGAACAGGATGGTCTCCTGCGGCAGATATTCGAGCCAGGCGCCGGCGCCGACGGCGAGATCGCTTTCGACGATGCAGTCGGCACCGAGCGAGCGATAGACCTTCTCCGCCGCCTGGCCGATGATAGTGCCGCGGGTACCGTCGCCGAGCGTCACGGCGACGCCGAGCCGATCGCCGCCGACAAGTCCGCCGGAGACGCAGGCGATGGCGGCCTGGAAAATCTCGCCGCGTTCGAGATGCGGGAACAGGACGCGCAGCGGTTGCGCCTGATAGAGGTCGCGAAGTTGAGTGCTGCCATCCGGCGCGCGGGCCAGTGCCAGCTGCACCTGTCCGCCCGGCATGCGTGCCGGCGGTGCCGGCGCCGGCCACGGGCCGTACGCGATGTTGCTTGCGGTTTTTTCGCGCGCGCGCATAGGTTTCGACGGTAGAGGAGCAGGTTCGCGATGACAACGCCGCTGGCCGAACTGCATTGCCATCTCGAGGGCAGCGTCGGGCCTGCGCTGGCGCGACGGCTGGCGGCGCGACACGGCAGCGATCTTTCCGGCCTGTTCGCGCCCGACGGGCGCTATGCGTGGAGCGGGTTCGCGGGCTTCATCGCCGCCTACGACAAGGTCAGCGAAACCATCCGCACGGCCGAGGACTATCACGACATCACCTACGATTATTTCGCCAACGCGGCGCGCCAGGGACTGATCTATGGCGAGGTCTTCGTCTCGCCCTCGCATGCCGCCCGCAAGGGCCTTTCCTACGAGGCGCAGATCGACGCCGTGGCGCGCGCCATGGCGTCGGTCGAGACGGAATTCGGCACGGTCGCCCGCATCATCGTCACCTGCGTGCGGCATCTGGGGCCGCAACGTGCCGAAGAAATAGCCAGACTGACGCGCGATGCGCCACATCCTTGCGTCGTCGGCTTCGGCATGGGCGGCGACGAGAATTTCGGCAAGCCCGCCGACTACGCCAAGGCGTTCGCCATCGCGCGCGACGGCGGCCTCGGCATCACCTGTCACGCCGGCGAACTCGCCGGACCCCGGAGCGTGCGCGACACGCTCGCGGCGCTGAACCCGGCGCGGCTCGGCCATGGCGTGCGAGCCGGCGAGGACCCGGCGCTGCTCGCCGAGCTCAAGGCGCGCGGCCCGTTCCTGGAACTCTGTCCCGGCTCGAACATCGCGCTGAAGCTGTTCGCCGACTACGCGGCGCATCCGGTCGTGCGCTACGCGGAGATGGGT
Organism: Rhizomicrobium sp.; assembly: GCA_035570795.1. Taxonomy (GTDB): domain Bacteria; phylum Pseudomonadota; class Alphaproteobacteria; order Micropepsales; family Micropepsaceae; genus Rhizomicrobium. Next base: position 34,236 of record DATMKZ010000013.1, read on the forward strand.
CTTCGCTGCGGCATCAGCACCGACGATCCCGGCTTCTTCGCCGACTCCATCGGCGAGGAATATGCCCGTGTCGCGGCGGCGCACGGCCTTGGCCCGCAGGCCATGCTGGCCTTCACGCGGATGTCGCTCGAGGCCGCTTTTTGCGACGCCGCCACCAAGGCGCGGCTGCTGGCGAGGCTCGACTTTTCGCCCGGCGCGAAATAACAGGGGGCGATGACAGACCATGCCGCGTTCATCGCCGGCCTCCCCAAGGCCGAACTCCACATGCACCTGGAAGGCAGCCTCGAGCCCGAGCTGATGTTCGCGCTGGCACGGCGCAACAAGATCGCCATTCCATTCCAGAGCGTGGCGGATATCCGCGCCGCCTACCGCTTCTCCAAGCTGCAGGACTTCCTCGACATCTATTACCAGGGCGCCGGCGTGCTGCGGCGCGAAGAGGATTTCTTCGACCTCACCGCTGCCTATCTGAAGCGCGTCGCCGCCGACGGGGCGCGGCATGTCGAAGTGTTCTTCGATCCGCAGACCCACACCGCGCGCGGCGTCGCGTTTGCCACGGTTGCCGACGGCATGCTGGCGGCATTGAAGCGGGCTGAGACCGAGCATGGCATCACCTCGAAGCTGATTCTGTGTTTTTTGCGTCATCTCGACGAAGACGATGCGCTGGCGACGCTGAACGCCGCCGAACCGTATTTCGACCGCATCGCCGCCGTGGGCCTCGACTCGTCCGAGCTCGGGCATCCGCCGGCGAAATTCGCCAACGTCTATCGCGCCGCCGGCGCGCGCGGGCTGAAGCGTGTCGCCCATGCCGGCGAGGAAGGGCCGCCCGCCTATGTCTACGAGGCGCTCGACATCCTGCACATCGACCGGCTCGATCACGGCAACCGCGCGCTGGAGGACAAGGCGCTGACCCAGCGCCTCGCCGCCGAGCGGATGACGCTGACGGTTTGCCCGCTGTCGAACCTCAAGCTCTGCGTCGTGCCAAGCCTCACGGGCCATCCCGTGAAGCGCATGCTCGATGCCGGCCTGCGCGCGACGATCAACTCCGACGACCCGGCCTATTTCGGCGGCTATCTCAACGACAATTACAACGCGGTGGCGCATCTGCTGACGCGCGCCGAGATCGTGGCGCTGGCGAAGAACAGCTTCCTGGGCTCGTTCCTGGACGATGCCGACACGGCGCGCCATATCGCGGCGATCGATGCATATGCCGATGGCTGGAAGGACTGAGCATGCGGGTCTCCTGTGCGCGCGCTGGAGGGCGGCGCTGCGGTGGGGATGCAATTGTCGGGATATAGCGGAGATGGGGTGTAGACCGACTCGGTTCAAGGGGCGGGCGAAAATAAATTCGCGCCAGACTTATCGAACACGTGATTCACGCAGAGCCGCGCAGCGTGCGGAGATTTTCGCGCGGCCGCGTCGATAAGTGCACATGTGCGCTGCAGCGAGGGACATTTTCTTTCGGCGAAAATAAATTTGGCGGCGGACTCTTCCGTCCGCGCGGCTAGAACCGCATTCACGTTATTTGAATCGGAATGCGGCTCTAGCTTTTTGAATTGTCGCGCAATTCACGGAAAACCGTCCATACGCTGCCGCTATGGACCCACTTTTCCGAATTGCGCTTTAAGCCGGTCCTTCCCCGGGCGCGGCCGGATAGGCGTCCAGGACCGGGCCAAGGGCGTTTTGCAACGGTTCGAGCCAGGGCGCGAAATTGCGCCAGCTCGCCATGTCCGCCGACGAGATCGGCCTGCGGACCTGCTGCGAACTCGAGGTTCGCACGGCGCGCCCGTTGTCATGGAAGCGCAGGCAGGCCGGCTCGAACGGCAGGCCGCAATGGTCGAGCAGGCGCCGGATTTCGCCTTCGGTGTCGCCGACCAGGTTCTCGTAGAAGACGCGATGGACGCGGCCGGGCAGCACCGCGTCGTAATGCGCCATGAGCGCGACATAGTCGGCGTAGAAACGGCCGACATCGGTCAAGTCGAAGGTGAAATTCTGCCCGCCGGCGAAGTTCTGCTTGAAGGCGGAAACGCAGCAGGCCATCGGATGGCGGCGGACGTCGATGATCTTCGCACGCGGCAGCATCAGGTGGATGAGCGCCGTGAGAATGAAATTGTTCGACAGCTTGTCGATGAAGAGCGGGCGCCCCGTTCGCCGGTAGGCGCGGGTGCGCTCCAGATATTCCTCGCCCAGCGCCTTGAACCGCGACGGCGGCAAGGCTGCCAGCCCCGACGGATAGCCGGCCGCGTCGGCGCCGATCTTGCGCGAGACGGCGATCATATCCGGCAACTCCATCGTTCCTTCGACGGTGGAGTGGCTGGCCAGGATCTGCTCGACGAGCGTGGAGCCAGAGCGCGGCAAGCCGACGACGAAAATCGCGTCCGGCGCGTCGCAACCATGCCCTTCACGCCGGGCAAAGAAGTCCGGCGTGAAGATCGCCTTCGCCTGCTGCACGCAGGCTCTCATCTCGTTCGCGTCATACCGCAGCGATGCGCGCCGGGACGAATTGCCGAGATCGAACTGGAGGAACGCGGCCGGGAAATCGCCGTCGTCTTCGAGCGCCTTGCCCAGCGCAAAGTGCAGATGGATGCGATCCTTGTCGGACGTGCCGGCGCTCTGGAGTGCGCTTCGCATCGCCCAGATGTCGCCCGCCGAAAGGCGGACGGTCTTGAGGTCGGCCAGGCTCCAATAGGCTTCGCCGTTTCCCGGCTTGAGCGCGATGGCCTTGCGGTAGGCCGCGACCGCGTCGTCCTGGCGGCCCACGGTTTTCAGCATATGCCCGTAGCGCAACCAGGAGCGCGCGTCCGCGGGCTGTCGCGCCAGGACGTCCTCATAGTCGGCGATGGCGCCGGCATAATCGCCCAGCAGCCCCAGAACGGCCGCGCGGATCGCGCGATAGCCCGCATGCGTGGGGTTTTCGCGCAGCAGGATTTCGGTCTGCTCCAGTGCCCGTGCCGGGAGATCCAGCCGGTCCAGCAAAAGCATGGCATGGCGCTCGCGCGCCTCGACGAAGCGCGGCGCGATCGCAAGGCAATCCGACAGCAGCCGATCGGCGTCGTCGAACTGTCCCAGGCGCGCGGCTTCGGCCGCCATCCGGTAGAGGCGCGCCGCTTGCGGCGGCGGATTTTGGCTGACTTTGAAAATGTCCGGGCCGCGGGAATTGTTTCGTCCCAAGCTCGGATGGCGACGCAAGTCCTGACAATATGCATTCGGCCGGCAAACAGGCGTGGTTTGTCGCAAACTATCGCAATATTTGCAGACGCGATAAATTCATACGACGACCGACGAGATGATCGCTTAGCGAAACGCCGGTTCGGTGAAGCTGCGCAGCTTGCGCGAATGCAATGTGCCGGCGCGGGCTTCTTCGCGCATGTATTCGAGCGCCTTGATGCCGATCTCCAGATGCTGGCCGACGCGTTCCTCGTAGAAGGCGTCGGCCATGCCGGGGAGCTTGATCTCGCCGTGCAGCGGCCGGTCCGAGACGCATAGCAGCGTGCCGTAGGGCACGCGGAAGCGGTAGCCGTTGGCGGCGATGGTCGCCGATTCCATGTCGATAGCGATGGCGCGGCTCTGGTTGAAGCGCACCGCGAGCTCGTCGAAGCGCAGTTCCCAGTTGCGGTCGTCGGTGGTGACGACGGTGCCGGTGCGCAGCCGCTCTTTCAGCACCGTGCCCTTGAGGCCGGTGACGGCGGTCACCGCCTGCGCCAGCGCGAGCTGGACTTCGGCGATGGTCGGCACCGGGATCGCCAGCGGCAACACCTGGTCGAGCACGTGATCGTCGCGCAGATAGGCGTTGGCGAGGACATAGTCGCCGAGGCGCTGGCTGGCGCGCAGGCCGCCGCAATGGCCGACCATCAGCCAGACATGCGGCCGCAGCACGGCGATATGGTCGGTGGCGGTCTTGGCGTTGGAAGGTCCGACGCCGATATTGACCAGCGTGATGCCTTCGCCGTTCTGCTGCACCAGGTGATAGGCCGGCATTTGCGGCATCTTGGCGAGCGGCGGCGCGGTCGGCTCCTGGCCCGGCTCGGTGACGCGGTTGCCCGGCTCGATGAAGCGCAGGGCGCGGCCGGCTTCGATCTCCTTCAGGCCATAGCCGATGAACTCGTCGATGTAGCGCTGGTAGTTGGTGAACAGCACGAAGCTCTGGAACGCCGCCGGATCGGTGCCGGTGTAGTGGCGCAGGCGATGCAGCGAATAATCGACGCGCTCGGCCGAGAACAGCGACAACGGCCCCGCGCCGGAGCCGGTCCAGCGGCCGCCGTCGACGATGGTGTCGTGCGCTGCTTCCAGGCGCGGCAGCGGGAAGTTTTGCGCCACCTCGGCGCGCAGCTCTGCCGACATCTGGGCCGCGGCGCGCTCGACCGCGAAGGTCAGCGGGATATGCGTCTTGCTCTTGCCGACATAGATCTCGGCGCCGGTGGTCGCCGTCAGCAGGCCGAGCTGCTCGATCAGATAGGAGCGGAACAGGCGCGGCGCGGTGATCGTCGTGCCGTAGAAGCCGGGACGCGTGACCTTGCCGAAGGCCAGTGTCGTCGAGCGCGGCACGTTCTCCACCTCGATGCCGAGATAGGGATAGACCGGATGCCGGAAGGCCTTGCGCTCGCCCTTCGAGAAGGCCTCGAAATTGCGCTCGATCTGCGCGATGGCGGTCTCGTAGAGCGCGATGAGGCGCTCGACGACCTCTTCCGGCCCGTCGCAGCGCACCAGTTCGGTTGCGGGAATATTGCCGGCTTTGGGACCGTGCGACGCAGCTGTCATCGGCTTCGTTTAAAGAAAGGAGGTGCCGACGGGAAGGGGCGGGAGGCCGAGATGGGCGGCCACCGACTGACCGATATCGGCAAAGGTCGAGCGCTGGCCGATGGGGCCGGGCACGACGCCGGGGCCGAAGGCGAGGATGGGCACGAATTCGCGGGTGTGGTCGCTGCCCGGCCAGGTCGGATCGCAGCCATGGTCGGCGGAGAAGATCGCGAGATCGCCGGGGCGCAGGCTGGCCTGTAGCGCGGGGATGCGGGCATCGAACGCCTCGAGCGCGCCGGCATAGCCCGCGACGTCGCGGCGATGGCCGAACAGCGTGTCGAAATCGACGAAATTGGCGAAGATGATGGCATCGTCCGGCCCGGTCTTCACCAGATCCAGCATCGCGTCGAAGACCTCCTCGTTGCTGAAGGCTTTCACATAGTGGGCGATGCCGCGGGCGGCGAAGATGTCGGAGATCTTGCCGATGCCGTAGGTCGGCTTGCCCGCCGCCATGGCGCGGTCGAGCAGCGTCGGGGCGTGCGGCGGCATGGCGTAGTCGTGGCGGTTGCCGGTGCGCTTGAAGTGGCCGGACGTCTCGCCGACGAAGGGGCGGGCGATGACGCGGCCGATATTGTAGCCGTCCACCAGCTTGCGCGCGATGTGGCAGCATTCGTAGAGCCGCTCGAGGCCGAAATGGGCCTCGTGCGCCGCGATCTGGTAGACCGAATCGGCGGAGGTGTAGACGATCGGCTTGCCGCTGCGGATATGCTCCTCGCCGAGGGCGTCGAGGATATCGGTGCCCGACGCATGGCAGTCGCCCAGAATGCCGGGAACGCCGGTCGCCGCGATGAAGTCCTGGGTGAGCTGCGGCGGAAAGGACGGCACGGTCTTGGGGAAGAAGCCCCAGTCGTAATCGACCGGCAGGCCCATCATCTCCCAATGACCGCTGGGCGTGTCCTTGCCGCGGCCAAGCTCGGCGGCATAGCCGTAACGGCCGGCGATGCGCGGCGGCGCGGCGATAACGACGCGCGGGTCGGCCTCTTTGGCGGCCTGGCCAAGGCCGAGCGCGAGCAGATTGGGCACGTCGAGCGCGCCGCTGCGGCCGGTCGGTCGCTTCAGGCCGTCGGCGCAGGCCTTGGCGATGTGGCCGAAGGTGTTGGCGCCGGCATCGCCGAAGCGCTCGGCGTCAGGGGCGGCGCCCAGGCCGAAGGAATCGAGTACACCGACGATTGCGCGCAAAGTTCCGGTCCGAAGAGGTGACGCGCCAGCGTACAGATTTGTCCCGCCGGACGGAAATATATACTGGAGCGCGAACGGCATAGGGACGGCTGCGATGGCAAAGGGCGAGAGCGGAGCAGGCGAGATCGAGCGCGGTGTCGCCGCCGTGACGGCGGCCGTCAAAGCGCCGTTCCCGAAAACGGCGCTGATCCTGGGCAGCGGCCTTGGACCCTTCGCCGACAAGATCGCGGACGCGGTCGATGTCCCCTATGGCGATATTCCCGGTTTCCCGGTGCCGACCGTGCATGGCCACCAAGGCCGCCTGCGCGTCGGCACGGTGTCGGGCCACGGCATCGCCTGCATGCAGGGCCGCCTGCACGCCTATGAGGGCCATCCGGCGCAGGCGCTGGCGGTGCCGATTCGCATCCTGAAGCGGCTCGGCGTCGAGCGGCTGATCCTGACCAATGCGGCGGGCGGCCTGAAGCTGAGCCTGCCGGCCGGCACGCTGATGATCGTCGAGGACCACATCAATTTCTCGGGCCAGAATCCCCTGATCGGCGTCAACGACGAGCGTTTCGGGCCGCGCTTCTTCGACATGTCGCAGGCCTATGATTCGAATCTGCGGCGCAGGCTCGAAGACGCGGCGCGCGCGACCGGCGTCGCGGTGTCGAAGGGCGTCTATGTCTATGCGCTGGGGCCGAACTTCGAGACCCCGGCCGAAATCCGCATGTTCGCCGGCTTCGGCGCCGACGCGGTCGGCATGTCGACGGTGCCCGAATGCCTGGCGGCGGTTCATTGCGGCATCAAGGTCGCGGCCCTGTCGGTCATCACCAATCTGGCGGCCGGCCTCGCCGCGGACGCTTTGACGCATCACGATACCTTGTCCGAGGCGGCCAAGGCCTATGACCGGGTCGAGCGCCTGCTGCTGCATTTTTTCGCAGAATTGTACGAATAGACGGCTATTTCTGTGCGTAAATTTGAGGAGCGGCGCCTAATCCATGCTGCATCTGCGAAGGCGCACCGTTCGATTGCGAAAGATGCAGGCAAAAGCGTGCAACTTTCTGTTGCGGCGCAGAGTGGCAAAATACACACGCTATCAGTCGCAAATCTGCAAACCGGCCGGCATAGATTGACTAGGTCGCTTGCCGGGATACAAATTGCTGCATGCGCGAACGATTGGCCCCTTAACCAGGGACAAATGCTTCGCTTTTTGGGGGTCACGACATCTTGCGATCAAATACGTCCGGCAACGATGTCAGCGTGCGTCCGCCCGCTCGCGGAATTCAGCTTAATGAGGGGAAATTCATGACAATGCGTACAGTCAAATCGTTCCTGCTGGGCGCGAGCGCGCTCTCACTCGCCGCGCCGCTGCTTCTGGCAAGCGGCCCGGCCTTTGCCGCCTCGACCGGCGACCAGGCCGTCGAAATGGTCACCGTGACCGCCCAGCGCACCAGCGTGACGGGTCTCGTCGACGAGCACGTCTCCAAGCAGCGCTCGACCATCACCCAGGCGTTCTTCGATACGCAGAGCCCCGGCCAGACGATCTTCCAGGGCCTCAACATGGTGCCCGGCCTCAACTTCACGAACACCGACCCCTACGGCGCCAGCGGCGGCGATCTGCGCCTGCACGGCCAGGACGGCGCACGCATCTCGTTCACCTGGGACGGCATGCCGCTGAACGACACCGGCAATTACGCGATCTTCACCAACCAGGTCGTCGATCCCGAACTGGTCGACAGCGTCATCGTCAACCAGGGCACGACCGACGTCGACACGCCGACGGCCTCCGCGGTCGGCGGCGTCATCGGCATCACGACGACCAAGCCCTCGGACGTGTTCCAGGCGATGGCTGACCTGTCCTATGGCAGCTTCAACCAGGAGCGCGGCTTCGCGCGCCTCGACAGCGGCACGTTCGGCCCCTGGGACACCAAGGCCCTGCTCAGCTACTCCTACCAGAACTACGACAAGTTCAAGGGCGCCGGCCATCTGCAGAAGCAGCAGATCAACGGCTTCATCTACCAGGATCTGGGAGCGGTCGGCTTCTTCGACTTCGGCTTCCACTTCAACCAGAACCGCAACAATTTCTACAACAACGTCTCCTACCTGCCGGCCTTCTCGGAGTCGGCCTATTCGTCGGCGGTCAACAAGAACAGCGTCCCGAACCCCAGCCCGCTCAACGGCGCGCTGGCCGTGGGTGCGCCGAACGTCGCCCTCGACGCCAATGGCGACTACACCGGCGTCATCACGCCCGGCACCAATGTGCCGATCGGCGGCTTCGGCATGAACTTCGACGAAGATCCGACCTGCACGCGCCCCGCCGCCGTTGCGGGCACGGCGCAGAACGAAGCCACCTCGGCGGGCGGCACGACCGGCGTCTGCACCGGCTTCTACAAGCTGCGCATCAACCCGTCGGACACGGGCAATATCCGCGCCCAGTCGCTGTTCCACCTCAACGATTCGATCAGCCTGACGGTCGATCCGAGCTTCCAGTACGTGCTCGCCAACGGCGGCGGCGTCACGGTCATCAACGAACGCGATCCGCGCCTGAAGGGCACCTCGGGCGCTCTGGGCGTCGACCTCAACGGCGACGGCGACACGCTCGACGCGGTGCAGGTCTACTCGCCGAACAACACCAACACCCGCCGTTACGGCCTGACGACCTCGGTCATCTGGGCCCCGAACGAAGAGAACGTCCTGCAGGTCGCCTATACGCTGGACTACGGCCTGCATCGTCAGACGGGCGAAATGGAACTCTTCAACGCGGTCACCGGTCCCGTCGATCCGTTCGGCGGCCTGCGCGAAGACCACGCCAACGCGATCCGGACGGCCGACGGCCTGTCGGATCTGCGCCAGCGCGATCGCAAGTCCTACGCCATCCTGAACCAGGCCTCGCTCGACTACGAAGGCAAGTACTGGAACGACACGCTGCTGGTCAGCGTCGGTCTGCGCCTGCCGTTCCTGGAGCGCGACCTGAACCAGTTCTGCTACGTCCAGGCACAGGGCGCCTTCAGCCAGACGGCGCCGGGCGTCGGCTTCCAGTACTGCACGACGGAAACGCCGAGCGCGGTTGCCCCCAACGGCACCGTGACCTTCGCCGGCCTCGCGGCCGGTACGACGTTCACCCCGCCGGGGCATGAGACGGTGCGTTACAACCGCCTGCTGCCCAACCTCGGCCTGACCTACCAGCCGTTCGGTCCGCAGAGCCAGTTCTTCTTCGCCTACGCCACCGAACTGTCGGCGCCGAAGACGGACAACCTGTATAATGGCGGCGTCACCGGCTTCAACACGCCGGCGGTGCACTTCTCGTCCTTCGCCACGGTGATGCCCGAGACCTCGACGTCCTACGACCTCGGCTATCGCTATCACGGCGACAACGTGCACGCCTCGATCACGGTGTGGAACTCCCAGTTCCGCAACCGCATCGTGACGACGTTCGACCCGGATCAGGGCATCAGCATCGACCACAATCTCGGCACCGTGAACATGGCCGGCATGGATCTCGATGCCGGTTACGACGTCGACGAGTCGCTCAGCCTGTTCGGCACGTTCTCGTACCTGAAGACGCGCGTGGTCAACGACCTGGCGCTCGGCAACGCGCCGGCCGGCGTCGTTCCGGCGCCGTTCTACACGGCACCGGTCAACGGGGTGAACACGCTGTTCGCGCCGACGTCGGGCAAGCAGCTGGTCGAATCGCCGAACTACATGGCGACAGCCCGTGCCCAGTACACGATGTGGGGCTTCCGCGTCGGCCTGGACGGCAAGTTCGTCGGCAGCCGCTTCGCCACCGACGTCAACGACTACAAGGTGCCGAGCTACTTCACCGCCAACGCCGACATCACCTACGACCTGGGCCAAATCGGCTGGGACAACTCGTACGTCAAGTTCAACGTCGAGAACCTGTTCGATGCCCAGTACTTCGGCAGCGTCGGCACCTCGCGTTCGTGCTTCACGCCGGTGGCGCCGACGGTCTCGGGTTGCACCAGCTACCCGCTGCTGTCGGTCGGCTTCCCGCGGACCTTCGAAGTCACGCTGCGCTCGGTCCTGTAGGCCGCGCCACGCGATCAAGAGGCCGGCCCGGGCGACCGGGCCGGCCTTTTTGTTTTGTGCTAGCGTCGGCGCGAAACATGCTGCGGACAAAGCCATGAACGGCAGGACCATCGCGGCGCTGCTCGCCGCGGTTTCGCTGGGCGGCGTGCTGCCGGGCGCGGCGCTGGCCTGGGGTCCCGACGGCCACCGCCTGATCGGCACGCTGGCGGTGCGCAATCTGCCGGACGAGGTGCCGGCTTTCGTGCGGACGCCGGCCGCCGCGGCCGAGATCGGCACGCTGGCGACCGAGCCCGACCGCTGGCGCGGCTCGGGCCCGACGCACGACGGCGAGCGTGATGCCGCGCACTTCGTGCATGCGCTGGACGATCTGACGGTGATGGCCGGGCCGCGTCTCGCCGCCCTGCCGCCGACGCGCGAAGCCTACGACACGGCGCTGCGGGCGGCCGGATCGACGCAATACGCGGCCGGCTATCTGCCTTATGCGATCGTCGACGGCTGGCAGCAGCTGCGCACGGATTTCGCCTATTGGCGCATCGCTGCGGCGGGCGAGAGGCTGGCGGCGAGCGCCGACGACCGCGCCTGGTTCGCCGCCGACCGCGCCCTGCGCGAGGTGCTGACGCTGCGCGATTTCGGCGTCTGGGCGCATTATGTCGGCGACGCCAGCCAGCCGCTGCACAGTTCGGTGCATTACGACGTGTGGGGTGCGTTCCCCAATCCGGAAGGCTTCTCGCAGGCCAAAGGCCTGCATTGGCGCTTCGAGGGGCCGTTCGTTGCCGCCAACGTCGCCGCGCGCGACGTCGCGCCGCTGCTCGCGCCCTATCGCGATTGCGCCTGCGCCATCGAAGAGCGGACATCCGCCTATCTCATCGCCAGCCAGGCTTTCGTCGCGCCGCTGTTCCGGCTCGAGAAGCGCCACGCCTTCGAAGGGCTCAATGCCGAGGGCAGGGCCTTCGCGGCGCAGCGCATCGCGGCCGGCGCGTCGGAACTGCGCGACATGGCGCTCGACGCCTGGCGCAGCAGCGCGGGCGCGACGCTGCTCTACCCGCCGGTCGCGGTGAAGGACGCCGAGGCCGGCAACCCGGCGGCGCTACACGCGGTGCGCGGCGCCGATTGAATGCGCTTCAGTGCTTGCGGCCGAGATCCGCCCAGGTCGGCGCATGCGGCGCCGGCGCCATCGCCTGCAGGCCGCCATTGTCGGCCGGCGGCGGGTCGAACAACTGGCACAGCGGCAGCGTCGACGGATCGAGCCCCGCCACCTGATCCCAGGTGGTCGTCGGATCGGGCTGCACCATCGCGAAATCGGTGTAGTTCTGGCTCACGATCGGCGCATTGGCCGGCGCGACCGGAAAGCCCGAGAAATAAAACGACTGCGGATGGCGATAGGGCGCCAGCGTCGGCCGCGCGCTGTCGAAGGTCTCTTTGCTGTCGAAGGCGTAGCCGAACATAATGTCCCCGGCCGCGGTCTGGTCCGGGCTGACGCCGACCTGCACCGGCTTGTTGGTCGCCGGGCTGATCCAGAACGAATAGCCCTGCACCGCGCCGCCCAGATTGGCGCTGTCGCCCTTGCTGTAGGGCAGATGGGCGATGAAATCGCGCCGCGGCGGATGGTTCATCATCGAGAACAGGCAGACGCGCGGCATGCCCTTGGGCCGGTCGGGATCGTAGGTGACGAAATAGGCGACGTCGCCCAGCGAGATGAACGAGCAGGTGAAGTTGTTCGGGATCGGGAAGATCGGCAGGCAGAAATGCTCGTAATGCTCCATCATGGCCCCTTCGCCCGAGGGCCCGCGCCAGGTGCTGTCGTAATAGGTGGTGCCGTGCGAGGTCTGGTAGTCGGTGCCGTCCTGCAGCGGCGCCGGCGGCTTGCCGGCATAGGGCGGCGGATATTTGTCGTAGTGGTTGAACACCCGGTACATGTTCCAGTTCGCGGTCCAGTAGACCGGATATTGCGGATTGCTCGGCTCGCCCTTGGCGCGCGGATAGACGCAGGTCGGATAGGTGCAGGGGCTCGCCGAGGGCGGATTGTGGACGCCGTAGGTCGAATAGACCGGCGCGCTCGGCTTTGCCGGCGGTGCGGCGGGCTTCGCCTTGACGCCGGCGGCCAGCGCCGGCGCCGCGAAGAAGAGGGCGAACAGGACGGCGGCGATGCGCCGGGCGAATTTCGGCATGACAACCTCCTCGAACCGGCGGCCGCATCGTCGTGGCGGGCGCCAGCTGAATATTTGCCAGCCAAGTATAGGAGCCTGCCGCGGAAAGTATAGAACGTGCCGTGCCGTCGATGACCGCCACGCTCTCTTTTCAAAGGCGGGCGTGCCCAATACAGTGCCGGAGCAAGGATCGGCAGAGCAAAGTATCGGCGCGAACGTTTCCGGGTTGGCGCAGGCGGGCGGGGCACCCTGGTGGATTTTTCGACGGTTCGGCGCCTGGCAGCGGCGCTGCTCGCGGCCGCGAGCCTGGCGCTGCCGGCCGCGGCGGCGGCGGACAGCGAAACGGTCATCGTCACCGCGACGCGCCTGCCGGGCAGCATCGCGGCCGGCGATCCCAATGTCAGCGTCATCGACGCGGCCGAGATCGCGGCGCGCCATGCCTCCAGCGCCGTCGAGCTGCTGCGCAGCCTGCCCGGCGTCTTCGTGCAGCAGGCGGGCGGGCGCGGCAGCGTCGTGTCGCTGTTCGTGCGCGGCGCCAAGCCGAACTTCACGCTGGTGCTGATCGACGGCGTCAAGGTCAACGATCCGACCAATTCGCGCGGCGGCTCGTTCGATTTCTCGACGCTCGACATCGACGATATCGAGCGCGTCGAGCTGGTGCGCGGCCCGGCGTCGATGGTCTACGGCTCGGACGCGATCGGCGGCGTGATCAATTTCGTGACGCGGCGCGCGGCGCGCGAGACGGCGCTCGATCTCGACGTCGCGGCGGGCGCCTACGGCTTCAAGCATGTCGCGGGGCATGTCGGCGGCGCGCTCGGCCCGCTGGCGGCGAGGGGCGGCATCGCCTATACCGACAACGGCGTGCCGGTAGCGGGCAGCCTGTTCCACGGCACGACCTTCGACGGGGCGCTGTCGGGCGGCTGGGCCGACGGCCTGACGCTGGCGCTGAGCGGCCGCTACAGCCTCAGCCGGGTCGAGACCTTTCCCGATTCGAGTGGCGGCCCGGCGCTCGCCGTCATCCGCGACGTCGACCGCCGCACGATCGACGAAGGCGTGCTCGGCGGGCATGCGAATTACGCCGATAGCGGCGCCTGGAGCTTCGCGCTCGATTACGGGCTGTACGACCGCACCTCCAATGCGCGGTCGCCGGGCGTGGCGCCGAGCGCGCAGACCCCGAGCGGCATTCCGCCGAACACGGACAACGTGCATTTCCTGCGCAACACGCTGACCGGCAGCGCCCGCTTCGCGCCGAGCGCCGCTTTCGAGGTCGCGTTCGGCTTCGACGTGCAGGTCGAGCACGGCGTCGACATCGGGACGCTGAAATTCGGCCCCGTCGTGATCCCGACCAGCTTCAGGGGCGACCGCACGCTGGTCGCCGGCTTCGCGCAGGCGCGTTACGCGCCGCTGCCGGGCCTCGCGCTGTCGGCCGGCGGGCGCTACGACAAGCCCGACGACCAGGGCGGCCATTTCAGCCCGCAAGCGCGCGCCGATTACACGCTGGCGCCGACCCAGACGACGTTCGACGTCTCGTGGGGCCTCGCCTACAAGCTGCCGAGCTTCTACGCGCTGGGCAATCCGATCGTCGGCGATCCAACGTTGAAATCCGAAAGCGCCTCGAACCTCGAACTCGGCCTGGCGCAGAAATTCGCCGGCAGCGCGGACAGTTTCAAGCTCGATGTGTTCGACACCCATTACAGCAATCTGATCGACTTCAAGCCCGGCGCGGCGCCCAAGCTGGTCAACCTCTCCAAGGTGCGCATCGAAGGCGTCGAAGCCTCGGCGGAGCTGCATCTGGGCGACACGCTGTCGTTCACGCCGGCGCTGTCCTACACGCACACGCGCAACGCGGCGACCGGCGCGGCCCTGCGCGACGTGCCGGGCTGGCTGGCGAGCGGGGTCCTCGCCTGGACGCCGCTGCCGGCGCTGACGCTCAGCGTCACGCTGCTGCATGTCGGTTCGTTCACCGACAATGCGGTGCCGACCGGCGACGTGGTCCTGCCGGGCCATCAGCGGGTCGATCTCGCCGTCTCCTGGCGGCTCGAACGCGGCACGCTGTTCGTGGGCATCGAGAACGCCACCGATGCGCGCTACCAGGACGCCATCGGCTTTCCGGCGCCCGGCATCGTGGCGCGGACGGGCTACAGCGTGGCGCTTTAGGGGGATACTTCTCCTTTCGGCGATTGTCTGATACGGGGACTGGTACCGCTCAATCGGAGAACAGGACTTGGCCCAGAAGAGTGGTCGACGCGGCAACAATGTCGTGACCATTCACGAGGTGGCGCGCCATGCCGGCGTCTCGCCCATGACGGTCAGCCGCGTGGTCAACGGCGAGAGCAATGTGCGCGAGGCCACCCGTGCCAAGGTCGCCGCCTCGATCAAGACGCTGCACTATTCGCCGAACTTGGCGGCGCGCAGCCTCGCCAGCGCCAATGCGGTGCGCGTGGGCCTGCTCTATTCGAACCCGTCGGCGGCCTATCTGAGCGAGTTCCTGGTCGGCAGCCTGGAGCAGTCGAGCCTGTCCGGCTGCCAGCTGGTCATCGAGAAGTGCGACGGGCCCGACAGCGAACGCGCCGCGATCGAAAAGCTGGTGCGCACCGGCGCCGACGGCGTCATCCTGCCGCCGCCCTTGTGCGATTCCGAAGAAGCGCTCACCGCCGTCGCCGATGCCGACATCCCGGCTGTCGTCGTTGCCACAGGCCGGCCGGCACCGGGGCTCTCCGCGGTCAGCATCGACGACTTCGACGCGGCGCGGCAGATGACCCGCCGGCTGATCGCGCTCGGCCACAGCCGGATCGCCTTCATCATGGGCCATCCCAACCAGACCGCCAGCGAGCAGCGCTACAAGGGCTTCGTCGCCGGCATGGAGGAGGCGGGCCTCAAGGCCGATCCCCGGCAGGTGGCACAGGGCTACTTCACCTATCGCTCGGGCCTCGACGCGGCAGAGAAACTGCTGCGCCTGCCCAGGAAGCCGAGCGCGATTTTCGCCAGCAATGACGACATGGCGGCGGCCACCGTGGCGGTGGCGCACCGCATGGGCCTGGACGTGCCGCGCGACCTCACTATCGCCGGCTTTGACGACACGCCGCTGGCCACCACGGTATGGCCGGCCCTGACCACGGTGCGCCAGCCGATCGCGGAAATGGCCCGCGAGGCGGTCAAGCTGCTGCTCGAGCAAATCCGCCGCAAGCGCTCGGGTGCGGAGCAGCAGCCGGTGCAGAAATTGCTCGAATTCACCCTGATTCCGCGCGAATCCACGGGCCGGGCCAGCAGCGCGCCGCGCTGAGGCCGCGGGCGCGACACTCTTGACAAACATGGCGGTTGCCTGCGTTGGTAGCGCAACCAAAGCCGAGAGCGCCGGGGCGGGCGCCGCGTGGGATGTTGTATGGAACGCTTTTCAACCGGGCACGGGCATGACTGACTTTCTGCCGCGCGATTGGCGTGAGGCGACGCTGGTCGGCCGCGTCGATTGCGGCGCCGGTCCGACGCCGGTCCTGATCCGCGAAGGGCGGGTGCTGGACGTCAGCCGCGCGGCACCGACCGTGGCGGACCTGCTGAACGGCTGGACCGGCTCGGCCAGCGGCCGCGACCTCGGCGAGGTCGCCGACCTCGACCTGAAGGAAGCGTGGAACGGCGGCGGGGCGACGCGCCTGCTCGCGCCGATCGACCTGCAATGCGTCAAGGCGGCGGGCGTCACCTTCGCGGTGTCGGCGGTCGAGCGGGTGATCGAGGAACGGGCGCGGGGCGATGCCGCCAAGGCGCTCGGCATCCGTGAGGCGCTCAAGGAACGCGTCGGCGCCGACCTTAGATCGGTCAAGCCGGGCTCGCCGGAAGCGGTGAAGCTCAAGGCGGCGCTGATCGCCGACGGGCTATGGTCGCAATATCTCGAAGTCGCCATCGGGCCGGACGCGGAGATCTTCACCAAGGCGCCGATCCTGTCGTCGATGGGCTGGGGCGATTACATCGGCATCCGCTCCGATTCCGACTGGAACAATCCGGAGCCCGAGATCGTCATCGTCTGCAATGCGAAAGGCGAGGCGCTCGGCGCCGCGCTCGGCAACGACGTGAATTTACGCGATTTCGAAGGGCGCAGCGCGCTGCTGCTCGGCAAGGCCAAGGACAACAACGCCTCGTGCAGCATCGGGCCGTTCGTGCGCCTGTTCGACGAGCGCTTCACGCTGGACGACGTGCGCAAGGCCGTGCTGGAGCTCGAGATCATCGGACCGGAGAACTACCGCCTCGAAGGCCGCAGCACGATGGCCGAGATCAGCCGCGATCCGCTCGATTTGTGCAAGCAGGCGATGAGCGAGCACCAATACCCCGACGGCTTCGCGCTGTTCCTCGGCACGCTGTTCGCGCCGACCCAGGACCGCGATCATCCGGGGCGCGGCTTCACCCACAAGATCGGCGACGTCGTGCGGGTCTCGACGCCCAGGCTCGGCGTGCTGGAGAACAAGGTCACGACCTCCAAGGCGGCGCCGCCCTGGCGCTTCGGAGTCGGCGACCTGATGCGAAATCTGGGCAGCCGTGGTCTGCTGCCCGCGGGACCAGCCTGAGCGACGATGCGATGAACCAGAGCCTCACACATTATATCGACGGCGAGCGGGTCAAGGCGGAGACGCCGCACCAGAGCCTCAATCCCTCCGACACGCGCGAGGTCGTGGCGCATTTCCCCGACGGCGGCAAAGCCGAGGTCGATGCCGCGGTGGCCGCGGCGCGCAAGGCGTTTCCCGCCTGGTCCGGCGCCTCGCCGGAAGTGCGCAGCGACCTGCTCGACAAGGTCGGCGACACGATCCTCAAACGCCGCGAGGAGCTCGGCAAGCTGCTGTCGCGCGAGGAGGGCAAGACGCTGCCCGAGGGCATCGGCGAAGTGGCGCGCGCCGGGCGCATCTTCAAATATTTCGCCGGCGAGGCGATCCGCCGTCACGGCCAGAATCTCGATTCGGTGCGGCCCGGCGTCGAAGTCGCGACCTTCCGCGAGGCGGTCGGCGTCTTCGGCATGATCACGCCGTGGAATTTCCCCATCGCGATCCCGGCGTGGAAAACCGCGCCGGCGCTGGCGTTCGGCAATTGCGTCGTCATCAAGCCGGCGGGGCCGACGCCCGCCACGGCCGCGGCGCTGGCCGACATCATCTTCGAATGCGGCGCGCCGGCCGGCATCTTCAACATGGTGATCGGCCGCGGCCAGGTCGGCGACGCCATCGCCAGGCATCCCGGCGTCGACGGTATCTCGTTCACCGGCTCGCAGAACGTCGGCAGCCAGGTCGCGCTCGCCGCCGTGGCGCGCCAGGCCCGCGTGCAGCTCGAGATGGGCGGCAAGAACCCGCTGGTGGTGCTCGACGACGCCGATTTCGACCGCGCCGTGCTGTGCGCCCTGGACGGCGCTTTCTTCGCCACCGGCCAGCGCTGCACCGCGTCGAGCCGCATCATCGTCACCGACGGCATCTACAAGAAGTTCGTCGCGGCCTTGACCGAGAAGACGCTGGCGCTGACGGTCGGCGACGCGCTCGACCCAGCCTCCAAGATGGGCCCGGCGGTCAGCGAGCAGCAGCTCGAGCAGAACCTCTCCTATGTCGACATCGCGGTGAAGGAAGGCGGTACGCTGACCGGCGGCGGCCAGCGCCTGACGCTCGGCAAACCCGGCTATTACATGAGCCCCGCGGTGATCGCGGACACCGGCGTCGGCGCGCGCATCAACAACGAGGAAGTCTTCGGGCCCGTCGCCTCGATCGTGCGCGTCAAGGATTACGACGAGGCGCTGGCCGTCGCCAATGCCGGCGAGTTCGGCCTCTCGGCCGGCATCTGCACCGGCTCGCTGAAATATGCCCGCCATTTCCAGCGCGCCGTGCGCGCCGGCATGGTGATGGTCAATCTGCCGACGGCCGGCGTCGATTATCACGTGCCGTTCGGCGGCTCGCGCAAGTCGAGCTACGGCGCGCGCGAGCAGGGCTTCGCAGCCATCGAGTTCTACACACAGACAAAGACGGCCTATTCATGGGCCTGAGGGAAGCCATGTCGTCAGCGATCTATCCGAGCCTGAAGGACAAACGGGTCGTCGTTACCGGCGGTGCCAGCGGCATCGGCGCGGCCATCGTCGCGGCGTTCGCGCGCCAGGGCGCCCGCGTGACCTTCCTCGACATCCTGGACAACGAAGCGGCCGCCCTGGCCAAATCGATCAACGGCGTCGCCCACGCGCCCGCTTTCCACAGATGCGATCTGACCGACCTTGCCGCCATCGCCGCGTTCTTCAAGGAAACCGGTGCCATCGACGTGCTGGTCAACAACGCCGGCAACGACGACCGCCACAAGCTCAGCGAGATCACGCCGGCCTATTGGGACGAGCGCATCGCGGTGAATTTGCGCCACATGCTGTTCTGCGCCAAGGAAGCGGCACCCGGCATGAAGAAGCGCGGCGGCGGCGCGATCATCAATTTCGGCTCGATCTCCTGGCATCTGGGCCTGCCGGACCTGGTGATCTACGAGACCGCCAAGGCGGGCATCGAAGGCATGACGCGGGCGCTGGCGCGCGAACTCGGCGGCGACAATATCCGCGTCACTGCCGTGGTGCCGGGAAATGTCCGCACGCCGCGCCAGATGAAGTGGTATACGCCCGAAGGCGAGAACGAGATCGTCGCGCAGCAATCGCTGAAGGCGCGCGTCGAGCCGGAAAATGTCGCCTCGCTGGTGCTGTTCCTGGCGTCGGACGACGGTAAGATGTGCACCGGACACGAATATTGGATCGACGCCGGCTGGCGATGAAGCCCGAATGCGTATGGCCCGTCGAAGCGATGCTGGGCGAGGGACCGCTCTGGGTCCCGCGTGACCAAGCGCTGTGGTTCGTCGACATCAAGAAGCAGCATATCCACCGCTACGATCCTGCGAGCGGCGCAAGGCGCAGCTTCGACGCGCCGCAGAGCCCGGGTTTTCTTTGCAGCGACGGCGACGGCTTCGTCGTCGGGCTGACCGACGGTCTCTATCGCTTCGATCCCCGTGACGGTTCTTTCGCGCTGCTGCACCTTGTGGATGCCGACAAGCCCGGCAACCGGCTGAACGACGGGGCGCGCGACGCGGCGGGCCGGATCTGGTTCGGCACGATGGACAATGGCGAGACGGCGCCGACGGGTTGCCTCTACCGGCTCGACGCCGGCGGGCCGGTGGCGGTGGAGCACGGCATCTGCATCACCAACGGTCCGTGCTCCAGTCCCGACGGCAAGATTTTCTATCACACCGACACGCTGAAACGGACGATCTACGCCTACGATCTCGGCGCGGACGGCACGCTGTCGAACAAGCGTATTTTCACCGAGATCGAGGCGGACGCGGGCTACCCCGACGGCTCGGTGATCGATGCCGAGGGCTGCTTGTGGCTGGGGCTCTATGCCGGCTGGGCGGCGCGGCGCTATGACGACCGCGGAAAACTCATGTCCACGGTGCGCTTTCCCTGTGCCAATATCACCAAGCTCGCCTTCGCCGGCACCACCGTCTACGCCACCACGGCGTGGAAGGGGCTGGACGCCAAGGCGCGCGCCGAACAGCCGCTGGCCGGCGGGCTGTTCCGGTTCGAGAGCGACGTCGCCGGTCTTTGAGCAAAGGAGATTCCCATGGTCGAGCGCAAACCCGCCAGGCGGTTTCGCTCCCAGGACTGGTTCGCGGCCCCCGGGCGCAGCGACATGGCGGCGCTCTATCTCGAGCGCATGATGAATTACGGCCTGACGCCGGACGAGCTGCGCTCGGGACGGCCGATCGTCGGCATCGCGCAGTCGGGCAGCGACCTGTCGCCCTGCAACCGGATTCATCTCGAGCTGGCAGGGCGCGTGCGCGACGGCATCCGCGACGCTGGTGGCATCGCGGTGGAATTTCCCACCCATCCCATCGCCGAGAATTGCCGCCGACCGACCGCGGCCATCGACCGCAACCTCGCCTTCATGACGCTGGTCGAGATCCTGCACGGCTATCCCATCGACGCGGTGGTGCTGACCACGGGCTGCGACAAGACCACGCCGTCGGCGATCATGGCGGCCTCGTCCGTCGATATCCCGGCCATCGTGCTGTCGGGCGGGCCGATGCTGGATGGCTGGCACGAGGGCGAGCTGGTGGGCTCGGGCACCGTGATCTGGCGCGCCAGGCGCAAGCTTGCGGCCGGCAAGATCAGCGAAGACGAGTTCATGGCGGAAGCCTGCGCCAGCGCGCCGTCGGCCGGCCATTGCAACACCATGGGCACCGCCTCGACCATGAACGCGGTGGCGGAGGCGCTCGGCCTGTCGCTGCCCGGCTGCTCGGCGATTCCGGCGCCCTATCGCGAGCGCGGCCAGATGGCCTACGAGACCGGCAAGCGCATCGTCGCGATGGCCTATGAAGACCTGACGCCGTCGAAGATCCTGACGCGCGCCTCCTTCCTCAACGCGATCGCCGCGGTCGCAGCCATCGGCGGTTCGACCAACGCCCAGCCGCATATCGTCGCCATGGCGCGGCATGCCGAGGTGGAATTGACCGCCGCGGACTGGAGCGCGGCCTACGACATCCCGCTGCTGCTCAACATGCAGCCGGCGGGCAAATATCTCGGCGAGCGCTTCCACCACGCCGGCGGCGTGCCGGCGGTGCTGTGCGAATTGCTCAAGGCCGGCCGCATCGACGGCGGCGCGCCGACCGTCACCGGCAAGAGCCTCGCCCACAACATCGAGGGCCGTGACAGTCATGACCGCGAGATGATCCGCACCTACGACAAGCCCCTGATGGAGCGCGCCGGTTTTTTGGTGCTGAAGGGCAATTTGTTCGATTTCGCCATCATGAAGACGAGCGTGATCTCCGCCGATTTCCGCCAGCGCTACCTGGCGCGGCCGGGACACGAGAACGTCTTCGAGGGCCGCGCCGTGGTGTTCGACGGCTCGGACGATTATCACCACCGCATCAACGACCCCGCCCTGGGCATCGACGCCGACACGATCCTCGTCATCCGCGGCGCCGGCCCGATCGGCTGGCCGGGCTCGGCCGAAGTCGTCAACATGCAGCCGCCGGACGCGCTCCTCAAACAGGGCATCATGAGCCTGCCGACGCTGGGCGACGGGCGGCAGTCGGGCACCTCCGACAGTCCCTCGATCCTCAATGCCTCGCCGGAGAGCGCGGCGGGCGGCGGCCTCGCCTGGCTGCGCAGCGGCGATGTGATCCGCATCGACCTCAACGCGGGGACCTGCGACATGCTGGTTTCAGAGGCCGAGATCGCGCGCCGCAAGAAGGACGGAATGCCGCCGGTGCCCGAGACCGCCACCATGTGGCAGGAAATCTTCCGCGCCACCGTCGGCCAGATGGACAGCGGCGCGGTGATGGAGCCGGCGCTGAAATACCGCCGCATCGCCGGCAAGACGCCGCGGCACAATCATTAGCGAACGCTAACAAGCGCGCGGCTCTTGCAGACTGGTATCGCTATCAATAGGCTTGGCGCGACGGACGAACCGCCGGCCCGAGATCGGCGAACGTCATCGAGGAAGCACAGGGGATCATTTCATGGCCAAGGCCAATTCGGGTCTCGTGATGGGACTTGCCGTCATCGCCTCGCTCGGCGGTCTGCTGTTCGGCTACGACACGGCGGTGATCTCGGGCGCGGTCAGCGCCATCGACCACAATTTCATCACGCCGCAGAACCTGCCGGAATCGGCGCGCGACAGCCTGTCGGGCTGGGCGATCTCCTGCGCGCTGCTCGGCTGCGTCATCGGCGCCTTCGTCGCCGGACCGCTTTCGACCTATTTCGGCCGCAAGGGCGGCCTTCTGATCTCCGCGATGCTGTTCCTGCTGGGCTCGATCGGCTCGGCGGTGCCGGAATTCGGCCTCGGGCCGATCGGCGGCATGGGCCCGGCGGCGCTGACGCCGTTCATCCTCTATCGCATCCTCGGCGGCGTCGGCGTCGGCGTCGCCTCGATGCTGTCGCCGCTCTATATCGCCGAGATCGCGCCGCCGGCCGACCGCGGGCGTCTGGTGACGCTGCAGCAGATCGCCATCGTGCTCGGCATCACCATCGTCTATTTTGTCAACTGGGCCATCGCCAAGCAGGGCAACGACGCCTGGGGCCTCGCCACCGGCTGGCGCTGGATGCTGGCCTCGGAGGCCATTCCGGCGACGCTGTTCTTCTTCCTGATGCTGCTGGCGCCCGATACGCCGCGCTGGTTCGTGCTGCGCGGCCACAAGGACAAGGCGCTGGCGGTGCTGCGCCGCATCACCGACGAGGCGACGGCGCAGGCGACGCTCGCCGACATCCAGACCACGCTGGTGGAGAAGACGCGGCCGCTGTTCAGCTTCGGCGGCCTCGTCATCTTCGTCGGCATCATGCTGTCGGTGTTCCAGCAGTTCATCGGCATCAACGCGGTGCTCTATTACGGCCCGTTGATGTTCAAGAATGCCGGCTTCGGCACGGACAGCTCGCTGGCCCAGACCATCGTCGTCGGCCTGGCGCTCGTCGTCTTCACGCTGGTGGCGCTGGTCACCGTCGACCGCTGGGGCCGCAAGCCGCTGCTGATCACCGGCGGCGCCATCATGGCGGTGGCGATGTTCGCGCTCGGCTTCCTGTTCGACGCCCACACGGTCGGCATCTGGACGCTGGTGGCGGCGGTGACCTACATCGCGGGCTTCTCGCTGTCCTGGGGGCCGGTGACCTGGGTGCTGCTGGCCGAGATCTTTCCCAATTCGATCAAGAGCAAGGCGATGGCGATCGCGGTCGCGGCGCAGTGGATCGCCAACCTGTTCGTTTCCTGGTCGTTCAAGATCCTGGACGGCAACACCGCGCTCAACCACGCCTACAATCACGGCTTCGCCTATTGGATCTACGGTGCGATGAGCATCCTGGCGGCGCTGTTCGTGATGCGCTACGTGCCGGAAACCAAGCGGCGCAGCCTGGAAGCGATCCAGGAATTGTGGGGCAAGAAGGCCGCCGTCTAGGCGCGCCTGGTGATCACGCTTCGCAGCGGCGGCGCCGAACTCGATCTTCTGCCGAAGATCGGCGGCGCCGTTTCGCGTTTCGCGGTGGACGGCAGCGACGTGCTGCGGCCGGCGCCGCCCGGCACGACGGATGTGCTGCAGACGGCCTGTTTTGCGCTGGTGCCGTTCGCCAACCGCATTGCGCACGGTGCCTTCGCCTTTCGCGGCGAGGCGGTCCGCCTGAAGCGCAATTTCGGCGACCATCCGCATGCGCTGCACGGCCAGGGCTGGCAGAACGAATGGTCGGTGCGTGCACAAACGCGGGACAGCGCCGTTCTCGCCTTCGCGCATGGCGCGGACGCGTGGCCCTGGGACTATGCGGCGGAGCAGGCGTTTGTGCTGACGCCCGATTCGCTGCGCCTCGAGCTGACGCTGAGCAACCGCAGCGCCCGCGCCATGCCGGCAAGCCTTGGGTTTCACCCTTATTTTCCGAGGACGGAACGTTCGCGCCTGCAGGCCGAAATCGCCGGCGTCTGGCTCAGCGATGCGACCGCCATCCCGACGGTGAAGGCGCAGGCTTCACATTTCCTCGATCTGGCAGGCGGCGCCGCGCTCGGCGCCGCGCCGTTCGTCGATCACTGCCATTTCGGCTGGAAGGGCGCCGCACGCATCGCGCAGCCGGAAAACGGCCGCAGGCTGCTTCTGGGCGCCAGTCCTGAGCTCGGTTTTCTGCACGTCTTCGTGCCTCCGAATGCCGATTTTTTCTGCGTCGAACCGGTGAGCGCGATGCCGGATGCCTTCAACCGCGCTGCGGACGAGAGCGGCTTGCGCGTCATCGCGGCGGGCGACTCGTTCCGCGTGGCGATGACGCTGTCGGTGCAGCCGGCGGACAGGCGTTGCTAATTTCACACCCTGCGCGAAATTTCGCTGCGCGTTTGCAGCGCAGCAAGACGCAATCCTCTTGACGACATCAAGATAGAGGGCTAAACATACATCGTTATGGGACCGCTACCATAACAAGGGGATTAACAGGAAACGTCAGTTCGCTACCGCTAACAACAAGACAATGCTGCCATGGAAGCAGCGGTCTGGGCGGCAGGGGACATTAGGGGAGGTTTGCATGCGTCCGACTTTTCACGTTTTGAATAACCGTGCGAAGGCCGTGCTGAGGGGCACGACATTGCTGGCCGGGCTTGGCGCAGTGTTCGTCGCAACCGCGCCGGCTTATGCCGCGGACGCCGATGCAGATGCCGTCGAGACCGTCGTGGTGACCGGCTACCGCGCCAGCTTGACCGCATCCACCGATGCCAAGCGCGCCGCGACGAACTTCACCGACTCGGTGTTCGCCGAAGACATCGGCAAGTTTCCCGACACCAACATCGCCGAATCGCTGAACCGCATTCCGGGCGTCACCATCAGCCGCGAAGACGACGGCGAGGGCGTGAACGTCTCGATCCGCGGCCTGGGCACGAACTTCACCAAGATCCTGCTCAACAACGCGCAGATTTCGGTGGCGTCGACCGGCGCGACCGATCAGTCGAACAACAACCGCGAAGTCGACCTGAACATGTTCCCGACGGAACTGTTCACGCAGTTGACGGTCAGCAAGAGCCCGACGCCCGATCAAGTCGAAGGCGGCGCCGCGGGCACCGTGAACATGCGCAGTGCGCGTCCGTTCGACTACGACGGTGCGCATTTCAGCTTCAACGTCCAGGGCAGCGACGACGACAAGGCGGACGAGCCCGGCGAGCGCGGCGCGATCATCGCCAGCGACACCTGGGGGCCCCTGGGCGTGCTGGTCGGCGTGGCCGGCGTGCACAACAACGTCATGACGACCGGCTGGGAAGACGGCAACGCCGGCTGGGTCACCATGGGCGCGCTGTCCGCCGCGCAATGCGGCGCCGGCAATACCTGCGACCAGATCGGCGGCAATGCGTTCGTCATTCCAGCGACCGTTCCGGTCGGCGTCACGACGGGCGGCATCGTGCCCGGGCAGACCGTCGATTCGGCGTTCCTGCTGGCACACAATCCCGGCGTGACCACGACCCAGATCAGTAACGCGCTCATTCCGCGCCTGGGCCGCACCATGTACGAGCGCGGCACGCGCGACCGCTTCAACGGCGTCATGAGCCTGGAGTATCGGCCCACCGACAGTCTGCACTTCTATGTGGACATGATCGCTGGCCGGACGTTCAACAATCTTGACCGCAGCGACATCGACTGGGGCGTTCGGTCGGGCGCCGGTTCGCAGCCGATGATCCCCGAGAACCTGACGGTCGATGCCAACAACGTGACGACCGGCGGCACCTTCGCGAACGCGCAGTTCTTCCTCGAAGCGCGTCCCTACAAGGAAAAGGGCGACTTTTTCAGCATCAACCCGGGCATGACCTGGCAGGTGCTGGACAATCTCGAGGTGGACTTCCAGGCCAATGCCAGCCGCAGCCACTTCTTCCGCGATTCCCCGACGTTCTTCGTGGTGAGCTGCCCGAGCTCCGGCAATCCCGCGGGCACGCCCGGTTGCACGGCGCCGGCGGGCGGTGTCGCCGCCACGTTCAGCAATCCGGCCGGTGCGCCGTTCCCGACCATCACGACCAATATCGACCTGAACAACCCGGCTAATTTCCAGTGGAACAATGGCCGCGTGAACCTTCAGGACGAGAAGCGCTACGTCTTCACCAACGGCCTGCATCTCGACACGAAATATGGCGACGATGACTTCGCCATCAAGGTCGGCGCGGCATATGACGACGTCTTCCGCAACATCACCGCGATCGACGCGTCGCCGACCTGGCAGGCCGCCATCTGCGGCGACAATCCCAGTGCGGCGTTGCCCGGGCCCAACTCGGCACCCGCATGCCGCGGCCTCAACGTGGCCGGCAGCACGGCGACGGTGAATGCCGCCTCGCCGGGCGCGGCGCCGCTTTACCCGGGTTTCGGAACCGGCTTCACCGCCGGTCAGCCGCCGATCACCTATGGCGGATCGCTGATCCCGCAATCGGCACTGGCGAACTTCCTGGTGCCGGGGCCGACGGGCTTCATCACGGCGAACTATGCCGCGATCAAGAACGCCTCGAACTACAATGCGATCGATGCCGCCGCCATCGCGGCGGTCGGCAATGCGCTGCCGGGGACGACGGGCACCTATCCCTATTCGACCGCGTCCAACACCGGCGGCAATTCCGGCACCGTCGAAGAGAGGAATTTCGGCCTCTACGCCGAAACGACCGGCGTCTTCAACATCGCCAGCCACGACCTGAAGTACAATGTCGGCCTGCGCTGGGTGCAGACGCTTCAGGACATCACCTCGCCGATCACGCACGTCAACCCGGCCAATGCCGGATTGGCGGACGGCGGCTTCTTCCCGAACAGCTTCTCGTTCTCGACGGTCAGGCACGACTATGCGGCGTTCCTGCCGTCGGCCAACCTGGTCTACAGCATCTCCGACGACTTCCAGGTCCGTGCCTCGATCTCGCGGACGATGACGCGCCCCAATCCGAACAACATGATCTCGGGCGTCAACTTCAGCGACCTGACGGCCCAGGCGGTTACCCTCGGAAATCCGAACCTGAAGCCGTTCTATTCCAACAACATCGACCTGGGTGCCGAATACTACACCGGTGGCGAGGGCTATTTCGGGGTGGCGATCTTCCGCAAATCGCTCGCCGGCTTCACGTCCGGCTCTACCGTCACACAGCCGTTCTCGTACCTGGCGCAGTTCGGCGTCACCTACAACACCCTCAATGCGACGCAGCAGGCCGCGCTTAACGGCCGTGGTTGCTTCTCCGATGCCGTCTGCCCCGCGGTGGTTACCGTCACGGAGCAGGTCAATCAGGCGGGTCTGTTGATCGTCAACGGCATGGAGTTCGACTATGTCCAGCCGCTCGACTTCCTGCTCGAGCAGCATGGCCTGAAGGGCTTCGGCTTCAGCGGCAACATGACGATCCTGGACCAGCGCAGCACCGGCATCGCGCCGACCTTCGCCACCGGTATCGCTCCGCTGAGCTACAACCTGACCGGCTATTACGAGAACAACGGCTGGATGGCGCGGCTGTCCTATGTCTGGAACGACCGCACCTATGCCTCGGGCTCGAACACGCAGAGCGTCTGCCTGCCGAGCACGGCGACGCAGGCCGCCGGCTGCCCCGGTGGCGCCTATCTGTTCAGTGCGCCTTACGGCCAAGCGGACTTCTCGTCCAGCGCGAGACTGTCCAACCTGTTCGGCGACCTGCCCAGCGATCCGGAGCTGACGTTCGACATCCAGAACCTGTTCCACGCCAAGCTGCGCACCTACGACCAGTTCACCAACGCAACGCACAGCTACTACGATCAAGGCCAAGTCATTCTGTTCGGTATTCGCGGAACCTTCTAAGCCGCGATGTGAGTACCACCACGCCTTCCCCCCAAAGGGTGGCGTGGTGGCGTTAAGTGAGTGGATTTTCCCCGGAACTTTCGAGCGGCATGCCCCTGAAGGCCTGCCGCTCTTTTTTTTGTTGAAGGCCGGCAAGCACCGGATAAGCATCCCGCGATGACCCCGCGCCTGTCGCAAGCAACCCTGGCCCGCCGCATGCCCGGCATCGCCGCGCCGGCCTATGACCGCGGCGCCGTCGCGCCCGGTATCGTGCATTTCGGGCCCGGCGCCTTCGCCCGCGCCCATCTTGCATCCTATGTCGAGGCCTTGCTGCCGGCGGATCCGCGCTGGGGCATCGCCGGCATCGCCTTACGCCACGGCGCGCTGGCCGCGGACCTGGCGGCGCAGGATTTTCTCTACGTGCTGGCGGAGCTCGACGTGCCGCCCGGCTTTCGCGTCGTCGGCGCGCTGAAGGGCTATGTCGCGGCGCCGGCGGACCGCGCGCGAGCCCTGGCCTGCCTCGACCATCCGGCCGCCCGGCTGGTGACGATCACGGTCAGCGAGAAGGGCTACTGCCTGAATGCCGCCGGCGCACTCGACGGCGCGCATCCCGACATCGCGCACGACCTGGCGAATCCCTCGGCGCCGGTCAGCCTGATCGGCTGGCTGGCGCAAGGCCTGGAGCGGCGGCGCCTGGCCGGCCGGACGCCGTTCGTCACGCTGAGCTGCGACAACGTCGCGTCCAACGGCGTCAAGCTGCAGGGCGCGGTGCTGGCCTATGCGCGGGTGCTGGGCCGCGGCGAACTGGCGCGCTGGATCGAAGGCGAGGCGCGCTTTCCCTCCACCATGGTCGACAGCATCACGCCGGCGAGCGATGCGGCGTTGGGCGAGCGAGTGGCGGGCGCGGTCGGCCTTGCCGATTCGGCGCCGGTGCAGCGCGAGAGCTTCGCGCAATGGGTGATCGAGGACACGCTGGGGCCGGACATGCCCGATCTCGCCGCCGTCGGCGCGCAGATGACCTCGGACGTGCATGCCTATGAGCAGGCCAAGCTGCGGTTGCTCAACGGCACCCATTCGGCGCTCGCCTATCTCGGCCTGCTGCGCGGCCACGCCACGGTCGGCGGCGCGATGGCGGATGCGGGCCTCGCCGTGTTCGTCGAACGGCTGATGCGCGAGGATATCGCGCCGACGCTCGCGGGCGCGCGGGGCCTGGAGATCGCGGCGTATATCGGCGCGCTGCTGCGACGGCTGCGCAACCCCGCCGTCAGCCACCGGCTGATCCAGATCGCAGCGGACGGTTCGCTCAAGCTGCCCTATCGGTTTCTCGAGCCGATCGCCGACCTGCTGCGGCTCGGTCGCCCGGTGACGCGGCCCTGCGTGCCCGTCGCCGCCTGGATGCGCTTCGTGGTCGCGGCGGCCCGGCGCGGCGAGCCGCTCAGCGATCCGCTCGCGGCGATGCTTGCGGCCGTCGGGGCCGGCTGTTCCGGCGCCGCGGCGCACGACGTGCCGCGCTTCCTCGGTCTCACGGAGATTTTTCCGCGCGATCTCGCCGCCGAACCGCTTGTGATCGCTGCCATCGCGGCCGCCTATGACGCGCTGGAGGCGGCGACGCTTTAGCTGTGCTGTGCCGGCGCCACGGGCACGTAGGGCTCGACGGCGGTGATCCGGCAGCTCTGGCGCTCGCCGTCGATCGTGCTGGTGATGACGGTGTCGCCCTTGTCGAGGCAGTTGAACTCGCCGGACAGCGAGATCTGGAACGCCGAGCTCAGATTGATGCAGGTGGTGGACAGTTTCAGTTCGCGCCGGTCGTGGCCGATGGTCTGCTTGGCGACGACGTCGTGGCCGCTGAGATAGCGCGCCTGGTAGCTGCGGTCCGCATGCAGGCAGATCTTGCCGTCGGTCGCCGCCAGCGCCGGCGTCGCGGCGAGCAGGGCTGCCCATACGATGTAAGCGGATTTCATGGCCGATCCTCCATGCTCGGGGAATGCACAGACAACGCGGCAAGCGTCGCCGCGTTCATTCCCGGCTGCGATCCCCCGCGCGCCATCCTACGCCGTGCCGGCACCGAAGGCGACGTCCCCGCGCCTCAATGCCCCGGCACGAAGGGAAAATTGACCGCCTTGTAATAATCCAGGTCGTGCGGCGGCGGCGCATGGCCAGCGGGTAGGGGCAGCTTCGAGAAGGTCTGGAAATAGGCGATTTCCGCGTCGCGCCACCAATGCGCCTCGTTCTCCTCGATCTTGAGATAGGCCTCTTCCTTGGCGAAGCGCTCGGCGTCGACATAGGGCTTCATGCTGGCCCAGGTGGCGCGCGCCCGCGCCGTCGCGGCGACACCGTCGTCCCAATGCACGACCAACTCGTCCCACAGCGTGCGGCCGGACTTCATCTTGTGGTCCCACGGCACATGGTGGAACCAGAGCAGGAATTTCTCCGGGATGCGGTCCGGATCGTTGAATTCGGCGGCGACCGGCGGCGCATATTGCGCCGTCGCGTTGCTGCCGGTCGGCGTCCGGTCGAAGCCGAGGCCCGCCGCGTCGGCGTGATGGTAGTAGACCGGATTCCATTCCGGGCGCTTCAGATCGCCGACCCAGGGGCCGGGGCCGTAGTGATGCCCGGTCGCCATCAGATGGGCGAGGCCGAGCGGCGTCATGTAGTCCACCACCGCCTCGCGCGACGCCAGCATCATGGCGACGGTCGGTGCGACGAATTTCGGATCGTTGCTGAAGGTCATCTTCGCCCAGTCCTCGGCGATGGCGCGCGACGAGGCCGACGGGTCCCAGGCGAGGCGCCCGAAGGCGTACCAATTGGCCTGGTTGAAGGAGGAGCCGGACCAGTCGCGGTCGGTGCCGATATTGGCGACGCCCGCCATGCCGGTGATCCGGTTGCCGAACAGCGAACCGTCGATCACCTTGGCCACCGTCGAGCCGGGGCCCCTGGCGAAGGTGTCGGCGTGCAGCACTTCCTCGTAGAGCGGCGCCAGGTAGGCAAGACTGGTGGCGAGGCCGAGATATTCCTTGGTGATCTGCACCTCCAGGAACATGCCGGTATGCGGCATGGCGCCGAACATCGGGTGGAAGGGCTCGCGCGGCTGGAAATCGATGGCGCCGTTCTTGGCCTGCACGACGACGTTGTCGCGGAATTTGCCGTCGAGCGGCACGATCTGGCTGTAGGCCTGGCGGGCGCGGTCTTCCGGATTCTCCGCCGAATAGACGAAGGCGCGCCACATGACGATGCCGTGATGCGGCGCCAGGGCGTCGGCGAGGACGTTGGCGCCGTCGGCCTGGGTGCGGTGATAGTCGTCGGGTCCCGGCTGGCCTTCCGAGCTCGCCTTCACCAGGAAGCCGCCGAAATCGGGAATCGCGGCGTAGATTTCGTCCGCCTTCGCCTTCCACCAGGCCTGCACCGCCGGATCGAGCGGATCGGCGGTCTTCAGGCCACCGAGCTCGATGGGAGCGCTGAAACGGGCCGCGAAATACATCCTGATGCCATAGGGGCGAAGGACGTTCGCCAGCGCGGCGGCGCGGCGGATGTAGAGCGGCGTCAGCATCTCGGCCTGCGACGAGACATTGTTGGGCACCATGGCGTTGATGCCGATGGAGGCGTCGGCGCGGGCATAGTCGGTGTAGCGCGGGTCCATGTAGTCCGGCATCTTGTGCCAGTCCCAGATGGAAAAGCCGGCATAGCCGCGCTCCTGCGTGCCGTTGAGATTGTCCCAATGATCGAGGATGCGCACCATCAGGCGCGGTGTTGAGGCGACGTCGAGACGATCGATGGCCTGGCGCGTCTGGATCAGCTTCAGGAAGGCAAAGGCGCCGTAGAGCACGCCGACGTCGCTGTTGGCGGCGATCACGGTGACGTTGTGGCCCTGCGCGGTCAGGCTGCGGATCAGGTAACCTTCGTTGCCGAGCGACGCCAGAGACGGCGCTAGGCTCTTGATCAGTGGCGACGACGCCGGCGTGCCGAACACGATGGTGCCACCCGCCGTGCCGGCGGTCGCGACCGGCACGGGTTTGCCGAGCAGGCCGGTCAGGCCCCGTTCCAATTCGTTCGTCGCCGCCACGATCGTCGGCGAGGCGCCGCGCGGCAACAGGGCGGCGGCGCCGGCTCGATAAGGCGCCAGCCAGCGCTGCTCCACCGGGCGATAGCGCAGCCACAGGTCGTAGCCGTCCTCGGCATGCGCCAGCGTCGGCAGCAGGAGGCCGAACAGGGCGAGAAGCGCAGGCGCGAAAGATTTCATCGGGACACCTTAGTGGGGGGCGGGCGCGCCATAAACGGCGTCGCGGAATGCCTTGTGCAACGGCACTTTGCCGAACGGAAAATACTGCGTGAACAGCACGGCGGCGATCCGGTTCACCGGATCGACCCAGAACAGCGTGTCGGCGGCGCCGTCCCAGAAGAACTCGCCGACCGTGCCGGGGGCTTCGTCGCCCTCCGGTTGCGCCGTGCGCACGGCGACGTCGAGGCCGAAACCGACGCGCCCCTTGCTGGGCAGCCAGGAGCGCTCGGTGATGGCCGCCGGCAGCTGGTTGGTCGACATCAGCCGCACCGTCTCGCGCTTCAGGATGCGCACGCCGTCGAGCGCGCCCTCGTTCTCCAGCATGCGTGCGAAACGCATATAGTCGTCGATGGTCGCGACCAGGCCGGCGCTGCCCTGCATCAGGGCGCGATGGCGGGTGTTGACGCCATAGGCGCGCTCGTCCTCCACCCGCGTCATCGCGCCGTCCGCGTGCCAGTCATACAGCGCCGCCAGGCGCGCGCGGCGCTCGGGCCCGACATAACGGCCGGTCTCGGCCATCTTCAGCGGTCCGAAGATGTGGTCCTGCAGATAGCGGTCGAACGGCTCGCCCGACAGCCGCTCGACCATCAGCGCCTGCATGTCGACCGCCGGGCTGTAGAGCCAGTGCTCGCCGGGATGATAGACCAGCGGCACCTGGCCGAGCAGGCGCGCCTCCTCGGCCAGCGTGTGGTCGTAGTTGGCGGGATCGAGCCGCGTCATCTCGTCCTCGACATATTTCACGCCGGAATAGCCGGTTGTCATGCCGGCGGTGTGGCGCATCAGGTCGAGGACGGTCATGGCGCGGTGCGGGGTCTCGAGGATCGGCTTGCCGCTGCCGTCGAGGCCGGCGAACACCTTCACACCGGCGAGTTCGGGAATGTATTTCGCCACCGGATCGTCGAGCTTGAACAGGCCGCGTTCGTAGAGCGTCAGCAGCGCCACGCCGGTGACCGGCTTGGTCATGGAATAGACCTGGACCAGCGTGTCGCGCCGCATCGGCACGGCGTTCTCGCGGTCCGCCTGTCCGAAGGCGCCGAAATAGACTTCGCGGTCGTCCTTGAAGACCAGCGCCGAGACGCCGACGAGCTGGTTCTTGTCGATGAAGCTTTTCAGCGCCGCATCGATCCGCGCGGGATCGATGGCGGCAACCGCGCCGACGCCCGGCGGCGCAGCCGCGACCGTGACGGCTGGCGGCGGACCGGGCGCTGCGACGGTGCTGCAGGCGCCGAGCAGGGCGAGCAGCAGCGTGGCGGCGACGCGCCTCCGGTTCATGTCAGCCAGGGCCGCACCGGCGCGGCGCGGAACGCGTCGGCGATGGCGGCGCGCAGCTTCTTGGGCCGGTAGTCGTCGTCATAGGGATTGGGCCGCTTGGGAAGTCCGTCGGCGCGTGGCAGCCGCTCGCGCAGCCAGGAATATTTGTCGACCAGCCCCCACGCCATCACATAGCGCAGCTGGCGGTAGCTCAGCATGACGTCGAGATAGTGCCGTGTCGCGCTCGCCACCGCCGCATCGCGCAAGGCGATGTCGGGCGGCAGCGTCTGGTCGCCATAGTCGAACTCGGTGATAACGAGATCGAGCCCCGCCGCGGTCGCCGCGTCGAGGAATTTGCGCCACTCCGCTTCGTTGTCGCCGTCCAGCGTCACGGTCGACGCCGACGCGCCAGGCCCGATATGCGCCTGCACGCCCAGCGCGTCGATCGGCACGCCGTCCTCTTTGAGCCGCTCCAGCAGTGCGAGGACGCCGGCGCGATGCTTGGCGTTGCCCGGTCCCCAGCTCATATAGTCGTTGTAGACGAGCTGGGCATGCGGCGCGGCGGCGCGCGCCGCCTGGAACGCGATGTCGATGACTTCGGGTCCGATGTATCTGGTGAACACCGATTCGGTCATGCCGCCGGTTTTGGGATCGATCGTCTCGTTGACGACGTCCCAGGCGAAGATCTGCGGATAACGTCTGCACACCGTCGTGATGTGCTCGGTCAGGAGGCGGGCAGCCTCGGTGCCGGGGCGCGGGCCGAAGTCGTACGTCTTGATCCAGGCCGGCATCCACTCGTCGCGGTTCCATAGCAAGGTATGACCACGCACCAAAAGGCCGTTGTCCGCGACGAACGCCATCAGCGTGTCGGCGCGCGCGAAATCGAAGGTCGTGGCGTCGGGCCGTATCGCGTACCATTTGAGCTCGTTCTCCGGAACCAGGATGCCGCATTCGCGCACGAACAGGGCGCGCAGGGCCGGATCGTCGAACTGGTCGGCGCGTTTCGCGGTGACGCCGGGCTGCAGCGGTGCGCCGCTCGGCCCGGTGCCGAGGCAGGAGCCGAAGCGCAGCCCCTTCGCCGCCGCGAGGCCGTTGAGCGACTCCGGCGCCGTGCCCGCTCGCGCCGCGGCTGGCAGCGGCAAGGCTGCGGTTGCCGCCGCGGCGAGTGCGAGGTAAGGCGTTTCGCGGCGCGAGAAGCTTGTCATGGCACAATCCGTGTTTCGGGCACCGGGTCATAGGCAATGGGCGCGCCGTCGAAGGCGATCTCGAAACGGTCGAGCGTGACGCCGGGATCGAGCGCGGTGACTTTCAATGTGTGCGCGCCGGGCGCCAGGCGCAGATTGCCGATGGATTCCACCGCGCTGTTGCCCAGCACGTTCTGGCGCCACGCCTGGCTGAATTCCGAGGCTTTGAAATCGAGCACCGTCGGCGCGCCGCCGTCGATGGAGACCGCGACGCGCATTCCGTTGTCGGAGGTGATCGGCAGCACCGGCAGCGCGATCACCCGCAAGGTCGCCTTGTCGTCGGCCGTGATCGTGGCGAAGCGATAGATCGCGCTGGGCGCGCCGAGCGGCGCCGACGGCTGGGCGGATTTCATGTCGAGCCTGCTGCGCAGGCTGGCGCCGGTATGGCCGAGGCCGTCCAGCACCTCCCAGCCATCGCTTCTCGCGTCGGCGTGGGTCGCATAGATCGAGACGATGCGGCCGCTTTCCAGGAACGAGACGTTCGCCACTGTGTTGCGCGGCGCGATGCGGACGGAAACTTCGAATTTCGTCGGCGTGCCTTCGCAGGCGAGCGTCACCGTGCCCTGGCCGTTGTCCGGCGCGCTCCGCCAGTCGATCGAGACGTGCAGGCGCTGCTCCAGCGTCCTGGCGTCGAACGTGCCCTTGCTGCGGTCGATCCGGATCCACGGCGCGCTCGGCACGGCACTCCAATTCGCCGCCACGGGCGCTTTCACGAACAGATCGATATAGCGCGTGCGCGGCAGTTCGCGCTGGAACGGCGGCAGGGCCGGCACCGCACCGCCGACGTCATAGTAGCTGCCGCCCTCGGCCTGCAGGGCGCAGGTCTTGTCGTCCTTACCGCTCCAGGTCGGATAGGCCGGCTCGGCATATTGCGGCAGCCTGGCCGGCGCGATGTCCATCATGCCGCGCCACTTCCCGCCGGCCATCGTGGTGTTGTAGGTGGCCTCGCCGGCATAGAGCGCGGCTTGCGCCAGGCGGGCGCGCTCGGCGTAGAGATTGGCGCTGGCACGGCGCTGCAGGCCGTAGGCAATCGCCTTGTCGAGCGCGAGCGCGCGGGTGTTGATCTCGGCCGCCGCGCCCACCGGATAGGCGACGAGCTGGTAGAACGCGTCCTTGCGATCCGCCGGCAGCGCGCGCAGCAGTGCATTGGCGCGAGCCTCGATCTCGCCATAGGCGTCGGCGCGGCGCGCATTCTCGTCGCCGAAATCGAGCATGTTGTACGCCGTCTGCTGCGGCGCCGTGGTGGGATAGTGCGTGTTGAAGCCCATGAATTCGGGTTTGCGCGAAAAGGCGAGATCGTAATAGCGCCACAGAATGTCGGTGACCGCATCGGCATGCTCCGCACCGAAGGTCTGGCCCGCGAAGGCGTGCAGATGCGCCCGCACGGCGGCGATGTCGGCGTAAGCGCCGTCGTCGAACGCCATGTCGAGGAAAAGCTGCGTCAGGTATTCGCCGGGCTTGATGTCGCCGACGTTGAGCACCCAGATGCGCCGGGCGTCGAACAGATACGCCTTGCGCATCTCCTCCCACATCAGCGCCGGATGCGCCGAGGCGAGCCAGAGATACGACATCGGCCCGCCCCAGTAGGAAATATGATAGTAGACGCCCGAGCCGCCGCTGCGGGCGCGCTCGGCGGCGTTGCCGAGGCGGCGGATATAGCCGAAATTGTCGTCCGGCCAGGTCAGCGTGACGTCGTCCGGGACCTTCAGCCCGGTGTCGTAGGCCGGCAGCACTTCCTTGTAGGGCGTGAAGACCTGCGGAATCTGCGCCGCCGGCCGACCGAGGCGATGCTCGAGGATGCCGCGCTGCTGCGCGAAGACGTCGCCCAGGATGTCGCGCATCTCGGCCGGGCTGTTCGCGCCCTGCATCGGCACATCGCCGACGCCGCGCAGGCCGAGCGTATAGATGTTTTCGAACTGCTTGTGGCTGTCGACCGCCTCGTCCCAATAGGCGAGCAGGTTCGACCGATTGGTCGACCAGTTGAAGGCGCCGCGCAGCTGCGGATTCCATTCGCGGTCGTTGTTGCGCAGCATGGGTTCGGCGTGGCTGGTGGCGTGGATGATGGCGTAGGCATCGGCCATCTGCGCATTGCCGGGCACGTCGTCGAACGCCACCGTGCCCTTATGCATCGCCGGCCAGATCGTGTCGGCCTTCAGCCGCCACATCAGCTCGAAGATGCGGGCATAGGTGCGCGGCCCGATGGTGCCGGCTTCGGGCTCATAGGTCTTGGCCGCCCACGGCTTCAGCCCGAAATCCTCGTCGTTGAGGAAGATGGCGCGGTAGTGGACCGACGGTTCGCGCGCGTAGACAAGCGCATCGCTCACCGCGAGCCTGGGCATTTTGCGGATCGTCACGTCCGCCCACCACTCCCACGGCGAGACGCCGAGTTCGCGCGACAGGTCGGTGACGCCATAGATCGCGCCGCGGATGTCCGAGCCGAAGATCAGCAGCACGCGCTGCCTGGCGTTCCACGGCGCCGGCACGACGGCCCGGCCATAGGTCTCCCATTTGCCGGCGATCGGCGCGGCATCGATATGGTTGGCGGCGAGCAGTCCCGCAATCAGGCTTTGGCCGACCGTGCCGACGATCACCGCCGTGCCGCGCGCGGCCTTGACGTCCGTCGCGACCTTAGGCGCGTGGCCGGTCAGGGCTGCGAGGTCGTGCGCCAGCAGCGCCGCCGCCTTGCCCAGCGGCACGCTCGAGCCGTCGGTGACGACCGCCGCGACGTCGTGGCCGTCATATAGAGTGAGACTGCCGGCCGCGGCGGGCAGGGCGAGCAGGACCGCCAGCGAGATGCCCAAGCCAGCTCTCTGCAGCGCAGCCCTCATATTGCAACGCACCATAATGTCCCGCAGCGCAGCGTCGATTGTTCGATTTTTTCCTTTGGCGCTGGCCAAAGGTAGCGTTACCACTATGCGCCGTCCGGCTCAACCGCGCGGGACGCAAAAGGGGCGTAGCAATGCGAAATTTCCTCCGCCTTGGCGCGCTGTTGCTTGCGCTCGCGCCGCCTGGCGCAGCGACGCAGGGCGCCGACGGCGACATCATCCAGGCGACGCTGACCATCCATACCGACAAGCCGCTCGCCGTCATCGCGCCGGAGATCTACGGCCAGTTCGCCGAGCATCTGGGGCAAGGGATGTATGGCGGCTTGTGGGTCGGGCCGGATTCCAAAATCCCCAACACGCGTGGCTTCCGCACCGACGTGGTGACGGCGCTGAAGGCGCTCGGCGTGCCGGTGGTGCGCTGGCCGGGCGGCTGCTTCGCCGACCAGTATCACTGGCGCGACGGCATCGGCCCGCGCGGCAAGCGGCCCGTCCGGGTCAACACCACCTGGGGCGGCGTCGAGGAAACCAACGCGGTCGGCATCCACGAATACATGGACCTGATGGCGCAGCTCGGTGCGAAATCCTACATCGACAGCAATGTCGGCACCGGCTCGCCGCGCGAGACGGAGGACTGGCTGGAATACATGACCTCACCGTCGCATTCCGAGCTTGCCCAGCTGCGCCGCCGCAACGGCCGCGCCGCGCCGTGGCATCTCGACTATTGGGCGTTCGGCAACGAGCCCTGGGGCTGCGGCGGCACGATGCGGCCGCAATTCTACGCCGATCTCTATCACTGGTACGCGACCTTCGCGAAAACGCCCGACGGCAACCGGCCCAGATGGATCGCCGCCGGCGGCTATGGCGACGACGTCGCCTGGACCGAGGCGCTGATGGCCTCCGACGTCAAGGCGCACCAGATCGACGCCGTCACGCTGCACCATTTTGCGCTGCCACTGGGCAATTTCGACGGTCCCAAAGGCCCCGCCACTGGCTTTGGCGAGGACCAGTGGATGTCGATCATGCGCCGCGCGCTGTCGATGGACGGGATGATCGCCGCCCATGGCGCGGTGATGGACAAATACGATCCGGCCAAGCGGGTCGCGCTCTATGTCGACGAATGGAGCAATTGGTACGACGTCGAGCCCGGCACCAATCCGGGCTTCCTGCAGCAGGAGAACACGCTGCGCGACGCGCTGACCGCGGCGCTCAATCTCGACATCTTCCACGCCCATGCCGACCGCGTGCGCATGGCCAACATCACGCAGATGGTCAACGTGCTGCAGGCGATGATCCGCACTGACGGGCCGCGCATGCTGCTGACGCCGACTTATCACGTCTACATGATGTACAAGCCGTTCCGCGGCGCCACCGCCCTGGCGTTCGAGCTCGAGACGCCGGACTACGCGTTCGGCGCCGACAAGGTGCCGGCGCTCCAGTCCTCCGCGGCGCGCACCGCGGACGGGCATATCGTCCTTTCGCTGGTCAATATCGATCCGCACCGCGCCGCGCATATTTCGGTGTCCGTGGCGGGGGTGCAGTCCGTCAGCGGCAGCATCCTGACCGCCGCCGCGATGGACGCGCATAACAGCTTCGCGCAGCCGGATGCGGTCCGGCCGGCCGCCTTCACCGGCGCCACGCTCGCCGGCGGCCAGCTCGACGTCGCCATGCCCGCCAAGTCGCTAATTGTGCTAGAGCTTCGCTGAGGCTGGCGGGCAGGATTCCATGACACGGACGCGTTTTCTCGTACTCGGCTTGCTGGTGCTGGCGGTGGCGGTGATCGCCGTGGTCGGCCTGCGCAACAAGGCGCGGCTCGTGGCCATGATGCACCGCGCGACCTATGTGGCGCCGCCGCCGGCGAGGCCCCTGACGGCGGCCGAGGATCGCCGGCGCCTCATGGACCTGCTGCACATCAAGGCGCTGCGCCCCGGTGTCGATGGCCGGAATCCACATGCGCCGAACGCCGCCAATTACGACGAAGCGCGCGCCAATCCCTATCGCGTGCTGCCCGACCTGCTGAAGACCGTCGACGGAAAAACCGTCGACAAGGCCGAAGACTGGTGGCGGGTGCAGCGGCCGGCGATCGCCGATGACTTCGAGCGGGAAGTCTATGGTCAGTTGCAAACGCTGATCCTGCTGCCGCAATGGAAGACCGTCGACACCGTGCCCGAGACCGTCGGCGCCCAGCAGGGCATCACGCGCCATCTCGTCTTCCATGTCGCCGACCAGGCCGATGCCAGGCGCTTCGTCGACATGAAGCTGACGATCACGCTGCCTGCCAAGGGCACCGGACCGTTTCCGGTGATCCTGCAGCTGGCCTCCGGCAAGCTGAAGCCGCCGCCCGGCATGCCGCCCTCGACCTGGCGCGAGCAGGTGCTGGCCAAGGGCTGGGGCACCGCCGTGCTCGACGTCGACAGCGTGCAGCCCGACAACGGCGCCGACCTCGTCCGCGGCATCATCGGCATCGCGTCCCACGGCAAGCCGCGCGGTCCGGCCGACTGGGGCGTGCTACGCGTCTGGGCCTGGGGCGCCAGCCGGGTGATGGACTATTTCGAGAGCGATGCGACCATCAATGCCCAGCAGGTCGGCATCGAGGGCCATTCGCGCTACGGCAAGGCGGCGCTCATCGCGATGGCCTACGATTCGCGCTTTTCGGTGGCGTTCATCTCCTCGTCCGGCGCCGGCGGCGCGGCGCTGCTCCGGCGCAATTTCGGCGAGCGGCTCGAGAACCTGGCGGGCGTCGGCGAGTATCACTGGTTCGCCGGCAATTTCCTGAAATACGCCGGACCTCAGACCGCGAACGATCTGCCGGTCGACGCGCACGGGCTGATCGCGATGTGCGCGCCCCGGCCCGTCTTCATCGGCGCCGGCTCGAAGGGCGACATGTGGGTCGACGCGCGGGGCATGTTCCTGGCCGAGGTCGCGGCCGGCGCGGTCTACAGGCTGCTCGGCGCCAGGGATCTGGGCACCACGACGATGCCGCCGGTCGGCACCGCGCTGCTGAGCGGCGACCTCGCCTTCCGCCAGCACGAAGACGGCCACACGCCGGAGCCCAACTGGCCGTCCTTCCTCGAATTCGCCTCGCGCTACCTGCATGTCGGCGGCAAGCAGGTGCTGCCGCATCCGCACGGATAGGACGCATGCCGCCGCGCCGGATCCCGGGCCTTCGCTGGTGGACGATCGGCCTCATCATGCTGGGCGCGATCCTCAATTTCCTCACCCGCAACACGCTGTCGGTGGCGGCGCCGACGGTGATGGCGAGCCTGCACATCTCGGCGCAGCAATATTCCTGGATCACCGGCGCCTTCCAGGGCGCCATCATGTTGCAGCCGGCGGCCGGCTATGTTCTCGACGTCGCGGGCCTGCGCTACGGCATGGCGGCGTTCGCGCTGGCCTGGTCGCTGATCAGCATGGCGCATGGCCTCGCGTTCAACTGGCAGACGCTGGCGGGTCTGCGCGGCCTGCTCGGCTTCGCCGAAGGCACCGCCAATCCCGGCGGCATGAAGGTGATCGCCGAATGGTTTCCGGCCCGCGAGCGCGGCTTCGCCGGCGGCGTCTACAACATCGGCGCCTCCGTCGGCTCGATGCTGGCCCCGCCGCTGGTCGCCGCGGCTATCTTCTATTACGACTGGCAGAGCGCTTTCGTGATCACCGGCGCGCTGGGCCTCGTCTGGGCGGCGCTGTGGTTCTGGTTCTACCGCCCGCCGGCGGATCATCCGTCGCTCGGCACCGACGAGCGCACGCTGATCGCGGCCGGGCAGGAGGCCCATCTGCGGGGCGACGGCGCGCCGCCCGCGCTCATCGCCATCGCGCGCCGGCGCAATTTTTGGGGCATAGCGCTGCCGCGCCTGCTGGCCGACCCCACCTGGGGCACGCTGTCTTTCTGGGTACCGCTGTACCTGACGAGCGTGCGCCATTTCGATCTCAAAGAGATCGCGATCTACGCCTGGCTGCCGTTCCTCGCCGCCGATCTCGGCTGCCTGTTCGGGCCGGCGGTGGTGCATTTCCTGCAGACGCGCGGCGTCGGCCTGATCGACGCCCGCCGCGGCGCCTTCACGCTCGGCGCGTTCTTGATGCTCGGCGTCGTCTTCGTCGGCTTCGTGCAGAGCCCGGTGCTGGCGGTGGCGCTGATCTGCCTCGCCGGCTTCGCGCACCAGACGCTGTCGATCACCGTCATCACCATGGCGTCGGACCTGTTCGCGCGCAACGAAGTCGCCACCGTGGCCGGCATGGCGGGCACCTGCGGCAATTTCGGCGTGCTGGTGTTCTCGCTGTTGATCGGCGCGCTGGTCGCCAGGGTCGGCTACGCGCCGTTCTTCGTCGCGCTCGGCCTGCTCGACCTCGTCGGTGCGACGCTGCTGTGGACGCTGGTGCGCACGCCAGGGGAGGCGGTTTCGCCATGACGATCCGCAATCCCATTCTGCGCGGCTTCAATCCCGATCCGTCGATCGTGCGCGTCGGCGACGACTACTACATCGCGACCTCGACCTTCGAATGGTTCCCCGGCGTGCAGATCCACCATTCACGCGACCTGCGGCATTGGCGGCTGCTGACGCGGCCGCTGCGGCGCGCCAGCCAACTCGATATGCGCGGCGATCCGGATTCCGGCGGCGTCTGGGCGCCGTGCCTGACGCATGCCGATGGCAAATTCTGGCTGATCTACACCGATGTGAAGCGCTACGGCCGCACCACCGTCGGCGGCGCCTCGGGCGCGAGCCTGCGCGACTTCCACAATTATCTCGTCACCGCCGAGACCGTCGACGGCGAGTGGTCCGAGCCGGTCTTCATGAACTCCAGCGGCTTCGATCCGTCGCTGTTCCACGACGCGGACGGCCGCAAATATTTCCTCAACATGCTGTGGGACCACCGCCCCGGCCGCAACCGCTTCGCCGGCATCGTACTTCAGGAATATTCGCATGCAGAGCGCCGCCTGGTCGGCGAACGCCGGCTGATCTTCGCAGGCACGCCGCTCGGCCTCACCGAGGCGCCGCATCTCTACCGGCGCGATGGCTGGTATTATCTCATCACCGCCGAGGGCGGCACGGGTTGGAACCACGCCGTGACGATGGCGCGCTCGCGCAGCCTGGATGGGCCCTACGAACTGCATCCCGACACCTACATCCTGAGCGCGCGCGACCGCCCGGACGCGCCGCTGCAGCGCGCCGGCCACGCCGACCTCGTCGAGACGCAGGCCGGCGAGACATACATGGTCTATCTCTGCGGCAGGCCGCTGCCCGGGCGTGGGCGCTGCGTGCTCGGCCGCGAGACGGCGCTGCAGCCGATGGTGTGGGGGGCGGACGGCTGGCTGCGCACGCCCGATGGCGAGGGCGTGCCGCGTCTCGACGTCCCGGCGCCCAACCTGCCGCCGCACCCTTTCCCAGCGGAGCCGGAGCGCGAGGATTTCGATGCGCCGGTGTTGCCGCTCGCCTTGCAATGGCTGCGCACCCCGCATCCGGACGCGTTGTTCAGCCTGACGGCGCGGCCCGGCCATCTGCGCCTTTACGGCCGCGAGACCATCGGCAGCCTGTTCACCCAGGCGCTGGTCGCGCGGCGCCAGCAGGCATTCTGCTACAGCGCCGAGACCGCGCTCGACTTCGAGCCGGCGCATTACCAGCAGATGGCGGGCCTCGTCTGCTACTACAGCGGCGTCAAATTCCACTATCTCCACGTCACGCACGACGAGACCCATGGCAAGCATATTCGTGTGATGTCGGCGCTGCCCGACCAGCCGCAGGCCGATGCCTTCACCGCCCCGATTTGCCTTCCTGCGGGCAAGCGCGTGACGTTGCGCGCCGAGGTCGACTACGAGCGGCTGCTGTTCTCGTATCGCACCGACGGGGCGGACTGGCAGCGCCTGCCGCAGATCTTCGACGCCAGCATCCTGTCGGACGAGGCGACGGCGCCGGGCAATCCCAATTTCACCGGCGCCTTTGTCGGCCTGGCGGCGCAGGATCTGGCCGGAACCGCGTGCGCCGCCGACTTCGACTATTTCGCCTATCGCGAGCGGCCTTATCAACCGAAACCCTGAGCCGCCGACTTTACAAAAAGGCCCGTTTTATCTAGCCTGATAGCGTTACCAAAAATAACTGGCGGCGCCCGTTGCGCGACGGCCGGGGCAGGAGAGGGACGTACGACCATGACGCTCAAACGGGCGGTTTCCAGCACGCTTGCCTTGGCCGCCGCCACGCTGGCCCTCGCCGCCTTCAGCGGTGCCGCCCCGGCGCACAAGCCGGTTCCGCGAGGGCCCGCCGCGCACGCGCCATCGCTCCAGCCCGCCGCCGGGCCGCTCTACAAGAACGCCGCGGCGCCGGTCTCAGCGCGCGTCGAAGACCTGCTGAAGCGCATGACGCTGGAGGAGAAGGTCGCGCAGATCGGCACCATCTGGCAGAACAAGGACGGCATCCTCGATCCCGACGGCGCGTTCGACCCTGCCAAGGCGAGCACGTCGCTGCCTTACGGCATCGGCCAGATCGCGCGGCCGTCCGATCTGCAGGGCACCGCGCTGACCGGCCGCGGCCGCAACACGCGCGAGGCCACCGCGCTGATCGACGCCATCCAGCACTGGGCGGTCGAGAAGACGCGGCTCGGCATTCCCGTGTTCTTCCACGAAGAGGGCCTGCACGGCGCCGTGGTGGTGGACGGCACGAGCTTTCCGCAGGCCATCGCGCTGGCGAGTTCGTGGGATCCCGATCTGGTGCGCCGCGTCAACGCGGTGACGGCGCGAGAACTCGCGGCGCGCGGCGTCAGCGAGGTGCTGTCGCCGGTGGTGGACGTGGCGCGCGACCCGCGCTGGGGCCGCATCGAGGAGACGTTCGGCGAAGACCCTCACCTTGTCGGCGAGATGGGCGTCGCGGCGGTCCAGGGCCTGCAGGGCGACACGCTGCCGCTGGCGCCCGGCAAGGTCTTCGCCACGCTCAAGCACATGACCGGCCACGGCCAGCCCGAGAGCGGCACCAATGTCGGCCCCGCGCCCTATGGCGAGCGCACGCTGCGCGAGAATTTCTTCCCGCCCTTCGAGGAAGTCGTGCATCGCACCAACATCCAGGCGGTGATGGCGTCGTACAACGAGATCGACGGCGTGCCGAGCCACATCAACAAGTGGCTGCTCGGCACCATCCTGCGCGGCGAATGGGGCTACAAGGGCGCCGTGGTCAGCGATTATTTCGCCATCGAGCAGCTCGCCGACATCCATCACGTCGCGCCCGATCATGCCACCGCCGCGATCCGCGCGCTGCGCGCCGGCGTCGATCTCGACAATCCCAATGGCGCCTCGTTCGGCACGCTGGTCGCCTCGGTGCGCGCCGGGCGCGTCTCCGAGAAGGAGATCGACACGGCGGTGCGCCGCTTCCTGACGCTGAAATTCCAGGCCGGCCTGTTCGAGCATCCGTTCCACGACGTGGACGCCGCCGACGCGCTGACCGGCAACGCCGAGGCCGACGCGCTGGCGGCGGAGGCGGCACGGCGCTCGGTCGTGCTGCTCAAGAACGACGGCACGCTGCCGCTCAACGCCGCCGGCATCAAGACGCTGGCGGTGATCGGTCCCAACGCGGCGACGATGCATCTGGGCGGCTATTCCAGCGTCCCCCGGCACGTCGTCGACGTGCTCGACGGCATCAAGGCCAAGCTCGGTGCCAACGTCAACGTCATCACCGCCGAGGGCGTGCGCATCACCGAAAGCAGCGACTGGAATGCCGACGACGTCAAGCTCGCCGACCCCGCCGCCAACCGCGCCCGCATCGCCGAGGCCGTCGACGTGGCGAAAAAGGCCGACACCATCGTGCTGGTGTTGGGCGATACCGAACAGACCAGCCGCGAGGCCTGGGCCGACAACCACCTGGGCGACCGCGACAGCCTCGATCTCGTCGGCCAGCAGGACGA
This sequence comes from Rhizomicrobium sp., assembly GCA_035570795.1. Classification (GTDB taxonomy): domain Bacteria; phylum Pseudomonadota; class Alphaproteobacteria; order Micropepsales; family Micropepsaceae; genus Rhizomicrobium. The sequence continues at coordinate 79,103 of DATMKZ010000013.1, forward strand.
ACTGGCCGACGCGATCTTCGCGCTCGGCAAGCCGGTGGTCGTGGTGCTGATCAACGGCCGTCCGCTCTCCGTCGTGAACGTTGCCGCCAAGGCCAATGCGCTGGTCGAGGGCTGGTATCTCGGCCAGGACACCGGCACGGCGATGGCCGACATCCTGTTCGGCGACGCCAATCCGGGCGGCCACCTGCCGGTGACCATCGCGCGCTCGGTCGGCCAGCTACCGATGTTCTACAACTACAAGCCCAGCGCCCATCGCGGCTATCTGTTCGACACCACCGCGCCGCTGTTCCCGTTCGGCTGGGGCCTCAGCTACACCAGCTTCGACATTTCGGCGCCGCGCCTCTCCCTTGCCACCATCAGGCCCGACGGCTCGGTGACGGTTTCGGTCGATGTCAAGAACACCGGCGCTCGCGCCGGCGATGAAGTGGTGCAGCTCTACCTGCATCAGCAGGTCTCGTCGGTGACGCGTCCTGTCAAGGAACTCAAGGGCTTCCAGCGCATCACGCTGGCGCCCGGCGAGCAGAAGACCGTGACCTTCACGCTCGGCGCGCACGAGCTGCGGCTGTACGACATCGACATGAAGCGCGTGGTCGAGCCGGGCGCCTTCGACGTCATGGTCGGCGCCAATTCCGCCGAGCTGAAGACGGTCGTGCTGACGGTTGCGGGCTAGGGGCGATGGCGGCGATCAAATCCGCCCGGGTTATCGTCACCAGCCCGGGACGGAATTTCGTCACGCTCAAGATCGAGACCGCGGACGGCGTCACCGGTCTCGGCGACGCCACACTCAACGGCCGCGAACTGGCGGTGGCGAGCTATCTCGCCGACCATATCGTGCCGACGCTGATCGGCCGCGACGCGCACCGGATCGAGGACACCTGGCAATATCTCTACCGCGGCGCCTATTGGCGGCGCGGCCCGGTGACGATGTCGGCCATCGCCGCCGTCGACACCGCCCTGTGGGACATCAAGGCCAAGCGTGCCGGCCTGCCGCTCTATCAGCTGCTGGGCGGCGCCTGCCGCGACGGCGTCATGGTCTATTGCCACGCCAACGGCACCACGATCGACGAGACCCTCGCGGCGGCGCGCAAATACCAGGCCGAGGGCTACAAGGCGATCCGCCTGCAATCGGGCGTGCCGGGCCTTGCCACGACCTATGGCGTCGCGAAAGGCAACAAGCCCTACGAGCCGGCCGATGCGGACCTGCCGTCCGAGCATCTGTGGTCGACGCAGAAATACTTGCGTTCGGTGCCGGACCTGTTCGCCGCCGGCCGCGCCGCGCTGGGCGGCGACGTCCATCTGCTGCACGACGTGCATCATCGCCTGACGCCGATCGAGGCCGGCCGGCTCGGCAAGGACCTCGAGCCCTATCGCCTGTTCTGGCTCGAGGACCCGGTGGCGGCGGAGAACCAGGCCGGCTTCCGCCTGATCCGCCGGCATACCACCACTCCGCTCGCGGTCGGCGAGGTCTTCAACGCGATCTGGGACTGCAAGCAGCTGATCGAAGAGCAGCTGATCGACTACATCCGCGCCACCGTCGTCCACGCCGGCGGCATCACGCATCTGCGCCGCATCGCGAGCCTTGCCGATCTCCATCATGTGCGCACCGGCTGCCATGGCGCCACCGACCTGTCGCCGGTGACGATGGCGGCGGCGCTGCATTTCGACCTGTCGGTGCCCAATTTCGGCGTCCAGGAGTTGATGCACCACACCGCCGAGACCGATGCGGTGTTCCCGCATGCCTACACCTTCGAGGACGGCATGATGCATCCGGGCGAGGTCCCCGGCCTCGGCGTCGAGATCGACGAGAGCCTTGCCGCGAAATTTCCCTACCGCCGCGCCTACCTGCCGGTGAACCGTCTCGAAGACGGCACCTTGACCCATTGGTGAGGGCCCCATGAGCATCGTTCCCGACAAGCAAGCCGCAACCGCGCCATTCATCGGCGGCACGCGCTGGATCGTCTGCGCGCTGCTCTTCGCTGCCATCGCGCTCAGCTATATCGACCGCCAGGTGCTGAGCGTCCTGAAGCCGACGCTGCAGCACGACTATGCCTGGAGCGAGACCGGCTACGGCAACGTCGTGTTCTGGTTCCAGGCCGCCTATGGCGTCGGCTACATCGCCTTCGGCCGCATCGTCGACAAGATCGGCGCGCGGCTCGGCTACGCGCTGGCGGTCACGCTGTGGACCATCGGCCATATGGCGCATGCCCTGGTCACCACCACGCTGGGCTTCGCCATCGTGCGCATTCCGCTGGCGCTGGGCGAGTCCGGCGCCTTCCCGGCGTCGCTCGCCGCGGTCGCGGACTGGTTTCCGACCCGCGAGCGCACCCTCGCCATCGGCCTGTTCAACGCCGGTTCCAACATCGGCGCCATCCTCGCGCCGCTGATCGTGCCGATCGTCACGCTCGCCTTCGGCTGGCGCATGGCGTTCGTCCTGACGGGCCTTCTGACCGTGATCTGGCTGGTGGTGTGGCTGTGGTTCTATCGCCGGCCGCGCGAGCACAAGGGCGTGTCGGCCCGGGAGCTGGCGCATATCGAATCCGACCGCCTCGCGGCGCATGCCACGATCCCGTGGCGGCGGCTGCTGCGCCGGCGCCAGACCTGGGCCTATATCGCGGGGCGTTTCCTGATCGATCCGATCTGGTGGACCTTCCTGTTCTGGCTGCCGGACTTCTTCGGCAAGCGCTACGGCCTGGATCTCAAGAGCTACGGCCCGCCGCTGGTCGCGATTTATGTGCTGGCCGATGTCGGCTCGATCCTGGGCGGCTGGGGCTCATCGACGCTGCTCGGCCGCGGCTTCAGCATCAACGTCGCGCGCAAGACCGCGATGTTGATCTGCGCGCTCGCCGTCGTGCCGGTGGCGTTCGCGGTGCAGGCGGCCAATCTGTGGCTCGCGGTCGGGCTGATCGGCATTGCCTGTGCCGGCCATCAGGGTTTCTCGGCCAATCTCTACGCGCTGCCGTCGGACCTGTTTCCGCGCTGGGCCGCCGGCTCGGTCGTCGGCCTGGGCGGCGCGGCCGGCGCTATGGGCGGCATGCTGATGGCGAAATATGCCGGCTGGGTGCTGCAGACGCTGGGCAGCTACACGCCGATCTTCATCGTGGCGGCCTGCGCCTATCTGGTGGCGCTCGGCACCGTGCATCTGCTGGTGCCGGACTATGCGCCCGCCGAGGCGGAGGCGGCCTGATCGCGCGCCGCGCCCGCCAGCATCTCCCGCAGCCAATCGTTCGCCACGGTGTCGATGACCAGATGCACCCGGTCCGTTGCGCCGTGATTGACGACGCGGTGCGGATCGCTGAGGCGCAGGTACCAGGCGCTGCCCGCTTCCAGCACGACGCGCCGGCGATTGAGCTCGAAGACCACGCCCGGATTCGTCGCCACCGCAACATGGATGCGCGCATGCCCATCCTCGACGCTGAGGTCGTGGTCGCTGTGTTCCAGGATCGCCGAACCCGGCGTCAGCCGCATCAAGCGCACGGCCTGCAGCTCGCAGGCGAAGCGCGCCAGGACGGCGGCGAAATTCGGGCAGCGCGCCAGCAGGGGCGTGTCTTCGAACGCGGTGGCGGTGGGGTCGGAATAGATCGCCAGCACCGGATGCGCCGCGCCGGCGGTGCCGCGCAGCGGCAGCACGCTCCAGTCGCCCTGGTAATTCTGCTGGACGAAATGCGCGATCCAGGCGTCGCCGGCAAGCCCGTCCAGGTCGTGCTGCAGCGCCGCCGGGTCGAACGCAAACGGCAAGCGGAGGCGGTCTGGTAAAGTCATGCGGCCACATTATTGTGCTGGCCCAGGGGCCGCAAGAATCGGCCCCGGCCCACCAAGCGCGGACGGATGATGAGCACGCAGGACGGCGCGACCAAGGACGACCTGGCGCGGTTCCGCGCCGCCGTTCTCGCCGACGCCGCGCTGCAGGACGCGCTGCAGGCGTTCGACGATGTCGACGCTTTCATCGGCGCTGCCCGGGCGCAGGCCGCGGCGCTCGGGCTTCATGTCACCGTGGAGGCGCTGCGAGACGCCTTGCGCGGCGACCCGATCGGGTTGGCGCGTTGGTCCGGCGGTCCGCCGACCACGACGTCGCCGCAAGACGGCTGGCTGCCGATCAACATCCTGCCGCAGGGCGGCGAGACCTGTATCGACTGGGCGTATTTCGGCGAGCGGCGGCTGAGCGAGCCGTTCTTCGAGGATTCGGTGCGCCGGGCGCTGCGCCGGCCGCTCAACCAGCTGGCGCGCCACCGCACGCGGCTGGCCGATCTGGTGCCCGCCATGGCGGCTGCGCCCGGCCTCGCGCCCGACGGCTTCATCTTCCACATGTCGCGCTGCGGCTCGACGCTGGTGGCGCAGATGCTGGCCGCCGACCCCGCCAATATCGTGATCTCGGAAGCCAGCCCGCTCGACGTGGTGGTGCAAAGCGACCGCGCCTCGCCCGCGGACGCCGCCGGCCTGCACGCCGCGTTGCTAGCCGCGATCGTCGGCGCGCTGGGCCGCAGACGCAGCGCCGTGCAAGCGCGCTACTTCGTCAAGCTGGACAGCTGGCACACGCTGGCGCTGCCGCTGTTCCGCCGCGTCTTTCCCACCGTGCCGTGGGTTTTCCTCTACCGCGAGCCGGGCGAGGTGCTGGCCTCGCAACTCGTGCAGCGCGGCATCCAGACCGTGCCGGAATATCTGCCGCCGGCGCTGTTCGGCCTGGCGGCGGAAGACAGCCTGCCGGCCGACGACTATTGCGCCCGCGTGCTGGCGAAGACCTGCGAAGCGGTGCTGCCCCATGTCGAGGGCGGCGGCCTGCTGGTCAATTACAGCCAACTGCCGGGCGCGCTGTGGTCGCAGATCCTGCCGCATTTCGGCATCGCCAGCAGCGAGGCGGATCGCGCGCGGATGACCGCGGCGGCGCAGTTCGATGCCAAGAGCCCCAGCTTGACCTTCTCGTCCGACAACGCCGCCAAGCGCGAGGTTCTGACGGACGACCTGCGCGCCGTCGCCGACCACCACATCGGCGGGATCTATCGCGCGCTGGAGACGCGGCGGCGGCAGTATCCGGCCGGCGGCGGTGGCTGAGATGTTTTGCCATCGCATGGCGAGCCTGACGATCGCGAGCGAGATCGCCTTGCCGGGCCTTGCCCGCTTGCCGGCCGGCGCTTATCCGGACGCGGTGACCGTCCGCCGCGCTGCCGTGCCGGAGGCGCTCGCCGGCGCCGGCGAATCCCACGCGACCTATGAGATCGCCGGCGACAGTTTTCTGTTCCGCATTCCGCGCCTGGCGCGCTTTCTGCTGCGCGCGGGCCGCGACATCGCATTTCAGTCCGAGGGCGACGCGACGGACGGCGACGTCGCCGCGTTCCTGGCCGGCACGGTCCTCGGCATCCTGCTGCATCAGCGCGGCGAGATCGTGCTGCACGCCAGCGCCGTCGAAGTCGGAGGCCGCGCGGTGCTGTTCTGCGGCCCGTCGGGCGCGGGCAAGTCGGCGCTCGCCGCGGCGCTTGGGCAACGCGGCCATGGCCTGCTGGCCGACGATTTGTGCACCGTCGCGGTGAACGACGCAGGGACCCCGATCGTCCATCCCGACGGCAGCCGCCTGGCCCTGTGGGCCCACAGCATCCAGATGCTCGGCCTGGCGTCCGACCGCGGCGCCGCCGTCCGCGAGCGCCTGCAGAAATTCCACGTCGCCGCGCCGCCTTCCGCCAAGGCGCTGCCGCTCGGCGCGCTTTACGCCTTGCGCGAGACCAGGCCGCCGCTGCGCGACGGCATCGAGCCGCCGAACATCGTCGATGCCATGCTGCTCGTCCGCCGCGCCGCCTATCGTCCGCGGCTGGTCTTCGCGCTGGAGCAGCGTGCCCGCTACCTGCAGGCTGCGGCGGCAATGACCGCAAGGGCCGGCGTTTTCTTCCTCAACCGTCCGCTGGATTTCGCGCAGCTCCCCGCCGTCATCGGCGGGCTCGAGCGGCATTGGCGGGAACGCGGCCTCGGCGGAGGACGCCCGTGACCGACATCGTCTGGCTGGCGTCCTACCCCAAGTCCGGCAACACCTGGCTGCGCATCCTGATCGGCAGTCTGCTCGCCGCCGCCGATACGGAGGTCGACATCAACGAGTTGCCGGAATGGGGCCGCATGGCCGGCGCGCGGCTGCCCTTCGACAATACGCTGCTGATCGATTCCGGCCTGCTCAGCCATGACGAGATCGATTGCTTGCGTCCCCACCTGTACGAAGAGCTGGCGCGCGGCGAGCCGCTCGAGGAGCGCAGCGCGCCGCCGGCGCGGTTTTCCAAGGTCCACGACGCCTATGGCTTGACGCCTCTGGGCGAGCCGTTGCTGGCCGGCGCCCGCGGCGCCAAGGGTGCCATCGTCATCGTGCGCGACCCGCGCGACGTGGCGCCGTCGCTCGCCAATCACAATCGCACCTCCGTCGACGAGGCGATCGCGTTCCTCAACGACACGGATGCGGCGCTATGCCGGACGGCAGACCGCCTGCACGTCCAGTTGCGCCAGAAAGTTGCGGGCTGGAGCGGACATGTCGCAAGCTGGCTCGAGCAGCGCGACATCCCCGTCCATCTCGTGCGCTACGAAGACCTGCAGCGCGATACCGCCGGCGTTCTGATCGCCGCAATGGCCTTTGCCGGCGTGCCGGTCACGCCCGACGACGTCGCGCGTGCGGTCGCGCAGGGCGACTTCCAGCGCCTGCAGGCGCAGGAGCGCGAGGCCGGGTTCTCCGAATGGCAGGATCGCGACGGCAAGGGCCGGCTGTTCTTTCGCCGCGGCGAGGCCGGTGGCTGGCGCGACGAGCTTTCACCGGAGCAGGTCGCGCGCCTGGAAACCGCGCACGCGCCGATGATGCGGCGGCTCGGTTACGAATTGTCGCGGGGCGCGTGAAGGCATGCAGCTTCGGGTCCGTCGATGAGCGCCATTTTCGGCTTCCTGCGGTTCGACGGCGGCGCAGCGCCGATGCGCGACCTGGAGCGCATGGGCAACACGCTGGCGCATCGCGGGCCGGACGGCCGCAAATCCGTCGCCGAGGGCGTTGCCGGTCTCGGCCATTGCCTGATGCGCGTGACCCGGGAAGACCAGTTCGAGGCGCAGCCGCTGCGCGATGCCCAGACCGGCGTCCTGCTGGTCGCGGATGCCCGCCTCGACAACCGCGAAGATCTCGCCGCCGGCTTCGGCATCGGTGCCGAGGCGCTGCGCGACATGCCGGACAGCGCGCTGGTGCTGCGGGCTTACGGCAAATGGGGCGCGGCCTGCGCCGAACATCTGCTCGGCGATTTCGCCTTCGCCATCTGGGACAAGCGCCGCCAGGCACTCGTCCTCGGCCGCGACCATATGGGCCAGCGCGGGCTTTATTATCACGTCGCTGACGGCTTCATCGCCTTCGCGTCGGAGATCAAGGCGCTGTGGGCGCTGGCCGACGTGCCGCGCGTTCTGCGCGAGGAAGAGATCGCGCGTTACATGATCACCATGCGCGAGGGCAGGGCGCTTGGCGAAACGCTCTATGACGGCATCCATGGCCTCGTGGGCGGCGCGGTGCTGACGGTGAGCGCCGCGGGCGACACGCAGCTGCGCCGCTATTGGGAGCCGCGCGCAGATCCGGCGCATGCGGACCGGGACGAAACCTATTACATCGAAACCTATCGCCGAATCCTGGCCGAAGCGGTCGAATGCCGCCTGCGCCGGCTGACCGCACCCGCGGCCCTGCTGCTCAGCGCCGGTTTCGACAGCGCGGCGATCGCCGGCCTGGCGCGCCCGGTCGTCGAAGCGCAGAGGCGCAGGCTGATCGCGCTCTCCATGGTCGTTTCGGAATCCCATCGCGGCACGCGCGGCGACATACGGCGCTGGGTCGAGGCCTGCCGCCGTGTCATGCCGCATCTCGACATCCGATACGTGGTGGGGGAGACGCAATCGCCTTTGGCCGGTCTCGAACAGCAGTTTCTCGCCAATGACGGTCCTGCCCCGGCGACGCATGGCAGCTATCGCCGCGCCTTCGACGAAGCGGCCGCCGCCGGTGCCCGCGTCATGATGAACGGCATCGGCGGCGACTACACGGTCAACCCACGCGGCCATGAGGCGCTGGCGCGCTGGCTGAAGACCGGCCGGCTTCGCCGCTTCCTCGCCGAACTGGGGCCGCACAAGCGCCTCACGGGGCAATCGGCCTGGACCATGCTGCGCAGCGCCATCGTTGGGCCGCTGCTGCCGCGCGGGCTGTCCGCTGCGATCCGTCGCCGGCGTGGGGGCGATGCACTGGACAACAACAGCGTCGTCGTCCGGGCGGATTTTCTCGCAGGCCTGCTCGCGAAAGGCGCCGTCAGCCGCCGACGGCGTCCGGCGGCAATTCCGCCGACCGAGATGCGAAGGCGCATCGCGGAAATCGCCAGGGAGGTCGCGGCGACGGCATCGCGGGGCATGACCGTACCCGCGGCGGCGCACGGCCTGGAATTCACCTGGCCGTTCCACGACAAGCGGGTGGTGGAATTCGGGCTGGCGATCCCCGAAGACCTTTATGTCAAGGACGGCCGCAACCGCTATCTCGCCTGCCGGGCACTGGGCGACATCTACCCGCCGGAATTCCACGACCGCGGCCGCGAGAACGACGGCATGACCGCCGATTTCCCCACCATGCTGGAAGACGCGGCACCGGCGCTGCGAGCCGAGCTCGCGCGCATGGAAGCGAACGGGCGTCTGGCGTCATTCCTGGATTTTTCCGCCGCGCGCCGATTGTTGTTCGACCGGGGCGGGCAGGCGGCCCGGTGGGCGGAGCAGGCGCGTGCCCTGCGCGGGATTTTGATCGCTCGCTATGTGGAGTGGTTCGAACGCGGCAACCGTTGAGCGCGCAGAACTCCGCGCGCCGGATCGCGCATGTCATTCAAATTGGACGGAACGCGGTGCGGTCGTTACGACCCGAACAGTGTCGCGCCGCCATTGGTCGTCTGGTCGGGCGTCGGCGAGGTCGGCGTCTTGATGTTGTTCATGGTCTCGCGGCTGACGGAGGCCGTGATGACCTGCGGCTTGGACCAGCGCTTGCGCGGCTGCGCGGTCGAGGCGGCGTTCGCGGCAGACGGATCGTCGATTGGCTTCATGGCCCTCACGCTCGGTAAAACACTAGAATCAGCCTAACGCCGCGCGCGTGAAAATTCAATACAGCGCTCGCGCCCAGATTGCATTACGCGCTTGCACAAATACCTTTGAGCGGCTGCGGTATACAGTGCTCATTCAACCATGACGATTTGTGACTGGTCTTTAATATCGTATTCCGCGCGCACCTTAGTCTTCGTCTGTAAAATTATTTGTTTTGTTCGGACTTGGCGATTGAATGTCGCCGGAATCGCGTGTTAGCTTAATCAAACTTGCAGTGAATTCGACTGATTTTCGTCTGTCCTTTGCCTGGGCTTGCCCGGGGTCCGCCAGAAATCAGACCAGCTTGTGAGGGGCTTCCATGAACTACTATCTCGGCCAGATTGGCACTTACGGCTTCAATTTTGCGCCGCGCGGCTGGGCTTTTTGCAACGGCAATATCATCGCGATCGCGCAAAACACCGCGCTGTATTCGCTGATCGGCACGACCTATGGCGGCAATGGCCAGACGACGTTCGGCCTGCCGGATCTGCGCTCGCGCACACCGATCTGCTATGACGGCAACTATCCGATAGGTGAGATGGCGGGCGTCGAGAACGTGACGCTGCTGCAGACGGAGATGCCGGTTCACACCCATCAGATGGGTGCAACCAACACGCCGGCCAACATTGCCGGCGACGGCGCGCATATCCTCGCGATCGGCGGCAGCGGCAACCCGGTGACGGCGCACAATGCCTATATTGCCGGTACCGGCCCCAACGTGTCCCTCAATCCAGCGGCCGTGGGAATGGCGGGCGGCAACCAGCCGCACAATAACCTCCAGCCTCTCCTGGTGCTGAACTACTGCATCGCGACGACGGGCTATTACCCGGCACGCAACTAGACACCGCCACCGGCGACTATCCTTTCAGAGGAGCTTTCGATGACTCAACCCTATCTTGGCGAAGTGCGCATGTTCGCCGGCAATTTCGCCCCGAAGAGCAACGCCTATTGCGCCGGGCAGTTGATTTCCATCCAGCAGAACTCGGCGTTGTTCTCCCTCCTGGGGACGACCTATGGCGGCAACGGCACGACGACCTTTGGGCTGCCCGACCTGCGGGGTCGGTTGCCGGTCCATTTCGGCCAAGGCGCTGGCCTCAGCAACTATACGATGGGCGAGGTGGAGGGCACGGAGTCGGTCACGATCACCAGCTCCACGATGCCGATGCATGTCCATGTGCCGACGGCCTCGAGCAACCCGGCGGGCATTACCACGCCGGGCGGCAATCTGGCGGCGGGGCTGACCACGCCGTGGACGCGCTTCTGGGTGTCGAACGCCAACAAGACCGGCAACCCCGTGCAGCTGAATCCGGCGATCCTCGGCATGGCGGGCGGCAACCAGCCGCACGAAAACCGCATGCCGGCGATTGCCATCAGCATGATCGTTTCCTTGGTCGGTATTTTTCCGAGCCGCAACTGAACCACAGCCGCAGACGTCGAATCGAATTTCCGTCAGGAGGTCCAAGTGTCAGAACCCTATGTCGCTCAGGTCATGCTTTTCGCCTTCAATTTCGCGCCCCGGAGCTATGCCTTCGCCAATGGCGCGACGATTGCGATCTCGCAGAACGAGGCGCTGTTTTCGATCATCGGGACGACCTATGGCGGCAACGGCCAGACGACCTTCCAGCTGCCGAATATCCAGGAAAAAGGCGTCATGAATATCGGCCAGGGGCCCGGCCTGTCGAACTACGTCCTGGGAGAGGTGACGGGTGTCGATAATGTGACGCTGCTGCAGAACCAGATCCCGGTGCACAACCATACGCTCTCCGCCTCTGCCGGCTCGCAGTCCGAATTGTTGCCGACCCAGAACGGCTGGTATGGCAGCGTCGCCCTGCCGGGCAAGCTGTTCTCGACGAACAGCCCCGACACGAACATGAACGCGCAGGCGATCTCGATGGCCGGCGGCTCGCAGCCGCATATGAACCAGCAGCCTTATCTGGCGATGAACTACTGCATCGCGCTCTACGGGATATTCCCGTCGCGCAACTAGCGCCCGGCCGGCCGGTCCATGTTTGCGCTGCCTGAGGCGCTGGCGCGCGATGGGTTGGCGCTGCGCCCCGCCGCGGCTGCGGACCGTCCGTTCCTGCGCGCCCTGTTCGCGACGGCGCGTCTCGATGCGCCGCTCCTGGCGCAGTGGCCGGAGCCGCAGCGCGAGGCCTTTCTCGATTCCCAGTTCCACTTTCAGGACGTTCATTATCGGCGTTTTTTCGAATCGGCCGATTTTTTGATCGTCGCGCGGCATGCCGTGCCGGTCGGGCGCCTGATCCTCGACCGCGGCGCCTCCGAATGGCGCATCGTCGACATCTCATTCCTGCCGCAGACGCGCGGCCAGGGGATCGGAACGGCTTTATTGGAAGCCCTGATAGCGGCGGCGGCGGACGCCGGCGCGGCGCGCGTCAGCCTGCATGTCGAGATCGGAAATCGCGCCCAGGCGCTCTACAGGCGCCTCGGCTTCGCCGCCAGCGCCGATGCCGGGGACGACGAGGTCGGCACCCACCTCGCCATGGTACGTCAGTTGAAGACCGCCTCGTAGAGGATGCCGTCGCGCTCGCGGGCCACCGGCACGATGAAGATGCCGACCGTGCCCGTCCCCGCATTCTTGAACGGGTATATCTTCTGCGGCAGCAGGACCGGGCTTTGGCACTTGAAATAGAGCGTGAAGGGTTCGGAGCGCAGGCCGGCCACCACCCGGGGCGGCCGGCGCCTGGCGTCCGTCAGCGTCATGTCCACCGAAGAATCGCCCAGGGAAAGCGAGAAAATCTCCTTCACATGGCTTGCAAAGAACTCGTAGGAATAAGACTGCATTACCGCCCCGGAAAGTCGTCGTTGCCTGGACGTGATTTTTCGCCTTCTGGCGGCAACTTGTAAATACGGCGCCGTTCAATTAGCCCACGCGAGGCGCCGCGCGCCGGCAGGCAACCAGGACCACAAGGGGAACGTCATGACCGCAGATCGTGCCGCCGTCGAGGCGGCCCTCGTCTCGGGCGCACGGATTGGCCGCGCCGGCGACTGGCTGAGTGCGGAGATCGGCGATGAGCTGGTGATGATGAGCACCGCTTCGGGCCGTTATGTCGGCCTCAGCGACACCGGCCGGCGGATCTGGGAACTGCTCGACGCACCGCTGACCTTCGCGGCCTTGTGCGCCGCGCTGGCGGCCGAGTTCGAGGTGACGGCCGCCGAGGTCGCGCCCGATGTGACCGATTTCATCGCCGAACTGGTCGCGCTGGGCGCCATCGCGCTCGATCCGCCCGCCGGTTGAACCTCAGTCCGGCCGCCAGGACAGCTGCAGCGCCGCGACATTGGCATAGGCCGCGGTCGTGCCGGCCAGGGTGCCGCGCAGCGCCGCGCCCGGAATCGCCGGATCGAGCGCGATCGTGGACGCGAGGAAGAACAGCCGCGAGGCCGTGAGGTTGAGGTCGAAATTGTCGTTCATGCGCCAGCGCACCCCGGCCGACAGCCAGATGCGGTCGGCGTCCGGGATGCGCGGCTCGCGTGTCGCATCCGGGACCGGGCTTTCGTCATAGGCGACGCCGCCGCGAAAGGTGAAGGCGCTGTCGGCGCGGTACTCCACGCCCAGCGAGCCGAACAGCGTGTTGTGCCAGTTCGTCGTGGTGACGTCGTCGGGCTGCGCTGCGTTGGCGGCGATCACGCGCAATTCGCGAAAGCGGCTCCAGTCGATCCAGTCGAGCTCGGCCATGCCCGTCCAGCGCTCCGACAGATCCAGCCGCGCGCCCGCCAGCACCTCGTCGGGGATCGCCACCGGCGTGGTCTGGCGCGTGTTGCTGAGGGCGCCGGTCAAGGTGCGGATGGTGGCGCCGATGCCGGCGCTGTCCAGCGTGAAGGTGAGTGGGCCTTTCAGGTCGTGACCGAGCGCGGAATGGTAAGACAAACCGAGCGTCAGCCCGGGTATTGGCCGGGCGATGGCGCCCAGCGTGTAGCCGAAGCTCCAGCTCTTGCCGCTCAGCCGCGCGAAACTGTCCTGTTGGCCGGGAATCGATCCGGGAATGCCGCTCGCCGCGCCCAGCGTGCCGGTGTCGATGGCGCTGGTCAGCGTGCCTTGCGCGAACTCGACCTGCAGGCCGGCGCCCAGCGTCAGCGCCGGCGTCAGCTGGTAGGCGAGCGACGGCGTGGCGTTGATCGTCAGGAGCTCGGTCTTTTGCGCGTAATAGCGCCCGGCCCAGGTGGCGGGATAGTCGGTCTTCAGCCCGAACGGCGCCGAGATGTCGAGGCCGAAGGCGAGGCGGTCGTCAAGCCGGTGGCGCATCCCGAAGGAAGGCACGTTGGCGCCGCTGATGAAACCGCTCGGCGACAGGCCGCCGCCGGTCGGGTTGCCCGCCGAGGTCGTCGCCGCGCCATAACTTCCGCGCGATCCCGGCAGGATCACCACCGCGCTGGCGGCGAGATCGGTGGTGGCGGCGCCGGCCGCCGCGGCCGGATTGTAGGCGAGGTAGCTCGCGTCGCTGTCCGTGGCGGCGGCCCCGGCATAGGCGGCGGCCATGGCATCGGCGCTGTGTTCCTTCAGGCCGAAGCCGGCGGCGGCGGCCGGCCCGGCCCCTAGACCGAAACAGAGCAAGGTAAGGCAGGCGAGGCAACGCATCGTCGAATTCCTGTCGGGACGCCGCAGTAAAGCACGGAAACGCTAGCCCAACTCGTTGAAATTGAATGAAATTGCGCAAAACTCCGTTAACCTAGGGTGCTATGCAAATCTTTACTCAGCACGGCGATGATGGAGCGGGTTTCTCGATACAGGTCCGCTGGTTATCCGGATGCAGGTGCCGTTCCAAAACACGTCCAGATCGGCCGAAGGCGGTTACGATCTTGACCGCCTGCGCCTGCGCTTCAGCGATCCCGGCGTCGAAGCCCGCTATCGTATCGAGAGCCTGAACGAATCCCGCTCGCTGATCCGCACCTACCTGATCGCCGCGGCGATGCTCTACCTCACCTTCGGTATCCTCGACCGCGTCGTCGGCGGCGGCATGGTCGGCACGCTGTGGTTCATCCGCTATGCGGTCGTCTGCCCGGTGCTGGTCGGCGCGGCGCTGCTCACCTATGTCCCGTCGTTCGAGAAATTCTCCCAGACCGTCGTCTCGATCGCGATGGTCACGCCCGGTCTTGGCGTCGTCCTGATGACGGCGATCATGCCGCCGCCGTTCAACAGCCTGTACTATGCCGGCCTGATCATGGTGGTGATCTACGGCAGTTCGCTGGTGCGCCTGCGCTTCGTGAACTCGGTCGTCATCTCGCTGTCGCTGGTGGCGCTCTATCAGATCGTTTCGACGCTGGTCAATCCGATTCCGTTCAAGGATTATCTCAACAACAATTTCTTCCTGGTGATGGCGACCGCCGTCGGGCTGTTCTCGGGCTATATCCAGGAGATGTACATCCGCCGCAGCTATCGGGCGCAGAAGGTGATCGAGGCCAAGAACGCCGCCGCCAACGTCCTGCTGCTCGAGGCCGACAAGGCCAACCGCGCCAAGAGCGAGTTCCTCGCCAATATGAGCCACGAGCTGCGCACGCCGCTCAACGCCATCATCGGCTTTTCCGACATCCTCAAGAAGCAGCTGTTCGGCGCCATCGGCAACGAGCGCTATGTCGAATATGTCGGCGACATCAACGACAGCGGCAATCACCTGCTCGCCATCATCAACGACATCCTCGACCTCGCCAAGGCCGAGGCGGGCAAGCTGACGCTGCAGGAAGACGACATCGACCTGGTGCGCTGCCTCGACGATGCGGTGCGCATGTGCCGCGGCCGGGCGGCGACCGGCGGCGTCGATCTGGTCTTCACCAACGCCGCCGAGTCCGTCTATGGCTGCGTCGACGAGCGTATCCTGCGCCAGATCGTGCTCAACCTGCTGACCAACGCCGTCAAATTCACGCGCGAGGGCGGCCGCGTCGAGCTCAGCCTGACCGTCGAGCCCGAGCACGGCATCTTCATCCGCGTCAAGGACAGCGGCATCGGCATCGCGCCGGAGGACATCAGCCGCGTCGTGCGGCCGTTCGAGCAGGTCGAGAACGTGCTGTCGCGCAGCCATGGCGGCACCGGCCTTGGCCTGCCGCTGACGGCCAAGCTCACCGAATTGCATGGCGGCCGGTTCACGATCGAGAGCCAGGTCGCGGTCGGCACCACGGTGACGGTCATGCTGCCGGCCGACCGCCTGCGCCCCACCCCGGTGGTGCGCCTGCTCAAGGCGGTCTGACCGCCGCCTCAGTTTTTGCGGATGAACAGCATCCGGACGCGCCCGGTGCGTTCGGTCTCGGTCCAGGCCCGCGCCGCGTTGAGGCCGTCGGCCCAGGCCACCATCTCGGCGTCGCCGCGATACTGCAGCGTCCAGTCGGTGATGTATTCCATCGGCCAGTAATTGCTCAGCGGGCAGTCGTTCATGTTGCCGATGATCAGCAGCCCGCCCGGCATCAGCAGATCGAACAGCCGCTTGACCAGCGCCTTGCAGCGATGGTCGGTCAGGTAGTCGAGCAGGCCGACCGAATAGACCAGATCCTGCGGCGGCAGGCCGGCGAGGCCCTCGGTGCCGCGCAGGATGTCGGTGAACGACAGGTTCAGACCCTGCACCTTGATGCGGCCGTCCGAGTTCAGGACGTAGGGATAGGTCGACTCGTGGGCGTAGAGCAGGGCGACTTCTTCCTGGTCGATCAGCGAGAACTCGGCGCGGTGGCCGCCGGCGCCATGGCTGCTGAGATAAGCCTCGACCTCGCGGGCCGGGCCGCTGCCGAGGCTGGTGATGCGCGCCGGCCGGTCATGGCCGCGCTCGCGCACGACGTCGCCGATATGGGTGCGCACGACTTCCATGCGGGTGCGAATGCATTCGGCGACTTCCAGGCCGATGCGATGCATCAGCATCTCATAGGCATCGCCGCCGACGCGCTCCCAGTCATAGACCTGGTTCATGATCTCGAAGTCGCCGGGATAACCCAGAGGCTTGGCATAGGAACGGTCCCAGATCGCGCCCTTGCGCAGTTCGGGCGTCAGCACCAGTTCGGTGAATTCCTTGGTCGCTTCGCGCATCTCGCGGTCGTGCGCGATGGCGTGGACCAGGTCGTTGCCGGTGCGCCACAGCGAGCGCCATTGCTGGATCAGGCGCGGCTCGCAGGTCTCGAAGGCCTCGATCTGGTCGAGGCCGTGCTTGAACTCGGTCGCGACGATCGAATTGGCTTCCAGCACCTGGCGGTAGGAGCGCAGCAGGCGCAGGACGTCGGCGCAGAAGGCGCGATATTCCTGCGGCACCAGCTGGGCGGAGGCGGCGCCGAAGGTCGGCGAGCGCGCCGCGATCTGCGCCTGGGTGTTGCGGGTCAGGAGCTTGTCGAACTCGACGTAGCGGTCGACGAAGTTGAACGCCAGCTTGGAGCCGAACACCGTGCTTTCGGAGCGGCAGACGCGCGCCGAGCTCTCGAAGATCGGCAGGCCCGATTGCTGGATGCTGAGCGGCACCGTCTCGCCGACGTCCGGCAGGTCGTCGTGGCTCTGCTTGGACAGCACGGCGAGGCCGCCGAGGCTGATGTCGTGCAGCCGATACGCGGCGGAGCGCACGCGCACGCGCGGCGCAAGGCTGGGAAACATTCTGCGGGCATCGTAGCGCGGCGCGCGAAAGCGAATCTGGCGGCCGGTGGACCCCTTCAACTCTTCATAAGCAAGCATGACGGTACCCCTTGGAGAACAACCACATCCCTCCTGAAGGCACCCCTTCGACGCCCATCGTTCGGACGTCATTACCCGGAACGTGATGCCGATCGTTGAGTCGGTCGGTCACCGATGAAAAAGTTAACGAAGTCTTAATATCCGAAAGAGTCAGAGAAATCAATCGGATGCGTTCCCCCCATATGAGGGGAGCGGTTTGGTTAACCGTTAACTTCGGTAAAAATCGCGCCAAGCGATTCAAATCCTTGCGCGATTTGAATCGCTTAACGGATTTGCGGAAGTTCCATGGCGTGTCGTCGCGAGTCATTAATGAGACGTTAGCGATGCAAGGACGGCGGTGCCTATTCGATAAAATACCTACGAATTTTCTAGCAGGCCCTTAGCGCCTTTCAGGCACGATTTCCGCGGCGCGAAATTGCGCGCGAGGAAAGGGTTCCATGTTTCTCTACCGCGTAAAAGTCGAAGAACTCGATGCCGTGCGGCTGGTTTCGTTGCGGGACGATCTGACCCGCGGCGAGGAAAGCCTGCGGGCGCATTGTCCGATCCGCGAGATGAGCGTGGTGACCGAGGACCAGGACGAACTCGACATCTATCTCGCGCTCGACGATTTCATCGACAGCGAGCAGCTGCGCCGCCTGGTCGGCGAACTCAACGTGCTGCTCGGCGACGATGCCAAGGCGAGCCGCAAGCCGCGCCCGCGCGTCAGCTCCGAACTGATTCATATTTGAATCTCGCCTCCCGCAAGGGGAAGCGCGAGCTTTTCAGCCGTCGTAGAAAAACGCCGGATGCAGGCCGATCAACGTACGCTCGCGGTCGGTTTCTGCACGCGCGATCGCGTCGGGCGACAGGTGATTGACTTCGGCGGTGGTGAGGATGCGCTGCGCCAGGTCGCGCCGTCCGTAATGGCATTGCAGGAAGAAGCGGCCACGGCCTTCCTGTGCCGGCGTGCCGCGATGCCAGACGTCGGAGACGAACAGGATCGCGTCGCCGGCCCGCGCCGGCAGCAGCACCGGCGTCTTGTTCTCGAATGTCAGGTCGGGGTCGCCGAGGCGCTCCTTCGGCGGCAGGCGGCCCGAACGATGCGAGCCCGGCAGCACCGCCGTCGGGCCGTGTGCCGGCGTGCAATCCTCCAGGAAGATGTGCACGCCGATGGCGAACACCGGATAGGGAATTGCGTCGGGCCAGGCGACGTTCTCCGGCCGCGGCACATGCGGGCCGGCATCGACATGCCACATCCCGCCCTGGTGGCCGGGCGGGTTGCGCCAGGCCGTGTTGGCGATGACGTGGCAATCCTCGCCCAGCAGAGGCTCGATCGCGTCCAGCAGCGCGCGCGACGCGATCGCCTTTTGCGCCAACGCCGAGCGGTTGAGCATGCCGTAGCGAAATTCGTTGCGCGCGTCGCGCTCGCGGTCGGTGCCGGAGGCGTCGAACACCGCGGCGATCTCGGCGCCCAGCGCCGCGACCTCCTCGGCGGTCAGCACGTCCTTGATCAGGGCAAAGCCTTCTCGCTCGAGCTGCTGCGCCGCCGCCGGCGCGGGCTCTTTGCGGATGCGTAGATTGCCGTGTCGGCGGGTCAGCATGGGGCCATGCTAAGCGTCCGCCGCGCCCGGGAGCAATGACTTCGCAGGCGCAACATCGGCGCGAGACATGGGCGGGAGAGGAGGAGGGGAGCCTATCCCGCCCACATCTGGGCGGTTGTCGCGGGGGGATTTAGTGCGAGCCGCCCATGCTGTTGCTCGGCGCCATGGCGCCCGTGGGCGCCATCATGCCGCCCGTGGCCGGCGTGGTGTGCTTGTGCGGCTTGGGCTTGTGCGTCGCCATCATGCCGCCGCTCATCGGATGCATCGCGCCCATCGTGTTGGGCGCCATGGTGTTGGTCGGGGCCGCGGTGCCGTCGGCGAAAGCGGCGGTGGCGCACAGGGCGCCGCCGAGGGCGAGTGCCGCGAGCGTGACGTGCGTTTTCATGGAATGTCCTTTCGAGGATTTGGGTCGTTGCCAAGGCCAGTTCGGCGCCGGCGCCGTCCCGGTTACAGGTCCGCCGCGAATTTCGCGCGTTTGGCGGTTGGCAGGCGGCGATGTAACCTTTTGCATGGCTCTCGCGAATTTGATCTCGAAGGCTCAGGCTTGATCGCGGCGGAGGCCGAGCTCAAGGCGCTGATGCTGCGTTCGCTGGGCGGCGACGGCGCCGCCTATGCCACATTGCTGCGCCGGCTGAACGGTTTCCTGCGGGCCTACTACGCCAGGCGTCTTGGGCGGGCCGCCGATGCGGAAGATCTGTTGCAGGAAACCCTGATTGCCATGCATGCGCGGCGCAACACCTACGATCCGAGCCGGCCGTTCACCGCCTGGGTGCATGCCATCGCGCGCTACAAGCTGATCGATCATTTCCGCCGCACCAGGCGCCGGGCCGAGGATCCGCTCGACGATCCCGACCTGTTGTTCTCGTCCGAGGATGCGACCGCCGCCGAGGCGCAGCTCGACGTCGCGCGCCTGCTGGACCAGCTGCCGGAGAAAACCCGCCGGCTCATCCGCGACACCAGGATTGAGGGCTTGTCGACCGCCGAAGCCGCGGCGCGCCACGGCATGACGGAGTCGGCGGTGAAGGTCGGCGTCCATCGCGGCCTCAAGAACTTGGCCGCGCGCGTCGGAGACGAAGAGGCATGAAGACCGACGACCTCATCGCGGCGCTTGCCACCGACCTCGAGCCCGTCCCGCAGCGGGCCGTCGGCGCGCGGTTGGCACTGGGCCTCGCCCTGGGCGCGGCGGTTTCCACCGCGCTGATGATGCTGTGGCTGGGCGTCCGCCCCGATCTGATGCCCGCGATGATGACCGGCCCGTTCTGGATGAAGTTCGCCTATGCCTTCAGCGTGGTGCTGCTCGGCTTCGGCCTGATCGACCGGCTGGCACGCCCGGACGGCGAAGGCGGCGTGTTCGGCCCCATGATCCTGGCGCCGCTCGGCGTGATGCTCGCGCTGGCGCTGTATCAGCTGATCGGCGCGAGCCACGCCGAGCGCATGGCGCTGATGATGGGCGGCTCCTACCAGGTCTGCGCCCGCAACATCGTCATCTTGTCGCTGCCGATCTTCGCCGGCCTGTTCTGGAGCCTCAAGGCGCTGGCGCCGACGCGGCTGACGCTGGCCGGCGCCATTGCGGGCGTGCTGGCGGGGGCCGCCGGCACCTTCATTTATGCGTTTCATTGCACCGAGAGCGCGGCGCCGTTCGTGGCGATCTGGTACACGCTGGGCATTGCGGCGACGGGGCTTGTCGGCGCCGCCCTGGGCCGGCTCCTGCTGCGCTGGTGAGGCTGATCCGCAAGGCGGCTGTAACCGTAGACCGGTTTCAGCCGAATTAGGGTCTGAACAAGAGGAGTTGCCCATGCTTCGCACCCTTCGCAACGCGACCCTGGCGGCCGGCATTGCCGCGCTATGCAGCCTGTCGGCGGCCTGCGCCGACGCGATCGACAAGGCGGTGCCCGCGGCCGCGGTCGATGCCCCTAAGGCCGGCGCGGCGGCGAGCGAGACGGCGGTGCTCGCCGGCGGCTGCTTCTGGGGCATGCAGGGCGTGTTCGAGCATGTGCGCGGCGTTACCCATGTCGCGGCGGGCTATTCCGGCGGCGCCAGGGCGACCGCGTTCTATCCTCTGGTCGGCACCGAAACCACCGGCCATGCCGAGTCGGTCCAGGTCACCTTCGATCCGCGCGTCGTGTCCTACGGCGAGATCCTGCGCGTCTATTTCTCCGTGGCGCACGATCCGACCGAACTCGACCGCCAGGGGCCCGACAGCGGCCCGAGCTACCGCTCCGAAATCTTCTTCGCGTCGCCGCTGCAGGAGAAGATCGCGCACGCCTATGTGGCGCAGCTCAGCGCCGCACATGTCTTCGGCGCGCCGATCGTGACCAGGATCGAAAAGCTGAACGGCTTCTTTAACGCCGAGGGCTATCACCAGGACTATCTGATCCACAATCCGACCGATGGCTACATCATGGTCAACGACCTGCCCAAAATCGATGCCCTGAAGCGCGTTTTTCCCGCGCTGTACCGCGAAAAACCCATGATGTTCGCGGGGTAGCTGACACAATCGGGGGAACTTCTTGCTATGGTCGCCGTTGACCGAACGCGGCGAAGGTAACCCCCCGGCATGGCCAGAGAAGCGACACTCCCCGCCGAGGCGGGCGGCGCCGGCAGTGCCGTGGCGTCGCTGCTGGCGGATTATGCCGCGGTCCGCCGCCGTAGCGAAGCGCTCGCCGCTCCGCTCGGCATCGAGGATCTGAACATCCAGTCGATGCCGGACGCCAGTCCGACCAAATGGCATCTGGCGCACACCACCTGGTTCTTCGAAACCGTCGTCCTGGGAAAATTCGCCGGCGCCTATCGGCCGTTCGACCCCGCCTACGCCTATCTCTTCAATTCCTATTACGAGGGTCTCGGCCCGCGCCATCCCAGACCGCAGCGCGGCCTTTTGAGCCGCCCGCCGGTCGCCGACATCCTCGAATATCGCCTGCATGTCGACGAGGCGATGGCGCGGCTGATCGAGGAGCGCGCCCCCGACGTCGCCGCGCTGGTGACGCTCGGCCTGCAGCACGAACAGCAGCACCAGGAACTGATCCTCACCGACATCCTGCACGCCTTTTCGTGCAATCCGCTGCTGCCGGCCTATGCCGCGGCGAACGCCGAAGCCGCGCCTGCCGCCGCGCCGCAGGTCTGGCTCGAGCATCCGGGCGGCGTGGTCGAGGTCGGCCATCGCGGCGAGGGGTTCGCCTTCGACAATGAAGGCCCGCGCCACCAGGTCCTGTTGCGGCCGTTCCGCGTCGCCAGCCGCCCCGTCAGCAACGGCGACTACCTGCAATTCATCGCCGAGGGCGGCTATCGCCGGCCGGAATTCTGGCTCTCCGACGGCTGGGCCGTCGTGCAGCAGGGCCATCTCAATGCGCCGCTGTACTGGCTCGGCGACGCCGACGGCTGGCAAGAATTCACGCTGCATGGCCGCCATGCGCTCGAAGACCATGCGCCGGTCGCCCATCTCAGCTTCTACGAAGCGGCGGCCTATGCCGCCTGGGCGGGAGGGCGCTTGCCGACCGAATTCGAATGGGAAGCGATGGCGCCGCAGCTCGCGGGCCTTGGCGCGGTGTGGGAATGGACGCGCTCGTCCTACGATCCCTATCCCGGCTATCGCCCGTTTGCCGGCGACGTCGTCGAATACAACGGCAAGTTCATGAGCGGCCAGATGGTGCTGCGCGGCGGCTCCCTGGCCACGCCGTCCGGTCACAGCCGCCCGACCTATCGCAATTTCTTTCCACCGTCCGCGCGTTGGCAGTTCAGCGGCATCCGTCTCGCAGGTGATCTATGAGCCTTGCCGCACCCGCCACGGACACGCGCCTGCGCACGTCGGAGAACACGTTCGCCGCGGCGCTGCTCGAGGGTCTGCGGCGCACGCCCAAGCGGGTGCCCGCGAAGTTCTTCTACGACGCCGCCGGCTCGGCCTTGTTCGAGCGCATTACCGGGCTTGCCGAATACTACCCGACGCGCACCGAGCTTGCGATCCTGAACGCCCATGCCCGCGAAATGGCCCAGTTGATCGGCAAAGATATCGAGCTGGTCGAGTTCGGCGCCGGCGCGCTGCGCAAGGTGCGCCTCCTGCTCGACGTGCTGCAGACGCCGCGCTCCTACATTCCGATCGACATCTGCGGCGACTATCTGCTCGAGGTCGCGGAGATTCTCGAAAGCGAATATCCCCGGCTTTGCGTCAATCCTGTGGTCGCGGACTTCTCGCAGCCGATCGCCTTCGGGCCGCTCGAGTGCAAGGCGGCGCGCCGGGCCGGTTTCTTTCCCGGCTCGACCATCGGCAATTTCAGCCGCCCCGAGGCGATCGCGTTCCTGCGCAACGCGCGCGAGACGCTGAACGGCGGCGGCCTCCTGATCGGCGTGGATCTCGTCAAGGACCCCGCGATCCTGCACGCCGCGTATAACGACGGCGAAGGCGTCACCGAGGCCTTCAACAAGAACCTTCTGCTGCGCGCCAATCGCGAGCTCGGCGCCGATTTCGAAATCGGCGCCTTCGCCCATCATGCCTGCTACAACCCCTTGGCCCAGCGCGTCGAGATGTATCTCGTCAGCCTGGCGGCGCAGCGCGTGCATATTTGCGGCGAGACGATCGCGTTCGCCCAGGGCGAGGCGATCCACACCGAGGACAGCCACAAATACACGCTTGACGGCTTCCGCGGCCTCGCCGCCGAAGCCGGCTATGTGCCGCGCCGGGTCTGGACGGACGAGGCCGGGCTCTTTTCCGTGCAGTGGCTGGGCGCGGCCTAGCTCGCCACGAACAGAACCGCGCCTTTCCAGTCCTTCAGGATCGCGGCAGCCGTGTTGCCGAAGAAAAGCTGCTCGCCCGGCCGGCGGCTGACCCCCATCACGATCAGGCCGAAGCCTTTCGCGGCCGTTTTCAGGATCGCTTCGTGCGCCGTGGCCTTGGGCTGCAGCGCCGTCCGCGGCGCGACGTCGTAGCGCTCGCCGAGTTCGGCGATGTCCTTGAGCACGGCCTCCTCCTGCGTCCGCGTGATCGCCCGGCCGCGCTTCGAGGCGTCGGTTCCGGACGAGACGTAGAGCGCCGTCACCTGCGCCGCCGTCGCCCGCGCGACGGCGAACGCGATCTCGGCGGCGTTGCGTGCCGCCGGCGTGCCGTTGATCGGCACCAGGATGCGCAGCCTGCCGTTCAGCGCCGGCAGCGCCGCTGCGCTCGACGCCAGGATGGCGAGCGGGCCGGTAAAATCCCTGGCGAGCTGCGTGAGGGCGGGATCGAACACCCCTCCGGCGTCATGGCTGTTTCCAAGGCCCACCAGCATCAGATCGAAGCCCTTGCGCGCCTCGTCGGCGATGGCGCCGTCGGCGGCCTCGGGTTTCGCCGCGCGGGTGGTGAGATGCACCTTGTCGGGATCGGGCGCGGCCTCGTCCTTGCGCATCACGGCCTGGCTCTTCTTGGCGCCCTCCTTGACCTGGCGGCTGGGGCCGTCCGTGGCTTCGTCGGCGCCGTCGCGGTTGTTCAGGCGCACGATGGTGATCGGCATGCCCTGGGCGCCGGCCACCAGGCCCGCGACCCGCGCCGCGAACTTGCCGTTGGCGGAATCGTCGACCGCCAGCAACAGCCGCTCGAGGTTGGTCACGAAGCCGCGGCGGTCCAGGGCCTCGCGGTCGACGCGCTTCTTCTCGTCCTCGCCCATCGGCAGGGCGCCGAGCGCCCGGCGCAGCATCGGCGGCATCGCCATGGTGGTCAGCACCGCCATGGTCACGATCAGCGTGAACAGGTTCTGGGTCAGTGCGCCCATCGCCAGACCGATGGAAGCGACGATGACCTCGGTCGAGCCGCGCGCGTTCATCGCCGCGCCGACGGCGACCGACTGCCTGAAGGTCAGCCGGCCGAGCGTGCCGCCGAGAAAGGCGCCGCTGAACTTGCCGACGCTGGCGATCAGCACCAGGCCGGCGGTGAGCAGCGCCAGATGCGGGTCTTTGAGGATCGTCAGGTCGGCGCTGAGGCCAGCCAGGCCGAAGAACACCGGCATGAACAGCGCCGTGATCAGGCCGCGCAGCTGGTCCTCGACATGCTGCGTCAGGATCGGCGATTCGCCGATCAGCACGCCGGCGACGAAGGCGCCGAGCACGGTGTGCACGCCGAGCAACTGCGTCGTCTCCGCCATCACCCCCATGATGATCAGGATCATGGTGATGACCGGAAACTCGCTGCGGAAATTGTCGTTGGCCCAGCGGATCAGCCCGAACACGATGCGCCGGCCGAGCGTGAAGCTGAAGACCATGAACACGGCGATGCCGCCGATGCTCCTGGCCAGTGACAGCAGGTTGAGGGCGCCGTGCCCGGCGATGCCGAAGGTGACGGCGATGATTACCCAGCCGATCGTGTCCTCCATGATCGCGCTGGCGACGATCACCTGGCCGAGATCGCGGCGCATGAAGCCCATCTCGCGCACCACCATGGCGACGATCTTGATCGACGAGATCGACAGCGCGGTGC
Organism: Rhizomicrobium sp.; assembly: GCA_035570795.1. Taxonomy (GTDB): domain Bacteria; phylum Pseudomonadota; class Alphaproteobacteria; order Micropepsales; family Micropepsaceae; genus Rhizomicrobium. Next base: position 103,863 of record DATMKZ010000013.1, read on the forward strand.
CCAGGAAGAGCGACGAGATCAGCCGGTGACCGACCGGCAGGATGGTGTCCGGGAGGACCTGGCCGAGTGCGAAACCGCAGGCGAACGGCACCAGGATGCCCGTCACCGAGATCGCGATCGCCGCGGGCCCGACCTTGCGGACGAGCTTGAGGTCGGTCTCCATCCCGGTCAGCAGCAGGAGCATCATGATGCCGAGCTGCGACACGGCGTCGATCATCGCTTTCTGCTCGGGCGCCGATGGGAAGATCGCCTTCTGCGCCTCCGGCCACAATGCGCCGAAAAAGGACGGGCCGAGCAGGATGCCGGCGATGAGCTGGCCCATGATCGCAGGCTGGCCGATCCGCTGCATGCCCTCGCCGAGCGCCCGGCCGACCAAGAGCAGCAGCACGATCTCGGCGATGAAGGTGCCTTCGGCGTTGCCGGAGGCCGACGCGGCGGCCGCAAAGGCCGGTGCCGCCGCCAGCCAGAACAGCAAGGTCGCGCCGATCAGGACCAGGCCGCTATGCCGCCTCGCCGAATGCGTCTGGAACGGCATGAAATCCCCCGCGCGTTCCATGGCAACGCACGAAGGGAACTTTGGTGGCCTAGCCTCGCGGCGTTACGATCATATGGCTGGAGCCGCTGGCGAGCAGGCGTCCGTCCTCGGACCACACCCGTGCCGCGCCGTGGATCAGGCCGCCGACCGCCGTCGCCGTGTGCACGTCGGCGAGCAGCCAGACGGCCGTGCCGGGGGCCTGGTGAAACCAGACCGAGACGTCGAGGCTCGGCGCGATGTAGCTGGGATAGCTCGGCAGCGGGCGGTTGTGCGCCGGCCATTGCAGCGTGTCGATGAGGATGAGCGGCCGGGCGAAGTCCGCGAATACGTCGCCGCCCGCGTCGAAACCCGGATAGCGGTGCCACTCGCGGATGGTGGCATCGGGACTGGGGTCTTCGCGGGTGTAGATCCGGGTCGGCCTACCTTCGAAATTGTCCCAGAAATTTCGCTTCTCCGATTCGCGCGGATAAATCTCGGCGTAGGATTTGAGCCCCGCAGGCCCCGGCACGTCCGGCATCTCGTGTTCGTTCGAATTGGGGCCCTCGGAGCGGTCCGTGGTCCACACCTGCGCCTGCAGAAAGCGCTTGCCGTTCTGCACCAGCGCCACGTTGATGCACCACGCCGAGCGGCCCTTCTTCACCGCTTCGACCACGGCCTCGGCCTCGGCGAACTGTCCGGCGGAGAGATACTGCACCGAGATCGTCGCGGGGCGGTGGCCGGCGGGCGCCGCTTTCCCCGCGGCACGCAGCGCGATCGCCGCGACATAGCCGCCATTCGGCCCCCAGATCTCCCAGTCGCGCGACAGCGTCGCGAACAGCTTGCCGTCGCGTTCGACCAGCGCGGTGTCGTCCTGCAGCTTGCCCATCGGCCCCTCGAATCGAGCCGCAAAATTATCCGACCGAAAAGCGTCTGGGAACTCTCAGGCACGCATAACGCTTATCTCAGCGCGAACGCGAGGCGGCCGGTCATGCAATTGGCGCAGGTGGAGGATACGGGCCGTTTCACGGACCCGCAGCTGGCGGCCGAAAGCGCAGGCCTGCGCTATATTTCGGCCGACAGCGGCGGCATCGCGCGCCGCCGCGTCGGCACCGGCTTTTCCTATGCCAATGGCGGTGGGGTGCGGATCTCCGACAAGGCGACGCTGGCGCGCATCCGCGCCCTGGCCATCCCGCCGGCCTGGACCGCCGTCTGGATCTGCCCGCAGGCCAACGGCCACATCCAGGCGACCGGCATCGATGCCAAGGGCCGCAAGCAATACCGCTACAACGACGAATTCCGCGCCCTGCGGGAAACCGCCAAGTTCGAGCACATCCTGATTTTCGCCCAGGTGCTGCCGCGGATCCGCGATACCGTGGCCAAGGACATGGCGCGCCACGGCCTGCCGCGCGAGAAGGTGCTGGCGACCATCGTGCACCTGCTCGAGACCACGCTGGTGCGCGTCGGCAACAAGGACTACGCGAAAACCAACGGCAGCTACGGCCTGACGACCTTGCGCGAGCCGCATGTCGAGGTCGCCGGCGGCACGTTGCGTTTTCACTTCAAGGGCAAGAGCGGCAAGACCTGGAACCTGAAAGTGCAAGACCGCCGCGTCGCCAAGGTGGTGCGCGCCTGCCAGGACCTGCCGGGCCAGCAGCTTTTCCAATATCTGGACGCGGACGGCAAGCGCCAGGGCGTCGACTCCGCCGACGTCAACGCCTATCTCAAGGAGATCACGGGCCGCGAGATCACCGCCAAGGACTTCCGCACCTGGTTCGGGACCGTCGCGGCGGCGCTCGCGCTGCACACGCGCGGCGGCTGCGATACGGTCACGGCAGCGAAGAAAACGGTGCGTGAGGTCGTCGCGGAGGTGTCGGGTCGCCTCGGCAACACGCCGACGATCTGCCGTAAATGCTACATTCATCCGCAGGTGCTGGCCGCCTATGCCGATCGCGAACTGGTGCTGCGCATCCGCCAGGCGGCGGGCGACGACACGGCGAAACTCTCGCCGGAAGAAGCGGCGGTGTACCGCTTCCTGGTGGGGCGGCTGAACTAGTGGTCGCAGTCTGACACTTGAGTCCCACAAAGGCTTGCCAGACCGTTAGCGCCAAGCTGGCCGACGTCCGCTTGCTGACAACGGGCGAGCGACCGAGTCCGACCTCGATGTTGGCGTCAGGCACCGTCCGTGCCGCGCCGGTCGGGGCGGAGCACGGTGAGCTGGCGCGGACCGGCATTGGCGGCGGCATAAGCGACGGCATCGTTGGCGTCGTCCAGTCCGAACTCGGTCAGGTCAAATTGCGCGAGGTCGATCAGTCCGGCACGGACCATCTGCACCATCCTCGGAATTGCGTCGCGCGGATACATCCATACGCCGCGCACGGTAAGTTCCTTGTGCATCAGTGCATTGTAGTTCAACGCCAGATCCGACCGGACGCCGCCCATCAGCATCACACGCCCGCCTGGACGGACGGCGAGGATGGCGGCTTGCACCTGCGATGCGGACGCCTCTCGCGGCAGGAAATCGAGCACGACGTCGATCGGCCCCCCGGCGGCCTCGACGATGCGTTGGCAGTCGTCCGCCTCGACGCCGGTCATCCGGGCGGGCCGCACGCGCGGGCCGCAGCGGCGGACCAGATCGTCCAGCGCACGCCCGTTGCGGCCGGTGGCCACGACCTTGGCCGCGCCCATCGCCAGCGCCACGGCGACGCCGGCGCCGCCGAAGCCGCCGGTGGCGCCGCTCACCACCAAGGTCTCGCCGGCGCGCAGATCGCCGGCCAGCAGACCGCCATACGGCACCAGCAGCCGGCTAAGGCCGCACCACCGGCCCGAATCCGCCGGGTCGATATCGCCGATCGGCGTGACGTTCTCGGTGGGAACCAGCATCTGCTCGGCGTAGGAGCCGTGGTGATAAAGCCGATGCAGCGGCAGGGCTGCGCCGGTCCTGTAGGTCCAGCCTTGCAGGATCGTGTCCACCGCGTTGTCGCGCGAGCGGATCGTCGGTTCGCAGAAGACCCAGTCGCCGGCCTTTAGCCTGGTCGCATCCGGGCCCGTCGCACGGACCCGGCCGATGCCACCCGCCCCCGGCACGACCGGAAGCTCGAGCGCGTAATTGCGCGAGCCGTTGAAGATGTTGGCGGCATAGCCGGTGACGCCGGCGGCGACGACATCGACGATGACTTCGCCGGTGCCGAGGACAGGGTCGGGAAGGGTCTCGATCGCGAGCGGGGACCCGAAGGCATTCAGGACGGCGGCTTTCATGGCAACCTCGTGGAAAGCTGACTGCGACGACCTGGCCGCACCTGACACTACACGCAATGTCCGCGTTCCGGCCTCCTGCGATCTTCGGAACGTGCGCTCATGGGCCAGGTCGCGGTGTCTTCCCGCGCTCTGGAGGGCAGGTACCGCGCGTCAGATTCTATCCACTAGAGCCCGCCATCGAGGAAATCGAACACCGCCGCCTTGTACAGCGCGTGCGCGATGGCGGAGAAATGGTCGACGCCGGGCAGGGTGACGGCACGGCCGTCGGCAAAGACCTTGGCCAGCGGCTCGGGATCGCCGGCGAGTTCGTCGCGCGCGCCCGCCACCACCAGCACCGGCACGTCGAGTTTCGCCAGTTCTTCGCGGCTGAACGGCACATCCTTCGCCCGCGTCAGCGCCGCCAGCGCCAGGCGATCCTCGCCTTGCGCGTCGGCGAAAGCGCGAAAGCTCTTCAGCATCGGCTCGGTGATTTTTTCGGGGTCGGCTTCCTCCATCGCGGCGGCCATCGGATTGCCGGCGAAGCTGCGCGGCTCGAACAGCTTCTCGCCGATGCCGCCGACCGTCAGCGTCGCGAAACGGTGCGGCGCCCGGAGCGCCGCGGCCAGCGCCAGCCGCGCCCCCATCGAATAGCCCATCAGATGCGCCCGCTCGAGCCCAAGATGGTCCATCAGCGCCAGGATGTCGCCCGCCATGGCCTCGCGGCCGTACAGCGCCGGATCGTGCGGCTTGGCGCTCTCGCCATGGCCGCGGAGGTCGAGCGCGACGGTGCGGATGCGCTTGCGCTCCAGCGCGCCGTACCAGCCGAGCCGCTGCCAGTTCTCGTTCCGGTTCGAGGCAAAGCCGTGGATGAGGAGCATCGGCCGGCCCACGCCGGGGCCGGCGATGTCGTCATAGGCAAGGCGCAGGCCGCCGGATTCGAAGGTCGCCATGCCTCAGCCCGGCTTGAAGCCCAGCGCCACGCCGTCCATGCAATAGCGCAGGCCCGTCGGCTTGGGCCCGTCGTCGAAGACATGGCCCAGATGCCCACCGCAGCGCCGGCAATGGACCTCGGTGCGGCTTTCGATCCAGCTGTTGTCGCTCGTGGTCAGCACGGCATTGGGGAGCGGCGCCCAGAAGCTCGGCCAGCCGGTGCCGCTGTCGAATTTGGTGTTCGAGGCGAACAGGGGCAGGGCGCAGCCGGCGCAGGTGAAGGTGCCCTTGCGGTGCTCGTTGAGCAGCGGGCTGGTGAAGGGCTGCTCGGTGCCCTGCTGGCGCAGCACGACGAACGCCTCGGGCGACAGGAGCTTGCGCCACTGGGCCTCGGTGTGGGTCACCTCGTAGCCGGCGGCGAAGGCCGGAAGCCCGCCCAGCGCGGCGCCGGCGCCGCCCAGCATCAGCAGCTGCAGAAGATTGCGTCGGTTCGTCATGTCGCGTCTCCGTCTAAGTTTTATCCTGGTCGACCATGGCCATCACGTCGGCGGACGCGCCCGGCGGCGCGCCGACTTCGACGATGCGCTCATCGACGTCGTCATATTCCAGCCGCAGCGCTTTGCTCATCACCGCATGCATGTCGTACATGGCCACGATATAGGTGAATTCGAGGATCTCTTCGTCGCTGAGATGTTTCTTGAGCGCGGCGAACACACCGTCCGCCGTCCGCCCGCCGTCATAGACCAGCGCATCGGTGTAGGCGAGCAGCGCCCGCTCGATCTCGCTGTAGCAGGTTGCGACCTGCCAGTGCGGGATCGCCGCGATCTTGTCCTCGGCAAGGCCGACGCCGCGCGCCGCCTTGCAATGCTGCGAGAACACGAACTGGCTGCCGCGCGCCCAGCCGACGCGGGTCTGGCCGATCTCGCGGTATCTGGGGTCGAGCTTGCGCTTGCCGCGATAAAACTGGAACCCCGCCACCGCATGGTCGAAGGCATCCGGCACCAGGGCGAACACGGTCCACCAATTGCCCGACGTGCCGGTCGCGGTGCCCGGCTGCGTGACGGGGTCGCGCTCGCCGAACAGCGATCTGTAGACGGCCTTGGCGAAGGGATGGGCGTCATCTTTGCCGACCTGGCGCAATCTGGGCATGGCGTTACTCCCCCTTATTCGAGACCGCGAGCGCTTTGGTTACAGCCAGGAGCTCGGGGAGCTTCATGATGTCGTTGTAATGGTCGAAGCGGGCGCGGCCGGCATCGAGACTGTTACGCTCCCCCTTCACCAGCAGATCATACGCCTCTTCCAGCCTTTTTGTGACCGCCAGCAGGGCGGAAATCGGATAGAGCACGATCCGGTAGCCGAGCGCTTCGAGCTCCGCGACGCTGAGGAGCGGTGTCTTGCCGTCCTCGACCAGGTTCACGACCAGCGGCACGCCCCGGAAGGTCTCCGCCACGCGCCGCAATTCCTCGGGGCTGCGCGGCGCTTCGATGAACAGGATGTCGGCGCCGGCTTTGAGGAAATCGTCGCCCCGCGCCAGCGCCTCGTCGAGGCCGTGCGTCGCCCGCGCGTCGGTGCGCGCCATGATCCTGAAGCCGGCGCTGCTGCGCGCCGCGGCCGCGGCGCGGATCTTCTGCGCCGCCTCGCCGCGCGAGACGACCTCCTTGTCTTCCATGTGGCCGCAGCGTTTGGGCAGCACCTGGTCCTCGAGCTGGATGCAGGCGGCGCCGGCGCGTTCATAGGCGCGCGTCAGCTGGGCGACGTTGAGCGGCCCGCCATGGCCGTTGTCGCCGTCGGCGATCAGCGGCAGCGGCGCCGCCGCGCCCGCGATGACGCCGACGCGCTCGCTCATCTGTGAAGCGCTCACCAATCCGATATCGGGCACGCCGAAGCTCGCGCCCGCGACGCCGAAGCCGGTCATGTAGAGCGCCCGCGCGCCTGCCCGCGCCGCGACGCGCGCCGACAGCGCGTCATAGACGCCGGGAACGATGGTGGCGCGGGAACTGCGCAGAATGGTACCGAGCGAGTCTGGTTCCGCCACCGTCAAAATTTAATCCTCTCGTCGCCTTGGAACGCCAGCGCCCCGCTGCCGTTTTCTCACCGTAATTCCTCAACCTCGAAGGAGATCATTATGGACAAGGATCGTATCAACGGCGCGGCCAATCAGGCAAAGGGTGCCGTCAAGGAAGCTGTCGGCAAGGCCACTGGCGATGCCAAGCTGAAGACCGAAGGCGCGGCAGACAAGGCCAAGGGCAAGATCCAGAACGCCGTCGGCGGCGCCAAGGATGCCATCCGCGACGCGGCGGAATAGTCCGTTACGACATGATGACGGGAAAGCCCGGCTTCGGTCGGGCTTTTTCTTTGGAACACGGCTTGGAACATTGCGGCCGAAGGGCTTGGCGAGGCGTTAGCCGCATGGGAGCGCAGGCGCTTTCACCATTCTCATGGGAGCCGTCGATGTCAAATCAGGCTTTGAAACGAGTTAAAACGGTCCGGCAACCCGTCCCCGCCGCCAAAACCGAGGGGCGCATGCCGCAACGCTCGGAAGCGGTGGCCGGCAAGGAACGGCCAGTTGCGCCGCCGCCGGTTGGAACCGCCCAGAAGCCCGCGAAACCGGTTTCCATCTGACGCCAACACTCGCGCCCTGCGTCAGAGTGCGGCGGCTTCCTGGAATTGCAGCTCATACAGCGTCTTGTAGAGCCCGCCGCGCGCGATCAGTTCTTCGTGCGTGCCGATCTCGCGGACCCTGCCTTCGGTCAGGACCACGATGCGGTGCGCATCCTTGATGGTCTGCAGACGGTGCGCGATGATCACCGAGGTGCGGCCCTCGGTCAGCTTGAGCAGCGCATCCTGGATCACCAGCTCGGTCTCGGTGTCGATGCTGGCAGTCGCTTCGTCCAGCACCAGTACTTCGGGGTTCATCGCCAGCACGCGCGCGAAGGCCAGGAGCTGGCGCTGGCCGTGGCTGAGGTTGCGGCCGCGCTCGTTGAGCGGCGTGTCGTAGCCCTGCGGCAGGGCGCGGATGAAGGGATCGGCATGCACCAGCTTCGCCGCATGCTCGGCGACCTCGCGGGTGATGCGCGGATCGTTGAGCGCGATATTGTCGTAGACCGTGCCGGAGAAGATGTGGAAATCCTGCAGCACCACGCCGATCCGGGTGCGGATATCGGAGGGTCGGATCTGCATGATGTCGATGTCGTCGAGGAAGATACTGGCGTCCGGCACGTCATAGAAGCGGCACAGGAGCCGGATCAGCGAGGTCTTTCCAGAACCGGTCGGTCCCACGATGGCGATGCGCTCGCCGGGATTTATCGTGAAGCTGACGTCTTTGAGGATCGGATGCTCCGGCATGTAGCCGAAGCTGAGATGCTTGAACGCGACCTTGCCGTGCAGGTCCTGGGGCAGGGGCGTGGGATGCTCGGGCTCCTTCAGCGCCTCGTTCCAGTCCAGCGCCTGGAAGATGCGTTCGCCGCTCGCCATGGCGCGGAAGACGATGTTCCACTGCTCGCCCATCGCGACGATGGGGCGGAACAGCATGTCGAGGAATTGCGTGAACAGCAGCAGCACGCCGACGGTCATGTCCTGGTGCAGCACCAGGTGGCCGCCGAACCAGACGATCACTGCGATGCCGATATAGTTCATGCCGTCGATGAACGGGCCGTAGAAGCTCTCGATGGTCAGCGCCTTGGTCTCGCTGACCCGGTTCTCGTTGTTGATGGCGCTGTAGCGCTCGAAATTGACCTTTTCGCGGCCGTAGAGCTGCACCACTTCGATGCCGGAGAGGTTCTCCTGCAGGTTCTCGTTGAGCCGCGACACCGTCATGCGGATGGCGCGGTAGAGCGGCCGCGACATGCGCCGGAACAGCCAGGTGAAAAGACCCGCGATCGGCATCACCGGCAGGAGCTCGAGCGTCAGCACCGGCGACAGCGTCAGCATGATCGAGATCGCGACGAAGAACGGCACGAACTGGCCGGCGAGCTGGCCGAAGCCGGCGAAGAGCTCGAACAGCGTCTCGACGTCGTTGGCGACGCGGGTCATCACGCGGCCCACCGCGACGCGGTCGTAGAAGCTCGACGGCAGGTGTTCCAGATGCTCGAACAGGTCGCAGCGCAGGTCGCGCAGCGTGTTCAGCGTGGCGCGCCCGAACAGGATGCCGAAGCCGCGTCCGAAGCCCGCCGCCAGGAGCACCCAGCCGAGATACTGGATGCAGGCCGCGACCAGCGGCGTCACGCCGAACAGCGACGCGATATGACGATTGAGCGCCTGCTGGCCGAGATCGGCAAGCTGTGGCCCATGATGCTTCAGGACGATGCCGTCGACCAAGACGCGGCTCATCACCGTCGGCGCCATGATCGACGCCACCGCCGCCAGCAAGACCAAGACCAGCGAGGCGATGGCCTGGCCGCGATAGGGCCGCATCCAGTGCAGCAGCCGCCTGAGCTGCCCGACGTCGAGGTTCTTGCCGTAGACGTCGTCGTCGAAGGCGCCCTTCATCCGGCGCGGTGCGGGTCTTGGATCCAGCGCGGCGTCGCTCATTTTGCCGCCTCGACCGTGGTCTCGCGTTCCAGCGCGTGCACCAGCTCCTCGCGGCGGCCCTGCACCCGCGCAAAATTGGCGTAGATGCCGCCCCTGGCGATCAGCTCGGCATGGGTGCCGAGTTCGGCGACGCGCCCGGCATCCAAGACCACGATGCGGTCGGCGTGGCGCGCCGTGGAGACGCGGTGCGACACCAGGAGTGTGGTGCGCCCGGCGCGCAGCTGCTTGAGCCGCGACAGGATGTGCTCCTCGGTCTCGGTATCGACGCTGGAGAAGCAATCGTCGAGCAGCAGCACCGGCGTGTCGCGGATCAGGCCGCGCGCCAGCGAGGTGCGCTGCTTCTGGCCGCCCGACAGCGTCACGCCGCGCTCGCCGACCAGCGTGCGCAGGTGGTCGGGAAAGCGGTCGATGGTCTCCTCCAGATCGGCGGCTTCGGCCGCGTCGCGGATCTCGCTCTCGGGGCGCATCGGATTGTCATAGGCGATGTTGCGGCCGAGTTCGTCGGCGAACAGGAAGGGGTCCTGCGGCACCAACGCGATGTCGCCGCGCACCTGCGCGATGGGCAAGAGGCGGATGTCGCGCCCGTCGAGATAGATCGTTCCCGGCGGCGGATCGAGCAGCCGCACGATGGAGCGCAGCAGCGTCGACTTGCCGGAGCCGACGCGACCGAGGATCGCGATCGTCTCGCCCGACCGGACCTCCAGCGACACGTCGTTCAGCGCCGCCAGGCCCGTGGCCACGGCCTTGGCGTCGGTGCCGCGCGCGTCCCTGGCCGAGGCGCGGCGCGGATAGGTGTAGGATAGATGCTGCAGCTTGATGTCGCCGCCGATTCTGTCCAGCGGCGCCGCGTCCGCCGCATCGCGGATCTCGGGCTCGAAGTCGAGGACCTCGAACAGCCGGGCTGCGCCCGACGAGCCGCGCTGGAACATCGAGACGATCTGCCCCGATTGCTGGATCGGCGCCACCGCCATGGCGAGATAGAGCGTGAAGGCGGTGAAGGTGCCGACGCTCATCTCGCCATGCAGCACCTGCCAGCCGCCGAAACCCATGATGATCATCACCGCGATGCCGGTGAACACGACCATCCAGGCGTTGAGCGCCGCGTTCAGCACCATCAGGCGGAAATAATTGTCGGCATAGGCGCCGGAGACCTGCTTGAAGCGCGCCACCTCGCGGTCTTCCTGCGCATGGGTCTGGATGGTGCGGATGCCGTTCAGATTTTCCTGCACCGACTCCGACAGCGAGGAGAAGCCCTCCTGCACCTTGGTCGACTGCTCGAAGATGCGGCGCGAGATGAAATAGCCGGCGCCGGCGATGAACGGCATCACCGGCAGCAGCCACAGCGTCAGCTTCGGCGACAGGAACAGCATGAAGCTGAAGGCGACGAGGCCGGAGAAGCCGAGTACGATCAGCGTGCGGCTGCCGACGCCGATCAGCTGGCGCACCAGGTTGAGATCGTTGATGGCGCGCGCCATCAGGTCGCCGGTGGGAAAGCGTGCGAAGAAGCGCGGCCCCTGCAGTTCGAAATGCCAATAGAGCCGCTCGCGCATGTCATAGGTCACGGTGACGCCGACCAGGCGCACCAGCTGCCGGCCATAAGCCACCGCGACGTAGCGGATCGCCGCCAGGCCCAATATGCCCAGCACCGGCTCCAGCAGGCGCCAGTCGTTTGCCGCCACACGGTTGACCGCCAGGCGCACGAACAGCGGCATGCCGGCCTCGAACGTGCGGCCGAGGCAGATGAAGAAAATGCCGCCCCAGAACGCCCAGCCATGCTGGTTGAGCAGTGGCACGAGCCGCCACAGCGGGCTGCGCGCGGGAGCAGGCTTGGTCTGTGGTTCGGAGAAGATCAATCGATCCGCCGGCGCGTCGGCGCCGCCTGCCCTGACCGCCGCGTCGCGACGATTTTGTTGTTTGATTCCGCCAAGTGTACGAACCGGGTTTGCCCAGTTCCAGTGCTATTGCTGCGGCGCATCCCCGTATTGCGTGTTGCGACAATTGCTGCTTGCGGCCAAGCTCCCCTTGTGACGGGGGTTCCACGAGGGGCGGGCGATGAAAACCTTTGGCATTGCGGCCTTGCTGCTTGCAGTTTCGCTAGGCCCGGCCTTCGCCCAGCCCGCCTTCGGCCAAGACGACGATTTCACGCCGCCGACGCCCGCCGAAGCGGCCGAACTCGTCGCCAGGCCGATCCCGCCGGCGCCGACCCATGGCGGCGCGGCCCTGACGCAGAGCGACGTGGCGGCGTATTCCGACGGCGTCGTGCCCATGGGCATCGCCCAGAGCGATATCGCCGGCATGGTCGTGGTGGTGGTCAAGGACGGCCGCGTCCTGTTCGAGAAGGGTTATGGCGTCTCCGACGTCGCGACGCGGGCGCCGGTCGATCCGGAGCGCACGCTGTTCCGCCCCGGCTCGGTCTCCAAGCTCTTCACCTGGACCGCGGTGATGCAGCTGGTGGGTGAGGGCAAGCTCGATCTCGACAAGGACATCGACGCCTATCTCGACTTCACCATGCCGCCGGGCTTCGGCAAGCCGATCACGATGCGCAATCTGATGACGCATACGGCCGGCTTCGAGGAATATATCCGTCCGCTGCTGCTCGGCGATCCCAAGGGCTTCGCGCCACTGGACCGCATCGTCAAGGACCAGATTCCGGCACGCGTCTTTGCGCCGGGCGAAGTGCCGGCCTATTCGAACTATGGCGCGGCGCTTGCCGGCTACATCGTGCAGCGCGTCTCGGGCGAGCCGTTCAACGACTACATCCAACACCACATCTTCGCGCCGCTCGGCATGACGCATGCGACCTTCGTGCAGCCGCTGCCCGCGGCGCTTCGTGCCGACATGTCGAAGGGCTACCAGCTCGCCTCCGGCCCGGCGACGCCGTTCGAGATGATCAGCCTGGTCCCGGCCGGCGGGCTTTCGGCCAGCGGCGGCGACATCGCCCGCTTCATGCTCGCCCATCTGAACAGCGGCACGTTCAACGGCCAGCGCATCCTGTCGCCGGAGATGGCGGTGCGCATGCACAGCGTCGCGTCGCGGCCGTTTTCGGCGCTGCTGCCGATGGCCTACGGCTTCTACCGCGACGACGAAAACGGTCATCCGATCATCGCCCATGGCGGCGACACCGGCGTCTTCCATTCCGAGCTCGAACTGATCCTCGACGAAGGTACCGGCATCTTCCTGTCGATGAACAGCGCCGGCATCGACAACGCCGCGGGCCATCTGCGCCGCGCCTATGTCAAAGGCTTCATGGACCGCTATTTCCCGGCGCCGCCCGCAGCGCCGCTGCCGACGCTGAAGACGGCGCTGGCGGACGGCCAGCGGATCGGCGGCGCCTATGTCGTCAGCCGCCGGCCGGTGTCGAACTTTGCGCGCTTCGTCTATCTGCTGCAGCCGCAGACGATCGGCGTCAATTCCGACGCCACGCTCAGCCTCTCGCTGCTGCGCGATCCGGCCGGCAACCCCAAGCGCTGGCGCGAGATCCGGCCGTTCGTCTGGCAGGAGCTGGGAGGCAAGAGCCTGGTGCAGGCGACCTTCAAGGACGGCCATGTCGACCAGATCGGCATGGACGATGTCGGCCCGATCATGGCGCTGCAACCGGCGGATTTCACCAGCGCGCCGTGGAATTTCTACCTCCTGGCCGCGACCGGCCTGGTCCTCGGCCTCGCGATCGTGTTCTGGCCGATCAAGGCGGTGCTGCGCTGGCGCTATGACCGGCCGCTGCTCTATGCCGGCCGCGCCCGGCTGCTCTACCGCCTGACGCGCGTCGTCGCGCTGCTCGATTTCGTCTTCCTCGCCGGCTTTCCGCTGGCCTTCGCCGTGCTGGCGAGCAGTCTGGCCAGTCACGGGCCGGGCATCGACTGGATCTGGCGCGGCCTGCAGGTCGTCGGCGTGCTCGGCGTGCTGGCGACGCCCATTCCGGTCGCCGAATTCGTCATGGGCTTGCGCGATCCGGCGCGGCCCTGGTGGACCAAGGCGAGTGACCTGCTGATCGTCCTGGCGGCGTTCGCCACGGTCTGGTTCGCCTTCAGCCAGAACCTGCTGACCGTCGGGTTGAATTATTAGCTCAGAAAATACCTTGGTATTTCAATATGTTACCCGGAAAACCGCCCGCCCGTTCGTGTCCCGTCGCGCCTTCGCCATTGGGCTTCCTTAATCCCGAACCCATATAGTGGTGCGGGCGCACGCCATCTCACGGAAGGTTTCTCCATGGTCGCATTTCTTCGCTGGACCAAGTCCATCGGCTTGGGCGTGCTCAACGGCGTCGTGAAGTTTGCGCTCTTCGTCGTGCTGTTCGTCGTGGTCCTGGTCGCCATCGCGGCGTTTCGCGGCGACGGCATGCCGTCCAACATGGTGCTGGCGCTCGACCTGCGCGCCCCGCTGGCGGATTCGGCCAACAGCGATTTCGAATTCATGGCCTCGCCGGTCACGGTGATGGACATCGTGCTGGCGCTCGACGCCGCCGAGCGCGATGCCCGCGTCAAGGGCGTGGTGCTGCGCATCGGCAGCGCCAATCTCTCCATCGCCCAGGCCGAGGAGATCGGCGCCGCGCTCAGAAAATTCCGCGCCAGCGGCAAGTTCGTCGTCGCGCACAGCCAGGGCTTCGAGGCCGCCGGCCTCGGCGACTATCTCACCGTTGCCGATGCCAGCGAGATCTGGATGCAGCCGCGCGCGCCCTTCACCGCGGCGGGCGAGGGCGGGGCGCAGATCTTCCTGCGCGGCCTGCTCGACAAGATCAACGCCGATCCGCAGATCGTCAAGCGTGCCGACTACAAGAGCGCCGCTGACCAGTTCATGGAAAAGAACATGACGCCGGCCGACCGCGAGCAGCTCACGGCGCTGATGCAGTCCTGGTACGACACGGCGACGGCCGCCGCCGCCGCCGGCCGCCATCTGACACGGGCGCAGGTCGTCGCCGCCTTCGAGGCCAGCCCGCAGCTCACCGAGGATGCCCGCGCCGCCGGCCTGGTCGACAGGATCGGCTTCGACGACGACGCCCAGAACGCCGCCCTCGCCCGCGCCGGCGCCGGCGCCAAGCTCGCGCCGATGGCGCAGTATGTGCACGCCGCCCGCGAGGCCGGCGCCTACGGCTCCGGCCCGCGCATCGCGCTGATCCAGGCTTCCGGCGAGATCCAGGATGGCAGCGGCAGCGGCGACGTCATTGCCGGCGACGATCTTTCGCGCGCCATTCGCGACGCGGCCAAGGACAAGGACGTCCGGGCCATCATCCTGCGCGTCGATTCCCCCGGCGGCTCGGTTACCGCGTCCGACCAGATCCTCGATGCGGTGAAGAAGGCGCAAGCCGCGGGCAAGCCCGTCGTCGTCAGCATGGGCGGCGTCGCAGCCTCGGGCGGCTATTACATCTCGCTGTCGGCCAACCGCATCGTCGCCGAGCCCGGCACCATCACCGGCTCGATCGGCGTGCTCACCGGCAAGATCTCGTTCGACCGCTCGCTCGCGCTGGCCGGCGTCGGCACCGACACGGTCGGCGTCGGGCACAACGCGCTCTACAATTCGCAGTTCCAGCCTTACACGGCGGACCAGCTCGCCGCCCTCAACCGCGAGGCCGACGCGATCTATGCCGACTTCACGGCCAAGGTCGCCGCCGGGCGCAGGTTGCCGCTCGCCAAGGTGCAGGATATCGCCAAGGGCCGCGTCTGGTCCGGCGCCGATGCGCAGAGCCGCGGCCTGGTCGACCAGCTCGGCGGCTTCTGGACCGCGGCCGGCACCGCCAAGGCGCTCGCCGGCATCGCGCCGGACGAGCGCGTCTCGTTCCGGCTCTATCCGCGCAAGAAGGGCCTGTTCGAGGCGGTGGGCGAACTGTTCGGCGGCTCGCCGGCGGTGGCGCGCGCGGCGGAGAACTTCGTCACGCTGATGAACGCGGCGCCGGTGCAGGCCGTGGTCGGCGCGGTGAACGAATTGCCGCGCGGCGGCGTCGAACTGCGCGCCACCAACCTGCCGCGGTAAGGACCTTCAGCTCCCGCTCTTCACCACGCGGAAACGCGCCAGCTGGTCGGCGGCGGCGGTGAAGCGCGGCTGCGCCTGCAGCGCCGCGGAATAGTCGTCATACGCCGCCTTGATGTTGCCGAGCGACTCGTTGGCCAGCCCGCGGTTGAAATAGGCGACCTCCGGCCGCGTGCTGCCGAGTCTGACCGCCTTGTCGGCGTCGTCGAGCGCCTCGCCATAGCGCTTCAGCGCGATCATCGTGGCGCTGCGGTTGAGATAGGCCTCGCCGAGATTGGCGCCCAGCGCGATCGCCGCGCCGTAGTCGGCGAGCGCGCCGTCGAGGTCGGCGGCATGCGCTTTGAGGATGCCGCGATTGATCAGCGTCGAGGCGCGGTCGACGCTCGACAGCACGTCGTTCCTCAGCGCATCGCTGCATAGGCCGATGCCGGACCTGTCGAAGACATGATATTCCGCCTTGATATAGCAATCATGGGCGGCGCCGTTGCCGATCACCGACACGGCGGCCTCGGCGGTGCCGGCGGCCGCGAGCAGGGCCACAACCATCGCCGATACTGGGGCAAGTTTCATGAGCGATCCTCCCGAGCAACGGCGCATCGTTCCACCGGCACAAGGGGAGGTCAATTTTTCAAGCCCTTACGCCGTACGCGCCGCCGGTGCCCGATTTGTTTCGCCAGCCCCGTTTTGCTAGCGTCGGCTGCGGACGGGACCGATGCGGCCAGTGCTATGATTTTGGAATTAAAGGACTTTTTGAACCCGGCCGAGATCGCGCGGCTGACCGTGTTGGCGCGCGAGCTGCACTTCGTCAACGGGAGGGTGTCCAACCCGACCAACCTGACCAAGGACAATCTGCAGGCCGACAGCGCCGATCCGCGCTTCGCCGAATCGACCAGGATCGTCGCCGATGCCTTTGCGCGCTCCGAGCCGTTTCGCGACTTCGCGTTCCCCAAAAGCGTCGCGCCGCCTTTGCTCTGCCGCTACGAGCCCGGCATGAAATACGGCGCCCACGCCGACGCCGCGCATCTGCAGGTCGAAGGCCGCCGGCTGCAGTCCGATCTTTCGGCCACCGTCTTCATCGCCGATCCCAACGCCTATCAGGGCGGCGAGCTCGTCTTTCACATCGGCACGCGGCCGGTCGTCGCCAAGGGCGCGCCGGGCGAGGTCATCGTCTATCCCTCGACCATGCTGCACGAAGTGCGTCCGGTGCGCGCCGGCACGCGGCTGGTCTCGATCACCTTCATCGAAAGCCTGATCCCCAACGAGCACCACCGCACGCAGCTCTACGAGCTCAACGAGGTCGCGGCGCTCGAAGGGCTGAACATGCAATGGGAAAATCGCGTCAGGCTCGAGACCGTGCGCCAGAACCTGACGCGCTTGTGGTCGAAGTCATAGCAGCGCGGCGACGCGCGCATCCTGCGCCCCGAGCGCTTCGAGGAATTTCAGTCCCTTGCGGATCTCACCGGCGTGCTCGCGGCGCGCCTGCGCCAGCAATTGCGCGCGCAGCAGGGGCGAGTATTCGAACTGCTGCGGCGCCTTGGAGTAGCGCCGCAGAACCGGACTGCGGCCGACAGCGGCGAGGAAGCCCGGCGCCGCCGCGATGTCCAGATGCTGCAGCACCGCGTCCATCGCCGCCGGCACGTCCGCCAGCAGGCGGTCGAAATCGAGCGCCAGGACGCGGCTTGGGAACTGCTCCAGAGCCTGCGCCCGCGTCAGGCTCTCGCTGAGCCAACTCATCGCCGCCAGCGTGCCGACCGAGCCTGCCGTCCACGCTGCCGGTCCCAGCAAGCCCCGCAGCCGGCCGCTTCGCTCCTGCTCGAAGCCCCTGAGGTCGACCATTGCATTGGCGCCGGCGAGCAGCGTTGCGAGATAGGGCTCCGCCCGCAAATTGAGATAGACCGCCTTCGACGCGGCGCTGGCGGTCAGCAGGCGCGGCGCCAGCCTGCCGCTGCTGCTGGTCGCCTTGAGCACCACGCCGCGCGTGTCCGCGAAGCCCCGCCGCCACAGCGCCAGGAAGGTCTCGAGCCGCGCCGCGAACGTCGCCGCCCCCGCATCGTGCATCTCCGCCAGGCTGCGCAGCGGCAAGGGTTCGCGCAGGCCCAGAATGCCGCCGGCCTCCTCGATCAGCCGCGACAACAGCGTCGAACCGACATGGCCGGTATGGAAGATGAAATGCAGCGGCTTGGGGTCGACCGCCGCCCGCATCGCGCGCTCGACGTCGGCGAACGGGAGCCATTCGCCCTGCTGGCCCGGCGCCAGCACGCGGTCGTCGAGGAAGCTGGCGGCCCGGTAGCCGGCCGCGTCCAGGCGCACGAAGAACGCCGCATCGCGCGCCGCGTCGAATTTCTGCGCATACAGGACGGGCGAGGCCGCCACGTCGAAATCGCTCATGGCTGCGTCCCTATCGCCTGCGCAGCCACTGCGACAACAGCCATTTCTCGCCATGCGTCGGCGCGACGCCGGCATGGCGCGTCGTGCGGTCTGGCTGGTTGTCGGGCAGGGCGTTCCAGAACAGCAGCGCGTCGCCCTTGCGCCCCTTATGGCGCCAGCCAAGGTCGGGAAAGTCGGTCTCGCCGCCCGCGAAATCGTCGTTGAGGTAGAGCAGGAACGTCGCGACACGCTGGCCGTGCCGGGCGATGCCGGGCCGCAGCGCGGGGCTTTCCGGGTCGATGAAATCGAAATGCGGCGCGAATTGCTGGCCGACCGCATAGTGCAGCACCATCGCCGGCTCCATGTCGCCGGCGTCGAGCGCCGTCGCCCGCGCGATACGCGTCCTGAGCAGCACCAGCACGAGGTCCGACTGCGCGATGTTGAAGCTCGCCGCGCTGTTGCTGCGGATGTCCTCGGCGCGCCGGCCGCCGCCGCTGCCCGGATCGTAGACCTCCGCCGCCGTCAGCCGCGGCCGCGCTCGCGCGATCAGCCAGTCGCACTCCGCGGGGCTCGCAAAACCTTCGAGCACGGCGATGCGCGGCGCCTCGGACACGGGGCGCGCCGGCACCGGCGCCAGCCAGCGCGCGACATCGACCTTGCCGCCGTCGCCCAGCAGCGCCAGCTGCTCGCGCGCCGCCGCCGAGCCCAGCGTCGCCGCGCGCGCCAGATAGTCGAGCGCGATGCTCCAGTTCGACGGCAGTGCCTGGTCCTGCGCCGCCAGTACGGCGCACAGATGCGCCGCCTCCGCGTCGCCGCGCGCCGCCGCGTCGCGGATCATGCCGATGCCGTCGGGCACGGCGAGCGGCTCCGCGGTCAACAGATTGATCGCCAGCAGGCGCAACGCTGCGATGTCGCCGGCCTTGGCGGCACGGGCGTACCAGCCGCGCGCCAGGTCGTGGCGCGCCGCGTCTTCGTGCTGGCGCGCCAGCGCGATCTGCGCCGCGGTGTCGCCGGCCGCCGCGCGGCGTTCGAGGGAACCGTCCATGGCTGCGATGACCGCCGATGCTCCGAATTCGATCCCGGCATAGAGCGGATTTCGGCCGGACGCCGCAAGCGCCCCGGTTGCCGGAGGGTTGTTTCTGCTCCACAGTCGCGACCGCGCCGGATGGGCTGGAAAGATGGCAATCGGCACCGGATACGGCAGCCAAGACCTTAAAATCGCTGAGCTATTTCGCACCGCCGACGCCGCCATGCAGGCCGGAAGGCTGGACGAGGCGGCGCAGCTGTGGGGCCGGATCCGCAGCCTGGCGCCGAACCATCCGCGCGCACTGCTGCATCTGGGCCAGCACCAGCTTCATCGCGGCGACCCGCGCGGCGCGGTCGCGCTGCTGGAGCAGGCCGCCGCCGCCGAGCCGCAGAACCCCGTCATCCCACTCAATCTCTCGGCCGCCTACCGCGCGCTCGGCGACGGCGCGCGGGAGCTGGCGGCGCTCGACCGCGCTCTGGTCGCCGATCCCTATTTCTTCCCGGCGCTGCTCGCCAAGGGGATGTATTTCGAGCGCATCGGCAAGGCGCGGCAGGCGGCGCGCACCTACAAGGATGTGCTCACCATCGCGCCCGCCGTCCCCGAGGACTGGATGGTCAAGCCGCTGCAACGCGCCCGCGAGGTGGTGGCGGCGAACACCGCGGCGCTCGACGCCTTTCTCGAAACCCGGCTCGCCGCTGCCCGGGCGCAGCATGAAGGTCCCGCGGGCCGCTTCGACGAATGCAAGGACATCCTGACCGGCGCGAAAAAGGTCCAGGCGCAGCAGCCGACCATGCTGCATTTCCCGCGGTTGCCGGCGATCCCGTTCTACGAACGCGGCGATTTTCCCTGGCTGGCGGCGGTCGAAGCGGCGACCGCCGATATCCGCGGCGAGCTTGCGGCCTTGCTGCGCGACGACGCCGAGGAATTCGGCGCCTATGTCGATCATCCCGACGGCGTGCCGCTCAATCAATGGGCCGAGCTCAACCGCTCGCCGCGCTGGAGCGCGTTCTTCCTGTGGAGCGACGGCGTGCGCCAGGATACGCACTGCGCCCGCTGCCCCAAGACCGCGGCGTTGCTCGATGCGGTGCCGATGGCGCGCGTGCCCGATGCCGCGCCGGCCGCCTTCTTCTCGACGCTGGCGCCCAGGACGCTGATCCCGCCGCACACCGGCGTCACCAACACCCGCCTCATCGTCCACATCCCGCTGATCGTGCCCGAAGACTGCTGGTTCCGCGTCGGCAATGAGCGGCGGGAATGGCGGCCGGGCGAGGCGCTGATCTTCGACGACACCATCGAGCACGAGGCCTGGAACGGCAGCGACCAGCTGCGCGCCGTCCTGATCTTCGACATCTGGAACCCGTATCTCAGCGCCGCCGAACGCGACCTCGTCTGCGATCTGCTGGCGGGCTACCGGGATTTCTACCGCCAGGACTGAGGCATTATTCCGCCGCGTAGCCGAACGTCTCGACCCACCGCTTGAGCGTCGGCAGGGCGGGGGCCATCTCCGCACGGTAGTGGCGCCACTGCCCGACGCCGTCCTTGTTGATGCCGCGAACCACCTGCACCGAGCTCGGCGTGCGGATGGTGCGCGACTTGGCATGCTGCGCGAAATCGTTCATCTGCGCGCTCCAGTCGAGGCCCATGAAGGCGCAAGCCTTGCGCGCCTCGCCTTCGAAATCCTCGACCAGCGCTTCGTTGCGGATCTGGTGCCAGTCCAGGCCCAGCCGCGTGCGATAGATCGTGCTGAGCGCCATGACCGCGTCGTAGAAGCGCGCCGCGCGGCCGATCTCGAGGAATTCGAACATCGATGAATTCATCGCGAAATTGCGCCGGTAGCAGGACAGCACCACGTCGCGCGGATCGCGCACCGCGAACAGGATCTTCGCCTCCGGGAACAGCTTGGCCACCATCGGCAGCTTCAGCGAGGTCAGCGGATATTTGTCGACGAACACCTTGCCCTCGACCGCGGCGCCGAATTTCGCGACGCGGGCCCAATAGGTGGCGCGGTGCGTGGCGATCTCCGCCTCGGTCAGCCGGGCGAGGTGGTCGCGGCCCTGCTCGTTGACCAGGAAGGCGTGCGTGAGCTCGCCGAACGTGTCCTTCTCCTCGAGCGTGCAGACGCCGGGATGGCTGGCCAGCACGTTTTCCAGCAGCGTCGTGCCGGAGCGCGGGAAGCCGACCAGGAAGACATGGCCGCTTGCGCCGCTCTTCGCGTCCGGGCTGACGCCGTCGCGCCTGGCCGACCACAGCGCCGGATCGGCGCTGGCGAAATATGCGGCCAGCCAATTGGCATAATCGGTCGCCGTCGTTCCGGGGGTTTCGAAGCGCTGCGCGTAGATCGCGTATTTCTGCCGGTTGCTCTCGGTGTAGGCCGCGAAGGCCTGCGGATAGCGCGCCTGGGCGTGGCGCACGTCGCCCAGCACGCGCCGCGCCAGCGAGGCGTCGAGCGGCGCTTCGGGCTTGCGGCCCAGCAGCGGCGTGACCAGCGCCTCGGCGCCGGCCAGGTCGCCCTCGGCCAGCGCCACGATGGCGAGGATGGTCAGCGCGACATACTGGCCCGGCTCCAGCGCCAGGGCACGATGGGCGAGGTCCCTGGCCGCGGCGAGGTCGGAGCGCCGCTGCGCGAAGTCGGCCAGGTGCACCAGCGGCTTGACGAAGCCCGGATCGAGCGCCGCGGCGGTCTCGAAGCATTGCCGGGCCTCGTCGAGCTCGCCGGTGCGCTCGAGCGCCCAGCCGAGGCTGAACTGTGCCACGGCATAGTCCGGCGCCATCGCGGCAGTCTCGCGCAGCACGGCCAGCGTCTCGGTCCAGCGCTCCAGCTTGCCCAGCAGCATGCCATAGGCGTTGCGCACCAGAAGGTCGGTCGGCGCGATCGCCAGCGCCTGGCGCAGATCGTTCAGCGCCTCGGTGTAGCGCCCCTGGTTCGACCACCAGTAGGAACGCAGATTCAGCAGCATCGGGTCGACCAGTCCGTCGGCCAGCGCGGCCCGCGCCAGCTGCACGGCGCGCGGGACGTCCTGCCCGCTGGCCGCCGCCTCGATGGCCGACAGGGTCTGCGCGTCCTGCGCGGCGTCGCGATTCTTGGCCATGTCCAAACCTTTCAACTGGGCGGGCCGGATCGCGGCACCCGTTTTTCACTGGGCCTTTCGCCGGAACCGGCGCGGCTGCTGCCGATTCCGCTCCGAGCAGGGCGCGGTACCAGGCGGCGGTACGCGGCCAATCGCCGGCTCAGCGGCGGTTCCCCGCCGCGCGCCTTGGACGGCTTGTGGCTGCAGCCTGTGCGGCTGTCAATGTGCCCGCCGCGGTCCGCTCCCGTAGGCCACAAAAGGAAACGGCGGCCTTTGGGGCCGCCGTTCCAGTCTGTTCCGTGAAAGCTGCGATCAGAGCTTGATCGTCGCGCCCACGAAGATCACGCGTCCCAGAGCGTCATAGGTGTTCGGGAACGTGTTGTTGTTGACGTCGGAAGCCGGCGCCGTGTTGTTGTCCGTGATCGGCGGATCCTTGTCGAACAGGTTGCGGACGCCGGCGCGCAGGTCGATGGAATCGGCAACCGACCAGGTACCGGTCAGGTCGAAGTAGTCGAAGTCCGGGAACTCAAGCACCGGGTTGTTGTTGAAGTCGAAGCCCGGGGCGATCGCACTCGGCAGATTGCCTTCGAACGTCACGCCCGACAGGTGGCGCCAACGCAGCGACAGGGAGAAGTCGCCCTTGTTGTCCGCCCAGGTCAAACGCAGGTTCGACTTGAAGCGGTTCTCAGGCTCGCCGCAGTTCGAACCCCAGACGCCGGCGCAGTGCAGGACCGTGCCGTCGGCCAAGACCGAGTTGTTGGTCGTGACCAGCGTGCCGACCGCGTTGATCGACAGCGAACCGGCCTTCTCCCAGCCGATGTCGTTGAGGTCGAGGTCGTAGTTGATCTCGGCGTCGAAGCCCTGGACCTTGTCTTCGCCGATATTGCCTTCGGCGGAGATCACGAAGCCCTGGCCCTGCGTCTTGATCGTGCCCAGCGCATCGCGATGGACGAACGTGCAGTCCGGAGCCGCCGCGCTCTGCGTCGGGTTCAGCGTCGTGCTGTAGCAACCTGCCAGGATCGACGAGATCGGAGTGGCCTCGATGAAGCCGCCGATCTTGATGTTGTAGTAGTCGATCGTCGCCGTGAAGCCCGGGATGAAGGTGGGCGTCAGGACGAGACCCAGCGTCCAGGAGTCGGAGATTTCCGGCTTCAGGAAGGGGTTGCCGCCGATGGCTGCCTGGCACTGGTTGGTCGGGCAGTCGAGCGCGTTGGTGAACACCGAAGCCAAGGGAACACCCGTCGCGACGCACAGCGCCGAGGTGGTGGTCACGTTGGAGACGGTGCCGCACGGATCGCGACCCGAATTGGCCGAAGTACCGCCGGCCGGCGTGAACAGTTCCGACACGTTCGGCGCGCGAACGGCACGCTGGTAACCGCCGCGGAAGCGGAGGTCGTCGATCGGCTGCCATTCGAGGTTGAGGTTATAGGAGTTGGCGTCGCCCGACAGGTTGTAGTGGTCGTAACGATAGGCGCCCTTGAGGATCAGGCTCTCCATGAACGGAGCGTCCTCGACCAGCGGGGCCTGGAACTCCAGGTACCCTTCGCCGACGTCGAAGCCGCCGCCCGTGGCGACCGTCTGCTGGAAGCCGACGAGATTGCCGGTCGCCAGGTTGTTGTCCGGGAAGGTGTGCGCTTCTTCCTGGCGGTATTCGACGCCGAACGCCACGCCGACCGGCTCCTTGGCCCACGGGCTCTGAATGCCCGCGAAGCCGAGATCGCCCGTCGCCGTCGCCTGGACGTCCCACTGGTCGATGTCGGAGATATCTTCCAGGTTGGAACGGATGTAGTTGATGTTCGCCGGGGTCAGACCGCCATTGGTGAAGAAGTTGAGCGGGCTGCACGTGCCGCCGGAGAGGCACACGTCGTTGGTGCCGACCAGCAGGCCGTTCTGGAAGTTCTGCTTGAGAGCGTCGTTTTCCAGGAAGGCGGTTGCCGTCGTGTGGCCGTACTGGGCCGAAACGTCGTAGTTCCAGCCATAGCCGAGGCCGCCACGCGCGCCGATCACGAACTGATAGGCTTCATGCTCGTTGATGCTGGTACGCGGACCGACCTGCACGAGGCGCAGCGCCGTGCCGACGAGACGCTCGGTCAGGTCGGGGTTGGCGTTGACCGTGAAGTCGGAGCGGGCAAGGTTCGCGGCCGGGATCGAGGCGCACTGCGCATCGATGGTGCCGGCGTTGACGGTGTTGCCGAAGATCGCCTGGCGGACGCCGGCGGCCATGTTCGGGTTGCCGCAGTTGACGTTGAAGTTGGCCGTCATGGGTGACGGGCCAAGCTGCGAGGTCGACGAGTTGTCCGAGAACGTCAGGCGCGAATAGAAGTCGATGCCCGGCGTGATCTGGTAATGCGCCGTACCGCCGAAGGCATAACGCTGGCCTTCCGTCTGCAGGTACTGGAACGGCGCGAAGTTGAACGTACGCTTGTCGTACGTCGCGATGCCGCCGCCCGAGGTGAACATCGTCGTGGTGCCGTTGGTCGGACCGCCGAGCGAAGCCGAGGTGATGCGGCCTTCGGCGATCGTGCCCGAACCCGAGAAGCAGAAACCGCCGAAATGCGTCGCCGGCTGGGTGGCGGCGCAACCGGTGTAGTTGGTCGCGGCAAGGGCGTGGGCGGAGAAGTCGCGCTGGCTGCCGAGGACGCCGTCACGATGGGCGAATTCGCCGTAGATCGTGATGTTGCCTTTGCCGTCGCCCGAGTTCGTGCCGAGGATGAAGCTGGTGTCGTTCGTCGCGCCGTCGCTGTGATCGGTCGACGAGAACTGGCTGTCCAGCGTCATACCCTCAAAGTCTTTCTTGAGGATGATGTTCAC
>DATMKZ010000014.1:0-13300 GCA_035570795.1 Rhizomicrobium sp.
CCCAACGACTACATCTGCCGCGGCGTCGCCTTCGCCTCGAACATCGCCGCGCCCAACACCGCCTGCGCCACGCGCATCTATCTCAACACCGCCGACCGCCGCCTGATCGCGCTCGACGCGCGGAGCGGCAAGCTGTGCGACGGCTTCGGCGCGCACGGCACCGTCACCATCGGCGAAGGCCCGCAGGTCGAAGCCAAGCGCTTCGGCCGCATCCACACCACGTCCGCGCCGGTGGTCAGCCACGGCCTCGTCATCGTCGGCTCCTCGATCGACGACAACCAGAAGGTCGATGAGCTGCGCGGCACCGTCTACGCCTACGACGCGAAGACCGGCGCGCTCAAATGGCATTTCGATCCGCTCGCCGGCGAGAAGGCGCCGTTCCGCTCCGGCGCCGCGAACGTCTGGGCGCCGATGAGCATCGACGAGCAGCGCGGCCTCGTCTTCCTGCCCGTCTCCAGTGCCAGCCCCGATTTCTTCGGCGGCCTGCGCCGCGGCAGCGGCAAGTACGCCAACGCCATCGTCGCGTTGCACATCGCCGACGGCAGCGTCGCCTGGAGCTTCCAGACCACGCACCACGACGTATGGGATTACGACCTGCCGGCACAGCCGACGCTCGGCATGGTCACCTACAACGGCAAGACCGTCCCCGCCGTGCTGCAGCCGACCAAGCAGGGCCTGCTCTTCACCGTCAACCGCGAGACCGGCGCGCCCGTGATCCCGGTGGTCGAGCGCAAGGTCCCGCAGGACCCCGCCGCCGGCGACCAGCTTTCGCCCACCCAGCCGTTCCCCATCGCGCCCGCCCCGCTCGCCCCCAACCGCATCAAGCCGGACGACGCGTTCGGTGTGACGTTCTGGGACCGCGGCGCCTGCCACGACAAGATCGCCGCCGCCCGCAATGACGGCCTCTACACCCCGCCGACGACGCAGGGCACGATCCTGTATCCCTTCACCGGCGGCGGCACGAACTGGGGCGGCCTCGCCTTCGACGCGGCGCACGACATCGTCTACGTCAACACGTCGAGCGCGATGCACCTCGTCACCCTGATCCGCCAGAAAGAATTCGGCGCCGTGCAGGAGCGCTTCTTCGACAAGGAGGTCTCGCCCAACGAAGGCGCGCCCTTCGGCATGATGCGCGAGACGGTGCTGTCGCCCATCGGCATGCCCTGCAACCCGCCGCCCTGGGGCCAGCTCCATGCGGTGGACATGCACAGCGGCAAGATCCTGTGGTCCGTCCCGCTCGGCACGACGGAGGACATGGCGCCCTTCAGCGAGTACCTGCTGGGCAACACCGGCACGCCCAATCTCGGCGGCCCCATGGTCACCGCCGGCGGCCTGGTCTTCATCGGCGCCGCGATGGACGACTACCTGCGCGCCTTCGACGCCAGGACCGGCGCCGAGCTCTGGAAAGGCCGCCTCCCCGCCGGCGGCCAGGCCACCCCGATGACCTACGTCTGGCACGGCCGCCAATACGTCGTCATCGCCGCCGGCGGCCACTCCAAGCTGAACACCAAACGCGGCGACCAGGTGGTGGCGTTTGCGCTGCCGGAGTGATCAACCGCGACCGATCGTGCGAGCGACGTCCGAGATGGGAAGGTAAAGCGTATTCACGCTGTCTCTGGTCGGGAGGAAACCGCGTCGTTGCCAGAATGCATACGCCTCGTCATCGACCGCGTTCACCAGTAAAACGCGTCCCCCGATCAACATAGCCGCATCGACGGCACGCCCATAAGCATGGCGGAGCAACGACATACCGATTCCCTGATCCGACCAGAATGAGTCCACGGCCATCTGGCCGAGCAAGATGCAGGGCTGCGGATTTGGAGGCTGCCCGGTGCGCACCGAGCGGGGAAAGGATGCCGGTGAGAGAGCTGCTGGCGCCAACGCGTAGTAGCCGACGACGCGCGCGCCGTCACAGACAACGACGACCGCCGAGAAACTTTTTTGCTGATTGGAGAGCGCGCGTTGCTTGAGCCAGTTGTCGAGTGCCGGTTTACCGCTTGAAAAAGAGGAAAGGTCGTGGCGCTCCGTCAACGGTTCGGGTGCGCTTAGCGGCATTTACTTTTCCCAAGGCGCCTTCATCTGCATGATCCGGGCGATGTCGGAAACGATCTGCGGTGGCTCGTCTAGCCGGTTCATGATCTCCTTGAACGCCGCGGGCGAGACGTGGATGAGGGTGCTTTCCAGGAGAACGGCCTCGGCCGCGCGCACCGCTGCATCCCGAACGAATTCCGTCCGAGACCGCCTGTGCAGGGTCGCGGCGCGGTCGATGATGGCGATGTCGGCCTTGGGCAGCCGCATCGAAAGCGGCTGGTCCTTGCGTTGGCTCGTTCGTTTCGTCATGTACTGCATAAAGCACTACACGCTGAAAAAGTCAATGACTTACGCCACGGCAACTGGTGCAAGCTGGAATGTCTGAAGGAGACACCCTCATGTCCGCCGCCGTCGACAACGCCATCGCCAATCCCGCCCTCTACGGCGACGAGGTCGAGCTGCACCGCGTCCTCGCCGATCTGCGCCGCACCGATCCCGTGCACTGGACCCAGCCGGAGGGCTTCCGCCCCTACTGGGCGCTCACCAAGCACGCCGACATCCTCGAGATCGAGAAGCTCAACGACCAGTTCCACAACGAGCCGCGCTCGGTGCTGATGAACCAGGAGGCCGAGGCCGGCTTCGCCGCGATGTGGGGCGGCCCCGATCCCAAGACCGGCCGCGTCTCGCCGTTGCGCACCCTCATCGACATGGACGGCGAGGACCACCGTGCCTATCGCGGCCTCACCCAGGCCTGGTTCATGCCCGTCAACCTGCGCAAGGGGCTGGAGGCGCGCACCGTCGAGCTCGCGCGCCGCTATGTCGACCGCATGATGGAGCTCGGCCCCGAATGCGACTTCACGAAAGAGATCGCGGTCTACTATCCGCTGCACGTCATCATGTCGATCATGGGTGTGCCGGAGTCCGACGAGCCCAAGATGCTGCAGTTGACGCAGGAATTGTTCGGCGGCGGCGACCCCGACATGCAGCGCAAGGAGCGCGATCCGAACACCAACGTGATCGCCGAGTTCTTCATGTACTTTAACGCGATGACGCAAGCGCGCCGCGCCCATCCCGGCGAGGACCTCGCCACCGTCATCGCCAACGGCAAGGTCAACGGCGCCCCGCTCGGACCGGTGGAGACGGCGTCCTACTACATCATCGTCGCGACCGCCGGCCACGACACCACCAGCTCGTCCATCGCCGGTGGCCTCAAAGCGCTGATCGAGCATCCCGACCAGCTCGCCAAGCTCAAGGCCAATCCGGATCTGCTCAACACCGCGGTCGACGAGATCATCCGCTGGGTCACGCCGGTGCAGCATTTCATGCGCACCAATGTCGGCGAGCCCTACACGCTGCGCGGGCGCACCATCGAGAAGGGTCAGGCGCTGCAGCTCCTCTACATCTCCGGCAACCGCGACGAGGAGGTGTGGCCCGATGCGGATACGTTCCGCGTCGACCGCGAGAACAACCGCCACGTCGCCTTCGGCTACGGCGCCCATCTGTGCCTCGGCCAGCACCTGGCGAAGATGGAAATCCGCGCCTTCTTCAAGGAACTGCTCGGCCGCCTCGATTCCATCGAGATGACGGGTCCCTCGCGGCGCGTGCAATCGACCTTCGTCAGCGGCCTGAAGACGCTGCCGGTGCGCTACAGGCTACGCGCCGCGTGACGGCGCTTCCGGTTTTCGCCTACCACCCCGATCCGGTGGCGAGCGGCAGCATCAAGCCGTCGGACGCCGCCTGCCGCTGCTGTGGGCAGAAGCGCGGCTACGTCTATGCCGGCGTGCCCTATTGCGAGGAAGAGCTGGAAGACGCGCTGTGCCCGTGGTGCATCGCGGACGGCGCGGCGCACGCGAAATTCGGCGCTGAGTTCACCGACGCAGCCTCGTTCCCGGACGGCATCGCGCAAGCCGTGATCGAGGAGATCGCCTGGCGGACGCCCGGCTTCAGCGGCTGGCAGCAGGAAGAATGGCTGGGCTGCTGCGGCGACGCGGCCGCGTTCCTGGAGCCGGTGGGCTTCGCCGAGATCAAGGCGCGGTATCCGCGCGCCGAAGGCACGCTGATCACCTATATCGTGCAGGCGATGGGCGTCTCCGGCGGCGCGGCGCATCGCCTGTACGAAGCGCTGAAGCGCGACAGCGGCCCAACGGCGTATGTCTTCCAGTGCCGCCATTGCGACAACCAGCCCATGTATATCGACAGCCCGTGAGCACGACGATCCGCATCGCCGTCGCCTTCGCGCTGGCGGACAACGATCAAAAGCCGGTGGCGGGCGAAAGCCTGCGCCTGATCCTCGGCCTCTGCGACCAGGCCGATCCCAGGGCCGGCATCGCCCTCGTTACCGACGAAAAAGGCGAGGCCGCGTTCGCCGCCGATGCCGCGGTCGATCGCCGCTGGATCTGGGAGAATGTCGGCTTCACCGGTCTCAGCGTGCCGCGCCGTGCCGATCATCTCGCCGTGGCGGCCGAGCTGGATCAGGTCTATCCGACGCAGCCGGGCGCGGCGCACTTCGCGGCGCGCTATGCGCTGGATATTTTCCGCACGTCCGAAGGGACCTGCCGCACCACGGGCTTCGGCCGGATTTGCGCCGCCGATGCGCAAGGCCGCTTCACGGTGCCGCTCAATCGCGGCCGCGACCTGGCGATCCCGGGCCGTGTCGAGCGGCTGTCCGGCAGCGGTTACCGGGTAACGGACTTCATGCTCGACCGCGACGACAACGGGAATTGGCGGCTCCGGCTCGCCTTCGCAAAGGCGCCTGCGCCGGTGTACTACGGCGCATGACCGCCATCACGCTGATCGGCCTCGCCGCCGCCTTCTGCACCACCGTCGCGTTCCTGCCGCAGGTCGTCCGGACCTGGCGCACGCGTTCGACCAAGGACCTGTCGCTGCCGATGTTCGCGGTCTTCACACTCGGCATTTTCCTCTGGCTGGTCTATGGCGCGATCATCCGCGACGTGCCGCTGATCGCGGCCAACGGCGTCACCTTCGTGCTATCCGGCACTATCCTCTACTTCAAGCTGCGCCACGGCTGAGGGGCGCCCGGGCAGCGCCTGGCGGGTGTCGACGATCAGGAATACGAGCCAGGACAGCGCCACGGCGCCGGACGCATACCTGCCGAACAGGTGCGGATTGGCGATGGCAAGCACGGTGCCGAGGAAACCGAGCGCGCACAGCGCCGCCGCGGGATAGTTGAGCCGCCCCGACTGGATCAGGATCGTGCCGCCGACCGCGCCGGCAAGGCCCAGCGCCAGCCATTTGAGGCCGGTCGCGAAGGGAAGCACCGCGAGAGAAAATCCGGCCGTGTCGGGCGCGGCCGTGATCTGGAACAGGCAGATGTTCTCGACATAGTCGCCGATCACCGCCAGCGCCGACAGGACGAAGCCGATGAGCGCCGAGCGGTCGTCGCGCGGCACCATGGCGAGGAAGAAGAACAGCAGGAACACGCCATAGGCCGGCACGAAGACCAGGCAATCGATCCAGGTGGTGACGAACAGCTGGTGCGCGAGCGTGGCCCGGCAGGCGCCGGCGCCATCGCCGAAGATCGCCTGCAGATCTCCGACGCTGCGCGCCAGTTCCTCGGCGATCACCGGCGCATAGCCTTTCGCGAGGCCGCCGCAGGCGACCAGGGGCGGCTGGAACAGGCTGTAGAGCGTCAGCAGCACGACGACGATCGCGCCGGCAAGGCTGATGCGATAGGCGAGTTTCGCGGAGATCATGCGCTGTCCCTCTTAACGCGG
The DNA here is from genome assembly GCA_035570795.1 of Rhizomicrobium sp. GTDB lineage: Bacteria > Pseudomonadota > Alphaproteobacteria > Micropepsales > Micropepsaceae > Rhizomicrobium. The sequence continues at coordinate 5,766 of DATMKZ010000014.1, forward strand.
TCGTTTCATCTCGAACATGGCATCGGCCCTGAGTTCGGCATAGTCGCCCATGCGGCCCAGCCGTGCGATCGGACGCGCCGCCTCGCTGCGGTATACGCCATCGACGATCAGTTCGCGCGCGATGTGCACCGCGACGACCTCGCCGAACACGACCCAGGTCTCGATTTTCGTGCCGTCCGCGGCCAGCAGCTGGACAATCTGCGACACGCGGCACTCGAAATTGACCGGGCTTTCCAGCACCCGGAACGGCGCCACCTTCCGGCTCGGCGCCGGCGTCAGGCCGCCGATCTCGAATTCGTCGACGCCGTGCGGCAGCGTCGCCGACGTCGCGTTCATCGCCTCGGCCAGCGGGCGCGTCGCCAGGTTCCATACGAATTCGCCGGTGGCCTCGGCATTGGCGAGGCTGTCCTTCCGCCCGATGCTGGCGAAGCCGACGATCGGCGGACGGTAATTGAACGCGTTGAAGAAACTGTAGGGCGCGAGGTTGCGCCGGCCCTCGGCGTCGACCGTCGAGACCCAGCCGATGGGCCGCGGCGCGACGATGGCGTTGAGCGGGTCGTGCCTGAGGCCGTGGCCGTTCGACGGCTCGTAGAAATGCGCCCCGGCATCGGCCATGTCAGCCGAACACGCGGCTGAAAATCGTATCGACTTCCCTGGTGTGGTAATCGAGGTCGAACATTGCTTCGAGATCCCTGGCCGGCACTACGCTCGCCACATTGGGATCGGCCTTGAGCAATTCCAGCAGCGTGCCTTCGCCGGCCCAGGCGCGCATGGCGTTGCCCTGCACGAGTTTGTACGCCGCCTCGCGCTCGATCCCCGCCTGCGTCAGCGCCAGAAGCGCGCGCTGGGAATAAATGATGCCGTGCGTCGACTCGAGGTTCTGCTTCATGCGGTCGGCGCGGATCAGCAGCTTCTCGATCACCCCCGCCATGCGCACCAGCGCGAAGTCCAGCGTGATCGTGGCGTCCGGCGCGATGAAGCGCTCGACCGACGAATGCGACATGTCGCGCTCATGCCACAGCGCCACGTTCTCCAGCGCCGGCAGCGCATAGGACCGCACCATGCGCGCCAGTCCGACCACGTTCTCGCTCAGGATCGGGTTGCGCTTGTGCGGCATCGCCGACGAGCCTTTCTGGCCCTCCGCGAAGAACTCCTGCGCCTCCAGGACTTCGGTGCGCTGCAGATGCCGCACTTCGGTCGCCAGCCGCTCCAGCGAACTCGCCACCACCGCGAGCGTGGTGAAATACGCGGCGTGACGGTCGCGCGGAATCACCTGCGTCGACACCGGCTCGACCGTGAGGCCGAGCTTGGCCGCGACATGCGCTTCCACGCGCGGATCGATATTGGCGAACGTCCCCATCGCGCCCGAGATGGCGCAGGTCGCAATCTCCGCGCGCGCCGCGACCAGCCGCGCCCTGTTGCGGGCGAACTCGGCATAAAAGCCCGCGAGCTTCAGCCCGAACGTCGTGGGCTCGCCATGAATGCCGTGCGTGCGCCCGATGGTCGGGGTGTGTTTGTGCTCCAGCGCCCGCGCCTTCAAGGCGGCCAGCAACAGGTCGACATCCGCGATCAGGATGTCCGTCGCCCGCGCCAGCTGCACCGATGTCGTCGTGTCCAGCACGTCCGATGACGTAAGCCCCTGATGCACGAAGCGCGCCGCCGGGCCGATCAGCTCCGCCAGATGCGCGGTGAAGGCGAGTGTCTCGTGCCGCGTTTCCTTCTCGATCTCGACGATGCGGTCGGGATCGATCCTGGCGGCGTTGCCCTTGCGCCAGATCTCGGCGGCGGCGTCCCTGGGGATGACGCCCAGCTCTGCCAGCGCATCGGCGGCATGCGCCTCGATCTCGAAATGGATGCGGTATTTGGTGTCGTCCGACCAGAGCGAAACCATCTCGGCGCGGGCGTAGCGGGGGATCATCGGATGGGACCGGAGCGTTGCTCCGTCTTATAGGTCCGGCCCTCGCGAAAATCCACGCCGCGGCAAGGCCGCTCACAACGTCGCGGGCAGGGCGGCTTCGATCAGTTGGCGAGTTTCCTCGTCCTTGGGATTCCTCAGGATATCGCGCAGGGCGCCCCGCTCCACCACCTTGCGGTCCTTGAAGAACATGGCGTCCTCGGCCAGCACCTGGGCGACGCCGACGTCGGCGGTGATGACCAGGAAGGCCGGCCCCTCCTGGCGGCGGAAATCCTCCAGCAATTCGGTCAGGATCGACTGCGCAAAGGCGTCCAGGCCGCGCAAGGGCTCGTCGATCACGGCGAGGAACGGCGCGCTGACGATGGCGCGCGCCACCTGCAGCCGGCGCTTGTCGAACGGCGACAGCGTCGCGACGGCGCGGCGGCCGTCGTGACTGGCCAGGCCGACACGCTTCAGTGCGGTCTCGCGGTGTCCCGCCACCATGTCGCGCGGCAGGCGCAGATGCGCGCGCAGGGGTTCGTCCACCGTGTCCCACAGCGTCATGCGCGGATCGAGCGCGTCGTCGGCGCCGGTGACGAAGGCGATGCGGCGGCGCAGGCGCGAGGTCATCGGCGCCGACAGGATGCTCATGTCGACTTGGTCGAGCACGACGCGGCCGCCGGCGATGGGGTCGAGGCCGAGCAGGGCGCGCACCAGGGCGCGCCGGCCCGAGCCCTCCTCGCCGATCAGCGCCAGCGAGGCGCCGCGTCTGAGCTCGAAGGAAATGCCGTCACGCAGGCGCGGGCCCTTGTCCCTGGGGCTGCGCAGATCCAGCGCCTGGACCTGCAGCAGCGGCTCGCCGCGCGTCGCGCTGCGCGACGGCGGCGCGTCGGTGAGCTTGGGGATCGCCTTGAACAGGCTGCGCGTATAGGCGTGGCTCTGGCCGCTCGCCAGCCTTTCGAAGGCGCCTTCCTCGATCACCTTGCCCTGGCGCAGCACGATGACCCGGCTCTTCAGATGCGCCGCGGTCTTCAGGCCGCGCGCCGCGTAGAGCAGCGCGAAACCCAGCCGCTTCTGCTCCGCCAGCAGCGCCGCGACGATGGTCTTGATCGCGCGCGGCGTCAGGTCCGCGAAGGCGTGGTCGGCGACGAGCAGGTCCGGCGCCTGCGCGATGGCCGCCGCCAGCAGCGCCCAGCTGAGGTCCATGGCATCCAGCTCGCCCGGCTTGCGGCTCAGCGCGGCGAAGGACGGCGCGCCGGGAAAGCGCCCCAGCGCGATGCGCAATTCCTCGCGCGCGCTGGCCCGCGGACTGCCGTGTCGCCGCGCCACCACGCGCGAAAGCTGCGAGACGATGCTGGCATTGGGATTGAGCGGCGCTTCGGCGGCGCTCGCGAGATAGACCGTGCGACCCGCCGGCCGGACGCGCCTGGCGGGCGGTTGCGCGGGGCCGTCGCCGCTGCGGATCGTTCCCGAAATCTCGTCGCCGCGCTCGGCAAAGCCGCCCAGCACGCGCAGCAACGCGTCCTTGCCGCTGTCGGCATCGCCCAGCACGACCAGCGTCTCGCCGGACGCAAGCTTGAACGACAGCTTGTCGAGTTCGAGCACGCCGCCATGTGCGACGCTGAGTTCGTGGACGTCGACGATCGGGCGCGCCTCGCTCATGCCCGCTCGCCTTCGTCGAGACCGGCCGCCAGCCGCGCGAACAGGATCAGGACGGTCAGCGCCAGCGCCGGGAACGCCGCCGTCCACCAGGCATGCAGGAAATAGAGTTTGGAGGCGGCGATCATCAGGCCCAGGTCGCGATGCGGCGGCACCGCGCCGAAGCCGAGGAAGCTCACCGTCGACAGGACGATCGAAACTGCCGCCAGGGCGCGCGCCGCGCTCGACAGGATCGAGTCGCTGAACTCGTAGACGAGATCGCGGCGCAGCAGCGTGGCGGCGGAGATGCCGGTGGCACGGGCATATTCCGAATGCGTGGCGCGCTCCTGCTCGCGGGCGCGCTCGAAGGCCCGCACGAAGGCGAACGGCGCCGCTGAGAGGCCGGCCGCCACCCCGGCCCAGCCGCGCGCCGTCAGGCCGATGAACAGCACCGCCAGCAGCAGCGCCGGCAGCGACGCCAGGATGCCGCCGATGCCGCGAAGCGCCTCGGCCAGCGGCCGCGGTAGCCGCGCCGCGACGAAACCGAACAGGGCGCCGGCGACGAGGGTGACGAGCGTCGCGGGCAGCGCGGCGCGCACCGTGGCGCTGAGGCCGTGCAGCGTCTCGCTCAGCATGTCGCGTCCCAGCATGTCGCTGCCGAAGCGCAGTGCCGCCGACGGCGCCGCCAGCAGCGGGCCGATGCCGGTCGCATCGGCCGGCGCGCTGGCGAGGAAATCCGACAGGCTCACCGCCACCGCGATCAGCCCCAGCCCGATCCAGCCCACGACGCGCAGGATCGCGTGCAGCGACCGCGTGCTGGGTCGCAGCGACACGGAGGCGCGCGTCATTGCCGTACTCCGGGATCGGCCAGCGGCCGCGCGGCGCAGCGCCCGATGAAATCGGCGACCAGCGTCAGCCCCGCGAAACTCAGCAGGATCGGCGCCACGATGGCCCAGTCGTGCAGCGCCACCGACTTCACGAACAGGTCGGCGGCGCCGGCATAGTTGAACACCCATTCCGCCACCGCCGCCGCCGACAGCAGCGCCAGCATGACCTCGCCGAGTCCCGACAGCAGGCCGCCCAGGATTCGCGGCACGCCATAGACGGTCTCGATCTCCCAGACCGGCAGTCCCATCCGGTGCAGCTGCGTCCGCCAGGGCTGCGCGGTGCCGGCCGCACCGCCCCGGCGCAGCGCGAGTTGCGCCGCCGCGGCGCCGGCGAGCCCGACCGTCAGGACCGGCAGCAACGCGATCTCGAAGGCCCTGACGGTGCGCGGCAGCAGGACGAGACCCGAAGTGATGCCGTTGTCGAGCGGCACGGGCCAATGCAGCAGGTTCGCCGCGACATAGGCGAGCGCCAGCCCGGCGCAGAAGATCGGCGCCGCCGAGACGATCTGGATCAGCGGCGCCGCGGCGCGCCGCGCCGGCCCGGCGCCGAACAGAAAGCCGACCGGAATGCCGACGATCAGCGCCACCGCGAAGCCTTCCGCGACCAGCCCCAGCGTCAGCGGCAGATGGGCGCCGAGCTCGTCCAGCGCGGCGCCGCCGCTGATCGAGCTGCGGCCGAAATCCAGGTGCACGAAAGCGTCCAGCGTCCGGCCCCAGGCGACGAGAAACGACCAGGTGCCGTCGCCGGCATGGGGTGCCGCCAGCGCCGAGATCGCCGCCGCCAGCAGCGCTGCGCCCAGCAGGCTGAGACCCGTTCTTGCGGCCTCCCGGACAACGAAACGCAGCATGGAAGTCCCCGATTCCGACGCACTATATCAGCGTTGGCGGGGCAGGGTGGAAGCGAATGCTTAAAGCGGCGCTAATGCCTTCAGGTCGGCACCGGGCAGCTTGTCGACACCGGGATGGTGCTGTGCACCGGCGGGTCGGGGTAGTATTGCGTCGTCCGCTGAACGTAGCGCGCCTGGTCTGCTCCGGAGACCAGCTTGATGATCTCGAGCGATTCGTCGAGCCCCGACGAAATGCCGCCGCCGGTGATCCGGTTGCGATCGATGACGAAGCGCGGATGGCCGGGCGCGACCATGATCTGGGGATAGCGCGCGAAACAGGGCAGGAACGCCCAGTGCGTCGTCGCCTCGAAACCGTCCAGCAGCCCGGTCTGCGCCAGGATAAGCGCGCCGTTGCAGACCGAGGCAAGGTAACGCACGGTCTCGGCCTGGGTCTTGAGGAAGCTCTGCATCGCCGTGCTTTGCTGCATGGCCGCGATGGCGTCGGGGCTGCCGCCCGGCAGCCAGAAGAAGGCGTTGTCGTTGCCGGCGTCGGCATAGGTCGCGTCAACCGTGATCTTGACGCCTCCGCTGCAGGTGACGGTGCCCTTGCGCTCCGCCACCATGCGTATGCTGTAACCGGCCCAGCGGAAGAATTCGTACGGACCTGCGACGTCGAGCAGGTCGCAGCCGTCATAGACCGGCATCACGGCATTGATCATGAGGATCCCCTTTTCCGTTTGGTGTTCCGTTCCGTCTCAAGCGAACGCAACGCAATGCGCGCAAAAGGTACGCTCAAAGAAGCCCCAGGGCCTTGAAACTCGCATGCCCGATGCGGCCGACCACCAGGTGGTCGTGCACCGCGATCTTCAGCGCCTTGGCGGCGGCGCTGACCTCGCGCGTCATATCGATGTCGGCGCGGCTCGGCGTCGGGTCGCCGCTGGGATGGTTGTGCACCAGGATGAGGGCACTGGCGCCGAGCTCGAGCGCCCGCTTGACGATCTCGCGCGGATAGACCGGCGCGTGATCGATCGTGCCGCGCGTCTGCACCTCGTCGGCGATCAGGATGTTCTTGCGGTCGAGGAACAGGACGCGGAATTCCTCGTGCGGGCTGCGCGCCATGGCCGCCGTGCAGTAGTCGATCAGCGCCGCCCAGGAGCTGAGCGCCGGCTTGCCCAGCATCTTGGAACGCGACAGGCGCAGCGCGGCGGCTTCGACGATCTTGAGTTGCGTCACCACCGCTTCGCCGATGCCGTCCACTTCCAGCAGACGCGCGCGCGGCGCCGCGATGACCTCCGCGAAGCCGCCGAACCGCGCGATCAACGCCTTGGCCAGCGGCTTGACGTCGCGCCGCGGGATGGCCGCGAACAGCACCAGCTCCATCATCTCGTAATCGGGCATGGCGCCGGCGCCGCCTTCGAGGAAGCGCAGCCGCAGGCGCTCGCGATGGCCAAGCTGATGCTCCGGGGTCCGGCTCGTATTCTGCTGCGCGGGCGCGAACAGCCGGCCCATGTCGGCCAGCGCCGGTCCGGCGCCGCCCGTCTCAGGCGTAGGGAGGCTTGTCCCAGCCCTTGGGCGAGCGGGTGAAGATTTCGACGCCATCTTCGGTGACACCCACGGAATGCTCGAATTGGGCGGAAAGCGAACGGTCGCGAGTCACGGCCGTCCAGCCGTCATTGAGGACTTTTACGCCATAGCCGCCGAGATTGATCATCGGTTCGACGGTGAAGAACATGCCGGGCTTGAGGCCGATGCCGTGACCCGGCTTGCCATAATGCACGATGTTGGGAAGTGCATGGAAGATGCGCCCGAGCCCATGGCCGCAGAAATCGCGCACCACGGCGCAGCGCTCCTGCCCTTCGGCGAAGCTCTGGATGGCATGGCCGATGTCGCCGGTGGTGTTGCCGGGCCTGACGACGGCGATGCCCCGCATCATCGCGTCATAGGTGATGTCGACCAGCCGCTTGGCCTTCAGCTTGACGTCGCCCACCAGGTACATGCGGCTGGTGTCGCCGTGCCAGCCGTCGACGATCACCGTGACGTCGATGTTGACGATGTCGCCGTCGCGCAGCGGCTTGTCGTTCGGGATGCCGTGACAGACGACGTGGTTGATCGAGGTGCAGGTGGTGTGGCGGTAGCCGCGATAGCCCAGGCACGCCGGCACGCCGCCATGGGCGACGACGTAGTCGTAGGCAAGCTTGTCGAGATATTCGGTGGTGACGCCCGGCTTCACCTCGGGCACCAGGAGGTCCAGCACCTCCGCCGCCAGCCGCCCGGCGCGGCGCATGCCGT
>DATMKZ010000015.1:0-2101 GCA_035570795.1 Rhizomicrobium sp.
GGGGGACGAGACCATGGGTTCGATGTCGAAGACGCTCGGTGCCTTGGCGCTGGCGAGCGGCGCGCTGTTTGCCGGCGACGCCCCGGCCGGAACGCTCGACCAGATGCGCGACAGCAAGACGATGCGCATCGCCTACGACCCCGATGCGCCGCCCTTTTCCTACATCGTTCCCGGCAGCCCGCCCAATTCCGATCCCCAGGGTTATTCCGTCGAGCTGTGCCGCGCCGTGTTCGACAAGATGAAGGAACAACTCAAGATCCCCGACATGAAGATCGTCTATGTCGCGGTCAATTCGCAGAACCGCTTCGACGCCATCACCGCCAACAAGGCCGATCTCCTCTGCGAGTCGGCGACGGCGACCCTGTCGCGACGGCAGACCGTCGACTTCTCGATTCCGATCTTCATCGACGGCGCCAGCTTCGTGATCCGCCCCGACGGGCCGCGCGACGTCAAGCTGCTCGCCGGCAAGAAGGTCGCCGTGCTGCCCGGCACCACCACCGAGCAGGAGCTGCGCCGCGCGCTCACCGGCACCAGGATCAATGCCGACATCGTGCTGGTCAAGACCAACCAGGAGGGCATCGAGCTGGTCGAGAACGGCGGCGTCTCGGCTTACTTCGCCGACCGCGCCACCCTCACGTTCCTGCTGCGCAAGGAGAAGCAGGCCGCCGGCCTCTTGATGGCCGAGACCTATCTCAGCATCGAGCCGATCGCGCTGGCGCTGCGGCGCGGCGATCCGGATTTCCGTCTCGCCGTCGACACGGCGCTCAGCCACATCTACCGACGGGGCGAGATCACGATGATCTTCAAGACGGCGTTCGGCGCGCTCACGACGCCCAGTCCGCTGCTGGCCGCCCTGTACCAGATGGCGGGCTTGCCGGATTAGCCTCCGCAACCCATCTGTCTTCACAATGCGTCTTTCCGTTCTCGATCAGTCGATCGCCGTCGCCGGCCGCCCGCACGATCAGTCGATCCGCAACACCGTGGCGCTGGCCCGCCACTGCGAGGCGCTGGGGTACGACCGTTTCTGGGTCTCCGAGCATCACAACCATCCGACCATCGTCGGCACCGCGCCGGAGATCGTGATCGCCGCGATCGCGGCCACCACGGCGCACATCCGGATCGGCAGCGCCGGCATCATGCTGCCGCACTACGCGCCGTTCAAAGTGGCCGAGGTGTTCCGCGTGCTCGACGCGCTGGCGCCCGGCCGCATCGACCTCGGGCTCGGCCGCGCGCCGGGCTCGGACGGGCGCACCGCCTTCGCGCTCAACCCCGCGGCCAACGAGCGGCCCGAGCATTTTCCCGCCGACGTGCGCGACCTGATCGCCTGGGTGCACAACGAGCCGCTGGTCGAGCGCCATCCCTTCGCCGCCGTGCAGGCCTATCCGCAGGGCGCGACGGCGCCGGAAGTGTGGATCCTCGGCAGCTCCGACTACGGCGCCCAGGTCGCCGCCCTGTTCGGCCTGCCTTACTGCTACGCCTGGTTCTTCAGCGACGGCGCGGGCGGCGAGCGCGCCATCGAGCTCTACAAGAAGAGCTACCGGCCGAGCGCGCGCCATCCCGAGCCGCACGCGGCGCTCTGCGTCTGGGCGCTGGCCGCCCCGACGATGGAAGAGGCGCAGTACCATTTCACCTCGCGTGTCTTGTCGCGCATGCATCGCGATCGGGGAATCCTGGGACCGCTCGAGTCGCCCGAAGCTGCTGCCGCGGCGCTCGCCCCATACGACCAGGCGCGCATCGAACGGTTCCGCCAGGACTCCTTCGTCGGCACCGGCCCCGAGGTCGCGGCCCGCATCGAGGCGCTCAAGACGCGCGTCGGCGTCGACGAGATGGCCGTCGTCACCTGGACCTACGACGAGGAAGTGCGGCGGGCGAGCTACACGGAGCTCGCCAAGGCGGCCGGCTTCATGCCCAAGAGCTCATAGCCTCCTGGACCGCGAGCGTCTCGCTCGCTCATGATCATGAGCGGGCGGGACGCCCGCGGTCCGGAAGAACATGATCGCGCGCTTCAGCAAGAACTTAACGCGGCTCCGTCCAGCTTTCCGAGAAGGCCAGCGCCGAGGTGCTGAACGGCCGGCCCTCGCGCTCCCTCTTCCACGGCTTG